>JAFXWC010000011.1 GCA_017534445.1 Treponema sp.
CGTCCATGCCTATGCGCCACGGGCTTTCCGGGGTTCCGGGGGGCCCTACCCCCTCCATTGCCTTGCGGCAACTAAAGCCCCTCCAATCCCGCGTAGGTTATTCCATATACCCACTAAGCGTAATGTCATCCCGAACTCGATTCGGGATCTGTGGAACATGGCATTTGGGCTTTTACAGACCCTGAAATAAATTCAGGGTGACGAAGCTGCATTCGTGGCACTGCTCAGGGAACATTCAGACGTCATCCCGAACTCGATTCGGGATCTGTGGAACATGGCATTTGGACTTTTACAGACCCTGAAATAAATTCAGGGTGACGGAGTTGCATTCGTGGCACTGCTCTGGGAACATCCAGCCATCATACCGAACTTGATTCGGGATCTGTGGAACATGGCATTTTGGACTTTTACAGACTCTGAAATGAATTCAGGGTGACGAGGCTGCATTCGTGGCAACGCTCAGGGAACATACAGACGTCATCCCGAACTTGATTCGGGATCTGTGGAACATGGCACTTGGGCTTTTACAGACCCTGAAATAAATTCAGGGTGACGGAGCCGCATTCGTGGCAACGCCCTTCGACAGGCTCAGGGACCGCCTTCGACAGGTTCAGGGAACACCTTCGCCAAGCTTGGGGACCGATTCCGTCAATAACCTGCGACCGATTGCAGATTCAGGAGCAGGAAAGCTCTAGGCCATCGTAGGCTGCTTCTACGCTTCCACCGGATTTTACAATTGCACTCAGGGCAGGAAATTTTTCCAGCAGGGTCAGGACGTATTCATTAATTTCTGTGTGGCTTTTGTTGTGGGTTATGTGGGTAAGCCAAGTGTGGCGGGGAGCAAGGATGTTTGCGGCCTCCAGTGCCTGTTCAAAGGAAAAGTGGGTTGAATGGGGCTTTTCGCGGAGTCCGTCTATTACAAGGTGCTCCAAGGTTCCCGCGTTTTTTGCTATTGCATCGAAGGTTTCCTGCGGTATAGAAGAACAGTCCGTAAGGTAGGCAATGCTTTTTCTTTTTTGCAGGGGGGCATCTTCGTAGAGCAGGTAGCCGTTGCATTCAAGGTGGCCGTGCATGATGGGAATGGGAATTGCGCAAATGGATTTTGTTCTTATTGGGTTTTCTGCGCTAAAGGCGGCCGTGTCTTCCAAAAGTATCTTGGGTTTTCCGCCGCCTTCTTTTACAGGCATGAAGATGTAGTCAAAGCGGTTTTTTGTGTCGCGGATTGTCCATGCGTTTGCATATACAGGAAGCCCTTCGCCTTCTGTTTCTTTTGCATCCGGGTTTGAAGGGTCAACTGACTTTGTGTGGCTAAAGATGCGTACGTCGTCAAGGCCGTTAAGGTGGTCTGCATGGCTGTGGGTAACAAGGACGGCATCCAGTTTTTCAAGGCCGCACCTAAGGGCCTGCATGCGGAATTCCGGGCCTGTGTCTATTACAAGCGTGGCATCTTCGCTTTGAACAAGGGCGCTTGCCCTCATGCGCTTGTCCCTACTGTCTACAGAAGTGCACACATTGCATTTACAGGCTATTACCGGCACACCGTGGCTGGTTCCGCTGCCCAATATCGTCATTTTCATTGCTACAGTGTAAACTTTATTGCAATTTATGGCAACCAAGCAGATGCAAACATACGGAAATCAATTTTGGGCTTCACTACCGGAAAAAATTGTCTGAAACGCCTCAGTTGCGCGTATAAGGTATCGGACTCGCTACGCTCGCCCGCGCAAAGGGCATTTCAGCCAATTTTTTCCTCTCGTTACGCCCATACACCGTAGCAAGGCGTGCGGTGTACCCGAAGGGTGATTTCCTATATTATGTATGATATATGCTGTTTGCCAGAAGAGTAAGTTCACACTGTCTACAAAAATATACAAGGGATAAAAACGGAAATGCGTCTACTATTGTAGACAAAAGGGTAAAAAAGGTGTCAAAATTTGTTCAAAAAAGTTCAAAACCGAAAAAAAACTCCAAAAAAAATACACCTTTTGGGGAAATTAGAAATTTATCTTAAAACTAAGGAAGAAAGACCATAGATTTCCCCAAAAGGGTCTTTCCCTCAAAAATTTAATTTAAAAAATTCAGACAATTTTTAACTCTTGAAAATAAAAGAAATTACATAAGCCATACTTTACACTGCCGCAAAAAAATAAAAAATTCAAAGGCCCTGTCCGGTAAAATCATCCTGCAAAGAATTCATTCTGGAAGGCAAGGGCAGGCGCATTTTTTTTACCTGGCAAGGATGAGTGCTTCTATGCAAAGAAATCTTGGCAAAGGCAAAAAGTTGGCACGGAATTTGCTAGTAACTATATGTAGTATCAAAATTGAGTTACCAAAAAAGACAGGAGTAAGAAATGAAAAGTGAGGTCAACAAAAATTATATTTCTCAAATCCAAAAGTACCCGCTTTTAAGTGCCCAGGAAGAGCTGGAGCTTGCAGACAAAATTCAGGGTGGCGACAAGAATGCCCTCAACAGTCTGATAAACAGCAACCTGCGTTTGGTCGTAAGCATTGCATACCGCTTTTATTCGGCAAACATGTCAATTATGGACTTGATTCAGGAAGGAAACATGGGGCTTATCACTGCAGCCGGAAAATTCAAGAGCTGCTTTAGCACAAGGTTTTCCACCTACGCCTACCCCTGGATTGTCCAGTACATGAACCGCTACGCTTCTTCTAGAATGGCATTCATTCCCCTGCCCCACCGCAAGGAAGACATGATCCGCAAAATAAAGGAAGCCTCCGCCTATCTTTCAGGACAGAACGGAACCGAACCTTCAAGCGCAGAAATTGCAGTATTCCTTAGCATTCCAGAAGAAAAAATTGACCGCTACATGAGCTACGAATACAGCGTGTCTTCACTTGATTCAGAGACAAATTCAGAAGATTCAGGCACATCTATTATAGACTTCCTTGCAGACTTTACCTACAACCCCGAAGAGAATTATCTGGACAAGGAAAAGAGGGCCAACATAAGGAGCCTTGTAGACATTCTTCCTTCCGCAGAGAAGAACGTAATATACATGCGCTACAACTTTAACGGAGAAAAGAACGCAAAGACCTTGCGCGAAATTTCCAAGGTTGTAGGAATAAGCCCGGAAGCTGTCCGCCAGATAGAAATTCGTGCGCTAAAGCACTTAAGGACAGACTTCTCCACACAGGAAAAGACTGTTGCAAGAATGTAGTAACAAAAGAAACCTACGCCACCATGGAGCCCCTTTAGTCCCGCGCAAGCGGGATGACCGTTAGGGAAGGGCGGAACGGTGGTGACGAAAGTAATATTAAAGTAGCAGAGAAATTGCATGGTAGAGCAAAAAAAACTACCGTCCAAATAAAAATACAACAACTAAAAAAGAAAGTGGACAGAGGAGAGAGTAAAGCACTGTCCTAATTAAAAAAAGGTTAGCAGTAAAAAAGTTAATAAAGACTTTGGGCAACCAGCCCCAGTACAAGGGGTATAAAAAGGTTGTCCAAGTCTTTTAGAGGAAGCAATTCTATAAACATTCCCACAGACGCAACGCAAAGCGCAATCTTTGCATTATAACAAACCAAAAAGCAAGAAACAAAAATAGCGGCAAAACAGGTAAGGCTTCCTGCAACGGTTTTCCCCTGGGTAAGGGGAATCTTTACTTTTCCAAAGAGTTTTCCGGCAAGGCTTGCAAGTCCGTCTCCAAAGGCAAGGGCATAAATTCCAATTGAAGCGGCAAAAGGTTCAAAGAGAAGGGCGGCAAGTATTATTCCTGCACAGAGGGTTACAGGCCCAAGTACAAAGCGGTTTTCGTCACGCTTTCGGGCAGCGGCGGCTGTTACGGCAGAGACAAGGGGTATGGACTTTCCCTTTAGCCGCATGAATTCCGCTATAGAGTAAAGTACAAGGGCTGCGGTCAATGCAAAAAGAACGGGAAGGCGCATAAACTGCAAAAACAGCGGGATGAAGGCACTGCAAACGTGTATGGACTTTCTAAAAAGTTCCTTTGCAATGTCGTTCAAGCGCTGTCTGCTTACGATTCCGTCTTTTTCGCAAGGATATTTCTTATTCAAGCCCTTCCTCGCCATCCATAAGCATAGGAATCTTTGTATAGATTTCCGGGCTGAATTCAGAACCAGGTATAGTAATATACTTAATGTTCTGTTCCGCAAGGTTTGACGAATCCAGGCGGATCATTGTCTTTTGGTTGCGGGAAAGTGCATCCCATGCGCGCAGGCTGTCCTGCAGGGCAACGATTGCCTGACCGTTCATCTCGCTGTTACCCGTCATGTTGGCAATTCTTGAAAGAGTTGCACCAAGGTTGTTGGAAGCCTTCATGTAGGTGTCCACAAAGTCTCCGTGGTCTTCGCGGATCTGCGGAAGGACAATTTTGTAGCCCTGGCGTTTTTCTTCCAGGATTTCCAAAAGCTTGTCGTAGTAGCCGCGGGCAGCATAGAAGTCGTTGCGGTTCCACAGGGTGTTTGCAAGTGCAAGCAGCATGTGGGTGTCTGACGGTGCAGCTTCCGAACCAACCATAAGGGAGGCAAGTGCTTCCTGATAGTTCTTCTTGTTGTACTGAATGTAGCCCATCTTGTAGCGGATGGACGGAATGTCATTCTTGTTTTCGATGGCATTCTTGTAGTTTTCAAAGGCACTGTCAGCGTTGCCGTCCTTAAAGTAGTAGATGTCTCCAAGGTCTGCGTAGAGTTTGCCAACATCCTGGTTTCCAATATAGGCGTTAAGGTCCTTGTTAGATTCAAAGAGCTCAACTCCGCTTATGTATGCCTTCTGGGCCTGGATATACTGCTTTTCTCCACAGTACATCTCGCCAAGGATGCGGTAAGTGTTTATGTACTTGTAGGTATCCTTCCTCTTAAGTGACTTCTTGTTCTCAAAAGCCTTGATTGCTTCTTCGCAGGTAACCCTTGCGTTAGAGTTGGCCTTTGTCTGAACATAGTAGCGGGCAAGGTTGTAGAGTGCAACAGGATCGGAACCGTCGCGTTCTACTGCCATGGTAAGGATTGGCTTTACGTTCTCTATTTGAGAGCGGAGGTTTTCCTCTGACGGGCGCAATTCACCGTAGCGCTTGTCAAAAAGGTAGCCGCCAAGTTCGGTAACGTCTGAATTCTCTACGTACTTCATCTTCTTTGGATAGAAGTATTCCTTATAGTTAAGAACGGTAGCCAAGTCGTCCGTGCGTATAAAGTAGCGCATCTGGCGGGCTGAATACCTGTCGTAGAGCTTGTCATCCTCGCCGTAGAGTTCAACAAGAAGGTCGTACTGCTTCTTTGCCTCGGGGAATTTCTCCACGTTGCCTTCAATGTCTGAGTCTGCCCATTCAAGGTAGAGGTCGCCAAGAGCAAGTATTGCATCCGGGTCATTTATATGGTAGTCAAGGACTTCCCTGGTAAGGATACGCTCTGCCCTTTCCCAGCGGAAGAGTTCAGCTTCCATTTCTGCCCACTCAATACCGGCCTGCTTGTCGTGGTCATAGCGTTCAAGGATAGCCCTGTACATTGTGGATGCATTGGGTCCAAGTGAATTGTCGCCTTCTTCTACATTCAGGCTTGGGGTAAACAAATTCCGCTTTCTCTTTCTGTCCGAAGGAAGTTCCGCTGAACCAAACTGCTTGTGGTCACGGTAGCCCTGGGCATACTTAAAGAACCATTTCTTTACAGGCTTTTTATCAATCGCCTCGTTGAATTTTTCCAGAGACTGAGGGTACTGTTCCCTTTCAAGAAGGCTGTACCCCTTCTTGTACAAGCTGTTTGCCCACAGAGGATATACAATGAAAGTCATAACGACAATGTAGGTACAGTAGATGAATATTGCCGCAATGGCGCTAAGAATTGCTCCAGGAATAATCCGGTTCTTAAGCTTGTATTCAACAGACTGCTTGTATGCTTCGTATTCGGCAGCGGTACGCAACTCAAAGTCACGCGGAACGTCCAGCTGAATGTCCAGCATTTTTTCAAGCTGACCGGCAAGCTGTCTTGCAGGAACCTTGCGAAGAACCATCTCAAGTACGCCAAAGAGGGCGTCGTCCGTAAGCTCGTTCTTTACAACTATGTCTTCAAGAGCAATGCGGACGTTAAGCGGGTATTCGGCAAGATTCTTCTGGAATAAGCGGTATTCCGCATCTGTAAATGAGTTCTTGGGTTTCTTGGAAGCATCCTCTTCTTCGTCTGAAGAAGAAGAAAATGAAAGTGACGGCTTCTTCTTTTTGCCAAGGATGTCCGCTTCTTTTGTATCGCTAAAGCCCGGGATGCTAAATTCATCATCGCCGCCTTCAGAATCGCTAATGTCTCCAAGCTCAAAGCCTGTGTCTTCTCCCTTCTTGGAAAAGTCTGTGTCGTCAAGGCCTTCCATTCCAGAAGTGTCGAAGGTTTCGGCAGGGCCTGCATCTTCTTCAAAAGCGTCTCCACCGTCCAAAGATGTAGTGGCAGAACCGTCATCACCAAAGTCAGGCAGGTCAAGGCCAGCCCCCTTGTCAGAAGCATTAGCCGCTGAGTCAGACGGAAGGTCAAAAGCCGGAGCTGCAAGGGTATCTGCTTCTGTAGCAGAAGGAACCGCCTCATCCGGTGCAAGGGATGCATTCTCGGCCATAGTGGAACCGTCGTCGCCAAAGTCCGGCAAGTCAAGGCCACCCATGTCAAAGCCGCCGACTTCATCGGAAGGAGCAGCCGCAAGTGGGTCCTGGGAAAGAATTGCAGTGTCAGAGTCTGAGGAATTATTGTCAAATACCGGAAGGTCCAAGCTGCCAAGGTCAAGATCCAAGTCTGAACCGGCATCTGTGCCAGAAGCAGGGGCATCATTTCCAAAGGAGGTGAACAAATCGCTTCCAGAAGAATCGGAATCGTCCTGCATAGAAGGCATGGCAGGAGTTTCCATTCCGCGCTCGCTTTCAAAGGCAGTCTCTTCGTCCAAAGGCATGTCGCTTGTGTCCATGTCGCTAGAAGAAAGCGGTTTGGAATCAAAATCAGGAAGGTCAAAGCCTGAAGCGTCAAAGGCAGGCTCTTGGTCAGACGGAGATACCTCTGTGGCAGCCGGCTTTTCAACAGGCTGGGCAAAAAGGTTGTCCGTAGAAATCTCCTCAAATTCGGAAGGAGAGGCCTCTACCGTTACGGGTGCGGAAGCATGCTTCTTTACAGGAGAAAGTGTGCCGTTTCCGGGAACTTCGTTAAATTCTGTAGGAATACCGTCGTTCATGTTCACGGAATTGTCGGACGGGAAGTTTTTGTTTTCTTCATCAATGTCAAATGACGGAAGTCCCGCAAACAAGTCTTCTTTTTCTTTTGCAGGCGAAGCTGGTGGCACGGCAGAAGGAGCCTCTACTTTTGGAGAGTCACTTACCGTATTGGAAACAGCAGACGTTACGTGGGCGCTCAAGAAGTCGTCCATGTCCACGTCTTCTGATTTTTCCGGTGAAACGACTGGCTTTGGCTTTGCGGCAGAAGGACGGACATAGCGCTGCTCGCTTTCCTGAGGAAGCTGAGCTTCTTCTTCGGGCGCACTGTCCCCTGATGCTAGAAGGGAATCCAAGTCCATGTCCTCAAGAGGAATTTCTTCTTCTTCCTCCTCTTCTGGCTCTTCCTGGGCAGGCTCTTCAAATTCGCTAAGGTCAAGGTCGCTAAGGCTCAAATCCGGAGGCGGTGCAAGCAAATCCTTTACGTCAGGCGCTTTTTGAGAAGAAGCAAGGGAATTTGCCACGGAGCTCTCTTCTCCGGATGACTCTCCTGTTATATCTGAAAAATCATGGGCCGCCTTTTCCATTTCTGCGGCAGCGGCATCTGCTTGCTCCAGTTCCTCTTCTGAAATCTGAGGCATACCGTTTACAAAATCTTCCGAATCGTCAACGTCAGGAATCTTTTTGGGAATAGGAACGGTAACGGGTTTTTCACCGCGAGCCGAACGAATTTTTACTTCGTCCCCGAGATTCAAGAGGTCTGCGTTAAACTGCTTTAGCTGGCTTAATCCTGGCATAATTAATGATTATACTCCGCATTTGAATAATAAGGCAACATTTAAAAAATAAATTTTTAAATCCCCTATTTCTCCTTTACTTATCGGAATAAAAAAAGGTCAGTTTAGAAAATAAAACTGTCAATTTGGAGTTTTAGCTAAAATCAGCAGACGTACTCAGCAGGGTAGAGACCGTTTTTGATTATGATTGAATAAATCATCATGGTAAGGCAGGTATATTCCAGGGCCATGCCGCTTGAACGGTTTGCCATGTCCGTATGGGCAAGAAGGGATAATATAGAAGAAACATTGCCGGCACCCCAGACACGGGAGGCTTTTTCGTAGCGTTCACGGTTCTTTTTGCCGGAAAAACCAGCCGCCTTAAGCTGAACTTCCGTAGGGTTAGCCCCCTTTTGGTGAAGCAAATGCCATGCCCTAAGCTGGCGGAAGCAATATGAAAGCCCCGCAATCAGCGCAACAGAATTGGACTCGCGCGAAAGGCGTATTTTCTGGAGGATTTCCATGGAAGATTCAAGACGCTGGCGTGGAGACTTGGAGGAATCGGACATTTCTTCAAAAAGGGTAAAGGCGTTTTCCGTCCTGTTGTGGGAGATTACCTTTTCCACGTCGGAAGGAGTTACAGTGCTTCCCTGTGGCATGCAGTAGAAAAACCTGGAGCACTCTGTCTTTAGGGCATCCGTGTTGTTTTCCACCATGTCAAGGATTTGCTCTACGGCTTCGTCTGTTATTCCAAAACCGTTCTTCCTAAAATAGGACTGAACCCACTGGCTCTTTCGGTTTTCGAACATTTCCCAGAAGATTTTCTTGTGCTGGGCGGGAACCGCTGAATCTATCTTTTTGTCAACGGAATTTTCGTCGCTAACAAGGACAAGGGTGTTTGGACTTTCTGCCGCATTCTTGCACCAGGAAGCCAAAAGCTCTGCATCCTTGCCCTTTACAAGCTCTGCGTTTTTTAACACGATAAAGGTGGCGGAAGAAAAGAGGCTTTCGTTCTGCAGCTGGGCAACAACATCCTGAATTCTTGTCTCGGAGGCATAGTAGCTGTAATAGTCCAGCTGCCCGTTTTCCTTCTGAGCCTTTGCGCGGATGTTTTCTATTGCCTCTTTTTTGTCCCCAGCTTCGGGACCAGTAAAAAGATATACTTCTGCTTCTGCCACGATTTTCTCTTCTGCCTGCCCAACCGGCTACTTCTTTGTTACAGCCGTACGCAAAACAGCAGAAAGTCTTCCCGCCACGCGCACGTCCTGACTGTAAACAGGCTTAAATTTTGGATTATCACCCTTAAGGCAAATCCTTGCTTCTTCCTTAAAATAACGCCGGATAAGAGAATCCGCACCGCCTTCAATTACAGCGGCAACAACTTCTCCGTCTGCAACTTCGCTGGCCGAAACATCCGTCTGAAGAAAAACAAGGCAGTCTCCAGGATATATTCCGCTCCCCGTAAGGCTTTGGTCCTGAACTATCATGCAAAAATAAGAATTACCAGAGGAAACAAAAGGTTCAGAAAGTGTTATATAGTAGGCAACATTGTTTGCAGTAAAAAGCTTTTTCCCCGCAAGCAGGGACTTTACAACCGGAATGGTCGTAGTAAAGAGCTGCTTTTTGTCGCTGCGCATGTCCTTTAGCACTCTGAGTGAGCGCGAATGTTTCTGCGTAACGGCAAGGACACCCTTCTTCTGCAAAGCGGCAATATGATCCTGTACGGCCCTGAGTGAAATCTGAAAATGCTCCCCTATCTCGCGAACGGTAGGAGGAAAGACATTTTCTTCTGTAAACTGCGCAATAAAATCCAGAACCTCTTTTTGGCGGTCAGTTAGATTTTTCATACGGACAGTCCTTATTCTTCTTCAAACTTTGACTCAAACAAGTTGAAGATTGCGTCAGAGGCCTCTCTTTCGTCTGTACCGTCGGCTTTTAGCGTAAGGGTTGTGTTGTAGCCGGCCGCCATGGTGATTACGCCCATGATGGACTTTGCGTTTACGGTAGAATTGTCTTTTTCCAAAGAAATCTCGGAAGAAAACTTGTTTGCGGTCTGTGCAATAAGTGCTGCAGGACGCGCGTGAATTCCAGCCCTGTTTCTGACTGTCAAAATCTTTTCAATCATTGTTTCCTCTTTATAAAAACTCTTTATAAAAAATGCCCCGGAAATGCCGCAAAACCAACGCATACTCTTGCAGTTGATTTTCGCTCGGCACAAGCAAAGCATAGTTTTTCAATAAACATCCTCGTTGCCGTAGTAGGCAGCCTGAGCCTCACCGGATTCAATCCACTTAAGCACGTTCTGGTTGAATTCCTTTGCGGAATAGTGGCCAAGCGACTTAAGACGCTCATTCATAGCGGCGGCCTCGATAATAATCGGCAGGTTGCGCCCAGGCTTTACCGGAATCTCTATGTAGCGAATCTTTACGCCAAGCAGGTCTGCTGTGTGGTTTTCCATGCCAAGCCTGTCGTAAACCTTCTTCTGGTCCCAAGTTTCAAGCTTAACCACAAGCTGAATCTCCTTCTGCTCGCGGATTGCCCGTACGCCGTAGAGCTGTGAAACGTCTATTATACCCAGGCCCCTTATCTCCATGTGGTGGCTGATAAGCTTGTTTGGCCCCTGCCCCATTATGGTGTTTCCGTTAACGCAGCGAACTTCGACCGTGTCGTCTGCAACAAGGCGGTGGCCCCTTTCAATAAGCTCAAGGGCTGTCTCGCTCTTACCAACACCGCTGTCGCCAATGAGCAGGATGCCTATACCGTAAACCTCAACCAAAACACCGTGAAGAATCTTCTTGGGAGCAAAAATATTGGAAAAAGCACGCACAAAGCGGATGGAAAACTCGGTGGAATCCAAGTCAGTCTGAAGAACAGGAGTTCCCGTAGCCTCTGCTATGGAAAGAAAAGTCTCGCTGGGCATTAGGGAACGCGTAAAAATGCAGCATGGCACCTGGTAAGAAAAAAAACGCTCCAAGGAATCACTTCTGTCCTCATCATGAAGCTTCTTTAGGTAGGCGAATTCCCCCCGGCCAAAAAGCTGAACCCGTGCATATACGAAAGACTCATAAAAACCCGAAAGGGCAAGCCCCGGCCTGTTAACGTCCGCAATGGAAAGTTCACGCGAAAGACCGCGCCTTCCCGCAATACAGCACAAATTCAGAGAATCATGTCCTTTTAAGTCCAGGTCAAGCAAATCCAAGACCGTAAATTTTCTTTCAGACATATGTTTAGTATACACATTAGCAGTTGAAAAGTCAAACAGTCACTTTATCAAAAAAATAACAATAATTTTATGACCTTTTTTAGCCCCTTGTCCCGAAAATCAATAGGGTTTCAGTTTAAATTCAAGTAAAGGCTGTCTTAATTTTGACTGAAATAATTAAAAAAGCTGTTTTTGTGCAATTATAACAGAATTTTCAGAACTTAGCTTGAAAAAAAATGCGCGGGAGAGTTGAAATTGCAATTTTTTTGCATCATACTTTAATTAATTATGCTGAGAGAGATAAAACTTACACCAATCGACGGAACTCTTAGACTCACTAATAACGGCCAGCTGGAAATGTTTTTCCTTGGAACAGGAAGCGCCTTTGTAAAGAAGAATTTCCAGAACAATGCCATTATTATAAAGGGCAAAGACCACCTGCTGATTGACTGCGGAAGCCAATGCCCCGGTGCGCTTACATCATACAATTTGTCAGTCCTTAACATTCACAATATTTTTGCAACCCACAGCCATTCTGACCATATCGGCGGAATTGAAGAGCTTGCCCTGATGCACCGCTACGTGGACAAGACCCGTCCCAAGATTGTAATAACAGAAGAATACAAGAAGCTGCTCTGGGAAGAAAGCCTTAAGGGTGGCTTGGCATACGGTGAAAACAGGCCGACCCCCTACAATCAGGATTCACCTGGCGGATTCCTTACCTTTGACGACTACTTTGAACAGATTGAACCAAAGCTTTTGGAAACAGAGCCCCGCCCCCTTTGGGAAGCAAACGTAGGCTCTATCAACCTAAAGATTTTCCGCACAATGCACATGCCGGACAGCGTACCTTCATGGAGGGAAAGCGCATGGAGCACAGGAGTCCTTATAGACAACCGCATCCTCTTTCCCGGCGACACCCGCTTTGACAGTGAACTTTTGGAATACATGCAGAAAAATTACAGCATAGAATGGATTTTCCACGACGTTCAGGGCTATACCGGTGGCGTACACGCAGGAATCGAAGAGCTAAAGACTTTGGACAGCGAAACCAAGAAAAAGATGATTCTTTGCCACTATGCAGACAACTTTGCAAGCTACGATGCAAAGGCCGACGGTTTTGCCGCAATTGCAAAAAGGGCCATCTACTACGACTTTGGTTATTCAGAAGCCCATGCAAAAGCTTTGGCACAAGAAAGCCCCAAAGAGGAAGAAGCACCGGCAATGGCATTCTAAGTGCAATTATTGTATAAATTGTTGCAATCAAAGGCATGAGTACAAAAAGAGAAAAAGCTAACTACAAGAAAACCTTGCGCGCCTGCTATCTGGGGTTCATCACACAGGCAATAGCGGCAAACTTTGCACCCTTGCTTTTCCTAAAACTTCACAATGACTACAAGATTCCTCTGGGACTAATAGCCCTTATTCCTACGGCATTCTTTTTTACCCAGCTTCTGGTGGATATTTTCTGCGCCAAATTTGTGGACAGGATTGGCTACAGGCTAAGCATTGTAGCTTCTGAAGTATTTTCCGCCCTGGGACTGATATGCCTTGCATTTCTGCCGGAGCTTTTGCCTTCTGCCTATGCCGGAATAATGATAAGCGTAGTGCTTTACGCGGTAGGAAGCGGTTTAATAGAAGTTCTCTGCTCTCCAATCGTGGAAGCCTGCCCTTTTGAAAACAAAGAAGCAACGATGAGCCTGCTTCACAGCTTTTACTGCTGGGGCTGGGTTGGAGTCACGCTTGTTTCAACTCTCCTTTTCTCGCTGGCAGGAATAGACAACTGGCCCTACGTAGCCTGCTTCTGGGCAATCATTCCCCTGTACAACATCTACAACTTTGCCACTTGCCCCATTGAGCGCCTTGTGGAAGAGGGAAAGGGAATGACCATCCTTGAGCTTTTTAGGACTCCCCTTTTCTGGGTGGCCGTTGTCCTTATGGTTTGTTCCGGAGCCTCTGAGCTTTCCATGGCACAGTGGGCATCTGCCTTTGTTGAGTCGGGTCTGGGCTTTTCCAAAACCGTATGCGACTTGGCAGGTCCCTGCCTTTTTGGTATAACAATGGGAATTTGCCGCGTCCTATACGGAAAGTTCGGTGAAAAGGTGGATCTTTCAAAGTTTATGATTGCATCCGGTGTGCTTTGCCTTGCCTGCTACCTCATGGCATCCCTTTCCAAGAATCCCCTTGCCGCGCTAACAGGCTGCATCATCTGCGGCTTTTCTGTAGCCATCATGTGGCCAGGAACACTGAGCATTTCGTCTAAGAATATTCCCGCCGGAGGAACCGCAATGTTTGCCCTTCTTGCAATGGCAGGAGATTTGGGCGGTTCCATAGGCCCAAGCACAGTCGGAATGATTTCACAAAAAGCCGGGGACAGGCTTCAGAGCGGACTTTTCTTTGGCGGAATATTCCCGGTCCTGCTGGTTATTTTTCTTGTCATCCTAAAATTTATGGCCAAAAAAGCAAAAAACTAGCGCCTGCCAAAAGCTTCCAAGTTGGCAAGCCCCCTCTTAAACTGGGGAATCCTTGCGCAAGCCGTTGTGGAAAGAGGGCTTCTGTCTCCCCTCTTAAGCAAGTGATAGGCCACGCCGGCAATCATTGCACCGTTGTCTCCGCAAAGCTTTAGCGGAGGAAATATGCATTCAATCTCCTTATGCTCGGCAAGCATAGCCCTAAGCCTAGAGTTTGCCGCCACACCGCCACCCGCAACAACCGTATTAAGCCCTGTTGCCTTTACCGCGCGCAAAAGCCTCGTTACCAAAGTCTTGCAGGCAGTCTCCTGGAAAGAAGCCGCAATGTTCTCTACAGACTTTTCATATCCTTCGTTAAGGAACATTTCCGCCTGATGAATTACCGCAGTCTTTAGACCGCTAAAAGAAACGTCAAACTCATGGTCGCCCTTGTAAAGCTTTGGCACCGGAAAGCTGAATGCCTTTGCATCACCCTTTTGCGAAAGCTTGTCTATTATAACGCCCCCCGGATATCCCAGGTCATAGAATTTGGCAACCTTGTCAAAAGCCTCACCAACGCTGTCGTCTATAGTGGTTCCAAGAATCTCAAAGTCATCAAAGCCGTTCACCTTGGCAATTATGCTGTGCCCCCCGCTAACAAGAAGCCCTATGTAAGGATAGGAAATTTCATTCGCAAGATGAGCCGCATACATGTGCCCCATCATGTGGTTAACCGCAAGAAAGGGTTTCCCCGCGGCCCAGGCAAGTGTCTTTCCAAAAGTAAGCCCAACAAGAAGCGAACCCATAAGGCCAGGACGGTTTGTGGCAGCTATAGCGTCCACCTCATCCAGCTTAAGATTTGCCTCTGCAAGTGCCTGGCGCACAACCGGCAGAATCCATTCGGCATGCTTGCGGCTTGCAATCTCCGGCACCACGCCTTTGTAAATCTGGTGAAAAGGAATCTGAGTGGCAACCACGTTGCTAAGGATTGTCCTTCCGTCTTCCACAATGGCACAAGCCGTCTCGTCACAAGAACTTTCTATTCCCAATACTTTCATAACGCGCTCCGTAAATTCCCGCCTACAAGCCCGACGGTGTGGTAAAAACATAGCCCTTGGCCACAAGCTCAGGATACATATCCGACAAAAGCTTTGGAAGAAGTGCCGCCGACTTGTCAACATGCCCTATGATTACCGCATAACCCGTCCGGTTTGCAACATCAAGACCCTTGTAGATTTCCTTCAGCACCTCATCCCGTGTAACTGCATTATCCAAAAAAGGTGCGTTTCTTTCTATTATATGTGTGTCAAGTTCAAGAGCCGCTTGGCTTGCCTGAGTCTGGCTTGTCGTCCTTGAGTCCAAGAAATAAAGCCCTTTGCGCATGGCAAGATCTATTATAAAAGTCATCTTGAGCTTGTCTTCCGTAATCAAAGAACCCTCGTGGTTGTTAAAGCCCTTAACCCCCGGCCCAAGTTCGCCAAGGTTCTTTTCTATTACCTGCTGAATTCCCATACCGTCCATGTCCGGTGTAATAGCACCAGGCCCCGGATTTATACCCAGGTTCTTTGCCTGCATGGGCTGATGAAGCATAAGCTCCTTTCCTTCCCTGCGGACAAGGGCCGCACACTCAGCCGTATGGGGAAGCCCCGGAAGGACCGCCACGGTTATTGGAAAAGGAAGGGAGGTGTATTTTTTTACGTTTGCCACGCTCATGCCGCCGTCATCAATAACAAAGGCAAGCTTGGCACCGTTTATTGCCGGTGGAATATTGAATTTTGGAAGCGACTCTACAATTCCAGAATCAGGGGCACCTGGCCTTTTTACAGAGGCAACTTCACTTCCAGAAGCCGGAGATGCAAGCGCAGAAGTGCCAGCAGAAATATCTGCAGAACTATCTGCAGAAGAAAGCCCAGAATTGTTTGCAGAAGCCTTGCCCAAAGAATCATTGCCTGCAGGAACCTTGACTGTAGAAGAGCTGGTAGCAGAAGAAGCTCCCTTGTCCAAAGCCCCATTCTTAGCAGAGCCAGCAGAACCTGCTTTTTTGCCCCCGCTTTTACCCGTATTTTTTCCCGCATTCTTGTCCGCCGCATCAAGGCTTGTAAGACCGCCAGGCTGCCCCCCCTCAATAAACTGGCCACTAGGCTGGCCATCAGAAGGAGACTCCTGCATTCCGCTCAGTAAAAATGCCGTCCCAAGAAGAAGTGCGCAAACGAAAACAATGGAAGCGCACAAAATGCAGACGTATTTGCTGTTAAGCAAGACCTTTGGCTTTTTCTTGCGCGAAGCAGAGCGTCTTTTTTTTGAGCTAACCGTCTTTTTCTTTCCGTTGATTTCCCTGTTCGAAGACATTTGCCCGATTATACAAAAAAACACCCGTTTGTTCAATTAACCAAGAAAAGTACTCACAGAAATCAATTTTGCCTTCTACTTCCACAAGTAGCTGGTATGCAGACCCTTAAGGTAGCCCATGGTTCCCGACGCAAACATTGCAACCCCCGCCGTAAGGGCAAAGTAATTGTCTTCATTGCAAAGAATTAGGTAGCCCACAATCATAACCGCATAGCTTGCAAGAATCAAAGCAGAATTGTTGGACTTGGACTGATGGTAGTGCATAAAAAGCGTAAGCCCCGTCATGGCAGAAACAACGCCCACGTAAATGATAAGCATGCCCCGGCAGCCGCAGAACATGGTGCTGGTCGTAGAAATGTTCAGGCTGTTCATAGGAAGCATCATGCCCAAAAAAGCCGAAATTATCACCATAATAAGAAAATTGCGCTCAAAATTCTGCCTCTGCTCGTTCTCGCGCAAAAGGGCCGCAAACAAAAGGCTCATCGGGCACAAAATCCTTCCCGCAAGAACCATCCTGGCCATAAAAATCACCGACCAGGAAGAAGGCAAAAAGTCCTTAACGGAAATCAAAAGCCTGGTCCCCTCAAAGCAGCAGCCAATCAGAAAACCCGAAAAATACGAAATCTCAATCGCCTGGGTCTTCTCAAACATCAGGTAAACCGCCAGGGTGCAGACGCATACATAAAGCATAAAAAAAATAGCGCCCGCCGCCACAGCCGGAAAAGACACAGGAAGCATATCCGAAAAAACATAAAAAGGACGGATAGCCTTATCCGCAAGCCCCACCCTGCCGTTCAGCGCCTTGTAGCCAAAAAACAATACGTTAAAAACACCGTGCAAAACAAAAAGCCCAAAAAGGCCAATCAAAAAGCGGTTTCTTATTTTTAAAGTCATACCTCAACAATACCTCACCGCCCCATATTTTTCAAGGCAAAAACTTTAAATTAGAAACTTAAAAAAAAGCCCTTCTTCTGGATGATTCTTTTATGGACGGTACTTTTACGGACGATAGTCCTAACGGCTCTACCATTTTATTCCTTGGCTAATCCGACCGCCCATGCCCCTCGTCACCGCCCTTCCGCCCTTCGCTAACGCTCATTGCCGCTGCGCGGCAACTAAAGGGGCTCCACGGCGGCGTAGGCCGCATAAAAAAAATCCCTCCATGGATTTTTTTATGATTGCAGAATTGCCTTGCAATTCTGCAGGTTGCAAAGCCGCCATCCATGGCTCGTTACTGTTTGGCAAGAAAGAAAAACATAAATATTTTTTTCATGGAACAATAAAACCGCCTCACAAACGACCACAGGTCATTGCCGGGCTCACTGGAAACTGCCTTGCGAAAGCCCCGGCAATCTTTAAAACCACATCTACTTAAGGTTAAAGATTCCCGCATCAAGTGCGGGAATGACAACACTTTGGCTAAGGGGTTTACTGAGCGGCACCCAACTTCCGCGAATGCGGAAGCTGTATATAATTTCCTTGCAGGACTTTCGTATTTCTTTTTGGCTAAGGGGGTTACTGAGCGGAGCGAACCACGCGGAAGCCAGGGTGGAGGCGGTAGTTGGGGGAGCAGTCGCCCCGGTACGCAACAGAACAGATGGGAGCGTCATCGTACCAGCTGCCACCACGGAGAACGCGGCTGGAGCCAGACGACGCGCCAGTAGAAAGTGTGCTTGCGCTTATGCTGCCGTACCAGTCCCAGCACCATTCCCATACGTTGCCGCTCATGTCGTAAAGGTTAAGGTTGTTCTTTGCCTTTGTCTTTACATCATGTGTCGTTGAACTGCTATTTTCTGTATACCATGCAACATCGCCTATTATGTCACTACCGCTGTAATCAGTCTGTCCACTGTTGGTTATGTTACCACCGCGGGCAAAGTATTCCCATTCAGCTTCTGTTGGCAAGCGGTAGCCGTTTGCGCTAAAGTCGCATTCTGCCGCATTCCACGTATCATCGTTGCTTGTGGGAACCGTAACATCGTCGGAAAAATCCACTCCGCTAACTGTGTAGCAGGGAGTTAAATTCTCAGTAAGACTCCTCTTGTTGCAGTAGGTTATGGCATCATACCAGCTTACCTGCTCCACCGGCTTGTTTGTACCGGAAAAATAGCTTGGGTTGCTTCCCATAACAGACTGGTATTCTTCCTGCGTTACCTCGTGGTCACTGCACCACCTTGCCCAAATGGTTACGGTGCGCCCGTCTATAAAGACCTGGGAGCCTGTTATGCCGTTTGACACAGTTAAGACATTGTCCCCACTCTCCGCAACAGGGGCTTCATAGTCATCAGAGCCACCGCCCCCTCCACCGCCGCAGGAAAACAACAAAAGGCAAAGGGCACAGGCTACAAGTACCCCCCCCCGACACCATACACAAAACAAGTTCTTTTTCATAATGCTCTCCAAAACATTTTAATAATATAAACTTAACTTAATTATTGCACAAAATTAGTCATTTTTCAATTATTGCTTAAGAAAATTACATTGGCAATCTCAAAACCGGAATTCTTTATCAGAAATAAGCTTTAAAACTGCTTCAACAAGTTTTTTATAGTTTTCTTCAGAAAGTTTTCCAACTTTTCTGTCAAAACAAAATTTATTTACCGCACCGAAAAGATGTATTACTGAGACTGAATCTTTTGAAAGACCTGTTTCTTCTTTTTTAAAAAGAATATTGGGCTCGTAATCGGCCCTATCTAGATTTGAAGTAAATGGAATAACAAGAGCTGTATTCAAGTCTTTTATTCCTAGCAAATCATTTTGCATTATTACCGCAGGACGAACTTTTGAGGGGAGACTTCCGACTGGTTCACCAAAATCAATAAGCCAGATTTCACCATGTGTCATCTTTTAGTTCCTCCCACATTGCGTTCATGGAAGTTCTTGTCATATCTTTTTCTAATTCTGTATAATCTTCGGTAGGACGTTTTGATTTTAATGATTCAAGCATTTTACCCATCAAAATGATGGTCTGTTCATACGAAAGAGAAAGCACTTGTTCTGAAAAATCTGCAAAAGCCAAATCTGACATATTTGTACCCCCTTTACCTAATATCATACCACAAACACCATAAAATTCAATCGTATTTTCCTTTAGCATCCCCAAGCGCGGCAGGGATTGGAGCACCGTCGAAGGCGTTCCCCGCTTGCGGGGAATGGAGCGAAAGCGGAAGTGCGGAAAGCCCACACACGGGGCACAGCTTCTTCTTTAATAAAACTGCCGGTTAAAATACAAAAGTGCCGCCATAATAAGGAAGAAATAAAAGCGCTAAAGATAAAAACTGGCTTTCCGATAAGAAAAGAAAGAATTCGTTTTATAAATTTGGGAGGACTTATGAAAAGAATTGTTGCTTCACTCGCGCTTTTTTTGTGCGCACTCCTTCTTGGCCCCGCAACTGTCTTTGCCGGCGACGCAGCCGTTTTTTCCAATATAGGTTTTTCTTCAGACGGGAAGTATTACATATTCGGCCAGTACGGTAAGCTGGACAAAACTTACGAAGCCTGGGCAGAAATATACACAGTAGACGTAGCGGGAAACGTTTTCGTAAAGAACGAAGTCTACAAGACAAAAAACACGTCCGGTTCTGGCAAGAACGCTTATGACAACCTCTTAAAAAAGAATTCATCAAAAATCAACAAGTACAACTGCTCCAAAAGACAGATTCCCCTTTACGTGCGCGAAAGCAACACAAAGGATCCGGGCGAAGCAATTATTTTCAAAGACTTTGACGGTTCAGAGGAACTGGGAGAAGACATCTACTACAACATAAAGCTTGTCTGCAAAAAGTCATGGGACAGAGGCCCTTCCCTACAGTCAAGTTTCTACATCAACCTTGAAAAAAAGGATTCAGAAGGAAACGTAATCTATTCAAGAAAGGTAGGAACCCCAGACTACTGGAGGCCAAACATAACTTCCTACAGAATAGACAGAATCTTTACGGATCCGGCCGGAAAAAGCCTTGTCTTTATTGTAGAAAAGACCCTCAAGGACGACAAGGGAACTTCCATCCGCTACATGGTTGAAACAATCCGTCTTTAAATTTGTAAATCTTTTGGTGGGAGGCAACTTAACAACCTGCTTTTACTTAAGTTGTCGTCTAAAGATAGATTTATGCGGTATATGCGCCTGCCTTTTGCATATACCGCATTTTTTTTGCCCTTTACAGTCCCTTGATTTTTAAGTAAAATCACATTATAAATTAAAAATCACCAGAGTTTTACAGAGGCTTTTTATGGAAAAAACAAACCGCTCAATAAACTATAAAATCGCGCTTACGGGCGTATTCGGGGCACTCAGCGTAGTATTAAGCTTTACCCCCCTCGGCTACATACAGATAGGCCTCCTTGCCATAACCATAATGCACATCCCGGTAATCCTTGCCGTAATACTTGCAGGCCTTGTCCCGGGAGTAAGCGTAGGCCTCATATTCGGTCTTTCAAGCCTAATTAGGGCAGCCCAAACAGGAAGCCCTTTCTTTATAAACCCGCTCTGCTCTGTTTTGCCAAGAATGATTTTCCCGGTGGCAGCCTGGGCAATCTGCAAGCTCTTTAACCGCTTTCCGGGAGTCTCAAAAGTTCTGTCCGGTTCCATAGCGGCAGCAATTGGCACCCTTTGCCACACACTAATCGTAATGGCAGCCCTTTACATCTTCTATGCGGAACCTCTTCTGCAGGGAATGAAAGGTGCAATGGAACAGTTCGGCTTTTCTACGGACAATCTTTCCCCGGTCGGAGGCTTCATCGCAATAATCGCATGTACGCTTGCCACAAACGGAATCTGGGAAATAATAACGGCTACAATAATCGTTGCAACAGTGCTGACTTCAATTTATGCCGTAAAGAACAAAAAATCAAAGCTTAGTAAAATCGAAGAACTTCAGTAACCGCTATTCCACAAGCTTCTTCTTTCCCCACTCTCCCAAAAGATTGTGGGCATCCTTTGCGGTAAGAACCTTTGCAAAAAGGGGATGCGTCATCTCAAAGACCTGGCTCATAAGAATTGCCTCGTCCCCTGCAAATTTGCCAAGGACATAATCCGCAACAGAACCGTTGGTGCACTTTCCAACGCCAAAGCGCAGCCTCCAAAAGTCAGCAGTACCAAGCACCGCTTTTACAGAACGCAAACCGTTATGCCCTCCAAGGCCACCGCCCCACTTTAGGCTAACAAAGCCCGGCGCAAGCTCTATCTCGTCGTGCACAATCAAAATGTCTTCCGGCGGAATCTTAAAGAAACGGGCCGCTTCCCCAACCGCATCCCCGCTCAAATTCATGTAGGTAAGGGGCTTCATAAAATAGATCTTTGAGGGTGCCCCTGCAGGAACAGGAAGGGAACCGTCGGCACGAGGCTTTAAAAAGCCCCATTCCAAAAGCCAAGCAAGAAAAACATCGTAGTCAACGGCAGCAAAATCAGACTTGTACTTGTTTTGCCAGCTAATTCTCTGCGAAAAAGGCAGTGAATCTTCAAACATCCAGGCCGTATTGTGCCTGGTATGCTCATACTCATGCCCATAGTTTCCCAAAAACGCAACAAGTTGAATCATGGCTAGAAAAGTCTCCTGCACTCAAGGTAAAAGCGTTTTTCGCTGGCCTCTCCCATACTAAAGCTCTTTCTTGGCAAGGGGCCTGTCTTGTTGATTGTTGCAAAGAAAGAATCCTTGGCAACAGGTGGCAAAAGAATTGTTACGTTCCCCTCTTTTGCACCCAAGCGGAAGACTTCCCCGCTTCCGTGTATATAGTCAATCTCTATTGCCTTACCAGAAGAATTTCTTTCTTTTATAAAGTCATCAAGAAGGGGCTGAATCTTGCTAACAAGAAGCTCCTTTACGCCAGTCTTGCAAAGAAGATAGCTTGTCTTTCCACAGGCAGTATAGACAAGGCCAAAGTTTCCACCGGAAGATGCAACTTCTTTCTCCAGCTCCCTCTGGTCCTTTGCAAAAGAAACAGAAGCATTCATTTTGTCCTTCAAAAATCCTTCAAGTTCATCCTTATCCGCACCCAAAACAACGCGGTGAATAGGCTCAAAGGTAAGACCCTGGTCATAAATGTTAACAATTTCTGCAAGGGCATAGCGCACAGGGCAAGCTGCAATTTCTTCATCACTCTTTCCCAATGCCTTAAGCTCTGCCTTGTATTCATCCCAAACAGCCTTAGCCGTGGCAAGCGAATGGTTTCCGTCTCCTACCGCAAACATAAAGGCACTTCCGTCAGAGTCCGTATTTTTCTGCTTTAATTTGCCAAGAGAATCCTTAACCAAAGAAAGCTCATCATCAGAAGAAAGGGCCCAGCCTGTAATAGAACCGCTTTCAAGCATAAGGTCGCCTGAATAAACAGGGGCCTTTTTCTTTGCGGCCTCCCCTGCACGCTCAACAAGAAGCCTTTCCGGGTCGTTCACCAAAAGCATTATGTGGGGGCTTTCAAGAGGTGCGCCCTTCCTAATCTCCTTACGCGGAGGAATGCGGTCAACAATGGTGGCTTCCGTAGCGCGTATAAGGCTCTTGCTAAAGGGCTTCCACTCGTAGGAATCAAGGTCTACCGCACACAAAAGGCCTTTCCTTACCCTGCCAAAAGCAGTTTTTCTTTCTATATAAATGCATTCATTTTTTGGCGCATCAAAAACACCTTCCTTCAAATATGAATCCATGGCCGAATGAATTTTCTTTATGCGCTCAGCCTTATCTGGGCTGGAAAGATAAACCTCCGGCAAAATTAAGTTCAAGGTAGAAGGCTTTCCACAAGTTGCCTTTTCCGCATTTTCCCAATAAGAAATATCCTGGGTAAACTGATCACATGCAATAACGCACCAAGTCTTTAAATCCTTATCCTTTGGCAGAAGAACTTCAGGCACTGCCAGACCATATTCAGCAAAATTATTCATGCAAAGAGTATACCCCCATTTCCAAATTTATGCTATACTATCCTTAACTTATGCAATAATGCAGGAAATCAATTTTGGGCGCAGCGGAAGGGAAATCCGGCGGAAAACACGCATTGGAGCGGAACGAACGCAGTGAGTTTAATTTCCTATTCCGCGACACCGCGGGTTTTCAGACGGATTTGACTGGGAGCGGAGCCCAAAATTGATTTCCGTTGGTTAAAGTGACATGGCGGCAATAGATTTTCAGCAGACATTAAAACAGTCTCAGCTTCAAGTGATGAGCCAAAAGCAGATTCAGGCAATGAATTTGCTTGCAATGGGCACAACCGACCTGCGCGAAGAAATCTACAAGCAGGCAAAAGAAAACCCGGCCCTGGAAGTAAGGGAAAGAGACTTTACCCTAAGCAAGAAAAAGCCAGGCTCAAACAGAACAGACTCAACAAGAGTAACAGGCAATGTTAGCCAAAGCGCCCAAGAAGCAAGCAACACTTACCAGCAGGCACTTGAATCAAAACAAGAATTCAGAAAAAGCCTCAAGGCCAACCTGCTAAGCCAGCTTCACATGGAAAACCTCTCCAAAGAAGAAATGGACCTTGGAGAAAAGCTAATCTACAACCTCTCCGACAAAGGCTTCCACATGCTCTCCCCCATCTCCTTTATAGACAAGGACCATCCGGAACAAAAGACGGAAATGCTAGAAAAAATCATTTCCCTAATCCAGTCATTTTCCCCCGAAGGCTGCTGCACAAAAAATTCAGAGGAAAGCCTTTACGTACAGGCAAAGCTAAAAGACAAGAACCAGCACCTTGCCCTCTTCATCCTTAACGGCCGACTAGATTTTATAAACCCGCCGCTTGCAGACAGGGCAACAAAAAGAATCATCTCCTACCTTGGCGAACAAAAAAAGATGTTCGCGCTAAAAGAAGACGATGAAATTTCAAAGATAGAGCTTTCAGACGTTACGGAAGATTCAGTGCAAAAGGCAATAGACTTTATCCGCACCCTTACCCCCTTCCCCGCACAGGAATTCGGCAGCAAGGAAGCACATTACGTTGCCCCGGACATTTACGTAGAAGAAGCTTTTTCCGCAAACGAAGGCGAATCCTTACCGGAAGAAGACTTTTCCAAAGGCATCGTGGTTAGCAAAGGCTCCAGCCCACAAGCAACAGTCTGGAAAGTCCGCACCGCAAAAGACAGGCTCCCCGCCCTAAGCATAGACAAAACCTTCGAAGAATACGCAGACTCAAAAAACAAAGCCGTAACAGAAGGAATAAAAAAAGCCCGCGATTTTATAGAAAGCATCCAGTACCGCCAAGACACACTTCTTAGCGCAGTTTGCGTAATCGTAAAAATGCAGCATGAATTTTTCAAGAAAGGTCCAGGCAACCTTGCAGCCCTAAAGCAAAAAGACGTGGCAGACATACTTGGAGTTCACGAAACAACAATTTCCCGAATGGCAAACAGCAAGTACATCCAGTGCCAGTGGGGCTTGTTCGAAGTAAAATATTTCTTTACAAACGCAGTCTCAGACACAAGCAAAGACCAGGTGCTCTTCCAAATAAAACAGATTCTCGAAGAACACAAAAACGACTCAAAAAAACTGAGCGACCAAAAAGTTGCAGATGCCCTCGCCGCAAAGGGAATAAATGTTGCCCGCCGCACCGTTGCAAAATACAGGGCGCAGCTCAACATAGAATCATCCTACAACAGGCAGTAAAAATTACAGTCCAACCTTCACGCTAACAGATTCATACCCCGCACCCTTTATCATGCTCTCCAAAAGCGACTTCACCTTCTTATCCGCATCCTTTTCAATTCCAGAATCCTTTATCTGGGAAAGCTGACTTTCCATTGCGCGCTTAATCTCTTCCATAACTTCCTTGGTGTTCACGCCAACAAAAACACCGTCCTTTTCATCAAACACTTCCTGGCTAAGAAGGGCATTCTCCAAAATCTCAGAGCGGGGAACTTTTACAGAAACGCTGTTTCCATCGGGACTAATGTTTATTCCAATATCAGAAACATCGCGGATTCCAACACGGATAATTCCCGTGTACTTAACAATGCTGTAGGCCTTGCTCATTCCGGCCACCGCAGATTTTTTTATGCTCACTACATCGTTATAGGTATACTTAATCGCGGTAAGCTCTGCAACTTCCTGAATCTGCGAAGAAATCGTAGAGTATTTTCTTTCTATCTGAATCTTTGTAAATTTTTTCCATCCGTAATAAGCTGCAAGAAGGGCAGCAAGCAAAACAAAAGCAAAGACAAAAAATTTCACAAGGCGCAAAGTTCCGGCAAAACCAGAAGCCCTTCCCCTGTCTTCCCGCCCTGCATATTCACGCTCACTTTCCCTGTCTATCCTTCTATATTCCTCTTCCTGAAGTGCAAGTTCATTTCTTTCTTCATGCCTGACTTTTTTTTCCGCCCGTCCAGCATTTTTCCTTGAAGCTTTTTTTTCCATAAGTCAATCTCCTAAAAAAAATGTATCACAAATTTTCTTTTTGTAAAAGCGCATTTTATTAAAAAAAAATTACGCAAAGTTCTACGTTTTTTATTTTTACTGATGAATGTATAGATGTAGACCAAATAAAAAACGGAGACAAAAATGAAAAAAAGATTCTTAGCAGCTTTGTGCCTAGGACTTGCATTTGGCAGCGCTGCATTTCCGAGTGAACCTTCTGCCCAAACAAAAAGCCAAACTTCATCAATAGACGGATTTGAATTTCTAAACAAAGACATTGGCGAAATTCTCTACACCGTAAGCATGTACCGTGGAATCGCAATCGTTGCAGACGACACTGTTAGCGGCAAAATGACCTTCCGCTTTGCAGGCACATCCTTCGAAAACGCCTTTGACAGTTTCCTAAAGGCCCAGCGCCTTTACGTAAACAAAAGCGACGACTTGTGGACCGTAAGCCGCGTAAGCATCCGTGAAGAAGACGGCACTTTTTTCGCAGACGCAATGGACTGCAAGCCCTCCCTGATTGCTGAAAAACTTGGAAGCTACTTCGGCGCAACGGTAACTTATGAGCAGCTAACAGAAACGCCTCTTTCACTTCACGTCCAATTCCGTGGTCAAGACAAAAAGCTTGCGCTAAAGACAATGTTGGAAGCCCTAATACGCCAGTGCGGAAAAGAATATGTCTGCACCACAACAAATCCAGAAAACACGGACGAACTGGACTTTCACATCAAGCGCTCCCTTAATGCAAACACAGGTTCTTTCCAGCAGGCAGAAAGCGGCCGTCTTTTTATAGGACACAACCCCCATAAAGCAGAACTTTTCGATGCCGACATTCAGGATGCAAACGCAGGCCTTTGCCTTGAAGAATTGTTTAACAATGCACATAAAGAGTTTTTATTTTCCTGCGACACATCAGTTCCAATTAAAAGGCTAAAGTTCACAGGAAAGAATTTCCAAGAAAGCCTTTCCCTCATTTGTGCAAGCTCCAACTTGGACTGCACGGAATGCGAAGGCATATTTTATGTCATTCCACTTCAGGAAAAGACAAACCCGGCACGCGATGCAGGCAAAATTTGGAAGCGGCACCAGTTCAAGTATTATCCCTGCACAAAAGCAAACAGTCTCATCATGCAAAGATTCGGCCAACAGAACGCAATCATTCTGGAAGAAGAAAATGCCATCCTTTATTTTGCAAAAGACAAAACCCACGAGTCAATAGAAAAATTCTCTTCATCCTTTGACATCAAGCAGAAAATCAAGCGGGTTGAATTGCGCTACATAAAAACATCCGACTTCCTTGCAGCCCTTCCTCCCGGAATTGAAGGCTCACAGATTGTAAAGGCAAAAAGCGACAATGAATTTTTCTTTACAGGAAGCGAAGAGCAGTTCAAGCTGCTAAAAGAAAATCTTGCCCTTATAGACACAAGCGAAAAGCGCATACGCTACGACCTCCTTGTAATGCAATATCAGGCAACCGATGATTTTTCTTTCGACTCATCACTTAGCGCAAGAAGACTTTCTTTAGGAGACAAGCACAACATGTCGGCAGCACTGGGCTCTGTCCTAAACCTTAACTTGGATGTCGTGGGTGCTTTCGGCCTAAAGTTTGCATCATCACTCCAAAGCGCAATAAACGAAAACAGGGCACACGTCTTTGCAGACACAACCTTGCATGGCGTTAACGGAGGCACAATAAATTTCAAGAACACAAACACCTACCGCTACCGCGACAACAACCTGGACCCCGAAACAGGAAAACCCATCTACTCAGGAATCACCCGCGAAATTGTCTCCGGCCTTACAATAGACATAACTGGCTGGGTAAGCGGAGACGGAATGATAACGAGCAAGGTTGCCGCATGTGTTTCAAGACAGGGCGCAGACCTTTCTTCCAAGACAGGAAACCCGCCACCAACAAGCGAAAAGACAATCACAACAGAAGTGCTTGGCAAAAGCGGTGAACCTGTAATCTTAAGCGGACTCCTGCAAAACGAAGACTCCCTTGTAGAAGAAAGGACTCCCCTGCTCTCAAAGATTCCACTTATAGGTTGGCTATTTAAATCCCACAAAAGGACAAAAGAAAACACGGAGCTTGTAATCTATCTTGTTCCCCACTGGGAAAAGAACGAAAAGGAAGCACAAGTATCTTCCGTAAAGCAGGCAAAAAAGGAAGTGGAAGAATCGGAAAAAGAATTTAGTGCACGGGTTTTAAATAAGTTTATCTTTTCAACCCCAAAGGAGCTTTAAATGCAGACAACCAGAAGAAACTTTTCACTTTCACCTGTATTCTGCCTTCACAACGGAACAATAGTCCTTGAATCCAATGCGGCAGAAAATTCAATAACATTCGGCTTACTGGATTCATCAAATGAAAAACTAAAAGAAAGGCTTTGCCATGCAGTCCATTCAAAAATCGATTTTGCAGGAAATAACTGCGGGGTAAATTTCAGGCAGATAAAAAAGGAAGAATTCAACCTAAAACTTTCAAAGCTTTTTGAGCGAAAAGAAAATTCATTCTATGCAAACAATCTGCATACAGACGGTGAACCAAAAGAAAAGCTTGAGCTTCAGGAAAAAGAAGAGAACGAGGCATCTGCACTACTTTCCGGCCTTATCTTTAGCGCACAGCATCAAGGTGCCACGGACATTCACATAGAGGCAGAAGATGTAAGGTTCAGAATAAAGGGGCAGCTAAAAAAATACAGCAGTTTGGAAAGCAAGAGCAGAGAATCTCTTGTTCAAAGGATAAAGCTCCTTTCAAAAATGAATGTAGTGGAAAACAGGCGCGGGCAAGACGGACAGTTTACCTTTCAGGGAGACAATAAGGAAAGCATTTTTATAAGAGTATCCTGCCTTCCAACTCTGGGACGCAAGGGCGAAAGCGAATCGGTAGTCCTTAGAATACTAGACTCATCCAAGGCTCCCCTTGAACTTGAAAAACTTGGCTACGACATTTTCCAGCTTGAACTTATAAAGAAATTCTGCCGTCTGGAAAATGGACTCATCCTTATCTGCGGCCCCACAGGCTCCGGTAAATCAACAACAGCAGGCGCAATGCTTGAAGAAATAAGAAAGGCTGAATGTGACACAAAGAAAATCATCAGCTTGGAAGATCCGCCGGAATACGTTTTACCCGGAGTCACCCAAGTAAAAATTCATCCAGACCACGACATGGATTTTGCCGATGCCCTAAGAAGAATTTTCAGGCAGGATCCAGACGTAATTTTTATCGGAGAAATAAGAGACAGCCTTACCGCAAAAGTTGCCTTGCAGGCCGCCCTAACCGGGCACCTTGTTATTGCAACCTTGCACACAGGAAGCATTTCACAGGCAAGGCTCAGGCTAATAAACCTTGGAGAAAGCTCTTCTTTGGTGGATGAAGTCACAAAAGGAATCATATCGCAAAGATTGGCCAGCGGAAAACTGAAAGCAGAAATAGAGGTTAAAAATGTCGGATAAAAACAGGTTCTTGTTCGTAAAAGTTCTTAACTCTCTTTTGGAATCAGACGTGTCACTGTCAAAGGCATTTTGCATCATTCAAAAAATGAAGTCGGTAAAAAGCACGGTGCGTGCGGCTGCTAAAGAAATAGAACTCTATCTTCAGCAGGGATCTCTTTTTTCCGTAGCACTGCAAAAATGCTCTTCAATAGAATTCAATTCCTTGTACGGAGCCTTTGTCTCCTGTGCACAAAATGGGGCAAGCATCAGAAAAATATTTGACTTCTTATACAGACGGGAATATGGCTTAAGGCAGAAAAAACAAAAGCTTTTGTTTTCAATCATCTATCCTGTTTTCGTAACAATTGTTGCAATGACAGGATGCATTTTGCTCATGACTTTTGGAAAAAACATAATCCCAGACATAAGTGGAAAATTTGACTTTGAATCATATCAAAAAAATGCAGTACAGGGTTGCATAGCCGCAAATTTATTTTTACTTGCATGCATCTGCTTGTTTTGCCTTGCAATCAAGAATCTTTTTTCAAGGGAAGAATATCTAGATGCATTCAAGGTATTGAATTTCCTTACGTCATCAGGCCTTGATTTTTACAACGCATTAAAGACTTCACTCCTTGCAGCTAAAAAGAACAAAAGGTTAAAAAATCAAATAGTCCTTGCCATTTGCGACCTGGAACACGGACACAAGGCCTCAAAAGCATGCCAAAGGTTCGGAGAAGAGTTCCTTTTGCAAATAGAACTTGCAGAAGAATCCGGCCACGCAGACAAGGCATTAAATTCAATCTGCGAGAATCTTGAAAAGAAGAACGAGGAATGGTCAAAAGTCTTTATGCAAATGACAGAACCACTTTCCATGACCATCCTTGCAATTTACATAACGCTTTTATTAAAGACGGTCGTCATGCCGGCTTTGTTTGAATATGGATTATAACTGATATTTTACGGAGGAATTATGAAGAAAATCAGGACAAAAAAATGGGGGTATCCAAGTGGAAAAATTCCTAGACAGGGCAATCATTGCAGCGGTTTTACATTCGTTGAAACACTTGCTGTTCTTGCAATCGGAGCGCTTCTTTCTGCAGGAGCAGGAATCTCTGCGGCCCGCATCATGCAACTTGCACGGGAAACATCGGCAAGGCAAACGCTTGAGCATTATAAAGCGGCCATGCAATCCTACTATCTGGACTGCGGCAGTTTTCCAACAACAGAACAGGGGCTTGAGGCGCTATGGACAAAGCCAACTCTTGTTCCCATCCCACAAAACTGGAGTGGCCCTTACCTGGACAAGGAAGTCAAACCCGACCCTTGGGGAAACGACTATGTGTACATCAGAAGCGGAAGCGCAACATTCCCGTCAGACTGTCCGCAAAACCTACCCTATGCCCTTATCTGTTACGGAGCAGACGGAGTAGCTGGAGGAGAAGGAGAAAATGCAGACATCCTTTCTTATAAATAAGCTAAAGAAAAAAAGCGAAGGACACATACTTATCCTTACGCTGATAGTGCTTTGCGCAATTTCTTTTGTATGTGCGGGAATTTGTGCCTGCGTAAATGCCCAGTACAATTCCGCGGTCAAACAAAAACATGAATTCTATTCCTATATGGAAGCAGAGAACAAGGCTGCTAAAGGAAAGATAAAATGAAACTTATTGAATTAATATGTTGCTGCGTAATTATAGCTTCATTTTTTCCCTTTTTATCAGGAGCCTTAATCCCTGCCGCAAAGATACACTCAAGAACCCTTCAAATAGAAGCAGAGCTTAACAGGGACAAGTTCTTATACATGGGATTCATAAACCTTTGCAAAAACACCAAAGAATCAGAATGGTTGCTTGAAGCAAAGCAATGGAAAGACACCTGTTCATCATTATGGAATTTTGAAGAACTAAAAATTCAGCACGAAGGAAAGCTTTACAAAGAAAGCTGGAAGTGCTACGGGAAGACCATGGAAGCATTGTTCTGCAAAAAAGAGGAGAGCTTATGAAAAAAGAATATGTTAAAAAAGACGACTACGAGCTTTATTCTTTTCCCATGCCCTTTTTGCTCAAACGGAGCAGAAGAAAGAATTACATTGCAAAAAAGCTGGAGCAGTTGCACCCTTGTTTTTCGGACAACTGCTGCTATGACGCAAAGTACAGGCTAAAGAAAGGAAAGCTCATGGCTTCTGTAGCCGTTATGGACAAAGTAAAACTTGCGGAATACAGGAGTGGAGGAAGAAAGCACATTCCCCTAAAATTCGGGGACGGAAACAGACTTGAATTCTTTAACTCCGAAAAAATTCTCAATATTTCGCTGGCTTTTGCAATAGCGGCACTGGCAGGAATTTTACTTACCTCACATGCAATCCACACGAAAACCAAGAGCAATACTGAAAGGCAGCAGCAAGCAAGACAAGCTGTTATAGCAGAAACAGAAGAAAACACAGCTTTTGACAAGGCAATTCATCATAACATCGAACAATCATATATGGTTCTTGATGATTTTCTGCAAAGCGCAAGAAAGACCGGAGGCTCAATACAAAACTGCTCGCTTATATTTCTTCAGGATCAAAATGCTGACCAAGCATACAAGATGACTTTTAGCATGAAAGAATGCTTTCCCCAGGACTTCTTGGCAAATTCAGAAGACACCCCGGACAGGCAGAGCATATTCTCAGCGGTAAGCTATGCAAACTCAAAACCGGAATTCTCTGCAAGCTTGTACGGCAAGGCCAACAAAGTCATAAAACTTAAGCAAAACCTTTCCAAAAGCCAAATTGATGACATCCGTCTTTCAATATGGAATTGCAACGGCATTTTGCTTACAGATTTTTCTGACGAAGGAATTGTTGAATTTCTTATACAAAACACTTCTATAAAAAAGCTCCTTGAAAACCTAAAAAACATTTGCAATGAGCATTCCATTTTTCCGGCGGCAGTAGAAATTGAAGCAGAAAAATTCAACAGCAGAATGAAAATCATCTTTGCAGAAGAAATAAAGGCAGAAGACTGCAACCCACTGGCATTAATAAACAAATACAGCGATGTCTTTCTAGAAAAAGACTTGCCAAAAGCAAAAGCCCCAAGAAAAAAAGCACTTACCCAAAATCATCAGAGTAAAGAATGTTTTGGAAAAATAAGGCAAAAAGACGGTAGCGTTCTTGTCTTTTATAAAAACAGCCAAGGAAAAATAACAGGAGAAAAAGAATGAAAAGAAAAATCATCTTAAAAACACTCTGTGCACTATTAACCACTTCCATATTCTCGTGCGCAACGACAAATTCCTTTTCAAAAAAAGGAAGTTTGCATGGCATGGTAACAGACCTAAGGGGAGAGCCAGTAGCAAACTACTCAATAGTCAACGGAAGAAAAAAAATTGTAACGGCTACGGACGACAGGGGATTCTTCAGTCTTGAAATAGGCAATACAGGAAGGAAAGATTTTTCTGGATTCAAGCAAAACTGGGAAAGCGTAAAGTTTGACTTTTCAGAAGTTCCTGTAAACAGGCTCTACATAATTCAAATCAAGAATTCAAATGACTTGAAAAATGAATTTGAAGAATTCTTACGCCAAGAAAATTATTATCAGGCGGAAAAGACCCTTTCAAAGTGTGGCGGAGGTGCAATAAAGGACAGTGAACTTGCCCTTTACAAAAGCCTGCTCGCCTACAAAAAAGGCAACTTTGTGGAGGCAAAAAACTTGCTTGCTTTAATAAACGAAAGCCCAGAAATCAGCGACTATAAAAAATTGCTCGAGTCAAAAATTCAAGAGACTAACTCAGAAAAAGGAGAAAAATAAGAATGAAGAAAAACATTATCTTTGGACTAGTCCTGTCACTTTTGTTTTTTGGATGTGCCACGGAAGCAAACTTTTCAAAGCCCTACTACATTTCAAAAACACAGGTAAGCATTGGCGAAACCCCCGGCATTTGCAAATTTGCTTGCGTAACTTTCAATTTTTACAACAACAGTGAACGAAAAATTAAAAGCGCAAAATTTTCTGCAAGAATATACGACTCAGAAGGAGAAAGCGCAGGACTGATAACAAATGGAATCAAGTGCAACATAGAGTGCCCGATTGAAGCAAAAGAAGAAATTCCTTTAACCATAAGCCTTGATGAAATCATCGGTCCCGAAATAGACGAAAGCTACAGCGTAGACTTTCTGTACGCAACAGAAATTGAATACGAAGACGGAATGTCTTGGACAGACCCCTTTGGACTTTACTGCAATTAATCAAGGAGAATTAAATGAAAAAGATAAGGCTTTTATTTTTTATAGCCTTCCTAATCGCACTGCAAGCATGCAACTTTGATTTACAGGAAGTCTCTTCTTCTGTAACCCCAGAAGAAACCACACCTTCTGCTCATCAAAAAAGCAAATGGACCTTCATGATTTACATGGCGGCAGACAACAACTTAGACTCAGCGGCACTAGATGACTTTAGGGAAATCGAACGCGGAAACTGTGACAGCGAACTTGTAAAAACACTTGTCCTCCTTGACCGCGCGCAAGGTGGTGGCAACGACGAAAATAGCTGGAGTGGAACAAGGCTTTTCGAAATCAATCATTCAGAAGCAAAGTCAAAATCCACACAGCTAGACTGCAGTTCCCTGGGAATAAACACATCCGCTTCTACAGAGCTAAACATGGGTGACAGCGAAACCTTAATTTCCTTCCTTAATTTTTCGCGCAAATATTACCCTGCAGAACATTACGCCCTTATAATCTGGGGCCACGGAACAGGATACAGGTTTGGCGGAAAAGACAAAAAAAGAGCAGTGGCAATTGACGACACAAGCGGAACTTTCATGTCAATACCAGAACTCCGCAAAGCAATAAAGTCGGGAATGGGCAGCGACAAACTTGAGTTAATCGGTTTTGACACCTGCTTTGGCGCAGAACTGGAAGAAATTTACGAGTTAAAAAATGAATCGCATTGGTTTGCGGGAGTAGAAGGAGTTCAAGACGCAAGCGGATGGGATTATTCATCCTGGATGAGCCAAGAAGTTGAAAGCTGTAATTATGGAAATGAAATTGCAAAGCTGATAGAAAAACAGTACTCAGCAAAAAACGACAAGTCATTTGCCATTGTAAACATGGATGCAGTTTCAGAAGTATTTGAGGCATTCAATTCTTTTTCCACGAAAGCCTCAGGCCTGATTGATAATGAAAAGACAGCATCAAAGCTAAAAGAAAAGATAGTAACAGATGCAAAAATATTTTCCGTATCGGGAAGCATGCACAACCCAGTGTATGTAGAAATTTCAACCATGGCAAGTATTTTTTTGGAAAACTACCCCCAGCTTCTGAATGATGTTTTAAGGGTAAATTCTGCATTAAGGAAGGCAACTTCAGAAAGCTATTGCAGCACACAAGAAATTTTTCCAATAGGCATCTACTTTTGTTCGCGCGATGAAAAGGGACAAATTGCAGACCAAAATTCAACATACTACATACAAGGAAGCGGTGCAGACGGACAGTGCCAGTTTGTACAAGATGCAAATGGCTATGTTCCGACAGCAAACCAGACAGGAAGCTTACTCGACAAACTGTTGAGTAACTATAAATTTTCACTATAGGAGTTGTAAATGAAATTAACAACATTTCTGAAAAAGAGTTTTTGTTTAGCAACAGGAATTCTTTTATTTCAAGCAAATGCAATAACAATGCCTTTGCTAAAATTTGCAATAGCTGCCTCAGGAGGAAGTGCTTCATCATCCTCATCATCGTCAGGCTCAGGCGGATCCGGCACTTCTGGAGGGGCAACTAGCTCAGGCGGATCAAGCAGCACATCATCATCATCGTCAGGCTCAGGCGGCTCTGGCTCTTCTGCAGGGGCAACAAGTTCAAGCGGATCAAGCAGCACATCATCATCGTCTTCTTCCGACAGTTCAGGCTCAACTTCCAATGGCAATGGAAGTTCAAATGGATCATCAGACGGAAGCACAGACGGAGATTCAGAAAGTTCTTCAAATACAGGAAACAATTTTGGAGAAAACAAAATGAGTACAACAGGTCCGTCCGTATCTGACGCAAGCCAGGCGGAAAGTATCTCATCGACAATCTCCGGAATCAGCTCAGCAATCACAAGTTTCTTTACCGGCGTTCAAGACACAGTGACTTCTGTTTTCTCGTCTATATCGTCTGCAAAGGGGTCAACAAGCACATCTTCAGGCAGACTTAATTTTTCTCACATACCAAATGTCGTAGACCATAACGGGGTAATTAACAGCTCTCTGTTTTCAATACCATCTGCAAAAACTTTTTCCACAGGAATAAAAAGCACAATTCAGGGAGCACTTCCGTCGAACGTAACAGAATTAGCCGAAGCCCCTTCCCTTGCAGGAGATCCTGTATTCATAACAGCCGGCAAATTTTTCATCAACGATTATGATGCAAATTTTAATTGGGGCATAAACAATTTTGTTGTTTTCAGGAATCTGCTTAGCGGAAACCACCTGTGTGGATCTTATGGCCAACAGTGGTTCTGTTCATTAGACACCAGAATAATTCGCGGAACAAACGCTGGTGACCTGGCAAAAATAAAACGAAACATCAGAAAGCTAGAAAAAGAAATAGAAGAAACAAAAAATTCCATAAACCACATTTCTTCACAGTATCATGCAGATCTTCAGAAAAAGCTTAAAGATGTGGAAAAAAAGCTAAAGACAGCAAAGTCAAAGCTTCAAAAATTGGAAGAAGAAAACTCAAGAAATAATGAATTGAACAAGTATTCAGTATGGGGATACGAGAGCGAAGCTGCACTTCTAAATCTAAAGTCAATAATATTTATCGATGACACGGGAAACACTTATATTTTAGATTATAATGATGAAACAAATCATTACGAAAATTGCGATACGGCATTCAAAAATGAATTGTATGCAGCAGCAACATCAGACGGAGGCATAGAGATTCATTACCTTTCCGGCTTGGTAAAAAAATTCTCAGCATACGGACTACCTGAATATTACAAAGACCGCTACGGCTCCACAATTACTTTCTCTCTTGACAGCTCACAAAAAATCAAAAGTATACAGCACAAGGGAAGAGACGTATTGACCTTCTCCAGAAACGAAAAGAACTATTTGACAAAAATTTCAAATGAACTTTCCAAGAGGCAAAAATATTTTTATTACGATGGAAACAACTTGGTAAAAGTTGTAAACGAAGACAATGACGCTTACCAATACGAATACGATAGTGACGGCGACATAAAAAAATGTATTAAGCCAGACGGAAACTTCAACGAAATTTTTTACGGTCAAAATTCAAGCGACAAAAAAGAGAAGAAGGTTATTTCAGTCATAAACGAAGAAGGCTGGAAAGAAACTTTTGACGGTGATTTTTCAAACGGAAAATTGATTTATACCGACCCCGACGGAAAGACCATAACATATTATTTCGAAGACGGAAATCATATTTCAAAGGAAATATCATCCGACGGCCTTTTCAAGAAAAGAAGCTATAACTCAAACAATCAAATCATAAGCTTAGAAGACAACTACGGGCGCAAAACTTTCGCTTATGATGAATACGGCAACCTGACAAATGCATCTTATAGCGACGGAAGCTATGAATCTTGGTCTTACAAGCAACCCTACAACCTTTTGACATCATATCGTGACAGGGATGCAATAGTCACATCATTCGAATATGATTCGCTAGGATTTCTAAAAAGCGTAAAGAGAGATGGAAAAACAGTATTCACCTATACAGCAAACGCTTGGGGTGGAGTTATGCAAAGCCAAGGCTGCAACAATGACTCTTTCGAATACGATGCAGAAAGTTATGCTTTGACGAAAGACAATTCTGGAAAATATGAATACGATGATCAAGGAAGGGTTATTTCCTACACAAATGCCCAAGGCTTGGTTTGGACATGGAAGTACGAAGGCCGCACAACAATATTCCGAACGCCAACAAACATTGAGCAAAGGATTACGACAAACTGCAGAAATGATATTACATGCAAAACAGAAAGCGATTTGGTAAGTGGCATTACAAAAGCATGGTTAATTGGCTATGGAAAAAGCCACAATATTTTGGAGATAAAAAGCGGAATAGGCAGTGACATTAAAAACGCAATGGCAAACGCAAGGGTAAAATCAAACTACGAATACACCCCTGCTGGAAAGCTAAAGGCATCTTACCAGTGGAACTATTCTGCCGCAGAAACAAATGATGCCCCCTGCATTAAAACCGAATATGAATACAATTGTTCTGGTGATATTACAAAGGAAACAAGATACTTTGTAGACAAGAACAAGAAAATTATTGGAAACAAATTTACAAATGAATTCTTACATTCTTTTGAAAACGGGAAAAAAGTTGTCCGCATAAAAAAAGACGGCAAACTTTTTGCAACGGAACTGTATGATGAAAAAGGAAATCTTATCAAAAAAACAGATGCAGAAGGCCGTTCCACAAGCTACAACTTCTCTCCAGCCGGAAAACCAAGGGAATTCGTAAATCCATACGGAGGAATCACCAAATATTCCTACGATTCCTTTACTGGAGAAATTTCTTCAATAATTCAAGACAAGGATCACATCTGGGATTTTAGTTATGGAACAGACGGCCGCTTGGCAAACAAGAGAAATGCAAATGGCTTTGTAACAAATTATTCCTACACTGAAAACTCAGGATGCAGAACCGTTACAGAAAGCACAAAAACGTATGTTCAAAAAACCGAATATGATTCCTTGGGCCGAAAGACAATGACTTCAAAAAGTCAGAACAAAGACGGAAGAAGGCTTGTAGAAGAAATTGCATACGACAGCAAAAATGGTGCAGTTACAAAGAAAAGCGGAAAAACTTCTTTACAATTAAAATATGACGCATGGAAAAATTTACTCCATGAATCCGAAAACGGCAAAACATTTTCCTATGATGAAAACGATAATATAATTGTCGAAGAATATGGAAAGCAAAAGACCTGTTATATTTACAATGCATTTGGAAACATTTCTCAAATAAAAGATGACAAAAACGAAGAAAATTTCTTTTACGATGCAAAAGGCAACCTCCTAAAGCAAACAGACGCCCTTGGAACGGTTCTTGAATGCGAATATGATTCCTTTGACAGATGCATTTCAAGAAAAGAAAGGGGCATGCCGGCAAGAGAATTTTCTTACGACGGTTCAGGTCTTATTGTAAAAATTTTTGAAGCAGGCGACTTGATTCAGCAAAAGTCATATTCAAAGGATCTTCGCACGCTAAAAGTCACAGATGCAATGGGAAACTGCCGCTCTTACACATTTGACTCATTCGGACGAAACATCAGTGAGACAAATGCCTTAGGCAAAACAAAAAGGACAAGCTACAGCCTAAAAGACAATTCGGTTACAACGACAGATTTTAACGGCAACATAATCACACAATCTTTTTCAGATGAAACAGGAAAGCAAATCACAAAGTACAATGACAAAAGCTTTGCAGCCCTGCAGTATGACGTTTTTGGCGCTGTCACAAAAGCTGAAACAGAAAAATCTGTTCAAGACTACAAGTATGACGAATCAAATATGCTGATTTCTGCAAAAGACGCTGACAAGGCAATCCAATATTCCTACGATGAATATGGTCGCATCAACAGAATTGCTTTAGACGGACACGAGACAAATTATGATTATGACGCAAACGGAAACCTTAAATCACTTGTGTCAAATTTGAACAAAATGAATTTCTCTTACGACAATTTCGGAAACGAAAACAAGTCCTCAAGCTCTAACGGAATCAATGTAACAAAGGAAAAAGACGAAATTGGCAGGGAAATTCTTACGATTCAAAAAGACTCCAACGGCAACATTTTATTTGCAGAAGGAATCATCTATGACGATGACGGACGTATTGCATGCACGATAAACTCAACACCTTCTTTCTCTTTATTTGAATACGACAAACATGGCCGCCTGCAAAAACATGTTGCCGCTTACTCAAAAGAGATCGAAGAAAAAACATACAATGAATTTGAAGAATACGGAGAAAAACCTTCAGCACGTCCTATTTATGATTCCGTCAGCTTCCCAAAGGAGTATTTGGAAAAAGCAAAATATCTTTGTGATGAAATGAATTTGGATTTTTCTTTTGCACCACAAAAATCATGGGTTGAAACATACAAATATGATTTGAACGGCAACAGAATTTCAAAGTCAAACGCACTGGGAAAGCTGAACTATGAATATGATGCAGAGAACAGGCTTGTAAGAACCTCAGGAAAGAATTCTTCTGCGGCAGAATTCAAGTATGATGACAACGGAAATTTAATTTCTGAAAATACCCTTTACAAAAATGTCACTTTGATTTATACTCCTTCCAACAGATTAAAAGAAAGTAGAATTGTCGATTACAAAACGGAGAAGAGTTTCAGCGAATCATTTACCTATGATGCACTTGGCCGCAAACGCTCAACAACAGATGCGTCGGGTTGCACGGTACGTTCTGTATACGACGGATTAACCATGAATGAACTTTGTGAATACGAACCATTCGCATATTCTGACGGAAATTCATCCGAATCAGAATACACAGATGAGAGTCGTCAAGTACGTTTTACAGACATAGAATCTTACTCTGCAAAAGGCCAGACAAAAAGCAACATGCAAACACTTTGCAATATCACCCGCTACTTTACCTATGCAAACGGACGAAAAATTTTCCAGGACAATTCATTCGTTCCAAAGTATTCTTCCGCACAATCTGTCTCTTATGAATTAGCTTGTGACGGAAGAGGAAGCATAAGATGTGCTGTTGCGGCAGACGGAAGCAGCTATTATTCAATTGACTATGATGCAGACGGAAGCCCTTATTTTACAAACAGTACAAACGGTATCAAGACTCACATTGATGCAGTTACAGCAGCGGTATCAGGTGCAGACTATGCCTATGCCGGCAAGCAGTACAATGCCAAACTTGGTTTCTACGATTACGGCTTCAGAAACTATGCGCCAGCATTTGCACGCTTTACGACAATCGACCCTATCCGCGACGGAACAAACTGGTACGCATACTGTTCAGGCGACCCTGTAAACTTTGTGGACTTGTGGGGGCTTGAAACAGTTGCCACAAGATTCAACCAGAGGGACATTGGCTCGTGGGTTCATATTCCTGGACAGGAAAATCTAAGCCCGCAAGCAAGTGCAAAGAAGCACGAAAGGTTTGGAGAATCAGCATGTGCGGCAACAACGGTTTTGAATATCGTTTCTGATCAGTACACAAAACTAACCGGCAAAGCCATGACACAGAAACAGGGTGTTGAAGCAATGAACAATGCGATTGCAGAGGGTGCCGTTGACGAGACAAATGCCCTTACAGACTTCCATACGGCGGCAAACGCAATGTGGGCAACAACAGGGCTTATAGGCTCATTCACCTACACTACGGACAATCCGCAGCACACGGTTTACTGTCTGGGAAGCGACAATCCTTATTCAGGAAGACATTTTGTAAACGGACTGGAAAACAATGAATATTACGATGTGTATTCAAAAAACATCGGTAAGCTAAATGCACCAGGAGTTCAAATTCTTGGAATAAGGGGCTATGATTTTTCTAAGAACAATTAAAAATATGGCGGCTAACCAAGCACCTGCTTTTTAATTGCATAAATGTTTATAATCGGGATGTGCTATTAAAGTAACTTTTAGCAGCACATCCTGTTATTTATAATAGGAGTGATAGATATGAAAAAAAGAAAAGTTCTTCTTACGGCAGTATTGGCAGGCTGCATTTTTTTGAATTCAGCATTTACGGAAGAGGTCGCGGATGCAAAGTTTGTAAAACTGGAAGCAGATGAAATAAGATCCTTGGACTACTCAAAATCTGTTTCCGTGGGAGAAGCACGAAGCAACCATAGGCGGACAGGCTTTGATGCAGAAGCAAGAATGAATGTTGGAAATTTTGATTTCGTATGCAAAATAGAGTATATTGATTCAAAGAAGACCGAATACTACAAAGTTGAGGATTTAAAGGCAGAGTATATAGATGAATACAATCTTTACCTGGACATCAATGACACTTTGGTTCTTTCCGCAACACGACAGTTCGGATTTTTTGAGGGAGTTGAAAAATCAGCTTTCTTTTCTCCATACGGCGCAAATCCTTTGATTACAGAATTCAAGCAGACAGGCGAGAAAGACATCTATGCCTACTGCAACATAAATGCCATTGGAGGAGAAATGTGGGGATACAAAACGGCGAGCAAAGTAATAGCCTACAGCCGCACTGCAGCAAAAATAAACTTTAATGGAAAACAAAGTTATTTTGTACGCATCTCGGGCGACAAGAGCCACCAGTACAACTGGATTTCAGCAGAAGACCTTAAATTGAGTGAGAAACAAATTCTTGCACTTCCTGTAGAGGATGTTGAAGCAACATGCTTTAATGAACTCAAAACTGGAGAATGGTATGAAGTTCCAGAAAACAAGCTTGTGGTTTTAAAGAATCTTGACACGAGCTATTCATACAACAGGGATTTTTTAAGGTTGCAGCCCAGTTCAGTCATATTTGCAAAATACAAAAGCAATGATTCAACAATCACACAAATTCCAGAATGGGGATACGTGAGCTTGAAAGGCCTTAAGAAAGTAACATTTCCTTTTGAATACGAAAAGGTGGAAAATTCTCAGGAGATGATATTCATTTGCCTTACAGGAAATTCCAGCAGCAAGCTTAAGGTCTATACACAGCCATCCGTAAAATCAAAGGTAATAGGCAACTTGGACAGGGCAAGGGGAAAACGCCAAAAGGAAAACACCCTCTTTGACCTTGTTGGCTGCAGCACGGAAAGTCAGACAATAAACGGAAAGACTTCTAAGTGGTATTATATTGACGCACCTATAGAAGGAAAAGACGAAATTGTTCGTGGCTGGGTCTTTGGCCCGGAGTTTGGCGGAAATTACTAAAAGCAAAGGGGCAGGAACTCGGATAAAAATTGCATCCATGCAATTTTTATCCAATTAGTTTTCTGCGAAAACTAACTTGATCTCTATGCAAAGAAACAACGCGCCCTCCATGGCGCTGCTTGTTCCAGAAAGCGGGTTAGCATATAAAAGCTGGTCCAGAAGAAGAAAATTCAGAACCAGCAATTCTTCCGGAAAAAATTACAGAGGAATGTTTCCGTGCTTTTTTGCGGGGGCATTCA
>JAFXWC010000003.1 GCA_017534445.1 Treponema sp.
CTACAGCCTTTGTAACAGCAACGCTTCCGTCTCAGCCTCATTATATCTTAAAAGCTACAATGCACTCTTCTACGAATGGAGCCGCGACTACATAGTCAACGACTTGAGCAAAAAAATGCAATTCAACGAAGTCTTTTACAAGAACATGAGCCTTATGGGAATTGAACTTGAATAGCCCTGCTGCCTTAGTTTACGTCCAGATTGTATGTTACGGTCTGGGCGGAATTGAGCATGTCCACAACTGTAACCGAAAGCCCAACATGTCCATAAGGAAGTGAAATCTTTCCAAGAAGCAGCCTTGTGTCGTCTGGGTACATAAGCTCTACCGGATAGTTATTGTTGCCGGTAATGCAAAGCCTGCCGTTGTATTCTTTTAAAGTGTCGTAAGAAATGCGTTCCACGGTGGCACCGTTTATTGCAACTATTGTCCTGAACGGAACTGCCGTTGCGTCGCGGGTCTTGTAGATGTAGTAGGTTCCAGCCTTAAGGTTTCTCTCATTAACAAGGTAGTGGGTGGTTCCCTTTTCGTCATCAAGGGTGATGTAGCCCATGCTTACGGGAAGCTCTGCACCAATCTTTGGCATGAGCATTCTTGGGTTGATTGAAATACCGCTCTTTGTGTCCAGCACCTGGAATTCGAGGCAGCTTTCCCCTTCCTGCCAGCCTGAGTTTCCGCTTGTGCCGAGTGGAGTTCCTGTAGAAACAAAGGATGATGCGCCAAGGGATGCCGGTATGGATTCTTCGTCAAGGTTTGCGTAAATTGTTACCCTCTGGTCGCTGTGGCCAATTATTACCGCATTGCCAAGAGTTGACTCGAACCAGCCGTAGTCCTCCGTGTGGTCGTCTATTACTGCCAGTATGTCTCCGGGGTCGGCGGTCTTTACTTCCGAGTTGTCCTTAAAGATAAGGGAAGAACTTATTGTGCCACCCCTAAGCTGACCAAAGTATGAATGAAAGGTGTCCGAGTTGGTCTGAGCCTGTGGCCAGCTGAATGCAAATAGGGCAGCCGCTGTGCCAAGGAGTGTTACCGCAAGGGTTCCTGCCACCAAATATTTCTTTTTGTTAAGTGCCAATTTTTTTCCAAAGCCAAAGTCTTTCTTCATTTTTACTGCCCCCTATTTTCTTGAAACCGAAAGTTTTGAAATCTTGTCGTTGCGGCCAACAAAGAGGGAGTTTCCCCTTACCTGTATGAATGAATAGTTTGCGTTATAAGAGAAGGATGCAACGCTCTGGTTGAATTTTTCTATTACGGTTATAGTATATTTTTTTCCGTACCTGCTAAGGATGAATGCAAGACTTCCCTCTTCATTCTCTTGAATTTGAACAACGTGTCCGCTTAACGGAAGCTTGTAGCTCTGCATCTTTTCCAAGTCAACAACGCCAAGACCGCCTTCGTAGCCGTAGTAGACAATGTTGTCCTTGCTGTTGAATTTTACAAGTTCCTGTTTTACAGAGTCGTTTTCAAGGTATTCGTGGAAGATAATCTTGCTGTGCTCACCGTTTTTTTGTGCCACTACAAAGCGCTGCTGTTTTTGTCCACATACGCAAGCGATTGTGTTTCCGCTTTTTGAAATGCCTGCACCAAGTATTATGGAAAAATTGCTTCCGCCCGGCTGGAACTTCTGATCAACGCTGCCGTCCTTTGTAAAGGAAACAAGGGTTCCGTCTGCAAAGCCTGCAACCGTTCCTCCCTCGCTGGAAGAGAATGCCGTTACAGGACAATAGCTTTCGTAAAGCCATTGCCTTGCACCTGAATTTGAATACTGTGCAAAGGATGAGCCCCCCGGCAAGAAAACGTAGATTCTGTCTTCGTCAAAGAAGGGAAAGCCTGCTTCCTTGATTGTTCCCGCCTTTTCTCCGCTTGGCAAAAAGAAGTCTGCACTTGTGTTGTTTGCGGAATAAGAAGCATAGTAGGAGTCGGAAATAGAAGCCTTGAAGGGGTAGGTTACAAGGTTTATGATTTTCCCTTCCGGCGTAAAGAAGCCCATGCTCTGACCAAGCTTAAAGGGGATAGCATCTTTTGCCTCGCAGCCCTGAACTTTGGTAATGCCTTCCGTCCATTCCGGGGTAAGGTGAAGTTCCGTGCTCAATGGCCTTAGTGCCAACACAATATATAGAAAACAAAATGCCGCCACGCCCAAAATCCTCTTGCGCATGGCCTTGTTAAAGATGTCATATTTTTTCATTCCTATATAATAGTAAAAGAACGCATTTTTAGCAATAGAGTTGGACCTTCTGCCAGTTCACTTTTACAGGTTGGGGTGGGCTGAAGGTGGCATATTAAGGCACGGCAGGGATTTTGGCAGGCGGAGCTTGCCCTGGAGTTTTCTGCGAAAACTCCGTTAGCAAGTGCAAGCACGGCAGGGATTGTAGGGGCGCAAGGGGCGGAACGCCCTGCAGCGTTGCGGAACGCAGTGGAGCAATGGAGGCGGAAGCCGGAACCCCGGAAAGCCCCTAAAAAATGGCCTCCTTGCCATTTTTTATGACGGGTTTTCTGGCGAAAACCCGCGGGCTGTTATGCAAAGATTTGACGCGCCGTCCCTGGCGCTGTTTGTTCTGAAAAAATGGGAAGAGTTTCTTTGAGGGCACTTTTGTTGCGCAGATGAGAGTGCCGCAATAATAAAGAAGAAAAAAAAGACCCTGTAACAAAAAAGACTTTGCTTGTTTTAAAATATGATTTTTCGTATACTCATTTAATAAAAAAAGAGGAAAATTATGAAGTTTAAATTTTTGAATTCCGCATGGCAGGAGCTAAAGAATTCTGCCCTTAAATTTCCGGCATTTTTTGCGGGAACTATAGTTGCCGCCTTTTCTGCAACGCTTGCTGTTTGCAGTAATGACATTTTCAGTGGCCAGTACGAAGCCTTGCGTAAGTCCGGCGCTTCCTACGACAGCGAGCCATATTCTGCCCTGCGCGAAAGGGAAAATGCCTTTTCTGAGAATGCTAGCTTTCTTGCACTTTCTGCAGTCTGGTGCTGCGCGGCATCTTTCTTTGCGGAAATGCTCTGCCGTTTTCTGTGTGCAAAAAAGGACATTCAGGGTAAAAAGAAGGCTCTGATTCACGCTGCGGGACAGGTCTTGAGTGCAGTCCTTTCTGTTCCAATATTTTTTCTTTTAAAGTCCGGAAGCGACTGGAGGCCTTTTGTTTACGGTTCAACCATGTTCATTTTTGTGGCCATGGGACTTTGGATGCTGCACAAGTTCCAGGATGAAGAAAAGGTTGTGCCCAATGCGGTGGTTTCCCTTGTTATGCAGGGGATTACCGTAACCTGCCTTGTGCTGGGGCTTCTTCTTGTGATTTTTGCATTCAAGAACCTTATCTATTCTTTTTCCAATAACATTCCTTTTGCGGCATGCTTTTTCTTTTCGTCTTTCGTGATTGGAATGAACCTTTTGGTTTCCTGCGTTACCCGCCCCAGGGAAAGGGTTTCCATACCAAAGGCTTTTAACGTAATTGTTTCCTGTGCGCTTCTTCCCATTTACGCAATGCTGCTCCTTGTGCTTTACGTCTACTTTGCAAAGTGCATCTTTACGCGCAGCATGCCTGTTGGAATGGTGAATCCGTTTGTGTCCGCCGCAACTGCCGTCTACCTTTTCTTTTACCTTGCCCTTCCGCAAGAGGGAACTTTTTCTGCCGCCGGAAAATTCCTTCGCAGATGGGGTTCCGTTTTTCTTTTGCCGCTCATTGCCCTGCAGTGCTTTTCTTTTGGAATAAGGATACGGGAATACGGCTTTACCATTTCCAGGGTGGCAAGTCTTTACTATATAATTGCAAGCATAGTCTTCTGCATTCTTCCTTTTGTAAAGAAGGGAAAATACATGAAGTCTGTTTACCTTGTGCTTTCTCTTGCCGCGTTCTTGATGGCAGTTCCGGGGACAGGCTGCATAAGCATTGCCCTCTTTAGCCAGACCTCCCGCATTGTGGGCATTTACAAGGCACATTCCCTCTATGAAAATGGAAGGCTTGACGATGCAAAGGCAGAGGCTCTTCTTTCTGACAAGGAAAAGGCGGCTGTTGTTTCTGCTGCCGATGAACTTAATGACTTTGGGAAAATGCCATCCTGGTGGGTTGTGTCTTCCAAAGAAGGATATAAGTATGCTGATTCTTTTGAAAAGACCTTTGGTTTTGCCCATTCAACAAAATATGCAAGGCGGGCAAAAGGTGAGGCTATGGAACTTTACAATTCTCTTACGCTTTACCTGCCTGCAGGGGCTGCGCTGGACGTTGGGGAATTTTCCACCCTCTATTCATTTTATGAATCTGGAAGGGGGAGCCGTGAAGGAAAAGGTGTAATTTCCTTTGGGCCCGAGTCTGAAGAAAAGGAACTTGATTTTACAAATGAACTTAAGGAATTCCTGCTTAAAAATTCAAGCAAGTCGGAGGAGCACTATTCCTATGGCAAAGAGGTGGAGCATGTCCTTACCCTTAAAAAGGACGGCTGGACTGTTATCTTTACCCGCCTTGAGCTTTCCATGAAGGATGGGGATTCGGACTTTTATGAGTTTTCTGCGTCGGGGTATGTGTGTAAGTAGGGATATTTTTTTGTAATGAATTTTTTGTGCATCCACTGACGCTTAAATTTGGGGCATCGTCATTGTAAATCCTGTCCATGCAGGCAATGATGATGTCCCGTTTTTATTTGGTACGATGAAAATTTTATTTGGTACGTTGACTTGCTTTATTTGGTACGATGAAAATTTGACTACGCCTTTATGGAAATAACCAACAACGCAATAGAACATTCCGGCGCAAAGAAGATTCAAATCCAAGCCCAAAAATCCATAGGGAAAATAAGAATTACAATTCAGGATGACGGCATTGGCATCTTTAAGAAAATAAAAGACAGCTTGGGACTGCAAAATGAAAAGCAGGCTGTTATAGAACTTTCCAAAGGAAAATTCACTTCGTCACCGGAAAAACATTCGGGAGAAGGAATTTTCTTTTCGTCCAAACTGTGCGACAAATTTTTCATACTGTCTGATGGCCTCATCTTTTCTCCCCAGCAGATTGACACGCAAACAGCCGGTGGCGAAGAGCTTGGAAAAGGAACAAAAGTAACATTCGAAATTAATCTTGACACAAAAAAGGTTGCAAAAGAAATCTTTGACGAATACGCAGGCTTTGACTACGACAAACCCAAATTCAAAACAGTGGTCCAGCTGCGCTTTATGCAGCAGGAAGGTCTTACTCTTACCTCCCGCTCACAGGCAAGGAGGCTTTTGACCCGCATGGAAAAATTTACAACCGTTGTTCTGGATTTTCAAGAAGTAAACTTCATAGGCCAAGCCTTTGCCGACGAAATCTTCCGCGTCTATGCAAAAAAGCACCCGGCCATAAAGTTCCAGTCTACCAACGAAAGCCCCCAAGTCCGCGCGATGATAGCACATGTGGAGGCGCAGTAGGTCTTATATTCCCAGCAGCTTATTCTTTTTGGCTTTATAATCAGACTCGTCTATAAGGCCTTTTTCGAAGAGCTTTTTAATTTTTTCCAATTCTTTCTCCAGATTATCAGTATCATCTTTCACTTCTGCTTTATCAGCGCCTGATATATCGTTTTTCTCTTCTGATGACATTTTTGCGGCTTCTGCATACGCTTCTTTTGCAATTTGAAGAAGATACTTTAATTCTAACTTTTCTCCATCTTTCAACGTATAGCGATAATCAGGATTGGTTTTTCTTATGCATCCTTCTATTAAATTTATTTGTGATTTCATTTTATCCAGGGTTGGATACCCCTTAATAAATATTTCTTTTAGTTCTTTCCAACGGTCTTCTGTTGGCGCAAAAAGGTCCAAATCTTTAAAATCATTATCGTCATCATCATCCAAATCAAAATTTAAATCATCGTCATCCAAATCATCGACATCGTTTGAATCGAGCCCAAGTTCTGTCATAGTAGCTCTAGCAAATGCTTTTGCTTTTTTTTGGTTTTCTGATATTGTTTTTAATAACTCCTTAGCAAATCCAACATCACTCTTTATCTCATCATAAACTTGTTTAAGATTGAATTTTCCGGTATAGTCGTCTTTATTCCTGTAAACCAAATGAGAAACCATACCTATCTTTTCTCCCGCATCTATTCTGTCAGCGAGTTCTTGTAGTCTTTTTTCAAGGCATCCTTTCTTTAGCCATTCCATGGCAGTATCAGTTCCGTCGGATGCAAGTAATTCGTGTGTAAGCACTCCCATTTTTTTCTCCTTCATGTAGGTTTTATCGTTTATCAAAAGCACATATACTTTGCCTGTGCAATTATGACAAAAAATTAATTTTACTTTGAAGAATATTTGTATCAACAGCAAAACAAGAAACTATATGTTTACTGTTTTTGACATATATCCTTCTATTGGATTCTGCGTCAGAGGAGTACTGCCCTCTAACGATGTTTATTAAATTGTTTTTTAGATTTTTTTGTAGATGTTATTGAAAACATTTCTTGTATTTTCAAACAAATACGAAATATATGTGTCTGAAATATCCAGTCTATTATTTGTGTCTATTGAAATTCCTTTTTCTTTATTGACTATCTTTTTTATTTTTTTAATCATTTCGGCTGATTCTTCTGTCAGATTTCCATTTGTATGGGCAATTGCATTTCGAATTGTATTTGTACTGTTAATAAAGTCCTCATCGGGTTTGCCTAAAGAAATTGAAAACACTTTTTTTAAGTAATTAAGTGCTCTATAGCTTCCGTTGCCAGATAGGTCTTGGTAAGATATTTGTTTTTGATTCTGTTTACAAAGAAAGTCACAGATATTGTTTAACCTATCTTCAATAAGAGTGTAAATTTGGATGACAACAGAGTATCTGAAATACCTTTTAACGGTATCTTCATTCATTTTGTATTGCTCACATGTTTCATCGAATATTGCTTCTGCCTGTTCGTTTGTGGTTGAGGTTTTTCTTAATTTGTTTATCTTGGTGTTCAAGTCATTTTGCAAGTTTTCTATTTGAGATTTTAAAGTTTTGTAATATTGCTCTATTTCATCCAAGTATATTTGAAAAGATTGGTTGTTGACAAAAAGCGGAATGTTTTTCATGGTTTATAATCTCCCTATTTTCTCACGAACTTCATCGCTATGTTTGTCCATTTTTTTCTACTATAAAAGTAAATAACAAACGGATTTGTTCGGAACTAACGTTCCTCACATAATATTTGTGAATGTCGTAAAACATGAACAAAACCGTTTTTTCACGTTTTTGGAATTAATTCTTGTCGGTTTCCTTCCAGAAAGAGGATTCCTTGTTGAGGTGATCAACAAGTTCCTTGCGTACATCTTCTGGGAGGGGATTTTCGCTAAATACTTTTTGAACTGCATAGTCCGTATCAACGAATGAATCTTTATTTAAATATCCGCCTTCGTGAGTATCGTATGGTTCAGACTTTTCAGGATTTTCAAATTGCGAATGAAAAATGTCTGCTAAATTTTTAATGTTTTCTTGGCTTTTCATATATATGTTTCCTATTCTTACACTTCTCGTATTTGAGGATCGTGCATATCTGCCCCGCACCCACTAGTTCTATATTGTAAGTTTCGTATAGCGTCTTCTGGGGTACGAAAGTTTCCAGAAGATGTTGCACCGCAAATTCGGCAATATGCTTTGTAGCAAGTATGTGTAGCCGCATATAGTTCCTCTTCTAGTTCGCGTTCTTTGCGATGCTTTGTTCCTGCTGTAAGAAAATCACCAATTAGTCCCATAGTTATTTCCTCCTTGGTTCAAAATATGGTATTGTTTCTTTTTTTAATCTCTTGTTATAAGCTTTTACAATTTTCTTGAATTTTTTCTTGTCTTTTTTTTCTATGTAGTAAAAGTCATTGTTGTTTTTTGCCTCGTATAATTTAAAAAAGCCATTGCTTGGCAAAATGTAATGACTTTCTTTTATAGACTCCCGCAAAACATTGTTCGCAGAGTATTCCACTTTTATATCGTTTTGTCCAAGTTCGGCGGAAAAATCTTTCTGTATTTTTTCTAATATATGTTCATTTTGTGCATCAATGGATTCGTAATAAGCCTTGAACGACGCACTCTTTTCGTTGTAATCAAAGTATGAACAGTTTTGCTTGATCTGTATTTTTTCTGGAATTAAGATTGTTGTGTACTTTGCTTTTCCCTCTTCAAGCACATAGCCTTCAATCCATGTTAAGAGTTTCTTTCTTTTTGCTTTTTGAACTTTCATAACAGAATCAGTTTTTAATGTTCCTGTTTGTGTACCGTAGGGGTTCTTTGTAATTTTTTCATATATTGGTAAATCTTGCTTTGTTGTAATATAGCTTGTGGTGTAGTCGTATGGATCCGTTATTTTGTTTACAATGTATGCTGAAAGCATAAACGAGGCAAAACAGATAATTAAAAAAATTATAATGGATACTATGATTCCTAATTCGGCAGATTCCATAAAACCCATCATGATTTTTAGGGAAATGGCTGCGATAATAATTGTAATAATGCTAGCTGCTATTAAACATGTAATATCAAACATAATTTTCCTCTCGAAAATCTAAAGTTTTTCAACTCTCGATAATTTCGAGTATAACATGTATTTTCTCGGTGTCAAGTAAATTTTAAGGATTTTTTCTCGGTTACATTGAGAGCATGGACAAATATCTTGATGACTTTAGGATGAACATGAAATACTACCGCGAGAAGGCAGGCATATCGCAGGTTCAACTCTCCATCCTTTGTGACTGCGGAACAGGAACTATTGGCGGTATTGAATCTGGAAAAGCAAAGCCTTCTTTCGACATGATGGTAAAGATTGCGGAGGCTCTGAACATAAATCCGGCTGATTTGTTTGTCCGCGATTCGTCCAGGTCAATGTTGAAAATCAAAGAAAGTCTGAGGGAAGAGTTTAATATTTTTCTGGCAAAGATTTAAAAATGCTTTATATAATTTCATAGTTCAATAGCTTTGTTTTGGTCTAGCTGTACCAGTCAATAAAAGTAGAAGAAATATACAGGCTTTGTTTGCATATTAAGGCGCGGCCGGGATTGGAGGGGCGGCGTAGCCGTTGCCGTAGGCAATGGAGGCGGAAGCCGGAACCCCGGAAAGCCCATAAAAAATGGCCTCCTTGCCATTTTTTATGACGGGTTTTCTGGCGAAAACCCGCGGGCTGTTATGCAAAGATTTGACGCGCCGTCCCTGGCGCTGTTTGTTCTGAAAAAATGGCAAGATGTTCTTTGGGGCACTTACCTTGCGCAGATTAGAGTGCCGCAATAAAAAATTCAAAAATCTTTTTCATGCTTGCACAAGAGGAATAAAAATTGTATAATTATGTCTAGTTTGTCAATGGTGACTGTATAAATATTCAGTAAGGTAGGTGGCACGCATGGCTGATTTTTCTTTCATAAACAAGTTGTCGGTTTTGGCCCAGAACAATGACCCCATAGATCCTGCGCTCTATCAGAAATTTGACGTAAAGCGCGGCCTTCGCTATGCGGACGGAAGGGGCGTTCTTGTTGGTCTTACCAGAATCGGTGATGTTGTTGGCTACAAGGTTGACGAGGCCGGTAACAAGATTGCTGTTCCGGGAAAGCTTATCTACCGCGGCTACAATGTTGAGGATATAGTTCACGACAGCCAGAAGAACCACCAGTTTGGCTACGAGCAGTGCGTCTACCTGCTTTTGTTTGGCCAGCTGCCTACTGCTTCCCAGCTTGAGGAATTTAGTGCGGCCCTTGGTGCCCTTAGGACTTTGCCTCCCAACTTTACCGAAGACATGATTATGAAGGCCCCTTCGAGCGACATTATGAACAAGCTTGCCCGCGGCGTTCTTGCTTCCTATTCTTACGACAACAATCCAGAGGACCGTACCATAACGAATGTCCTTCGCCAGTGTATTGAGCTTATTTCCCGCTTTTCTACCCTTGCGGCTTATGCTTACCAGGCAAAGAGGCGCTACTACGACGGAAAGAGCATGTATATTCACAATCCGTCTCCGGCTCTTAGCACTGCGGAAAACTTTTTGCGCCTTATAAGGAGCGACAAGAGTTATACCCGCCTTGAGGCTGAGATTCTTGACCTTGCGCTTATCCTGCACGCTGAGCACGGTGGCGGTAACAACTCTTCTTTGACGATTCACGTTGTTTCTTCTGCGGATACGGATACGTATTCTGCGGTTGCGGCTGCGGTTGGCTCTTTGAAGGGTAGGCGTCATGGTGGTGCCAACATCCGCGTAATGGAAATGATGGACGACATCAAAAGCCATGTTAGCGACTGGAGCAACGAGACGGAAATCCGCGAATACCTTAGGAAGATTGCCACAAAACAGGCTTTTGACCATACAGGCCTTATCTACGGTCAGGGGCATGCGGTATACACTATAAGCGATCCCCGTGCACTTCTTCTTCGCGAAAAGGCTGCCGAGCTTGCACGCGAAAAAGGCATGGAGGAGGAATTCAACCTCTACCGCTCAATCGAAAAGCTTGCACCCGAGGTTATTTATGAGCTTCACGGTGACAAGAAAAAGATCTGCATCAACGTGGACTTCTACACAGGTTTTGTATACACCATGCTCAACATTCCGCGCGAGCTTTTTACTCCGCTTTTTGCAATAGCACGTATTGCAGGCTGGAGCGCACACCGCATAGAAGAGCTTGTTGCAGGTGGCCGCATTTACCGTCCGGCTTACAAGAATGTTTCCGAA
>JAFXWC010000063.1 GCA_017534445.1 Treponema sp.
ACATCGATTCCAACATAAATTATACTTTCCATTGGTGAGTCTCCTTTGTTTGCGGTAACTCGGCCGCTTGTCTTTTATTTAAGTTTGCCGTAAATCCGCGGTTTCTAACATCGCGAGGCTCACCATATTGTATGTTATGTGAACGCCCACACAGTGGGGCAAGGATAAAAAAGTATGAAAATTTTTATAGTTTATTGTCATCCGTCAGAAGATTCATTTACAAGACACATCCGCGATTCTTTTATAAAGGGAATTGTTGATTCTGGAAATGAATATATCCTCTCTGATTTATATAAAATTAATTTCAATTCTGATATTTCTGAATCACAATATCTTAGAGATTCTTATTACAACGATAAGCTTCCTGTTGAAGATGATGTTATAGCAGAACATGAAAAGATAAATGCCTGTGATGCGATTGCATTTATTTATCCTGTATTCTGGACGGAGGCACCGGCAAAACTTGTTGGCTGGTTTGACAGGGTATGGTCTTACGGTTTTGCTTACGGTAATAAGAAAATGAAAATGCTTGATAAAGGAATGATTCTTTGTTCTGCGGGAAATCCTATTGAACGGCTTGAACAGTTTGGTCTTCTTTCAAGTATGAAAAGAGTTATGTTTGGCGATAGGCTTTTTGGGCGAATTAAGAAAAGTGAATTTGTTTTATTTTCTGGTACTTCAAGAGAAAAAGAAGAACGTACCAAAAATTGGGATTTGAATCTTTTAAAAGCTTACGAAAAGGGAAAGAATTTTTTTGCTGATGATGAAGATGAATTTACGGTAGAAGACAGATTTTTTACAGCCGTAGAAAACTCTGAGTCTGGTGAAGTTTCTGATAAAACAGTTTTTGCTTATCATCAGAAAGATAATGCTATATGGGCTGAATACTCTGGCGGAAGTATTGTAAAAGGATTCTTGATAGGTAATATGGATGAGAAGCATAATTTGCATTTCAGCTATCAGCATATTAATAAAGCAGGTCAATTGAAATCAGGAAAATGTAATTCTGAGCCTAAATTAGAAAATGGTAAACTACGTTTTTATGAAAAATGGAAATGGGATAATGGTGAAGAAGGAAGTTCAATTATTGAAGAAATCTAAATATAACACATAACAAGAGGTTCAAAGCCGACATGCGGTCGAGCCTCGTGCGGTACAGCCATTTGTTATGCAAACGCTCGCACTTTATGGAGAGCTTGATTCCATTCCCGAGGATTATTTGAAATGATTTGTAATAATAAAAAATATTTTGTAATATTAGCTTTATTGATGAGTTCAATTTTTGCATTTGCTCAAGTTTCTTCTGGGAAGTATACAGATTCAAAATACAGGGATTCTATACAAACATTTTATTACGAGCTGTATGATTTGTATCTTTACGGTTATCCGTGTTCTTATGAAAGTTTTGATTGCTTGAAAAAACTGTTTAACGGTAAAAGTCCTGTATCGTATTCGACGTATGAATGTTTTTCTGATGATTCACCTGGCTCATTTTTTGTAAGCACGAGTATTTATGCGGTGGAGGATTGTTTGATTGAAGTGCATGAACACAATGATAATTTTTATTGGCATTCTTCAACTTTTACAAAGGATATTCCCAACACTTTTGGCGTAAAAATGGGAATGACACTAGATGAGCTTAAAGATATTTTTGGGCAGGAAACTGATGAATGGAATAGTGGTTTATTTGGAGAATCTGTAAGTTTTATTTTTGAAAATGGCAGATTGAAAAAAATATATATTTATTATCAAGACACCGAGTAGGGCAGTTTTTGGGAGAGAGATAAAATGAAAAAAGTGTCATTAATAATTCTGTTGGCATTTGTTTGTTTGGCGCCTGTTCTTGCAAATTAAGCCTAGCCCCGATTGGAAGGGCGGCGCAGCCGTTCCGTAGGAATGGAGCGAAAGCGGAACCCTGGAAAGCGGGAAAAAGTTGCATCCCTGCAACTTTTTCCCGCAAGTTTTCTGCGAAAACTTGCCAGACCCTTTTGCTAACAGTTGACGCGCCGTCCTTGGCGCTCCTTTTTCTGTGATGTAGGGAAAAGGTTGCAGGCGGTAAACCAATCATTGCGCTCCAAAAAATTCAAAAAAATCAGAAAATTCAGATTATTTTACGTTTTTTACGAAGTATAAATATAAAGTTAAGTTTTGCCGATAAAGAAAGTTGGAGGAGTGTTTTTTTGAGGGAACGGTTAAAAATGGGCATAAAAAAGGATAAAAAGTCTGGAATTGGGCACAAGGTTCGTTTTCCCCTAGGCGTAAAGCTGGCCTTTATTATTGGTTTTATAGTTTTAGTTTCTCTTGGGCTTGTTACTTACCTTAACAGCTATTTTATAGGTAAGGATGTCCGCCGTACCGCAGAAGACGCCAACCTTTCCACCAACGTGCGCATTGCAAAGACTATCGAAGACAAGCTTGCCACCGTCCGCTCCAACGCCTTCCAGCTGCTTGACTTGCGCAATGTGGCAGGAACTACCTCCCAGTCCCTTGTTGCCCAGGCCGAAGTCTTCTTTTTTGAGCGCAACCCTGACATTGCCGCTATAAATATTTTGGGCTACGGCAGTGACTCTGGCCGCAACCAGAATATACTGAACCAGCAGTTTTTTATTACCCACGAGGCTGATCCTGCGGTTCTGGATTCTTTTTTAAAGACTTCTTCTTTTTTGGTCAAGCGTTCCTGTGCGGGCGAGACTATTGCCGCAAATTCTTCTCCTTTTTTTGAGCTTCCGGTTATGACTGTTTTCTTTCCATACAAAGACAACGGTTTTGACCAGACTTGCGCCATTACCTTCTCCTTGGACTCCATTCTAGAGATAATCAGCTCAAATTCTACCAACACGAGCTTTATTATAAACGATTCGGACGAGCTTCTTGTGCATCCCTTAACGGAGCGTATCTTGCGGGGCGAGAGCATGAGGGACTATCCCCTTGTTAAGATAATGAGGGCCCAGAACAAGAACGGTACTGAAACAAGGCAGATTCCCTTTGAGGATCCGGACGCTCCTGCTTTGGGAAAGCTTGTTTCCGCATCGCTGATTGCCGAAGTTGCGGGGGAAAAGAAGCTTTTTTCCTTTAGCAATTTTGTGGAAAAGGTCTTTAATTTTATTTCCGAGCATGATTTTATTGTAAAGAAGCTTGGATCTCTTGAAGTTTCCCACAAGGATTTCTACGGTGCCTACTGCAAGATTGGGGTGGGGGACATTTCCGTTCTTACGACGGTTCCCCTTGCCTACGTTCTTGAGGGTGTAGAGACCACAAGGCGCAACAACATCTATCTTACCCTGGTGGTTTTCTTTCTTTCCATAATAGCCATTCTTTTCTTTGGCCGCTATGCTATTTCCATGCACCTTAGGAGGCTTACCCTTGCCGCAGACAGGATTCAGCGGGGTAACTTTGAGTTGGACGGCAAATTCCTTAAGAAGCTTAACTCTCGCCGCTGGGACGAAATTGGCGTTCTTAACCAGAGTACCAAGGACGAGCTTGACTTTTTGAACACTTTTGCCCGCTTTACAAATAAGAATGTTGCTAAAGCTATAGCCCGTAAGGAAATAGACTTTGAACCCCACCTTAAGGACATTACGATTTTTTTTAGCGACATCCGCGGGTTCACTTCTATTTCTGACGGATTCAACAAGAGGTTTGGGGACAATTCTCCAAAGGAAATAATCAACTTTTTGAACGACTACATGGGACGCATGGTTGAGTGTGTGTCTCTTAGCGGTGGCAACATAGACAAATTTGAAGGGGATGCAATCATGGGTGTCTGGGGCCTTATGCGCGAGGACACTCTTGACTTTGAGCACCTTCCCGAGGGGAGCCCGGCCCGTCTTGAGGCGGAAAAGGCCCACCTTGCCCACGTTAAGCAGGATGCCCTTAACGCAGTAACAGGAATTATTGCCATGCGCTACGCCCTTATGAAGTACAACAAGGACGCAATGGAATACACAGCCTTGCACGAGAATGACGCACAGGCTTCCTTTAAGCCCTTTATCCGTATTGGCTGCGGTATAAACACAGGCCGTGCCACCTGCGGAATTATGGGCGGTTCGGAAAAGATGGAATACACGGCAATCGGTGACTCGGTAAACTTTGCGTCGCGTACGGAAAGCTCCAACAAGGCTTGCGGTACGGACATTCTGTTTACAGAGGCTACCTACAATATTCTGAAGGATGAATTCATAAGGAATCCGTCCAACAATTTTACCATACGCGAGGATTATGCGCCCTACGAGATTGTGGTTGAGCGCATTCCCGTTGATTTTGAGGTTAAGGGTAAGGGAATCCAACATTTTTACGGTGTCGTGAACATGCCTGCATTTGACGTGGAGGCCTTCTTCCGCAGAGGTAACCCTGACTTTGTGGCAGATCCGGATTGTCTTAAGGCTGTAGGTCCAGACGGGCCCAAGTCTTTGGACGAGGTGCGCGACATGCTTGGAATTCCAACCCCTGATTTTGCGAAGGTTAACTTGAATGCAGCAGAAGACAAAGTCCAAGTCAAAAAATGACGACAAGGACAGGAACAGTTCTATTCTCCTCATACTGTTCATTCTGGCAGTGCTTTTTTGTCTTTTTGGAGCAACGCTGAATGCTTTTATGTTCTGTAAGAGCTTTTTCCGTTCGCTTACAAAGGTGAACGAGACTCCTATTGCAACAATAACTTTCAAGTACAAGACAGCCGAGCGTAAGTTTGCGGACCGCGTAATATGGGACAGGCTAAGGCAGAATTCTCCCCTCTACAACGGTGATACAATCCACACGGAAAGTCTTTCCGAAGCAACAATTCATTTTATAGACGGCAACACCATAGACCTTGCGGAAAACAGCATGGCCCAGGTTTTTATTACGGAAGACGGCATTGCAACCGCAAGCATAGGCGAGGGTACTGCTACGGTGGATACTTCTGCATCCGAGCACGGAATGTCCTTTAGCGTTAACGGTATGCTTGTTTCCCTTGACCGCGGTGGAAGCGTTGCGACCGGCGGCAACCAGATTCAGGTTCTTTCGGGCAATGCGACCGTTTCTTCAGGCGGAGAAAATGTTTCCGTTGCAGAAGGTGAGGGTGTTACCCTGGAGGAAGGTGGCGGCAAGTCACAGATTGTCGTTACTAACCCGGCTCCATCTTCCAAGATTCTTTATTTTGAGGAAGGGGAGGCCCAGATTCCTTTCAAGTGGAAGGTTTCGGGGCAGGACGTTCAGGGTGGGCTTAGGCTTACCGTGGCAACTGACCGCAATTTTACTAAAGAAGTCTTTGGCTCTTCCAAAAATGCGCTTGGGCAGGGAACATCCGGTTCTGTTGAAGTTCCACTAAAAAACGGGGCCTACTACTGGAACCTTTCTACCGCTTCCACCGGCAAGGTGATTACTTGGAGCAGGCTGCAGGTTATACAGTCCTTGCCACCCAAGCTGCTTGTTCCTGAAGACAAATTCTCCTATTCATACAGGACCCAAAGCCCTGCCGTACGCCTTATCTGGTCAGAAAGCGCAATGGCTTCATCCTACAAGCTGGAGATTGCGGACAACAGTTCCTTTACCAATCCCTACATAGAAACTTCCATTGAGGGAACTTCCGCCATAATTTCTACCCTGGTAAGGGGAAACTGGTGGTGGCGGGTAACCCCCTACTATGCGGTAAACAGAATCGGTTACGGAAAGACCAGCAACACAGGCTTTTTTACCATTGATCAAAAGGCCGGCATGGAAGTTCCTGTACTTGGAGTTCCTGCAGAAAACAGCACGGTAAATTCTTCCGGCGAAAGGGGAGTGAACTTCTCTTGGAAGGCAGATCCAGAGGCCCAGAGCTACACCATAATGCTTTCGCGCGACCCCAACATGGAAAGTGACGTTAAGCAGATGGAAACCACAAAGAATTTCTTTGTCCTTCCTGCGGATGAAAAGCTTTCACAGGAAAAATGGTACTGGACCGTTGTTGCAAAGGACAAGGACGGAAATTCTTCGCCAAGGGCAAAACCCCGCTCCTTCTACGCCCAGGACGGAAGCCTTGAGCAGCATACCATAGAACCGACCGAAGGCTACATGATTGCCCACAACCTCTTGCCGGACGTTACCTTCTCTTGGAAGAAGAACCTGCCGCAGACCTTTACCACGGAAATTCAGATTGCAAGGGACAAGTCCTTTAATTCCATAGTCTACTCGGCAGAAGTAAACGGTTCCAGCACAAGGGTAAGGGATCTTTCTATAGGAAAATACTACTGGCGCATAGTCTCAAAGAGCTCTTCTTCAACCCTGGAAACCCCGCCAAAGGGATTCTCCGTTGTGGACAGCATTCCTCCTACGGAAATGCTTACCCCTCTTGCAAACGGCAAGGCAGTTGTCCGCGAAGGAAAGCCCTACAACCTTAAGTGGAGGCCTGTAGACGGTGCCGACTACTACCGCGTGGAAATTTTCCCGGAAGGAAGCGATGTTCCTGTCTATAAGGATGTAATCTACGGAACAAGCGCCAACGTAAACATGTACTCTACCCCAGGCTTTGTGGACAAGCAGAACTACAGGATAGAGATTCAGGCCCTTTCAAACGCAATGCCCGGTGTAAAGACAAGGATGAACGGCCGCCTTATGAAGAGTTCCTTCCTGCTTGCAAAGCTGCATCCGGTAAACGTAACCCTTCCGGCCCGTGGCGCAAAGATAGACGGTCTTGAAGCAGTCTACAATCCTCCGTACGTAACTTGGACAAGCGAGGAACCCCCTGCCGCAGCCCAGGTTGTAATAATACGCACAGACCTAAAGAAGCCCCAGATTGTGATGAAATTCCCGACCGACGAGCAGGTTGCAAAAGGTATAAAGGTTGCCCCCAATAAGGTACGCCTTGTTACGGAAAACGAAAGCCTCAGAAGCGGAAGCTACGAAGTTATTGTATACGCCCGCACCCAAGACGGCATAGACATTTCAAGCACGGACAAAAAGTACAAAGGCTACTTTACCATTCTGCCTGTTCCGCCACTTCCAAGTCCCACAAACCTTACCCAGACACCTTCCGTCTTTGACATGCACTACCTTAGCAAAGCGTCAAACGAAAGGGTCATAAAGCTGGGCTGGAAAAAAGTTTCCGGGGCCAACGACTACAACCTAAGAATCTACAACGAAGAAGGGTCCATCATTTACGAAAAATATATTGGCGACAACAAGGAATATGTGATAGACTTTGTACAACTTCCACCTGAAACCAAGCGCGCTCTTGCCAAGGGAAGCTACACTTGGACCATTCAGGGGCTTAATCGAGTTGATACAGACAAGGACGGCAAGGTAGACGCCGTTTTGCAGGAAAGCCCGGAGATAAGCTCCAACTTTGTTACGGACATTCCTACCCCAACTAAGGTAACGCCAAGGAAGTCTTTGAATCCTTATGGAAAGTAGAATTTGCTTTTTTGCGACAGTTCTGATTTTTCTCCTGCTTGGCCCAAGTGCCGCTATTTTTGCGCAGAATGCAAATTCTGCCACAGCAAATTCTGCCACCTCAACGTCTGCTACCCCAACGTCTGCCCAAGAAAACACTTCCACCTATGAAAGTGAAGACGAAGACCCCGCCTTTGTAGGCGACCCCACAACCCCGGAAGAAAGCTGGCAGATTCTTTCCTGGGATGAAAAAAATCCCGCAGCCGTATTCAAGTACGAGGTTGTAATTGAGTCCGCCCAGAACCACGAGGAACTAAGGCGCCTGGAAACAAAGCGCAGCGAAACCTCCATACACGTATTCCCCCTTTTGCCGCCGGGAAAATACCGCTACAAGGTTGTAACCTACGACCTGATTGGAAGCCCCGCGGCAGAAAGCGACTGGACAGCCATTACAATCTATGCCGCCCATCAGCCGGAAATTTCTTCCGTAAAGTCCACGCTAAAAAATTCCTCCACCTTGTACCTGGAAGAATACAATGACGGAAAATTTGCCGTAAAGGGAAAGAACCTTTACCCGCCAAAAGAAGGCAAGGGCGACCTTGAGTATACAGAATACGCCCTTGTGCCCAAAAAGAGCATTGGCCGCACCTACAAGCCCAAGATTCTCTCCCACGACGACAAGAACCGTGGCATGGAAATCCAGTTCAACATGGACACCCTTGACCCGGGCGTATACCACTTTAGGGCAACCGATGCCAGCGGCCTCTATACCCCGGACAATGACGACAACAAGATTGTGGTAAGGTTCACCAAACCCATGGACTTGAACATAAGCGCAGGCTATTCGTGCCCCCTTATCCTCTACGACGACACCTTTAAGAAATACATGGGAAGCAACCTCTGGCCCTTGAGCGGCAACGCAAAGGTCGTCTTTATTCCCATAAAGCTAAGCTGGGGCTATCTTGGGGCTGGACTTTTGGGCACTTACACCCGCATGAACTATAAAGGCGACTACTTTGACATAGACGGAAACCTTATGACGGCAAACGGGCTTTTGGTCTACCAGAAGCCAATAAAAGTTGCCTCCAAGGAAGACCCCAACAAAAAAAGGCTGCTTGGAACCTTGGAAATCCATGCGGGCGGAGGGGCTGCCTATTTCTGCAAATACCAGTACCACTACAATAACGGCACGGACTTGGATCCCCTCTACAGTATAGATGCCTGTGCGGTAGTCGGAGCTTCCTTCCAGTACTACCTGACCTCCCGCATCTTTGTGGAAGCCCAGGCCGACTTTATCACATCTTTTATCTCCGACATGTCTTACGGAATGGTGGTTCCTTCCATAAACATAGGCTACCAGTTCTAAATTTTTTGGACGGTACTCTTTTATGCTCTACCAATTTGCTCTCTGGCTAATTCGACAGGACAGGCCTCTGCGCCACCGCCCTTCCGCCCTTCCCTTTGCATCCGAGATGCAGGTCATCCCGTCCTGCGGCCGGGACTAGCGGGGCTCCACGGCGGCGTACGGCACGAAAAAAAATCCCTCCCTGGATTTTTTTTCGATTGCAGAAGCTGCGCTTCTGCATGCGCTAAGCCGCCATCCATGGCTCTGTGATTATTGGCAAGTTCGAAAAAAATCCGTCCCTGGATTTTTGCCTTGATTGCAGAAGCTGCGCTTCTGCATGCGCTAAGCCGCCATCCATGGCTTTCTACTTGTTGGCAAGTTCAAGAAAATCTGTCATTCAGTTGGGAATGTAATCAGGCCCGAATCCTGTATGCTTTCTTCGTATTGGTCGGGGCTGGCTGAATAATCCGGGGAATCTTTTTTGGAGCGGCTTTCCCTTAAACCCTTCTGTATCTTTAGCCTGTCTGCATAGTCAAGCTCGCTGTTCAGGTTCCTAAGGGCGTTCTTGATTTTTCCGTCCGGGTTCCTTTGGTAAACGTCGTCCAGCAGTTTTTTTGCTTCGTCCAGCTTTCCCTGGGCCTGAAGAATCATTGCGGCGTTGTAGCCTGCCTTGTAGCTGCCGGATGCCTCAAAATATTCGCTGTAAATGCCCAGTGCTTGGCTAAGGTCTCCGTCGCTTGCAAGCTTGTAGGCCTTTTCCATGGTGGGGTTCTTTTTGTCCTTTATGAGAGAATAGTATTCCCTTTCCTTGTAGGGCGAAATGTAGCGGGTCATTTCCCTTAGGCTTCTGTCCAAGTCGCTGCGCACAAGGCTTATTGGGTCCGGCAAATCCCTGCGCCTTTCCGACTCGTAGCTTGAACCACTTGCGTTGAACTTTTTGTAGCCAAGCTCTTTTCCGCTGGCGGCATCCAGAATGCTGTATGTTATGGTAAAGCTTACGCGGCGGGTGTAGAAGACCCTTTCCTTGCCGTCGTCGTCTTCCTTTACTCTGTGCTCTATCCTGTCTTCGTAGTTTGTTATGCTGCCCGAAACGTATGCGTCGCAGGGTGGGGTGGACCTGTTAAGAAGGGCCTTTTCCGCTTCTATGGGGCTTGCAAGGCTTAGGTAGCCTTCCTTTGCAATTCTTTTTTGAAGGTTTGTTGCAAGGTAGTCCGCAATCTGCTCTTTTTCCCTTTCCTTGCGGTAATAGTTGTTCCTTCCGTTCCAGATGTCATGCTTCCAGTTGTCCTGGACCCTAAAATCAAGCACCGCAACAGACCTTGCCCCGTTCATGTCCAGCCCGGCAGGACGCTCAAATTCGCCCGAAACGGTTGTTGTGCAGGCTGCAAACAAGGCCAAGAGAATAAATGCGCTTAATACAAAAGCAAAAGTCTTTTTCATACCAATAGCTAAACAATTATATTGGTAATTGGTTAAATGGTCAAATGTTGGGGCTTTTGCAAGTACAATCGCTCTTGCTCTTGCAAATGCCCCTTCCTGGCTTGCGGCTTGTTTATGGGGCCCTTTTAAGTGTTATCGTACATAAGTCTGCTTTGTCGCTAAAATCCCATCCTGGGTTTGTGCCTACTAATCTGGCCTCAACGCTTACTGTAATGGGGGTGTTCCACTGTAGCCCAGAAAAGTCGTCAGATAAAAGAAGTGCTGGAGAAGAAGGATTTGTTCCACTGGTATTATAGTGTTCTCCATTTGCATAGTAAGAGTACTTCACATCCTTTCCCACTGGAATATTGTCTGGGGTACTATGGGGGACGTAAATAGCAACTTGGCTTATATCTGTATTGGCCGGGTATGTGATTACAAAGCCAGAGCTTTCAGAACCACTTATACTAGACCAATTGATTGTACCTATATTAGAGTTTATATAAGGGTATGGCACTCCATTTATAGTTGGTGAGGATAGCGATGTGCACGCTGCAAACGTGACGGACGTACTGCCTTCTTGTGAGGTGCAACCTGTAAGACTTACGGTGCATTTGACTGTACATGTTTCGTCACCTGTTGGTGGTGTTGTACCATTTCTCAATTGCGAGATTGTCGGGTTAATCGTCTGCTTGTCTGTACCTGTTGCTATCGTTCTTGTACCGACCGTCCACGTATAGGTTACTCCGTTCGGTATGTTGCTGGCCGTTGCCTTGAACTTGAATTTTTTGTTGCTGTCATACTTACCAACGAAGTATTTGCCTGAGCTTTTAAGGACAGTTGGAGATTCGTCTATATCTACCGTTATGCTTGGTATCGTAAGCTTGTAGACGGAGACGCTTCCAGACACTTCCTGAGACTTTTTGCCAGACGGAAGCTCTACTTTGCATTTGGCGGCAATGCTTGTGGGACTGCTTTTGTTCGTTGATATGGAGGTTATGTCTAGTGCTAGCAGAGAAATGCTAATTGGGCTTACTTTTTGTGATTCAGCCGTGAGTGAGTCACCGTTTACCGTCCAGTTGAACTTTGTGCCGTATGGGTAAGCGGTACTTGCATCTGCCACTTTAAAGGTTAATGAGCTGCCAAGGTCTGTGAGCGCGTAAAGATTTGCATCAGAGTCACTGTTTGCACTGTTGTAGCTTGTTGGAGGCACTATTTCTATGGATGGCGCGGCGTAGACATTTATTGTCTTTGTTGCAAGGGTGATCGTCATTCCGTTCAAGTTTGCCGTACAGGTGAGCGTTGTTGTTCCGGCAGATTCCGGTGTTACTGTAACATTAGCACTGCCTCCTACTATGCTTACCGCAGAGCCGCTTGCTGACCAGCTATACATAATACCAGTAGCTATTTCTTCCCTTCCGGGTGCTGCGTCTATGTTTGCTGTGAATGAAGCACCTGGACCGTCAACAAAGAGTTCTGTTACATTGCTTGCATTGCTTCCGTTGGCGACTGTAAACTCGTGTACGTAGACGGTCATTTGTTTGCTTACGGTTTTTCCGCCATAGCTTGCACTTGCGGTTATTATTGCGCTGCCTTTTGTTTGTGCGCTTATAGCCCCGCCTTCGCTTATTGCCGCAATACTTGGGGTGTTACTTGACCATGTAAGTGTTGCAAAATCTGGTGCTATTGCATTAAGCTGCACGCCTGTCTGGCCCTTTGCGAAGTCTTGTGGATTTATTTCAGAAAGGATAAGGTCAAGCACGCGGATTGTTTTTGTGCTTTGGACAGATCTTCCGTCTGCAAGGGTTGCTATACAGGTAATGGTTGCTTCTCCGCCTCCACCTGCTTCAACAGCGGTAACGGTTACAGAGCTTGAGTTTGTATTTTCGGGTACGCTTGCAATGCTTGGGTTGCTAGATGTCCAGCTCCAGCTTGCCACCGGGCTGCCCACGCTTGCGGTAAGCTGGAGTTCGTTTTCACTTGTGTTAGTGGTGAGCAGATCTTCACCGTTTATGGTCATGGTTACAGGGGTTATGCTGGTGGAAGCCGCCATTGTCTCTGACTTAAGGCCGTCTTCGTCTTCCAGGTAAATGCGCCACTCAAGGTTTTCGCCGCTTATAAATGCTCTTTGCGTATTGTAACAGAATGCCGTGTAGTCGCCAGATGTTGGCTCTGCAAAAGGAAAGGTTCCGTCAATGGAGGCAAGGTCGCCGGGGTTGCCGTCTGTAGCGGTAGCAAGGTCTGATATTGCAACACTTTTTCCTGTTATGCCTTCTATGTGGACAATTTTGGTGTCCGAGTGGATTTGTCCTGCTGCAAATTGTGCCGTGGGAAGCCAAAAGCAGACCCAGTAAGTTCCACCGGAGGCGTTTACGCACTGCTTTGTAACAGCTGGCGGTGGGGTGTTGCACTTTAGCTCAAATGAATATGAGTCAAATTGCCTTAGTGTTTCCGATTCCGTCAGGTAGATTGTGCCGCCTATTTGCTGGCCGCCTTCGTGGGCTTGCAGAAAGGCTTGCGGATAGGTCACTCTTATGATTGTCTTATCCTGCATGTCTTGTTCTATGGTAATGCCGTTGTCTATGGCTTGTGAGAAATTTGTCAGCAGGGTGTATTGCCTTGGGTTTCGCATGTAGAAGGTAAGTGTTTTGTCGCCGTCGCTGGAGATGCAGGTATAGCCGTTTTTGTCTTTTATGTTTGCGGCATTGATTTCTTGTTTTTCTATGGCAGCGGTGTTGGTGTATTTTTCAAAGTAGTCATGTACCGGTTCTTCCCAAGAAGAAGAGGAAGTATGGTTTTTGCAGGCTGAAAATAGCGCAAGGAGTGTAGCGGCAAGGGTGCTTGCTAAAAATGCCCCTTTGTGCCTGTGCTTTTGTATAGTGGTGCGTCTCATGTTGCTTACCTCTGCATTATGATACCAAATTATAATATACTTATTATCGCGCATTTTAATGTGGATTTCAACTTTCCGGCAAATTTTTCTGCGTATTTGTGCCAGATATGGAAGTAGGCGACGACGGCTGGCGGTGGGTAATACAGGGGCAGATTGAAGGAAAAAAGCGCGACTATACGAGTGGCCTCTTGGCTGCAGAAAGGCGTGGTCTTGCGCAGGGGCTTGAACAAGGCATGCATCAAAAGGCAATTGAGACTGCAAGAAAACTTTTAGGCGACGGAATGTCCCCTGAAAAAGTGGCAAACTATTGTTCCCTCCCACCGGAAGATGTTCTTGCGTTAAAAGTTGAAAATCAAAAAATTCTTTGAATAAAATTAAAAAATTCTTTTGTAAAATGGCCAGGATTGCGCTACAATATGAATTATGAAAAAACTGTCAGCGTTAATAACGGCGGGACTGGCTTTGTGCTTTCGGACGGTGGCTCAGTCCTCCTTTTTTGATAATTATGTTTACCAGCAGTGGAGAGCCTTTGGTGGGCTTACCGGCACAACCGCCACGGACATAATGCAGTCCAGCGATGGTTTTATCAATATTGGCACTTACGAGGGGCTTATACGCTTTGACGGCGTTGCCTTTAATACTATGCGCCGGGACAAGGAGAACGGCCTTACTTTTGCATCGGTGCGCGTCGTTATGGAGGACACTTCCGGCAACCTGTGGATTGGTTCCAACGACGAGGGTGTCCAGCTTTTGCAGCCAGAGGGAAAGATGACCTTTACCACGGCAAACGGTCTTCCCAACAACTCTATACGCGCTATTGTAGAGGACAAGGACCAGAACGTCTGGGTAGGCACTGCGGGCGGCGTTGTTTACATGACCAAGAGCAAGCACCTGATTAACCCCCAGTTTGAGGCGGGTACGGTGTCAAAGGGCGTAATTTCCACCCAGCTGATGTGCGACAGCAAGGGGCAGGTCTGGCTTTCCACCGAGAACGACAAGGGGCTTTTTGTTTTTAGGAACGGTCTTTTTAGAGGCATTCCGGCAATGGACAAATTTGGCGACTACGCTGTAACGGAGGTTTGCCAGGACAGGGAGGGCAACTTCTGGGTAGGCACGGACAATGCGGGGCTTGTAAAGATAACGGACGGCAAGGCCAGCCAGATAAAGAGCGGAACCATTCTTGACGACACTCCGGTTACCGCCATTTTTCAGGACCAGGACGGGATTATGTGGTTTGGCACGGAGTCGGGGCTTGTGGTCTTGAGCGAGGGCAAGTTTTACGTCTGCGAAAAGCATGGAATACAGAACGCTAAGATAAACAGGATTATTTCTGACCGCGAAGGCAACATTTGGATTGCCACGGACAGGAACGGCATAGGAAAGATGACCCGCAGCCGCTTTAAGATGTTCCGTACCAGCGAAACATCCAACGCCATTGCGGAGGGGCTTGACGGCAAGGTTTGGGTCGGCACGGATGCAGGACTATACTGCTATGTTAACGGCAGTCCCGAAAAGAACAAGCTTACCGAATATACAAAGGACATACGCATAAGGCACGTTGGCATTGCCAAGAACGGCGACATACTCGTAAGCTGCTACAGAAAGCCGGGGCAGTTGCGCTACAACCCTTCCAGCGGAAAGATTACCAGCTGGAGCACGGACGAAGGGCTTGCGGGCAACAAGGTCCGCGTGGCAATAGAAGGTGCGGCTGGTGAGCTTTACGTTGGAACCACGACAGGACTTAGCATAATCCACACGGACGGAAGCATCGTAAACTTTAAGCAGCTGAACGGCCTAGAGAACGAGTACGTGATGTGCCTCTACCGCGACAAGAACAACGTGGTTTGGATTGGAACGGACGGTGGCGGCGTCTACCTTATGCGCAATGAGCAGCTTGTGGGCTGGATTACTACCAGCAACGGTCTTGCGGGTAACGTTGTCTTTAAGATTTCCCAGGACAAGGAAGGTTCCTACTGGATATGCTCAGGAAGCGGACTTACCCGCTGCCCAGACTACGACAGTTCCCATGAGGGAATTCCTGAAAAATATGAGGTAATCAGGGCAGAGCAGGGGCTTGGCACGGATTCTGTCTTCCAGCTAATTCCAGACAGGCTGGGCAACATCTGGATGACGAGCAACTACGGCATTTCTTCTATTCCCTTTGAAAAACTGTCCCATGTTGCATCAGGAAAGCTGGGCGAGATGGTTCCCAAGTTCTACAGCAAGAACGACGGACTTGACTCTGACGGCGCAACTTCAACAGCCGTTAGCATCTGTGACAGGGACGGAAGACTTTGGTTCCCCATGGTTGACGGCGTTGCGGTATACAATCCCGTAAAGGTCCAGGGAAGCCTTATAAAGCCCCTTGTCTGCATAGAAAGCATTACGGTTGACTCCATTGAATACAAGGAATTTGACTCCGTCATAGAGCTAAAGCCGGGTACAAAGCGCGTGGACATAAAGTACACAGGTCTTAGCTTTGATGCACCGGAGCGCATACTTTTTACCCACCAGCTTACTGGTTTTGATGACAATTTTTCCTCTCCCAACACGTCGCGTTCAGTATCCTATACAAACCTTAGGCCGGGCCACTACACCTTTATGGTTTCTTCTATAAATGGAGACGGAATCATGTCCGACAAGGCGGAGACAATGCTTTTTGTTCAGAAGCCCTACATCTGGCAGACAAAATGGTTCTGGATAATCTCTACAATCATCTTCCTTACCTCGGTGATTACAATATTCTACCTAAAGGAAAGAGCCGTTACCATGGAAAACATAAGGCTTGAGCGTATCGTAAAGGAGCGCACCAAGGAGCTTGCCGTGGAAAAGGAAAAGTCCGACCAGCTTTTGCACGCAATCCTTCCCGACAAGATTGCAAAGGAGCTTAAGGACAGCATCCGGGCCATAGGTGAAAGCTTTGCAGACGTTACAATGCTTTTTTCCGACATAGTAAGCTTTACAAAAACTTCCAGCGAGCACACTGCTGCAGAGATTGTATACGCACTAAACGACCTTTTTAGCCGCTTTGACGAAAGAGCCAAGCGCATGGGTGTAGAAAAGATAAAGACCATCGGAGACGCATACATGGCAGGCTGCGGTCTTCCTTCGCTTAACGAGGACCATGCACGCATCATGGTGGAATTTGCCAAGGGCATGTACGAAGACCTTAGTGACTACAACGCCTCTGCAAAGATAAAGTTCAACATAAGGATAGGCCTTAACCGTGGGCCTGTTAGCGCGGGCGTTATTGGCAAGACCAAGTTCATCTACGACGTTTGGGGAAACACCGTTAACGTTGCAAGCCGCATGGAATCAGCATGTACTCCAGGAGGCATAAGGGTTTCCGAGGCTGTCTACGAGAGGCTCAAGGATACGGACATAAAATTCTCCGGGCCAATCGAGTGCGACATAAAGGGCAAGGGAATTATGACCACCTACGACGTTATCATGGAGAAAGAGATGGAGGAAGAAAAATGAAAAGGAATATAATCGTTGCTTCAGTTTTTTCACTGCTCTCTGCCTTTCTTCTTGCAGGCTGCAGCAAGAAAGAGGAAGTAAAGACCGTAAAGGTAGGGCTTCTCCATTCACTTACAGGCCCCATGGCTCATAGCGAGATTCCTGTCTGCAATGCGGAGCAGATGGCCATAGACGAAATAAACGAAACCGGTGGCGTTTTGGGCCACAGAATAGAGGTTGTTAAGTTGGACGGCGAAAGCAACCCTGACCACTTTGCATGGCAGGCGCGCAAACTGCTTTCCCAGGAAAAGGTCGCAACCATATTTGGCTGCTGGACGTCCGCATCACGCAAGTCTGTAAAGGCCATTGTGGAAGAACCGGAAATTTTCGGCCTCTTGTGGTACCCCCTCCAGTACGAAGGCCTTGAGGCAAGCCCCAACATCATGTATCTGGGGGCGGCCCCAAACCAGCAGGTTATTCCTGCCGTAGACTACTGCATAAGGAATTTTGGCAAAAGGGTCTTCCTTGTGGGCTCCGACTACGTATTTCCCAGAACCACAGGCAAAATGGTAAGGGCCTATCTTTCCCACTTAAAGGGCGAGTGCGTGGGGGAATGCTACGTGGACATGGAATGCGAGGACTTTAGCGACATTATAAAGCAGATAAAGGCTTCCAAACCCGACGTAATATTGAACACGCTTAACGGAAGCTCCAATAAGGCTTTCTTTTCCCAGTTAAAGGCAGCAGGCATAGGGGCAGACAAAATCCCCGTGATGAGTTTTTCCGTTTCGGAAAGCGAGATTAGCTACATAGGCGCAGATCTGCTTGAAGGGCATTATGTTTCCTGGAGCTACCTGCAGACTATATCATCCTTCCACAACCATCTTTTTGTTTCCCGCTTTAAGAAGCGCTTTGGTGAAGACACTGCAATAGGAGACCCAATGGAAGCTGGCTACATAGCGGTCTATTTGTGGGCGGCGGCTTGCGAAAAGGCCGGAACTTTTAACGTTGAAGACGTGCGCATGGCGGCAAAGGGGCTTTCTTATGACGCTCCGGAGGGCAATGTTACAATAGACGGAGAGAACCAGCACCTTAAAAAACAGGTTCGCATTGGCAGGGTAAACGCAAAGGGGCTTATAAACGAGGTGTGGCGCAGTGACAACGTTGTAAAGCCGGATCCCTACCTTAGCACCTACATCTGGGCCAAGGGGCTTTAGCCTGGTGTGTTTTTTTTATTCTTCTTGCGGCGCTTTTTTTGTTTGAAGTTTTTATATTTTGATGTTAAACTTTCACTTATAGGAGTTTATTGAATGGCCAACTTAAAAGAATACGAATGCCCGGCTTGCGGTGGCATGATGGAATTTGACGTAGCGACCCAAAAGCTTAGGTGCCCGTACTGTGCGACAGAAGTGGCCGCAGATGCACTTGAATCAGAAGATACGGCTCAGGATGCACAAAGCGGTAATTCAGCGGCAAATTCAGAGGCTGCTTTTTCCGGCAACTACAGCCAGGAAGAACTGGAACATCTTAAGGTGTATTCATGCCAGTCATGCGGAGCAGAAATAGTTGTAGACGAAAACACCGCGGCAAGCAAATGCCCTTACTGCGGAAACAACGTTGTAATGACAGGACAGTTTGCCGGTGGAAAGAAACCGGACGGTGTCATTCCCTTCAAGATTACAAAGGAACAGGCCCAGAACATATACAAGGATCACATAAAGACCCGCTGGCTTGCACCAAAAATCTTTAAGGACAACAGAAAAATAGAAGAAATAAAAGGAGTTTACGTTCCCTTCTACCTTGTAAGCGGAACCGCCTATTCCCATGTTCAGGGAACTGGACACGTACTTGGCCGCACTTGGTCAGACTCAAAATACAGGTACCAGGAAACACAGGAATACGAAATCAACCGCGACATGAGCCTGCCTGTAAACGACCTGCCGTCCCTTTGCACGGACAAAACAAGCAGCGTCCTTATGGAATCCATAGAGCCCTTTGACTCCACCGGAATAAAGCCCTATGCAGGAGGCTTCCTTGCTGGCTTCTCTGCGGAAACATACAAGGAAAGCTATGTTCAGCAGTGCCTAAAAAAAGCAGAAGAAAGGATGGAGGCTTCCGCCTACAATGCGCTCACTTCTTCCATTAATGAATATTCTTCAACAAGCATTTCATCCCATGCGGAAAAAGTAAGCGGCCTTGTCCACAAGTACTGCCTTTTGCCTGTATGGTTCTTTACAGAACGCTATGACAACAAGGCGTGGAACGTGGTCATAAACGGTCAGACCGGAAAAGTTGCGGGCGTGCTTCCCGAAGACAAGAAGAAATTCTGGATGTCTGTATTGATAAAAGCCCTTATAATCGGCGCGGTTGCCTACGCCGTAAAACTGGTGCTTAAATTCTAGCGGAGACACAGGGGAATCACTATGAAGAAATTTTTTAATATATTGTTCGTAACAATTTTTGCGGCCTTCTTTATGCTGCCTCTTTCCGCCCAGACAGAAAGCGACGGCATTGTGGAAGTTGGTCAGGATAACGGATCTTCCTCTAATTCTTCCAAGGCATTCTTGGTAGATGATGCGGGACTTCTTTCAAGTTCACAGGCTCAGGCCCTGCAGCAGAAACTCAGCTTAATAAGCGCGCGCTACAAATGCGATGTCGTAATGGTTACAAAGTCAGACATTGGCGGCACAAACGTTACGGCCTATGCAGATGATTATTTTGACGGCAATTCCTACGGCCAGGGTTCCGAGCAGGAAGGAATACTTTTCCTTATAACAATGGCAGAACGTGAATGGGCCATCTCTACAAGCGGACACGACACCATCACTATTTTCTCAGACTGGAGGCAGGAACAGATTACAGGAAAAATGCTCCCCTTCCTAAAATCAGGTGATTATTCTGGTGCATTCAATGCCTTTGCAGAAAGCTGTGACTACTATCTTTCGCGCGGAGTTCCTTCCGACGAAACTTTGACCAACGAAGAAAATGGCGGTGGACAAACAGAAAAAGGTCCCTTGGATCCTGTATGGGGTTTCATCTCCATGCTCATTGGAGTGATTTCATCATGGCTTGGAACAGCCGCAAAAAGAAGCAAATACCGCACCGTATTCGAAAAGACTTCTGCTTCTGGTTACGAAAGACTTGCTGGTGCAACGGGCAACAAGGGCGACCGCTTTATAAGAACCTTTACCACCCAGACCGCAATCCCAACGGAACGCTCAACTTCCAGCGGCTACTCCCACTCTTCCACCCACATAAGCTCTTCCGGCCACACCCACGGTGGCAGCCACGGCTCCTTCTAAAAAAAATAATTGTCACAAATATTCCCCGCAGCAAAAAAACTGTCGGGGATTTTTTTTGGTAAAATATGTTATGTGGACGCCCTCATTGGGGCGCTTGGAGGAAAAATGAAAAAAGTTTTAATAATTTTATTAACATTAGTATTATCAATAAATTGTTTTGCTACCGAAAATGTTCTTGTTTCTACATATAATAAAGGTTCTGGAGATGGGCACTCTTGGCGTCAAAGAGAAATTAATTACAATTCACAAGATACAAATCTTTCAAAAGAAAAATTAGTTTCAACAATATGGCGAATGGATTATGAAGTAAATCAATATATAATTTTATTATTCTATACTGATGATGTTTTTAGAATCGGAACACGTCAAGCAGGAAAATCAATAGAAGGAAAATATAAAATTCAAAACGGAAATTTAATTCTATTTAATTACAATAAGGATGATAAAAATGGAGCTGGTTATACCTTAAAAGATGATAAATGTGTTTGCAAAATTAACTTTTCATCTGAAAATGTAATGTATAAACATGAATTAGAAATACAGGGTATAAAATATTTTCCTTATGGAAGCGAAAAAGAATCAGGCGAATTCGCAAAAATAAATGGTATATCTGTAAAAACAGTTATGAAACCTTATGTATTCAATGATTCAGTAAAATTTAGAACCGCCCCAACTTTAACATCTGAACTCATAAAGGTATTTCAATACAATGAAATGACAGACGGAAGAATTAAAACATATTCTTTTAAAAAAGGAACTGTAGTATATGTTCTTGCGGAAATTCCACAAAAAGAAAATATTGCTGGTAACATAGGTTCATGGTGCTATATTCAAGTTTCCGATGGATTTGAAGGAAATCAATATGGATGGGTTTTTGGAGCATACTTTGATGAATATGATAAAAATAAACAAAATGAATATTCGTCAGAATTATGGAAAGAATTAAATGCTATTAAATAAAAATCGTCTAACAAAGTTTCGAAGCCGACAGTCAGTCAGGCTGCTTGCGATACAGAAAGTTGCCTTGCGAAAGCTTATGTTAATAGACAACGCAAAATCGCTTGAAGATTTGAGAGTGCCTCCGAAGAATCATCTTGAGCAACTTGTGGAAGACCGCAAAGGACAGTACTCTATCCGCATAAATGACCAGTGGCGTGTCTGCTTTGTAGAAAACAACGGACATTTTTATGATGTAGAAATTGTGGATTACCACTAGGAGACAAATATGGCAAAAGTTATAGAAACGCCTACAATGGGTGAAATTTTAAACGAGGAATTCTTAATTCCGCTAGGGCTTTCCGCATACAAGGTTGCGCATGAAATAAATGTTCCAACATCCCGCATTCAGGACATCCTTCATAACCGCAGAAAGATTACTGTCGATACATCTTTGCGCCTTGCAAAATTTTTCGGGGTATCAGACGGATATTTTATGGCCTTGCAGGACGACATTGATATACGAAATGCAAAATTAAAGCTAGCATCTCAATTAGAAGAAATAAAGACGTATGTTTATGCGTAAAACATGCCATAACAAAGGGGTGAAGCCAACAAACTGGTCTGGCGGTGTGCGCTACAATCCATTGTTATATGCCTCTCCACCGAGGAGAATATGCAGGAAGAAAGAAAATGGTATCAATAGCAGGCAGAGAATATAAGGAAACAAAAAAGATTGTACTCAAGAAGAAGAATCTTGCTTCAAAATACCAGAAGTTAAAGGATTATATTTCAAAAGAATTTCTTGTGGATGTGGCAAATATCTGTGTGGATGTTTGCAAAACTTATAAGAGAAAAGACAATAGAATTCAGATTATCCTAAAAACAAATAAGGATTGTGAAAAATTTATAAATCATCAATACAAGAATGGTGTCTTGAATTTTTTTGATATGGAAAATAATAAAAAGATTTACGACGAAATTATGACAAATCATAAGGATATAATAAAGTTTCCCGATTTAAAAACTTTTATTGTATATTCCTCTTTTGAACAGCTTGCAGTAGAAGAATTATACAATAGTATTCCCAGCAAAGTCATAAAGGAATTAAAAAAGGAATGTGGTGAAGAAATTTGGGAGGTTAAGAATTTTCTTTCATTAATTTGCATAATGTGCTATAAAAATAATCAGATAAACTTGTGTAAAGATAAATATAAGTCAAAAATACAAAAAACTATATATCAGGAATTAAAGAAAAATGATTTCTATGATTTTATAACAGACTATAATCAGATAAACATTAAATTTGATTCAAAAGAAAATTTTGATGCTAATTACGAAGGAAGTTTTTTACTATATAAGATGAATTGCTGTGTGGACTTCCACTGAGTGCTAAAATAAAAAAGTGGAGTAGAAAATGACTTGTTATTATGGAATAGAAAACGATGGGGAAGTGTATGTGTCTCCTTCTTCGTCCAAAAAGTTTAAGGACTTGCCAGTTCTTTTTTGCAAAAGTTGTGACGAATTTTGGATGGAAATGCAAAAGCTTCCTTCTGTAAAGAAAATCGGATGGTTCTTCGGTACTTTGCCAGACCTTTCTGCAGCACGACCTCTTCCAAAGCTTGAAGAACTTAGCTTTTTAGGCATAAGGAAACTTTCGGATATTCATGGAATTTCCGTCTTAAAAAATACATTAAAAAGTCTTCGTTTTGAATTTGGATCCGGCAAGACCATTACAGACTGGTCACCAATTGGAGAACTTTCAGAGTTAGAGGAACTTTTAATTTACAATAATTCGGTTATTTCTGATTTACATTTCCTTGAAACTCTTCCAAAGCTAAAAAGTTTTCGCATAGTATCTGTAAAAATCCAGGCAGAGGATTTGTCGCCATTAAAGAATATTGAACAAGTCTGTTTTTTCAAAACGGGTATTGATAAAAAATTAAAGTCATACCTTTCAGAAAAACAAATGGATTTTATGAACCAAGTAAAAGAGAGAATTGAAGTCTTGACAAAAGATTATAAATAAAAACGATTAAGGAATATGAACACAATCACTTATTTATTTTTAACAGAGAAAAATTTTAATGAAGATTCATTGGATGATTTTTTGCGGCACCAAGAGGTAAAAGAGTGCTGGAGAAAAAATAGCAATGATGAGTATGTCTTGGTGGCAAACGAATATGTGGAAGATTGGGACTTAAATAAGCGAAAGGAAGTGGCACGGGAGATTCTGCATAAAATTGCGGGGAAGGGTTTTGCCTATGGTGCCTTTTGTGAAGGAAAGGTGGTTGGATACATTTTAGTGTCTAATGAGTTTTTTGGAAGCAGTAATCAATATTTGGAACTGCTTTTATATCATGTGTCAGAGCCGTATCGCAGGCATGGTATTGGAAAAGAACTTTTTGAGTTGGCTTGTAAAAAGGCAAAAGAGATTGGTGCAAAGAAGTTATATATTTCAGCACATTCGTCTAAAGAAAGCCAAGCCGCTTATAGAAGATTGGGTTGTACAGAGACAGCAGAAATCAATCAAGCGATAGCAGAAAATGAACCCTATGATGTACAGATGGAGTTTGTTTTATAAGCTTATAAAAAAATCATGAATTGATTCATAGCTATAGTGCGGCTCGAAGTGTTGGGTATGCAAAAGTGGAAAAAATGAATCAGGATAGAATTGATATAGATGCGCTTAACAAATATAATATGCCAAAACAAAAAATGGAGATAAAAAAATGAGCATATTTAAAACAAAGAATTTTCTTGCGCTTTTGGGAACATGCATTTTGTTAGCTTCCTGTGTGACCAATAAAGATTTTGTGGCCATGCCTGAATGGGCTAGACTTGCAGCTGAAAGTGATTTGGGCGGAGATTTTTTTGAACTAAAATGGACTGACGAAAATGGGCAGGAAGTGACTAGTGCCGAAAACTTTGATGGCGATGGTGCAAAATTGAACTTTGAGGCAAAGGCAGAAAATCTTCCTGACGGCAAAGAAGTTTTTGCATATATTTACCGGAGCAATGCCAAAGACAAGGACGACTTTGTGCAGAAGGTTTTGTGCAAAGTAAAAGACGGCAAAGTTTTTGGCCATGTCCTTATGAAAGAACCAAACGAATTCCTTGAAACTCTTTTTGAAAATGACAAGCTTGCATATTTTTTTGTGCTTGGCCCACAAATTTCCAAACCCGTTAAAATAGATTTTACCTTCATAATAACTATCTGGAATAATCCGTATGGTGATGTTCATGACAGTTCCTACGTGCTAGAGGACAAGAATGGTGGCAAAAAATATTCACAGAGAAAATTCTGCGATGCCGATATGATTCCTGTTGATGAAAGTCATTATTATCTTAAGTTTACAAACGTAAAGCCCGGCTTAATGTATCACATAAGATATTGCTTGAGCGGAAAAAATTACGGACAAGTTATTTATGACAATCTTTCATTTGTAAACCTGATGGAAGATTAGTGGGGTCAAAATATTATTGTACAAGTTTCCAAAAGCCGCTATAATTCTTTTGAGGTTTGTATGAAAAAGTATTGTTTTGTTCTTGCAGTTTTTTTAGCTGCTGCTTTTGCTTGCTTTGCCCAAGGCTATAAGTATGTGGATGCTTCGTCTGGATTGCGCGTCCGTGACAGTGCAAGTTTAAGCGCAAAGAAGATTGACGTAGTTTACGACAGGATGAAAGTTAAGGTTGTTGAACTTGGTCCTAAGGTTACAATAGACGGAATATCTTCCAACTGGGTAAAAATCATTATGCCTGTGGAATCTTTTAAAAAACAGACTAGCGTTACCGGTTGGGTTTTTGGCGGCTACCTTAGCGATAAGTTAAAACCCTTTTCTACGGCAGGATGGACCGACTCTGATTTGAAAATCTATTTGTCCCGCTTTCTCTGGATTTATGACGGATTCCGTTTTATGAATTTTGAGGCAGACGGAAAATACAACTTTGGTCTTATGGAATCTTCTCTTGGCGGAGTCGGAACATTTTCTCTTTCAATGAAAGACAAAAAGATAATTGTAAAAGTTTCCTATGGTGATGATTCTGACGAATGGACAGATGTAAAAACAGAAGTTTACGAGATTGTATCCATTTTAGAAGACAAACTTTGCCTTAAACGTGATGGTGAAAAACTTGAGCTTTATCCGGCAATTTTTTCGCACGACTATTTTTACTACAGCCTTTGTAACAGCAACGCTTCCGTCTCAGCCTCATTATATCTTAAAAGCTACAATGCACTCTTCTACGAATGGAGCCGCGACTACATAGTCAACGACTTGAGCAAAAAAATGCAATTCAACGAAGTCTTTTACAA
>JAFXWC010000064.1 GCA_017534445.1 Treponema sp.
AGCCAGGGAACCGTTTTGAGCGCCCACCAGCTGCACAAGGCTAAGATACCAGGAAAATACTTTGGTATTGCCCGCTGCTTCCGCTACGACAAGGTTGACGCAACCCACCTTAGCGACTTTTACCAGACAGAGGGAATCGTTCTTGGAAAAGACGTAAACCTTCGCACACTTTTAGGCTTCTTGCGCATGTTTGCAGTAGAAATTGCAGGTGCAACAGAAGTAAAGTACGTGCCAGGCTACTTCCCCTTTACGGAACCTTCCATAGAAGTGCACATCAAGCATCCAAAGTTGGGCTGGTTTGAACTCGGTGGCTCTGGCATTTTCCGCCCGGAAGTTACAAAGGCTATGGGCATAGACGTACCAGTCCTTGCATGGGGAATTGGAATTGACCGCATGGCACTTATGGCTCTAGGCCTTAACGACTTGCGCGAGCTCTTCTGCGAGGATGTTGAACGCGTACGCCTAAGAAAGGCAAAGTTCTAGTTGCATAAGAAGGGGGATGTCCGCTCGAAGCTACGCTGCGAATACCCCCTGCTATCTTGCATTAGGAGGGGGAAGTCTCCCCCTGAGCGCCCACTACGTTGGTCGCTACCCCCTCTGCGGGCTCAAACGCCGCCCGCAACGCCCGCTAAAATTGGATGGTGATTAACAGAGCCTTTTTTCAAAGATTGCCATGTAAAAAAAAATCATTGTTTTGTGCCAAAAAACGATAAAATATAACATTTTTTTAATAAATTTAAAGATTATTCCTTGACTATTCAATTTTATTTTTATACTATAGAAATGTAGCATGGTCATAAATGGGCAAACCTTAAAAATAGTTTAAGTTTTCCCTGTAACATGCCGATTTAAAAATCGTACGAGTTTCTTAAACCCTGGGAGGGGAAAGGAGATGCGTATGAAGAAACTTATTTTTATTTTAATAAAGTCAATCCTGATTACATTCACAATTTTCTCTTTTGTTGCTTGTGGCGGCGGTGGAAGCAGTGGCGGTGACGATTACTATGACGAACCCGAGATTCCTTCGGTGAGTGATGTCGTGGAAACTCCTGCTGTACCGGATGAGGTTGTGGCCATTCCTTCGGAGCAACCTGAACAATCTGAGCCAGATGATGCCGATGGTTCCATAAGGATAGGTGCTCCACGGTATTCCAGTTTGCCTGTAACGCTGGCTTGCAATGGAATCACGCTTACCCAGCCTGCAACAGGCAACACTGTTCCGAATCTTCCCGTTACACGCGGGCAAGAGATAACTGTTGTTGTTCAGCAGGAATATGAATCATATACATGGTATTTGAACGGAACTGAACTTACACCTGGAACTGTGCAGGATAACGGTAGGACGTGTAGTTTTACACCAGAGGAAGTTGGTAATTTTGAACTAAGGGTTCAAGTAACCAATAACGGTTCAATTGGTTCCCTTAGTGTGAACCTTGCAGTTAGCGAATAAGGAGGTGTGCTATGAAAACATTAAAATCAATCTTTGGCAGAGCATATAAAGTAGTAACTCTTTTTGCAGTGCTTTTTGCAAGTGCTCTTGTTTATTCCTGCAGCAGCGGTTTGAACGGCGTTTCAAGCAGCGGAAAAAGAGAAGATGGTCCCGGCGGCGGCGGTGCAGCGGGTGGCAGCAGCGTGGCATATATTTCTTCTGTCTCTTTGGGCGACGGTGAGCGCGCAATAGTGCCAACCGGCAGTTTTTCACTCAAGGGTGAAGAAATTTACAAATATGTTCTTAGCGCAAGACCTGCTGGCGGTACGCAGGATTTGGAGCTTGGTCATTGGGTACGCACAGAAGATGATTATGCCTACGACCTTATGGACAATGACCTTCGCGACGGTACTATAACTCTTGGAACAGGCGCATATATTTTTACCATTCAGGTGTATGTTCTTCCAGACGGAATTACATACGAAAGTGAAGATGGCGAAGAAGCAGAAGCTGTAGACTTGAATTCACAGGCAATTCTTGTCCTTGAAAAGACCACTGAACCTATAGCAATTGTAACCGGTTCCAACAAGATTAGGTTTGGCACATTGAACGAAGCTTCTGGAAATGGAAAACTGTCTTTAAAAGTCAGATTCCCAGATGAGGGGGTACAGAGCGTAACCGTACGCATGGATCCCCAGGATGAAGGCAACACATATTCTGTTGCAGAAACAGCACTTGATATTTCTGACCCTTCAGGTGGCTATAGAAGTGTTACATTTAACAATGACCCAGTAAACGGTTGGTACGTTGTAAAATTTATGTTTACAATAAACAACGGAGCCGGGGACACAACTCAGGTATGGAGCGAGCTTGTTCAGATTGCAACAGGCAGACAGACGCAGTCAGAAATTGTAATAGACAACCTTAACGCAATTTACCCGATTGTCTACAACTTTAAGGGTGGCAGACCTGTCGAAAGTGCATTGGCTGAATCATATTCTCCATACCAGGGTGCAATTCCAATGCCGCAGGTTAAGGAAAGAAACGGTGCAACCTTTGACGGATGGTATTCAGACCCATTGTATAATAATCGTGTTACAGAGCTTACTTCTGGCTCTAAGGGTGCAAAGACCTTCTATGCAAAATGGAAGTACAGTGTAACCAGTGACGCGCTTTATGCATGTGGCGCAAAAGTTATTGTGCAGCAGAAGGATGGCAGTGATACCGTTACGTACGCCTACTTTGATGAAGTGAACGAAGATAATGTTGTTCTTGCCGACGACGGAAAACCGTTTAATATTGGCGGCATAAAAGTCTACGGTTCAAAACCGGATGGAACTTATCCTGATGGTACTACTGACGACATAACCATTCAAAGCGGACGTATTAGCAATATTTACGCTAGGAACACCAATGGTTCTGTTACTGTTAACGGTGGCACAGTTTTCTTTATAGAGTCTAGCGGTGCAGGTGGCATTGTTGCTGTTAACGGTGGCACAATTGCCGGAGACTCAAATAACCATACTGCAATTTATGCCGATGGTGGAAACAACACTGTAAATATTACAGGCGGTACAATTTCTGGAAATGTAACCGGTGGTATTACAGATGCAACCATAAAGGTAAGCGGAACACCTGTTATTGGAAACAAATCGGATATGGGTATAAACCTTTCGATTGCAAAAGACAGAAAGATTAGGACAGGTAACCTTGACGCCGCAGAGGAAAAAGCCATTACGTTGCTTGCTCCGAGTGCAGAGAACGATACTATAGTTGCATCATTTGAAGGTGCAAATGCGTATGCAAAATTCTTTGCAGTATTGAACGCAAACCGTACCCGCAGCGTTAAGGTTGCAGATAATGGAAAAGACATTGTAATAGAAGGCGGTGTTTCCTTGCCGGTAAATCTTCTTGTTAAGGATGGTGAAGATAATACCTATAACTTGGGAGAAGGAACCATAACTATACCGGGAACAATCTTCTCTGTCTTTGTAGAAGGCGGCTACTTTACTCTTACTGAAACTGTAGTTGCAGATAACGTCCACTTTGACATGGGCATTCCTGTAGACGAAAGGGGTAAGGAGCAGCAGTTTGTATATACTGCTGACACAAGTAGGTACTACCGCTATATACAGTATACTTCTACAGAAGGAAAAATTTCTGGACCTGCTGCGGATGACTTCTTGCAGAGTATTGAATTCCACAAGATAGACAATAAGCCTATCACGATTCGCATTTACCTTGAAACTGTTCCAATTACAGGAAATGGTTATACTTTGAACAGGGATGTATTCTATCTTGATGGTAGCTTCTACAAGAAGAGCGAATATTTTGAAAAAGGTAAAATAACTTGGCCTCAGGCTTACAACAAAGCGAAAGAACAGACTTTCAATGCTCTAAAAGGTTATCTTATGACCATTACGTCTGATGCAGAAAACAAGTTTGTTTATGACCAAATTTTTGGAATAGATGCTAACCCTGATAAAGTTGGCTCTTGGATTGGAGGTACACGCCTTATCCCAAAAAATGGCTACGATGCTTCTACTTGGGAAAGAGAATCTTGTGGCAATAAGTGGGTATGGGCTGCTGGTCCAGAAGCAGGAAAGACTTTCTATGATTCTACTATCTATCAGAAAGATAAGAATTATAGAACTCCAGGAATGTACTCCTCATGGTCAAATCCAACTGACTGTGCATTGAATGGAATTACGTGGTACTATGATGGTTCAAAGCCTAAAGCTAATTCGCAAAAAGACTTTGAGCCAAACAATGGTCCTGCGGAAAACTATATTGCTGAAAAACCGGATCTTAGTGAAAAAGAGGTGTATACTGATTATACTGGACGTTATGTATGGAATGACACCGCAGCTGGTAGCGGTTCACAAGACCGCTGGCAGGTACACTACTACATTGTAGAGTTCCGCCCATACGAGAACACTGCAACCGGTGAAAGATACGTGTCTCAGTATAAACGTTGGGAAGCAGAGCAGAACTACGAATAACCCCTTGGGCTGAACAGCTGCCGAATATGGTTGTCATAAACCGCATTCGGCATAACGCTCTTTCCCAAACACTTCCGGCAGCTAACCCCTGCCGGATTTTTTAGTAATTGGCTTTGCCGGGCATGCAATAAATGCCTTGCAATCTGTAACCCTTTTTATTACAAATAAATAGTCTATGTTAAACGTAAAGAATTCATTTTTTTCTGTATTATTGCCGATTCTTAAATCATATGGGTTTCTTTGTCCAGGGAGGGATTGGAGGCGCATATGAAAAAATTTGCTCTTAAATTAATAAAGTCATCTACTATATTCCTACTTTTTTCTCTTTTTGCCTGTAACAGCGGCTTGAATGGTGTTTCAAGCGACCGCGAAGATAAGCAGTCTTCTGCTACTGGCTCTTCTAACGGAGTGGCCTACCTTTCTGCCGTAAACTTTGGCGCAGGCGGACGTGCTATTCTTCCAAGTGAAAGCTTTGACCTTAAGGGAAAGGACATTTACAAATTTGTCCTAAAAGGAAAGCCTGTGGACGGCGAAGAAATTGTCTACGAGCCTTGGGTTCAAACAAGCGAAGAATTTGCATACGACAAAATGGACAATGACCTTCGCGACAATAAGATTGCGCTTGGAGTTGGCATTTATACTTTTACCATTCAGGTATATGCCCTTCCAGAAGGTGTAACTTGTTCAGATGAAGATGCAGACTCAAAGGCCTTTCTTGCTCTTGAAAAGACAAAGGATTCTGTTGAAATTAAAAGCGGCAGGAACACAATAGAATTTGGCACATTGGAAGAGGTTGCCGGAAACGGAAACTTGTCTTTAAAAGTCAGATTCCCAGACGCGGGGGTACAGAGCGTAACGGTGCGCATGGAGCCCCAGAATGAAGGCAACACATATTCTGTTGCAGAAACTGCGCTTGATATTTCTAATGATTCTGCAGCGGGCTACAAATATGTTGTATTTAATGATAATCCTTTAAACGGTTGGTATGTTGTAAAATTTACCTTTACAATGAACAACGGAGCCGGGGACACAACTCAGGTGTGGAGCGAGCTTGTTCAGATTGCAACTGGCAGAAAAACACAGGCGGAAATTAACATAGAAAGCCTTAATGCAATTTACCCGATTGTTTACAAATTTAAGGGCGGAAAACCTGTTGAAAACGCATTAGCCGAATCATATTCTTCATATCAGGGTGCAATTCCAATGCCGGATGTTCTGCCAAGAAAAGGAGCAACCTTTGACGGATGGTATTCAGACCCATTGTATAATAATCGTGTTACAGAACTTACTTCTGGCTCTAAGGGTGCAAAGACCTTCTATGCAAAATGGAAGTACAGTGTGACCATTGACGCGCTTTATGCATGTGGTGCAAAAGTTATTGTGCAGCAGAAGGATGGCAGTGATACCGTTACGTACGCCTACTTTGACGAAGTGAACGAAGATAATGTTGTTCTTGAAGACAACGGAGGGCCGTTTAATATTGGCGGCTTAAAAGTCTACGGTTCAAAACCGGACGGAACCTATCCTGATGGTACTACTGACGACATAACCATTCAAAGCGGACGTATTAGCAATATTTACGCTAAGAACACCAATGGCTCTGTTACTGTTAACGGAGGAACTGTTAGTTATATTGAATCCACAGGTACCGTTAACGTTAACGGTGGAACCATCTTAGGAGATGACAATAACGGAACAACTCCGCTTTATGCCATAAAGACCACTTCTGCCAATGCCTTTGTGAACATTACTGGCGGAACTATTGAGGGAAACGTAGGCGGTACAGTTGAAGGCGGTACACTCATAAAGGTGAGCGGAAAACCTTATGTTGGAAACAAGAAAAACATAGGCATTCAGCTTTCTGCAGCCAGGGACAAAAAGATTATTGCTGGCAACCTTAACGAGGCTGGCAATGAATCCATTACTCTTATTGCGCCAACTGCAGCGGAAGGAACTGTTCTTGCAACTTTTGAAGGACAGGCCTATACAATGTTCTTTGCAATAATAAATTCAGACAGGAAGCGCAATGCCCAGGTTGTGGGAAATGACGTTATGGTGAATGGAGACCTTTCCTTGCCTACATCGCTAAAGGCTGATGAATCCGATTCAAACACCTTCTATGTCTTTGGCGAAAACGTAACAAAGAAGGGCACGATATTCTCTGTCTTTGCGGATGGCGGCTACTTTAATGTAGGAGATACAAGTATTGATGGCGCATCCTTCTCTATGGGTATTCCTCTTGACGCTAACTTTAAGGAAAACGGATATGCCGACTCTGTATCTACAGAAACAAATTTCCGCTACATTCAGTTTACGTCTAATGGCGGAGATATTTCGTCTGAAAAGGCGAATGCTTTCCTTAATAAGATAAAATTCCACAAGATAGATAACAAACCTTTTGAAATACACATTAACTTGGAGACTGTTCCTATTAAAGATGACAAGAAAGGCTACGAGTTGAACAAGAACATCTTCTATTTTGACGGAAGCTTCTACAAGAAGAGCGAGTACTTTGAAGACGGTACAAAGGTTAGTTGGCAGCAGGCTTATAACAAGGCTAAAAAAGAAAGATTTAACGGCTTGCAGGGCTACCTTATGACCATTACCTCTGATGCAGAAAACAAGTTTATTTATGATCAGGTCTTTAAGGCTGAAAGGGCAGATGAAAAGACACCTGATGACTTTGGTTCTTGGATTGGAGGCACAAGGAAAACGCCAAAGGCTAATTATGATGCCTCTACTTGGGAACCAAATGGCTTTAACAAGTCTTGGTCTTGGGCTTGCGGTCCTGAGGCAGGAAAAGTTTTCTATACAAATACATTCTATAAAAACGATCAGGATTACAGGGCAGAGGGAATGTATTCAGCGTGGTCAAACCCGGTAGACTGTAGGAAAAACGGTATTGCAAGGGCTTATTCAGATGATTATGAGCCGAACAACCAAGATAATGGCAATCGCTCTGGAAAGGATAACAGTGACACGGAAAAAGAACTTTACCTCCAGTATACAGGTCGCTATGTTTGGAACGATGCGTCAAATGGTACTGGTAGTCAGGATAGGTGGAATGTACATTACTATATCGTAGAATTTACTCCATACGAAAACCCGCTTGCTGGAATTTCAATACCAACGGATCCTGCGGTATACAAGGCAAACAGCCACGCAGAGCAGCGCTACGAATAACCCCTTGGCATGATGCTCTTTTCTACACAAATCCGGTAGCTAACCCTGCCGGATTTTTTTATTTAGAAGATTCTTAGGCGTTCGGGGCAGACGGCTTTTACAAGGGCCTGGGCCATTATTTTTGCGGGGTCAATTTTTGTGATTGGCATTCTAAGGCGGCCCATTGCGAGAGGAATTTCCGTGCAGCCCATGATGAAGGTGTCGTAGCCTTGGGCATACATTTTTTCCGTTACTACACGGAAGTTTTCTATTGCCTGATTTTGGATTGGGTTTGAGAAGGCCTTGATTCCGTAGTCGCGGCTGTAGATTGCATTCCAGATTAGTTCCTTGTCGTTTGCTTCCGGTTCAACGATTGTGTATTCGCTTTGTCCCTGCTCGTTTTTCTGTGAGTCAAAGAAGGTGTTGTAGACTTTTGAGTAATAGGTTCCCTGGGTTGCGTAGAGCACGATTTTTTTTGCGGGGATGTTTTCTTTTACCCATTTAAATGTTTCTTCCACAATGTTCATAAGGGTAACTTGGATTCCGTTTACTTCTATAAAGCGTTTTACCTGGTTGAGTATGATTGGCGAGTGGGCGGTGTTGCAGGGAATTGCAACGTGTGTTGCCCCCATGTCTGCCAGTTTTTTTACGCAGTAGCTTATTCCTATGCAGGGGTTTTCCGTGTCGGGATGCAGGATGTAGTAGGAGCGGTCGGGAATTAAGCGGGATGCGGATATCATCATTACATCAGGAAAGTCCTGGTCGCTAGAGGCATTTACGCTGTCAAAGACTTTGCGTTCCAAATCGAGTCCGGCATAGGGACCCATTCCGCCTACTATGCCGATTGCCTTTCTTTTATTTTCTGTCGAATGCATATACACCGTCCCAATTTTCTGGAGGATTTTGCTTGAAGCTTTCTGCTCTTTCCATGATTACAAGGGCTGCTTTGTCGTTCATGTGTTTTCTTACGGCAGTCATGTACTTGATGCAGTTGTCCCAGTCACCGTCAAAGTAGTAGAGAAGTCCGCGTTCGTAGGCGTTGTATATCTTTATGAGGTTCTGGTTAAGCTTTCCTTTTTCCGCAAGGAGTTCGTAGATAAAGAGAGGCTGGGTCTTTCCCTTTACGGTTATCTTGTCCAGCATGCGGAATTCAAAATCATCTTTTACAAGGTCGTGGGTGGTTGCGCTGATTATGATTTCGGTTCCGTAGTACTTGTTGATTCCTTCAAGACGGCTTGCAAGGTTTACGTTGTCACCGAGTACCGTGTAGTTGATGCGCTCGTCTGAACCCATGTTTCCAACTACGACTTCGCCTGTGTGGATTCCGAATCTTGTGCGGAACTTTGGCTTTCCTTCGCGTATCCATTGTGTGGAAAGGTTAAGGCCCTGCATCTGGCAGATAAGGGCAGCCCGGCATGCGAGTGTTGCGTGCTGTTTAACTTCCATTTCTACCGGTGCGCCCCAGAAGGCCATGATTGAGTCTCCGATGTACTTGTCTATGGTTCCCCTGTTGCCTGAAATTGTGTGGGCAAAGAGAGAGAAGTAGTCGTAGAGGCGGCTTACAAGCTCTTCCGGTTTGGTCTTTTCCGAAATGCCGGTAAAGTTTTCTATGTCGGAGAAGAGCAGGGTAAGAATCTGTTTCTTTCCGCCAATTTCTGCGTTCTGGCTGTTTTTTACCAGCTGGGTTACAAGGTCTGCCGGGACGTATTTCTTAAAGTTTACGAGGCCCTGCTTCATGCCCTGGAAGGAATCAACCATGTTGTCGATTTCCTTGATGCCGGAATTGATGTCTACGTTGCCGTCGTCTATATCCAGTTCCTTGATGTCGTTCATTTCCGTAGAAAGAATCTTCATTGGTGTTGAGATGAGTGAAGACACAACTATAGAAATGATGATTGCCACTATGATTACAATTAGGGAGATTATAAGAACGGTCCTGTTGTTCTTGTAGACTATGCCCATTATGTCGTTGTCTGGAACAATCATTCCTACGTTCATGGAAAGTTCCTGGTCAAGCGGCATTGAGTCTATCTTGCTAAAATAATTGTTTCCGTCAAGCGTGAAGGAATAAATGCCTTCTGTGTTAACGCGGCCTGCACTTTTCTTAAAGGCTTCTGCAATTATTGGTTCTGCACCGTCGTCCACCTTCTTCATGTTGTAGGTGTTGCTGCCGTCTGCCCCTGGGTATACGTTAAGCAGTACGTCCAGAGGGTCTTCCGGCCTTAGCGGCTTTGCGATTATCTGGTTGTCCTGGTCGTAGATAAAGAGGCGGGAGTTTTCCGTTGTGGAAATGCTTCCCAGGTAGAGTGAAAGGTCGCGGATTCCAATGTCTATACAAGCTACGCCTTCCAGTTCTCCGTCGTCGCTGTAGACTGGGGCGGCGCAAGAGAAGCCTGGCATGTTGTCCGTGGCAAAGATGTATACGTTTGTCCAGACGGCCTTCTTTTGGGTTACGGCTTTTTTGTACCAGCCTCTTGTGCGCGGGTCGTATCCTGTTTCTAGGCCTTCTTCCGTTGTGGGGAAGGTTGCGTTGTAGGCCTTGTTCTCGTGGACGTATTTTGTGATTACAGAGTCGTCCGTTCTGGTGATGTAGCGTCTTGTGAGCGTACCGTCCGGCATTCGGCGTGCCATGATAAGGTTGCCCTTTGTGTCTCCAAAGTAGACCATTGCAAATTCCTTGTGGGTTTGCAGAAGTTCCATAAAGTAGTCAAGGGCTGCTTCTTTGTTGTCTTTAAAGTGGAAGCGGTTTTCATTCCAGTAGTGGAAAGAGATGTTGTGGATGGCCTGGTCTGCTGGTGTATAGTAGGCCTGAATCTTTGTGTCTACGGACTTGAGGATTTCTGTTACCAGCTTTGTGGAGACTGAGTATACGGAATCCTGTGTGCCGTGGGAATTTATCCTGATGATGACCGTAGCCGTCAGAATAAGAAGGACTGTGTTTATAAGAACAAGTGCGTCGCGGATTTTTATCTTTATGCCGCCTGGCATTGTTAAGCTTGCCTTTCTTGCGGCGGACGGATTTACCCTTGCGTTTCTTGTTGTGCTTGCGGCTTTGCCTTCGTATGTTGAGGATGCACCAGTGGATGCGCTTGGGATGTTTTCAAGTTCAGATGAGCTTGTATTGTCTATGACAGCTGTGGAAGAAATTTCCGGCAGCTTTACGGCTTCGTATGCGGCTTCTTCTTTTGGTTCTACGGCCTGTACGTCTGCGCTAAAGTCTGGCAGTTCGTCTTTTTGCGGCTCTTCCAAAGAGAATATTTCGTCGCCCTGGGCAGCGGCAATACGCATTTTTGCCTTTGCGTTGCGTTCTTCCTGGGTTTCCCTTCCTGCAACGAGTGCCGTGGTTGCAATGTTTACGTAGACGATAAGCAGGGTGCGCATTGGGTCTATGAGCGAGTCGATTGCCATAAAGACCACAAGGATTGATTCAACAGGAAGTCCGAGCGGATCCAGTATTAGGGAAATCATTGGCAGGGTAAGGAGGCCCGAAGCTCCGGCTGTAGCAGTTCCCGCAAGCAGTGAGCCTACAACTACAAGAAGCATTGCCGGCAAGGCAAGGTTTGCGTCGTATATTTGGGAGACAAAACATGCCGCCAGTGCAAAGTACATTATGTTTCCAAAGCGAAGGATTGTTACGCCCAGCGGGAATACAAGGTCTACCGTGTTTTCGTTTAAGCCAAGGTTTTTTAGCGCGGTAACGGAAGAAGGAAGCGAAGCAAAACTGTTGCGGGTTGCAAAACAGATGATAATTGGGTCTAGCAGAGTCTTTAGGACTTTTAGCGGGTTTTTTATTCCTGAGCGTATCCAGATGATGATTGTACAAACTAGCATTGCGGTGAGACCCGCTGCGTAGAAGACCACGATGAACTTTACCATGGCAAGCAGTATTTCTACGCCGACTTGCGCAATTTGTTTTCCCATCAAAAAGACAAGGCCTATTGGAAGACCGTACATTGTCCAGTTGATGAGCTTTTGGAATGATTCTTTTAGAGACACCACCCCGTTTATGAGCCTGCAGGATGAGGATTCGCTTAAAAAGCCTATTGCAACACCGAATATGATGCTAAAGAAAACCAGCTGAAGGATAGAGCCGTTGCTGAATGACTTAAAGATGTTTGACGGAACAATGTTTGCAAAGAAGTCTACGAGTGATGACTTGTTGCTGGTCACGTCGCTTGAAGGGTCGTAAAGGGCAATTTCGTCCTTTGTGTTGTCCGTGGAAGTTTTGATTATCTGGTCAAGAACAGCCGTTGTTGATTCGCCAAGGTTCTTTCCTGGGTGGCAGAAGATTCCCGCTACGGTTCCAAAGATGGCGGTTGCAAAGAGCATGAACATGAAGGCAAGGAGAATCTTTGTTATGTGGGACCTTGCGTTTTCGTCCTTCATGAGCATTGCAAGGCTTGCTACGATTGAAGTTACAAGGATAGGAATAACCGTCATCTGAAAGAGGTTAAGGTAAACGTCTCCGATTATTCCCCAAGACAGGGCCAGGTTTTTTTCGTAAAAGCCAAAGAGTATACCGAGTATTACGGCAATAAGTATGGTTATAGGATTTTTGAGGATTTTGCCAATCATATAATATGCCCCTTATTTGTTTGCGTATTTTTCAAGAACTTGGTCTGCAGTCATTTTGGGCTGACTTTCAAGGAAGATGTTAACCCAGTACAAAAGCTGGGTGTTGCTGCTCTTGACTGCAATTGCTATTGGATCCGTAAGGTCTCGGAAGTAAATGGGCTTGAACAGAAGCGCGCTGTTTGGAATAGAAGAAAGGACTTTCTTTATTTCAAGTTCATCGCGGTAAACGGAAAGGACTTCGCCGCGGGTAAGGGCTTCTACCAGTGCGTCCCATGAAGGGTATTCCTGTATTGTTGCCTTGGGAAAGTTTTCCTTTGCATAGTTTGCGTAAGATGACTTTGAAATAACGCCAAGAGTTCCTGTGTAGTTGCGCACAAACTGGTTAACTGAATCTTCTGAAGCTACTTTTGCAAGCTGCAGGCGGTTAAAGAGTATGCCCTGGCGGAAGACCATGTATGGGGTTGAGAATTTGACGAATTTTGAGCGGGTTAGCGTTCGGCTTAGTTTGGAAATGGCAAGGTCTGCTTTTCCAGATGAGACAAGGGGAACAAGGTCGTTAAAGGAAAGGGCTTCTCTTGTAATTACGAGTTTTACTCCCAGTTCTTCTGCCATCCTGTTGGCAAGGTCTATGTCAAAGCCCACAATGTCGCCCGATTTGTCCTTAAAGTAGAAGGGCGGCTGGTCTACCGCAGTAATGGCAACCCTTAGTTCTCCGCGTTCAATAATTTCTTCTATATCACTAAGGTGGACGGGGGTATGGCGGTGGGTGTTATTGTTGCTTTCACTGGTGGTGCTTTCACTTGTAGTGCCGGTCTCGGCAGCTTCCTGTGCGGCTGTATGTAAAGCGGGGGCAAGTGCAAAAAAGAAAGCCAGAATCAGACACGCAGCTGCTTTATGCGAAACTTTCATAAAGAACTCCTTGAAAAAAAGTATCTGCATTTTTAAATAAGTATGAAGCCAATAAACAAAAAGCGTGGTCTTATCACGTTTCTTCCCTTTCTATATTATCTTAATATTTTTGTAATATCTTAACACGGGAATTTGAATTTAGCAAGAAAAAGTGCCTATTCAGAAAGGGGTAAATAATATAGAAGATTTTAAGTTGTTTTTTAGATATTAAATTTTTTTGATTTTTTAGAGATTTTTGCTTGACTTTTAAAAAATTATTCCGTAATATAAAGATAGATAGAACTGTAATACCATATTTCGAAAGTAGATTGCTAATTCGTTTTTTTAATTTAAAAAGTGTCGGCTTTTTTCATCCCGGGAGGAAATGGAGGTTGGCATGAAAAAGCTACTTTTGACTTTTGCCAGTTTTGTGACGGTTTTTACTTTTGCTCTTCTTATCGCATCTTGCGGTGGTGGAGGCGGCGGCGGTGGCAGCGATTACAGCGAGCCAGAAGCTGTCCCTGAGCCAGTGCTCGAACCAGAGCCTGAGCCAGAACTCGAACCGGAACCTGTGCTCGAGCCTGAGCCAGAACCGGAGCCCGAACCCGAGGTCCAGAATGAAAATTCTGTCCTGAACATGAGGGCACCAACTTACGCAGATGCAAATCTTGGCATTACAAACACCCCGTCTGGTTCCAGCTTTACCGCTGGTACTTCCGTTACCTTTACAGCTGTGTCTGGCTACGAAAGCTATGCATGGTATGTTGACGGCAATCCCGTTGGAACAGAAAATTCTGTTACATACACAGCATCCGGCTCTGGCCCCCACCAGCTTATGCTTATCGTGAGGAACGGAAGCAGCTACTACGGCTCAACAATGGGCTTTACCGTAACCGCGGCTAACTAAGGAGGTGTGTTATGAAAATGCTTAAGACAAATCTTTTGAACAATATATTTAAGGCTGCTTCCCTTTTAATTTGTGCTTCTTTGGTTGCATGTTCAGGACTCAACGGTGTTTCTGACCGCGACGAAAGGTCTTCTGGAGCAAGCGGAGGCAATGGAAACCATGGAAGGGCATACCTTTCTTCAATAGCATTTGGTGACGGACGCACAATCCTTCCCAACAGCAACTTTGACATAGCCACTTCTATTGGACGCTTTGAACTCCGCGGCACCGCACTTGACGCAGAAGAACCGACAGAAACTCTTCTTGGCACATGGGATTCTAGCGAAGCGGGCAGTGCATACTCACTCATGCTTGCAGACATCAGCTCAAATTCTATTGAGCTTGCACCCGGCTCTTGGAATTTCTCTGTCACCGCATACATTTTTAATGGCGAAACAGCTGTTCCTGTTCTGCACAAGACTATTGAGGGACAGGCCATTTCAAACGGCGGCAACAGGCTAAACTTTGGTACTCTTGATGAGGTTGCTGGCAACGGACGTCTGAGCGTTACACTCGAATATCCAAAGAACACGGGCCTTTGCACCGTAGACAGGGTAACCGTTGCACTTGAGCCCCTCCCAGGTTCAAGCTTTAGTGTTTCAGAAGGTGCCCCTCTCCCGGTCACAATTGTAGACGGCGACTTTAACAGCGTAACATACACTGCGGAACTTGAAAGCGGAAATTACATCATAAAGTTCAAGTTCTATCTTAACGGCACAAGCTCTACTCCGGTGTATACGGAACTTGCCCACATTGCCACAGGCCTTGAGTCTTCTGCAAGACGCAGGATTTCAAACCTTGATTCCCTTTATTCCATAACATATACGCTGAATGGCGGTAGCAATACAGGAACATTGCAGGGAAGGTACACACCCTATGATGCAGACATTGCCCTTGCCACATCACCCATAATCAGCAAGACAGGCGCAACGTTTGTCGGATGGTATGAGGCAAGTAACTACAGCGGGAACGTGCTTTCTACGATTGCTACGGGAACTACAGGCAATAAGCAGCTCTATGCAAAATGGGGCTACGAAATGGACGTGAATGCAAAAGTGATTTCTGCAAACGGGGCAAACCTCATCGTCCAGCAAGAAGGCCCTGCCACCAGAATCTACTTTGACGAGGACCATGATGGTGTTGCGGATGCAGACGAGGTTATCCTTGATGACAATGGTCAGTCAATGGACTTTACCGGATGGACCATTTACGGTGGAAGCCAGGGTGGAAACTACAGCGGCAACACAAGCGTTACTGTAAACGGAGGAAACCTTAGCGCAGTTTATGGCGGAAACGGAAACGGCAATGTTTCCGGCACGCACGTAGCAATCAACGGCGGTACAATCGGCACTGTATACGGCGGAGGCAGCTCTGGAGGAGTAAGCGGAAACACTGTCGTAGACGTAAACGGCGGTAATGTTGGAAAGGTTGTCGGTGGAAGCCAGGCCGGAACAACTGCAGGCAGCTCCGTAATCAACATCTCCGGCGGAAGCGTGACAGAGGTTAGCGGCAACAAGGATAATGTTACAGGCAATTCTTCCGTAAACATAAGCGGAAACCCCACAATCGGAAGCCCGTCTTCAGAAAAGGGCATAGACCTTGACTCAGTTGACGGCGGATTCGTAACTGCTACCGGCAATGTTACCGGAGAAGTAACCGTTGTGACAACGGACAATGATAAGCTTGCAACAGGTACGGTAATCGTAAGGGCTAATGACAACGTAAATGTTGGTGATGACGTAACAATCATTGATACGGAAAACCACATACGCATTGATGATATTGGCAGGGGCGTGGACGGAAACTATTCCGTAGGAAACAGCCCGCTCCGTGGCATAACGATGAACCAGTACGGCCAGCGCAATGCCGTAAGCGGTGAATGCTACAATATTACGGAAACGTACAGCCCATACACTGTTGACTATACAGGAATGAACCTTAAGACAAGCGTCAACTACGTAGGCAACATAGTCGTAACGCCTGAATGGAACCCAGACTATTTTGTTAGCGTAAGTGCAACGCTTTCTGGCACCCTTGCAGATGCATCAAGGGCACCTGCTTATCCTTCAAAGACAATAGGGGAAATTGTCCTTGACGCTAACGGCTCATGCTCCATCCCCGTGGGAACATACGGCTACTATTCACAGCTTGTTCTGACCTATGTCGTGCAGGCCAAGGATCCGGCACAGACCGTAACTTACACCTTCCCGGTTGAGGTTTCCCAGCTTGAAACCCTTGCCGCAACGGAAGTGCAGTCAAACGGATATTATTCTGTCCCCAATGCGACAGAATATGACAACATGACTTCATTCAAGTTTAGCAACGGTGGCGTGGACTTCCAGGGACGCATAAGCGGTGTAAACAACGGAAACTGGACAAATACAACGTATCATGGTATGGATTCTGCTATATGGCACTACTACCTTAAGATTGACAATGTTAATAAGGGTATGATAAACATTACTCCATCCGGTGACGGTTCTTATGCCACATACAGGGGCAACGGTATTACGCTTACCGTAAGGGCAGAGGTTCAGATGGCAGACGGTATTTCCTATACCACGCTCATCCACCAGATAGACAATCCAAACGGAAAAACTGTCTCTCTGGGTGTTTGTTCCGACACGGAAGTACTTAGGGCAGACGATGTTCCGATTGTGGAGACAGATTATGGCTACTATCTTTACGGGCCTGGTTCGGAAAGCAATGCAGTTGACATGATTCTTGTCATGTACCTAAGGAATTCAACAGGTGTAGATGACGTAACAGGCTTGTGGTATGGAAACTACGACGATGGAACCTATATGAACCATGTATGGGATAGTGCTCCATATAAAGGAATAATAGATGACTCGACGGCGGCTTTCCACTGGGACAACATAACGGGCAGGTCCGAAACAAGGACAATCCGCATGGCTTTGAGAAAGAATCTTGAGTAATTCGTAAACCTTTGGAATGAAATAAAGCCCTGTTTGCGAACTTTTCTTACAAAAAACCCGCTTGAATTTGTTCAGGCGGGTAATTTTTTTTGGATTTTTTAGAGATTTTACTTGACTTTTTGGACATTTATGCCGTAATATATAAGTAGATAGAAACGTAAACCATATTAAAAGTAGTAAGAAATTTATTGAAAAAAGTGTCGGCTTTTTTGCCCTGGGAGGGAAAGGAGGTTGGCATATGAAAAAGCTACTTTTGACTTTGGTTGAATTTTTGTCGGTTTTCACTTTTGCTCTTCTTATCGCATCTTGCGGTGGTGGAGGAGGCGGCGGTGGCAGCGATTACAGCGAGCCCGAAGCTGTCCCGGAGCTGTCCCGGAGCCAGTGCTCGAACCAGAGCCTGAGCCAGAACTCGAACCGGAACCTTTGCTCGAGCCTGAGCCAGAACCGGAGCCCGAACCCGAGGTTCAGAATGAAAATTCTGTTCTGAACATGAGGGCACCAACTTACGCAGATGCAAATCTTGGCATTACAAACACCCCGTCTGGAGACAGATTTACCGCTGGTACTTCTGTTACCTTTACAGCTGTGTCTGGCTACGAAAGCTATGCATGGTATGTTGACGGTAATCCTGTTGGAACAGAAGATTCAGTTACATACACAGCATCCGGCTCTGGTCCCCACCAGCTTATGCTTATCGTGAGGAACGGAAACAGTTACTATGGCTCAACAATGGGCTTTGCCGTTACTGCGGCTAACTAAGGAGGTGCGTTATGAAAACAATCAAGACAAATCTTTTGAATAACATTTTTAAGGCTGTCCTTTTCTTGTTCTGTGCTTCTTTGCTTGCATGTTCAGGACTGAATGGTGTTTCTGATTCTGGAGATGAAAGTTACACATCTTCTTCCGGTGTTTCTTCTGGTGTATCTTCATCCAGCGGAATGGCGTATATTTCTTCTGTCTCTTTTGGCAATGGTGAGCGCACGATTCTTCCGGGCAGCAGCTTTGACCTTAAGGGTGAAGGAATCTACAAATTTGTTCTTAAAAGAAGGGCAGAAGGTGGGGAGGAAGAATCTTTCACTCCTTGGACTCCTTCAACAGATGAAGACGGATATTTTGTCTCTGCATACGACAACATGGACAATGCCTTGCGTGATGGAAGTGTATCGCTTGGTCCTGGCGCATATATTTTTACCATCCAGGTATATGTCCTTCCGGAAGGTGTTTCCTATACGGATGAAAATGCAGACTCACAGGCATTCCCTGTTCTTGAAAAGACGACGGAAGAACCTGTAACACTTGTAAGCGGTAACAACAGAATTAGATTTGGCGTATTGAATGAGGCTTCTGGAAACGGAAAGCTGTCATTAAGGCTTAGATTCCCTGATGAAGGTGTAACTAATGTAAAGGTACGCATGGATCCTCAGGGTGACAACAACACATATTCTGTTGCAGAAAAGTCTCTTACAATTGCCGAAGCAGTTGGTGGTTACAGAAGTGTTTTGTTCAGCGATGAGCAGCCCAGGAACGGTTGGTATATTGTAAAGTTTACATTTACGATAAACAACGGTGCAGGGGAAACTACACAGGTTTACAATGAGTTTGTGCAGATTGCAACAGGCAGAAAGACCGAAGCAGAACGTACAATAGACAGCTTGAATGCACTTTTCCCGATTACATACAACTATAAGGGTGGTAGACCTGTAAGCAACGACATACCAGGGTCATATTCTCCGTATCAGGGCTCAATTCCAATGCCGGAACTTCAGCCAAGAAACGGAGCAACATTTGACGGTTGGTACTCAGACTCTCAGTACAGAAACAGGGTTTCAGAACTTGCTTCTGGTTCAACAGGCGCAAAGACTTTCTATGCAAAATGGAAGTATAACGTAGAGGGTGGAGTTCTTTATGCTGGCGGTGCAAAGGTAATTGTACAGGAAGAGAATGATACTGTTACTCGTGCATACTTTGACAGTGTGAACGATGACAATGTTGTTCTTGCCGCAGACGGAGGTCCTATTAACATTCTTGGCTATAAAATTTATGGCTCTAAAAAGGATGGCACGTATCCAGATGGTACTACGGATGACATAACGGTTAATAGCGGCCGTGTTAGCAACATCTATGCAAGTGGTGATGACAGAGGCCACGTTACTGTTAATGGAGGAACTGTTGCATACATAGAATATAGCGGAAACGGCGGAAGTGTTAATATCAACGGAGGAACAATTGTCGGAGACATAGTAGACTCAAGCAGTAATAAATATGCAATTTATACTAAGTCTACTAACAGCAGCTTGAATTTAACAGGTGGAACAATTACCGGAATAATAGACGGTGATGTTGACGGCAGTGCTCTCATAAGGGTTAGCGGAGACCCTGTTATTGGAAACGGAAAAACTACCGGTATAGACCTTACAGTTGCAAGGAACTCAAAACTTCTTGCAGGAAACTTGAACGATGCGGGAGATGAATCCATTACCCTTCTTGCCCCGAGCGCAGAGGATGGAACCATACTCGCAACTTTCGACGGAACTGCTTATACAAAGTTCTTTGTAATAATTAACTCTGGCCGTAAGCGTATCGCTAAAGTTGATGGAAAGAACATTAAGGTTGAAGGAGGTCTTTCTTTGCCTTCACTGTTCACGGCAGACGAATTCGAAGAAAATACATTCTACGTATCTGGTCAGAATGTAACAAAAGACGGAACAATATTCTCTGTCTTTGCCGAAGGAGGATGCTTTACCCTTACCCATACAGATCTTGCAGAAGGTGTCAACTTTGACATGGGTATTCCTGTGGATACAAATGGTAAGGAAAAGACGTTTGTGTACGGAAGAGATGCCAATACAATGGAATCCTACCGTTACATACAGTTTACATCCAAGAATGGAATGATTTCATCTACGGATGCAAACAACTTCCTTACTAGCATTAAGTTCCACAAGATAAACAACAAGCCGATAAAGATTCGTATTAATCTTGAGACGGTTCCGTTTACAGGAACTTATAAAAATGCCTCGGGAAGCTCAGTCGCTTATGAATTGAATAAGGACGTGTTCTATCTTGACGGTAGCTTCTATCTGGCTGTTCTTCAGCATAAGAAATGGAGCGAGTCCTACAATCTTGCGAAAAAGCACAAATTCAATGGACTTGACGGTTATCTTATGACAATTACATCAGAGGCTGAAAATAAGTTCATCTATGACCAGTTGTTTAAGAACAAGGGCATAGATGCGAATTATGCTTCTGCATGGCTTGGCGCAAGCCGCAGCATAAACCAGAGTGGAACCTATGATTCTGCTACATGGTCAATTAGTCCAGACTATTTGAATGATTACTGGAACTGGGTATGTGGCCCAGAGGCTGGTAAGATGTTCTATACAAAAGCGACGGCAGCTGATGGTGGTGTTGCGGCAGACAAAGAAGGCGGAGGAAAGTGGTACGTGTCTTGGAGCAGCGGTGAGCCTAACAGCAGCGGTACCGAATTCTGCGCCCAGTACTGTGGAACCTACATCTGGAACGACTTGAATAATGTTGGAAATGCTAGCGAAAGTAGCCAGTATTATGTTAAGTACTACGTTGTAGAGTTTACTCCGTATGAAACAACAACAGGTGTAAGCCAGGTAGCAACTAAACCTCGTTTGCACGCAGAGCAGATCTACGAATAATGGTTTTAATGCCATCCTTAGAATCTTCCCAACCAAGATTCTAAGAATAGCGTGAAGATAAAACCGGCAGTTTGGGTTTGTAGCTTCCCAGCTGCCGTTTTTTTATGTCCTTTTCCTTCAATGGTGAATATTAGTTGAAAATTTATAAATTGTGGTCTATAATTTAGAAAAAGGCTGGAATTGTGTAAATGGCAAAAAAAGAAGAAGAAAAAGAAGAGAGCAAGACAGGTTCTTTTATTGCGCTTGTTATTTGGCTTATTGCGGCAATAGCACTGTTTGCGCTTTTTGTTATAAATCAGAAAAAAATTGTCTCTAATCTTAAGTCCACGGGATTTTTTGGAAGGCTTTTTGGAAAGACACCTGCTTTTGTGGAAAATGCGGAAGTGTCAGTTCAGGATCAGGCCGGTAAGAATGATGTTGACCCGGGTGTTGGCGTGGACATAGATTTGTCTAGCGGACAGGGAAAGGGTGATTATTCTTATGAAAGCGGTATTCTTGCTGAAAACCAGGCCGCAAAGGATGCTCAAAATAATTTGTTGGAGCCAGCTACATTAAATTCAAATAAGGAAAACACAGGCACTAACGGTGAGCAAAAACCGCAGACCAATGAAGTGCCCCGCATGATAGACTTAAAGCTTTTCTTTATGGTAATCAACAGCGACGGTTCTGTTTCCCGCAGGGAAGTTACCCGCTCCATGAAAAAGACAGGTGGTCCTCTTGTGGATGCCATTAATGCTCTTATTCAAGGTCCTTCAGAAGAAGAAGAGGGCAAGGGCTGTGCAACGCTTGTTTCTACAGGCACAAGGCTTTTGGGCGCCTCTGTAAAAAATGGAATTGCAACCCTTAACTTTAGCGGCGAATTTGAATTCAATCAGTGGGGAATTGAAGGCCTGCGCGGTCAGCTCCAGCAGATTGTCTATACAGCCACGGCCTTCCCAACGGTAGAAAGCGTTCAGTTCCTTGTGGACGGTGTGCAGAAAGACTACCTAGGCAGCGAAGGCGTCTGGATAGGCACCCCACTGAACCGCAACAGTTTCTAGATTCCATTAGATGTTGAATTTTTTGAGAGTTCGTAGTATTCTTACACTACATATTATGCATAAATTATTATTTTGTAGTGTAAGGGTGCAATATGAAATCGGAAGTTATAAAATCGGTTTTCATTGATGAATTTGAACGTAACAAAAGACTCGTTGCCCGATATACGGAAGAACTGAATTCTTTGCCTAAGGGTGCTCTTTTTCTGCGGAGTATTGGAAATCAGCGTTATTATTATCTTAATTTTCGCGAAGGAAAAAAGGTTGTCTCAAAGTTTTTAGGAAAAGAAGATTCTGTTGATGTTGAAAAATTGAAGGAACAACTTGAACAACGAAAGAAGCTGAAAGACTTGCTAAAGAAAATAAAATTCGAGCAAAAAGAACTTGAAAAGGAATTAAAGAAATGACGGAGGCTCAAGAAGAAGTATTTTGGACTACAATAAAAGCTTTTAATGAACTCGGAATACTTTCAAATATTATGATAATTGGGAGCTGGGCTGAGTATCTTTATACGGATTTGTTTAAAACAGATTTCTATCCAAATCTTCGTACTCGTGATGTTGATTTCTTTTATAGAAATATAAATGTCCCAAAAGAGAAAGTTCCACTTGTTAAAAAACTCAAAGAGCTGGGGTATGCTTATGATGAAGTTGACGGAATATCTAGGTTTTATAAAGAGGATTTGCTTGAGCTTGAATTTTTGACTCAAACTTTAGGCGCTGGAACAGAAGGGAAAATAACGATAGAACCTTTAGGGATTAAGTCAGAATGTCTTCGAGTAATAAACATTCTTTCAGATTTTGCCTGTACTGTTAATAAAGAGTTTGAAGACGGAACTTTATGTACGATAACAATTCCTGAACCTGCGGTATATGTGATTCAGAAAATAATTACAAATCCAATAAGACAGCCACAAGAAAAAAAGCTAAAGGATATATCTGCCGTTGAGGAACTTTTGTACCATATAAAAAAAGACATGTATCATTCTGAAAAGCTAAAAGAAGTATATGTCCGGCTTTCTAAGAAACAGCTAAAAACGGTAGAATCTGTATGTATGCAATATGGTATAAAACTATTTGATTAAAAGCTTTTTAAATTAGGGGGCTTTACAAAGATACTTTTTGAGTACTAAGTAAAGCCCTTTTTATAGAGTTTTAGCGTGCCGCCTTTACGATTGTGTCAAAATATGCTTTGTTCTTTTGGTAGATGCTGTCGTAGACCGAAAGGGTTAGGCAGGCATAAGAGCCGTCTTTGCGGCATTTTAGCACTTTGAAGGTTCTTGTAACGGATGCTTCTGCCGGGCGGTAGTAGACAGACTCTATGCTTGTGGTGCTTCCGCTTGTTGTTACGTTCTGAAAGGGCCACAAAGAAAAGGTGCAGTCTGAACCCTGGCAAGATTTTCTGATTATGAATTCCCTGTATGCGTCTGCGTCTATGCCTGCTGCCGGAATTGATGCGATTGTTAGCACGGCGCTGTCTCCCAAGAGCCACATGTTGTCCATTGCCTTTTGCCAGGATGAATCTACGGTAACGCTCATGTCGTCGCAGGATGCCTTTTGCGGTTTTGCCTTTGTGTCTTTTGCAAAGGTGCGGGCCTTGTCTTTGGGCAGTCCTTCTGTTCCCTTAAAGGATGTAAAGCTTGTGTCCGTGGAGTTGTAGAGCTGGCCGGTTGTTAGCAAAGAAAATATTTCCCTGCCGTCTTTTGCCTTTATTGATTCTATGCTAAAAATTGGGATGCGCTTGTTGTAAACGATGGAAACTTCTCCGCCAAACTGGGCAAAATCAGAGGAAAGGGTTACCCTTGTGTTCTTGCCAAATTCAACGTTCTGCCTGCGGGCGGTAAATTCATAAAAAAGGTCGTGCAGGTAGTTTATGATGTCTGAATCGTTTGCCCCAGCACCGCGGATGTTTTCTCCTGTAAGCAAGAGCTTGTCTTTGGTTGGGTCTACGGAAAAATAGATTGTGATGTCTTTTTCTACAAGGGAATCTTTTGGGCTTGCGGGAGAGTAGTAGCGGAAGGCATAAGTTGAATCATTGTAATAAATTATGCCAATGTAGGATGTTCTGTTAAAGCTAGAATCCTTGTAGAATGCGTATTCTCCCGATGTGTCTGCAATCTGCTGGGTTACGCCCGGTACTGCAAATGAGTAAGCTGCGCAAATCAATGCCAGTGAAAGGAAGGGTAAAAGCTTTTTTAAAAGATTCATGGGTACTCCTATTTTAGCATAGGTATGCTAGCCCCGATTGGAAGGGCGGGCGTAAGCCCGTTGCCGCCAGGCAATGGAGGGGGATGGGGCCCCCGGAACCCTGGAAAGCGGGTACTACGATTCCTATTCTGTTCTTAAAAAGAACGCTCCCTTTTACCAAGGAAGCGCTCCAAAAAATCAAACAACAGAAAATGCTTAAGGTAACAATTTTAGCCGTTCAGCTTTTCAAGTTCTGCTTTTACGATTTCTGCAACTTTTGCCGAGGCATTTTCCAGAGGGATAAGCTGGGCATCCTGTTCGCTGCGGAGCTTTACTTCCACGTTTGGAAGGTTTTTGTCGCCCACAGTGATGCGTACCGGGAAGCCAATCAAGTCCATGTCGTTGAATTTTACGCCCGGACGTTCAGCCCTGTCGTCAAGAAGCACTTCGATTCCTGCGTTTGTAAGCTCTGCGTAGAGGCGGTCGGCGGCTTCCTTCATCTGGCCGTCGTATTTGATTGGGACGATTGCTACCTGGAAAGGTGCGGTTGTCATTGGCCAGAGGATTCCCTTGTCGTCGTGGAAGGATTCGATGATGCTTGCCAGTACGCGGTCAACGCCTATTCCGTAGCACCCCATTGTTGGTACTGCGGCCTTTCCGTTTTCGTCAAGGTAGGTTACGCCCATGCTCTGGGTGTATTTTTTGCCAAGCTTAAAGATGTGGCCAAGCTCGTTGCCCTTTGTTGTGTGGTACTTGCCACCGCAGCCCGGGGTGCAGCAGGTGTCGCCCTCTTTTGCGGTGCGAACGTCTGTGTTAATCCATGCTGTAAAGTCGCGGCCTGGTTCAACATGCTTTAGGTGGTAGCCAGCTTTTCCGGCTCCGGTGATTGCGTCGTGCATGTCGTTTACGCTAAGGTCCTGCACGATTGGGCAAAGTGATGTGAGCGGGCCAACAAAGCCGTGTGGTGCCTGGGCAATTTTAAGTATTTCTTCGTCGTCGGCAAGGCATACTTCGCTTGCTTTTAGTGCGCCTGCAAGTTTTGCCTCGTTTACGTCTAGGTCTGCGCGGATTATTACGCATACGTAAGAAAGCGGGTAGAAGGCAAAGTCTCCGTCTTTTGTCTGCTTAAGGTCTTTGCAGTGGGGAGCCTTGCTTAAGTCCAGGGTTGAATTTATTACGCGGTAGATGAGTGCCTTGATAAAGGTTTTTGGCGTGGACTTAAAGAATTTTTCCATGTCTTCTATAGAAAAGACATTGGGTGTTTCCACAAGCTCTGGCTTTAGGTCTGTTGGCTTCTGGGGATTGCCGTCGTTGTCTACAGCCGGGTCTGCAAAAGATGCTGCTTTTTCCACGTTTGCCGCATAACCGCACTTGGAGCAGAGGATAAGGGTGTCGTCTCCAACTGTGCTTTCCACCATGAATTCTTCGCTTCCGCTTCCTCCCATTGCGCCTGTGTCTGCCTTTACAGGAATCACCTTAAGGCCAAGGCGCTTAAAGATTCTAAGGTAGGCTTTTGCATAAGCCTGGTAGGTTTCGTCCAGGGATGCATCGTCCTTGTTAAAGGAGTAACCGTCTGCCATATTGAATTCACGGCCACGCATAACACCGTATCTTGGGCGGATTTCGTCGCGGTACTTTGTGTTTATCTGGTACATGTTGATTGGAAGCTGCTTGTAGCTTGTAAGGCCTGCCGCTGATATTGCAGTGAATGCCTCTTCTGCGGTTGGGCTAACAACCATGTCCTGTTCACCGCGGTTTTTTGCCTTGAGCATCTGTGGGCCCATCGTGTCCCAGCGGCCACTCTGCTTCCAAATTTCGCCTGGAACAATTACTGTTGGCTTAAATTCGCATGCGCCGCTTCTGTTCCATTCTTCCTTGATGATGTTTTCCACTTTGCGGTAGGCGCGGAGTCCCAAAGGCATATATGTGTAAAGTCCGTTGCCGAGTTTGCGGATTAAGTCTGCCCTCATCATAAGCTGATGGCTAGAGATTATGGCTTCTGCAGGAGCTTCCCGCAGCGTGTGTAAAGGTAATTGTGATGTTTTCATGCAAGGTATTATATAGAAAAGAATGGTTTTAGTTAATAGGGGGTGTCGGCATGTTTTTTGGGATTAAGTTCTTTGGACGATAGTCCTTTGGACGAAGTCCTGCTTGCTCTACCATTTTATTCTTTGGCTTAATTCGAGCGGACATTTCTTTGCGCCACCCGCTTTCCGGGGTTCCGGGGGGCCCTACCCCCTCCATTGCTGTCGCAACGGCTGCGCCGCCCCTCCAATCGGGCGTAGGAGGCAAGTGCATGTTTTCAATAATTGTATTGCAAAAATATGTTAAGAAAGCACTGGAATGGAGGCAGGAAACGCGGCAAAAAAGCATTTGCGCGGTGCGAGCGCAGCGAGTCAGATACCTTATATCCGCGCTCGGCTTTTTTGACGCGGTTCCTGCCGGGAATGGAAGTGCTTTCGTGTTAATATTTATATTTACTAAGTTTCATTAAGATTTACATTTGCCTTCTACAGAGCTATCTCGCACACTGTACTAGAAGAGTTTTTTTCTATATACTAGAGAACATGAATCTTAGGACAAAAGTTGTTTTTATTGTATATACTGTACTTGCCGCTTTTTTGCCAGCCTTTGCCGCAGAAAAGGGTGGTGAACAAAAGGCTGCTTTGGAAACAAAGGCACCAGAAGGAATCGTTTATGCAAACCTAATTCTAAGCGAAGACGGAAAAACCGTAACCGGTACCGTGGACAAGGGAATTGCCACTGCCGAAATCCCGGAAGGTGTTACCGCTATTGCTCCCAAGGCCTTCTTTCACTGCGAAAACCTGCGCTCAATCGTAATCCCGGAAGGGGTTGTCTCTATTGGTTCATGGGCCTTTTCCCACTGCCGCGCCCTGTCCGAAGTTTCCCTGCCAAAAAGCCTTTCCCGCATAGAAGCCGGAGCCTTTAGCTGGTGCGACAAGCTCTTTTTTATAGAATTTCCTGCAAAGCTTGGCTACATTGGTGCAAATGCATTCTATTCCTGCGCTTCCCTAAAAAGCGTTACCCTGCCAAAAGGAATTGCAAAGATAAGAAATTCAACTTTCTACGGCTGCCTAAAACTAGAACAGGTAATTTTCCCCCAAAGCCTTACAGAAATAGAAGAGAATGCCTTTGTAAACTGCGCATTCAAAAGCCTGGACTTTCCGCCAACACTGGTTCAGATTGGAAAGAGTGCCTTTTACCACTGCCCCCAGCTGCAAAAGCTAAGCATTCCTGCCTCCGTTGCAGAAATAGGTGCCAAGGCCTTTGCCCACTGCGAGTCTCTTGAAAAAGTTGAATGGAGCAGCCACAGCTGGCTAAAAGAAGTTGACGCGGATATATTCAGCAAGTCACCAGTCTACAAAAAGCTTAGCCTTCCAGATTCAATCAGCCTTGTAAACTACAATGCTCCGGAAGAAGAGGAACTTCCCCAAGAAGAACCTGTTCCCCCGGAACTGATGGGTGAGCAGGAAGAAGTCCCTGCAAAAAAGAAAAAGTAAGCCTTAGTGTGTCCCGCCCCTTATTTCGGGGTACAAGGGCCCCCCCCTTGAAAATAGTTTTTAAAACATCACATTCGGCTCTTAAGTTCCTGAACAAGGTCCTTAATGTTGTCCGTGTTGTCAACAGCCTGGCCGTTTACAATGTTAAAGTATAGCCCCGAATTATAATAGTAGATTTTGTATTCAACGGAATCTGTCTTTGGGTCAGGATTCAAAGGGCTCTTGTAAGTTGTAGATTCGCAGACAAGAACAAAGTTTGTGCCGGAAACCTTGTAAAGGGTTGCCACGTATTTTCCCATTTCTCCGCAAAGGTTCATCTCCGCATAAAGGCTTTCCGAATCTGATTTGTAAACGCAGATTTCTCCGCCTTCCGCAGAATGGCCGTTGTAGTCGTAAGTCTTTCGTGAAAGGTCCAGCTTTGGATAGTAATTTATTTGGTTCAGTTCGTTAAGGTAGGTCTGCATAACATTGCCGCTTTTTTGCTTAACAAGCAGGTCGTAAACATCTTTGTTAACAACGCCGTTCACAGAAAATCCCGCAAGCTTTTGGAATGCCTTTACGCCTTTTTCCGTCTTTGGACCAAACCATCCGTCCGCTTCCCCAACTTCCGTAAAGCCAAGATTGTTAAGCGCAACCTGAACAGCACGGACATCTTCTCCGTTCATGCGGGATTTTTTTAGCATCAAAAGCCTGGAATAATTCTGGGCAGTGGCAAAAAATGCCGCAAATAAAACCAACAGTGTAAGAATTGAAAAACGCTTCATAATTTACCTCTTGGCTTAATCATAAATCCAATCAGCGCAGAATTCAAGATTCTGTTTGTCTTTTGCATTATTTTTTGGACGGCAGCTTTTTGTAAATGAATTATGCCTTTTGCAAACAAGAGTTCATCGTGGAACGGCTTTCCAGGGTTCCGCCTTTCGGCTCCATTCCTCCGCTGCGCTCCGGAATGGCTTCGCCACCCTTCCAATCCGGCCTCATGCCTTTTGCAAAAAATTACATCAGAGCCATTTTAATTTCTTCCAGAACGGCAAGGGCATTCATTCCTGTTTGCAATGTTGAGCGAAGTTCCGCCTTTCCGTCCAAGAAGTCCACTGCATTCTGAATCATGTTTGCAAAGTAGAGCGTCTTTTTTGGCCTTTTGAATTTTATTTCTTCCAGCGATTTGAATCCCGTGTAGAGCTTTGATTCCTTTGACATATAAATATTGAAGAATCCGTTTCCAATCAGTATGCGGCCTTTTGTTCCTCGGATGTCCACCTCAAAGCCAAAGTATTTGCTTCTTCCGCTTATGCTTATTGTTACGCAGGGGACGCTTGGCAAAGAGTAGCTGGCGCTTACGTTGCGCACTGCTCCCTTTTCGTCCCGCCAGATTCCGCTTACACTTGGCGAGCTTAGAATTGCTTTACCTTCATTTAGCTTTTCATTTTTTTGCAGGGCTTCAAGAAAGAAAAGTACAATGTCCACAAGATGGGTTCCGTCGTGAATAAGGCTGTAGGCACCTGTAGCTTCTTCGCTTTTGTCGTAGACTTTCATTCCAGAATAAAGGCTTGCGTTTATGCTTTGTATTTCCCCAATTTGCGTAAGGTATTCTGCTGCAAGCTTGTAGTCCAGGGCAAAGCGGCGCTCGTGGTTTACAAGGACGGGCACCTTGTTTTCTTCTGCGGCATTTTTTAGCTGCAAGGCTTCTTCTGTGTTAAGGGCAACAGGTTTTTCCAGAATTAAAAGGCGGGGTTTGTTCTTTATGGCTTCCAGTGCAATTTTTATGTGGGCATCTTCGTTTACCGCAACGGTAACAATGTCTGTCTTGCATTCAGAAAAAAGCTTTTGTGCGCTTAAAAAAAGTTTGCATCCTTTGTTTGCCTTTCCCCACTTTTGCAAGGCTTCTTCGTCCGTGTCGCATCCGGCAATAAGCTGAATTCTTTTGTTTGCATTAAGAGCCATTGTGTGCGATGCAGGCTGTTCACGCAATTTGTCGTAGCCCAGGGTCCAACCAATTCTTCCGCAGCCTACAAGCGAGGCAGTGTATTTGTTCTGCATAAGCAAATTATATAGTAAGGATTAATTATTTTTCAAGGGAGACCCTTGCACCCCAAACTAAGGGGAGGGGAAACCCCCTACTCCGAAGCGAGGGTTTTCCCTCACCTTAAACCCCTCCCTTTCCCGGCACGGTTTAGGGGCATGGCCCCTAAAAAACCCAATTACGATTAGAAGTAATAATTAGAACAGAGAGACTCTGGAACTTGACAAATGAAAAAAATTGTCTTGTAATAAAAATACGATGATTTATACAGTTACTTTGAATCCTTCTTTGGATTATATTGTTGGGATAAAAAATTTTGTGGCGGGAAGTCTTAACCGTAGTGAGTCGGAAAAGATTACGGCTGGCGGAAAGGGAATAAATGTTTCCATTGTTTTGCACAATCTTGGAATGGAAAGCACAGCTCTTGGTTTTACGGCTGGCTTTACCGGCAGGCAGATAGAATCCATTCTTAGGCGGGATGGAATAAAGACCGACTTTATAAATGTGGAACAGGGGCTTTCCAGAATAAACGTAAAAATCCTTCACAATGAGTCTGGGATGGGCGAGACGGAAATAAACGGCAGCGGGCCTGTAATTTCTAAGGACGACATTGCCATGCTTTTCCAAAAGTTTGGTTCTATTGACTCCGGCTGCACGGTTGTTCTTGCGGGCAGCGTTCCTTCTTCCCTGCCAAAAAATTTTTATGTCCAAGTTATGGATTCCCTAAAAACCAAAAACATAAAATTTATTGTTGACGCTTCTGGCGAACTTTTAAAGACAGCCCTTCCTTACCACCCATTTTTGGTAAAGCCAAATCTTTCGGAGCTGGAAGAGATATTCGAGGTAAAAATAAATTCTATGCAGGATGCCTTTGGCTATGCAAAAAAACTGCTTGGTCTTGGTGCGCAGAATGCCCTTGTTTCTCTTGGCAAGGACGGTGCAATTCTTGCCGCTTCTGACGGATGCAATTACTACGCAAAGGCCCCTTCTGGAAAGCCCGTCAACACGGTTGGCTCTGGGGACAGCATGGTTGCAGGCTTTATTGCGGGCTACGAAAGCTCGCGGTCGTTTAAGTGCGCTTTGGAAAGGGGCGTTTGCTCTGGAAGCGCAGCAGCATTTTCTTCTTCTCTTGCAAGTAAAGATGATGTTGAGCTTTTGCTAAAAAAAATCCCCGGCACTGTGGAGTACCGGGGTGGCGAAATGCCTTTTGGTGAAAAAGATTTTGGCTCTGCGTTAGATGGCGTAACGCTGTAAAATTATTTTACCTTCTTTTCACCTGCATCTTTTGGGGCCTCCTTTGGCGCTACCGGCTTGGGAGCTGGAACTTCTCCTTCTTTAACTTCTCCCTTCTTGAATTCTCCTCCTGGGAATTTTCTGCCGGGGAGATTCTTGCCGTCAAATTTTTTATTGCCATCTTTTGGCATTGGCATCATTTTTTTGCCGTCCATCTTTCCGTTTGGTCTTGCAAATTTTCTGTTTCCGCCTGCGCAGCATCCGCAGTTGCACTTGCAGCCCATGTTGCCCCTTGGCTTTCTGAATCCCTTTCCATTTATCTTGCCTCTTGGCTTTGGCATTACCTTGCCCTTGTCTCCAGGCTGGGCTACCGGGGGCATCTTTTTTGCCTTTGAAGGAAGGTCTTTCTTAAGCTTCTTTTCGCCGGCATTTTCTTTTGGTGCAACTTCCTTTGGGGCTGGGCGAACAACTTCTGCCGGAGCCTTTGCTTCTGGAGCTGCTTTTGAAGAACCTGCCTCCTGTGCAAAAGCAATTCCGCTCATTGCAAAGGCTGCAAAAACAAAACCAAGACCGCTTACCATAATTTTCTTATTCATAACAATACCTCTCTATAAAAAAAATATTTGAACGTCTCTCGCTCATTACGCCCTTAATATAGCATTTCCGTTTCTGCAGAACATGAATCTTTGCTAAGAGAAAGATAAGAAAACTCTTATTCAAAAAACTCTTACTTTTTTGTTTAATAGATAGTAGAATGAAGTGTGAAGGAGAAGCGCCATGAATAGGAAAATATGCATTTTGTTTTTTCTGCTGGCAATTTTTTGCGGACAGGGGTTTTGTAAGGAAGACAAGGGGCCTGTTCCCATGCATCAGAATTTTCCGGCAAGAAGATTTGAAAATTTCCGCGGAAGAAGAAAACCCTTGAGAAAGGAAAGCTGCCGCCTTATAAGAATAAATGTAATTCCTGTTACGGAAGACAGAAAGGAATTTGTTGCGCTTGAACTTTTTTTTACACAGAGCATAGATCCGCGTTCCGTTCACAATAAGAATATTCTTGTAAATTCTACAGCTCTTAGCCCAAGGCATAAAATATTGTTCAACAAGTCGGCTACATGTATGCGCATTGTTTTGGAAAGGGATGATTTTTTTTCGCTTAGCGTGGACGGAATCCGTTCCTACAATGCAAGCCCTGTTCCAAAAGCCCAGATTGAATCTATGGAATGTGGCCACAAGTATTTTTTTGACAAGGAAGAAAAGGTATGGAAAAAGTTTTAATTGTAGAAGACGATGAGGGCATAAGCGACTTTGTAAAGCTTGAGCTTGAGCATGAAGGATATTCAACCTGCCTGGCAAGTACCGGTCGCATGGCTCTGGAAGTTTTTGTAGCAGAAAAACCGGACCTTATTCTCTTGGACATAATGCTTCCCGAACTTAGCGGGCTTGAAGTTTTGCGCAGAATCAGAAAGGAATCCAATGTTCCTGTTATAATTTTGACTGCACGCGGAGAAACTTACGACAAGGTTAACGGTCTTAATGCCGGGGCTGACGACTATCTTGCAAAGCCCTTTAGCATAGAAGAGCTTATTGCCAGAATGAGTGCTGTCCTAAGAAGGAGTTCTGCTCCAGCCGCTGCATCTTTGGGCAGCCTAAAGATTCGTGGCCTTGAACTTTCGCCTGAAAGTATGAGTGCAAGTCTTAACGGAAGTCCAATCGAATTTTCCAAGACCGAGTTTTTGATGCTAAAGAATTTTATGGAGCACAAGGGGCAGGTCTTGAGCCGCGACAGCATAATAACAGCCGTCTGGGGAGAAAATCATTTTATAGACGAAAACAACGTGGATGTCTATGTGGGCTACCTTCGCGCAAAAATTGATCAGGTTGCAAAAGAGGAATACATAAAGACTGTGCGTGGTGCAGGCTACATGATGGTGGAGGAAAGCAAAAAATGAGTCTTGGCCTTGCCGTAAGAAAAAAAGCTCCTTCCGTAACATTTACGCTTGCGCTAAGATTTTCTCTTGTGCTTGCACTTGCAGTCCTTTCGCTTGCGGTTTTGTTTACATTTGCCCTTAAGCGCTACATTTACAATTCGCAAAGCCGTGAGCTAAAAGATTCAGCGGAGGAACTTGCACTTTCCCTAAAGACCAATGCCCAGCCTGAACAAAAAGAAAAAATTCCCTACTACATAACTTATGCCGTTTACCAAAAACAAAGCCAGGAAATTTTGGAAACAAACGATCCCTTTCTTCCTCTTTTGGAAGCAACAAAGGGAAAGACAAAAAAATTTGTAAGCAAGAATTATTTTATAGACGGTGACCTTAGGATTTTATATTTTGCAATGGAAGAAGAAAGTGATGAATACGGATGTCTTGTGATTCAGACTGCGCTGAACCTGGACACTGATTCTTCCAGCCTGTTCTTGCGGGGAATACCTGTAATTGTTTTGCTTGCATTTTTGCCTGTTCTGTTTGTCTCTTTTTTGACGGCACTTCTTATTGCCAAGAGAAGTCTTGCTCCTGTGGTAAAGATGACCGAGGCCGCAAAAAAAATTAGCAGTACAAACTTGGGTGAACTTTTGCCTGTAAAACAAAAGGATTCTTCTGCAGAAAATATTTCCTCTGGAAATTTGGATGAACTGGGCAAGCTTGCCGTAACATTCAACGATTTGTTTGTAAGGCTAAAAAAAGATTTTGACCGTGAGCGCGGTTTTACCAGTGATGTTTCGCACGAGCTAAAGACACCGCTTGCCGTAATCTTGGGGCAGGCAAACCTTCTGCGCCGCTGGGGAAAGGACGACAAGGCCCAGCTGGAAAAATCCCTGGGAATAATTGTGGAAGAAGCTGAATCAATGAATGCGGTGATTACAAATTTGCTCCATATAACAAGGCTGGAAAACAAAAAGCTGCTTCCGCAAAAAGAAAAGTTTTTTCTTGCCGATTTTTTTGCAAGGCTAAAGGAAGAAGTGCAAAGCCTTAGCCCTGATGCAAAAGTTTCTGCCATCGTTAGCAAGGACTTGAACCTTTTTACCGACAAGGAAATGCTGCACCAAATATTTTTGGCATTAATTTCCAACAGCATAAAATTCTGCAAGGAAAAAAATCTTGAGCTTACTTTTTCTGCTTTGCAAAAAGAGGCAAAGACGGAACTTTGCATTGTGGACAACGGTCCCGGTTTTAAGGCGCAAGACCTGGAGCATGTATTTGACCGCTTTTACCGGGGAGACGAGTCGCATACAAGAAGTGCAGGCGGGGCAGGACTTGGGCTTTCCATTGCAAAGGCCCTGACACAATCCCTTGGCGGCACAATTGTGGCCTTTAACGCAGAGGCAAGCGGGGCAGGTGTGCGGCTGGAACTTGATAACTAGTTCAATTTATTGTTTGCATAGCGGGGGGCGTTACGGGGGGCTTGCCACCCGTAGAGGGGGTAGCGGAAGACACGACAAAGCGGAGCAAATGACGGAAGAGGCTTGTTTTGAAAAAAAAATGTATTTGGGTATTGGCACAGACTCTGAAACTAGTTCAGGGTGACGGTTGTTTGTTTTTAAATTTTTGCCTCTTACGGCATTTGTGGAGCGACTCGTGGCTGTAGCGAGGGGGAGACTTCCCCCTCCTTGGATGCGAGTATTAAAGGCGTGCGCTATTGCAAGTGTATGCTTTTTTCTATAAAATAAGCGTATGGAAAAATTGAAGATTTTGCTGGCTAAGGGCCGCATTTATGAATCGGTATACGAACTTTTAAGCGATGTTGGAATTTCTATTTATCTTCCGGACAGGACTTATTTTCCCATAACGAATCAGGCAGACTTGGCATTCCAGGTTGTAAAGCCACAGATTGTAAGCAACTTGCTTGCGGGCAACAAGGCAGACGTTGGCTTTAGCGGAAAGGACTGGGTTTACGAAAACGGCGTACAGGATTCAGTTGAGGAAATCATGGACTTGGGCTTTGACGGAGTGCGCATTGTTGCTGCTGTTCCCGATACGGTTGACTACGAAAAGCTTATAAAGTCTCCTGTTACGATTGCAACTGAATACCAGACTTTGAGCCGCAAATGGGTTGAAGACAAAAAGATTCAGGGAACGATTTTCCGCACCTGGGGAACGAGCGAAGGTTTTGTTCAGGATACGCCGGATTCAATCGCACAGATTTTGATAGACAACACAAGCACTGGTTCTTCCCTGCATGCAAACCACCTAAAGATTGTGGACACTCTTATGGAGTCTTCCACAAGGATGTATGCCAGCAAGGAAGCCTTGAAGGATCCGGAAAAGAAGCAGAAGATTATGGAGCTTAAGATGCTTTTCCAGACGGTTCTTAACGCAAGAAACCGCGTAATGCTAGAAATGAATGTTTCCAAGGACAAGTTTGATGCTTTGGTTAAGGGGCTTCCTTCCATGAAGAGTCCGACCGTTAGCACACTCTTTGGTGGAGACGGCTACGCTATAAAGATTGCCGTAAAGAAGAGCGAGGTTCCAACCCTTTTGCCAAAGCTGCAGAGCCTTGGTGCATGCGACATTGTGGAATATGAGCTTCGCAAAGTGATGATTTGATGCGGGCAAGGGGTGATGCGGATATGGATAGAATCGCAACTGTAGAACGCAATACAAAAGAAACCCAGATAAAGCTTACGCTTAATTTGGACGGAAGCGGCAAGTATAATGTAAAGAATCCAATCGGTTTTTTTGAACACATGCTTAGTGCTTTTTGCAAGCACGGAATGTTTGACTTGAGCGGAGAAATAAGCGGTGATCTTAACGTGGACCAGCACCACTTGATAGAAGACACGGGAATTGTTCTTGGGCTTTTGTTTGCAAAGGCTTTGGGCGACTGTGCAGGCATTTACCGCTCCGGTTTTTTTGTATACCCAATGGACGAAAGTCTTTTACAGGTAAGCGTAGATTTTGGCGGTCGTCCTTTCTGCGTTTGCAATGCGGCTTTAACAGGCGTTCCCCTTGTTTCTATTTCGCCAGAGGGAAAGTCTTCTAGCTTCCAGACTGACTGTTTTGAAGACTTTTGGCAGGGCTTTGCAAACGGGGCAAAGTGCAACATCCACTTGGATACAATCCGTGGCCGTAGTGACCACCACAAGATGGAAGGGCTTTTTAAGGCTGCATCCCGCGCAATTCGTGCCGCTGTGGAAATAGACGGGCGCCGTAATGGAGATGTTCCTTCTACAAAAGGCGTGATTGTCTAAGCAAATTATTTTTTGGTTTTAATTTTGCAGTATTCTTCTATACTGATTCGGTCAGTCCCATTAAGGACGCTAAGCCCTTTTTGGATGCACTGGCCTTTTTTGTCTACGTAGAGCGAGAGTATGGGCTTTAGGGCATTGAAGTCTTCCCACTGTATGGTGTCCATGTACTGTGCGTAGTTTTCCTGCATGTAGTATTCCGAGAAGGGAAAGCTTGCGGAAATGCTATCTGTGGCGTAAGGGTAAAGCATGTAGGGGTAGGTTTTTCCCTTGATATAAATTCCTTTTGACTTACCGCTTGCCTGTTCAGAATCTTCACTTGGAAGTTCTTTTCGTATGCCGCGAACAGTCCAAAGGGAATTTGCCCCTTCTTCCATGCGGAAGTAATACCGTTCACCGTGTTTTGTGTGCTTTTGGAAGCTTTCCGAATCCAAGTTTTTTGAGCTTATGCTTTCTTCTTCAAAAGAAAGGCGTATGTATCTTCCCTTGAATGGACTGTAGGGGTCGTATGCTTTGCATGCAAGGTTTATTATGCGTCCATTTTTTTCTGCATAGACTTTTGTCCTGTAGCTGTAGGTAAGCAAAGAGACTGCTGTTACAAGCTGAACAAAAATGGCTAAGGCTAAAGATGCAAGCCCTATTTTTTTTGTGTCCAATTTAATCATTTTTTGCCTCGCTTTCGCCACTGCTTGCATTAAGGCGCAAGAGGAACATATTTAGTATTAGCATAAGGATTCCAAGGACTATAAAAACTACGCCCTTTACCACAAAGCCAAAGTCATCGCTAAAGAATTTGATGATTATTGAAAGGCATGCAAGTCCACCCGCCGCATTTGCCAAGGCAAGATTTTTTGTGCGGTAGGCCTTAACGATGTAATAGCCCGAATTGACAAAGATTGTTACAAAGCTAAGCAGGATGAATATTAGGCTTACAGTTCCAGGGACCAGCTCATAGCCAAAGAGGGGAACTGTCTCGCAGATTGCAAGCAGAACAAATATTGCCAGTGCGTAAAATGCTATAAAGTAATTGCAGAAGACTTTTTGCCTGAGCTTTTGAATTGGGGGCAGCAATACTATGGATGCAAAAAGAAGTGTGTGCAGCAGGCAGCAAATCAAATAGGGGTAATCCTTTTGCCCACAGGCGTTTATGAAAGGGAGCCGTTGGCAGCCAATTTCTATAAAGGCGGCAGCAAATATTGTTGCTGTAAAAATTGCTTCGGAAACACTTGCCAGCGGGGAATATTTTTCTTTGTCGTGGGTGTAGTAGTAGGTTAGGGCGCACAAAGGAAGCGCTATGATAATAAAGTTCCCTGCGAAGAAAAGGTAATTCTGGGCAAAGAACTGGTTTACCGCCAAGAGCAGCAGGTAGGGCAGGCAGAGGAGGCTCTTCTTTTTCTTCCACAGGTAAAGTCCGTATAAGCTTGCAAACAAAGAAAGCGCGTAGTACACAGAAGAAAAGAGCAGACTGGAATGAACTTTGGGCTTGCCAAGAGCAAGACTGTTGCTGGCCACAAGACTTGCATCTTCTGCAGAAGACTTGTCCAAGACAAATACCATAAAGGCCATTATTGCCATAAAGATTATTGCGTCCAATGATTCACGCCAGCGTCTGGAAAGCAGAAGCAGAACAAGAGCCGCAAGGGCATAGAAGGCATAGACCGCCATTTGGAATGGAAGTGTTTCTTTGGAAGATACGTATTTTAATATTGGTCTTGCATCCTCAAAGGCTGTTGCAATAAAGAGCATTACCAGTGCCATTCTTACAAAGAAGTAGGCCGCTTTACCTTCTGATTCGCAATGCTTTGAACGGTAGCGTCCCAGGCTTTCAAAGAGCAGAAGGAATGCAAAGGCTGCAAGAAGCGGATAGTTAAAGCTTAGGTTTGCCCAGAAATAATATGCCGCTATAAAAGCAAAGGGTGCCCAAAAGTAAACTGGGCCTGAAACCTTTTCTTTTTGATTCAGGAAGAAGACGTATGCACATGCGGTAAATTCTATGCAGAAGAGGACAAAGCACAAAGTCTGCTCATTTATTTTTACGAATGCGTTCACAATAAAAAGCAGGAATATTGCTGCGGAAACAAATATTATGTCCAGTGAACGCCTTGCAAAAGATGCTTTTGTTATAAGGTATAAAGCCCCCGCTGCACACAAGGAGTATAGTGCAAAGTGGGATACCGGCAGAATAAATCCCTTTGTGCTAAAATCAAGCCAGGAAGAATTGTATGCAATCAGGGCAAGGGCAATAAAGAAAAAGACGCGGACGGAAAGATAATAGAATCCAGACTTACTTACATCCTTGTCTTCTTTGCTGGCAGAAAAAACTTGGTACTGAAGGAATGCTTCAAGCAAAAGCAGAAGAACAAGAGATGCCAGTATGAGGTTTGAAAAATTGGCAATAAAAACAGATGCCGCTAAACATACCAAAAAAGCCGCCGCCGCTGAATTCTTTGAAAAGAATACATGCACAAAAAACAAAAGCGCAAGCAGATAGACTATTGCTGTTGGTGCAAGAAAAGACGACTCCTGCATGGACCTGTTCATAAAGGCGTAGCTTACATACAAAATGGCAACAAGCAGTGCGCAGAAAGAATATGCAAGTTCAAAAGAAACCTTTTTTACTTTCTTTAGCACAGGAATTAATGGATAGGAAACAGCCGCAATGGTAAGGCCAAGAGCCAAGATGCAGTCCATTATTGAACCCAAAAGATTGTAATCGCTTCGCAAATACTTCCAGCCTATTCCTTCCCAGAATACGTTTACAGTCAAAAGCGAAAGAAGAATACAAAGACCCGCAAAGGAAAGCCGCTCTATAAACCTGTCGCCGTGGGCAATTGCGTATTCAAGACACAGCACCGCAAAAGAAACTCCGCAAACAATCCAAAGACCCGGAATTCCTTTTTCCAGAACAAAGCAAAGCATTAAAGCCGCCAAGCAAAGCATTATGCGAAGACCGTATTTTTTTTGCCGTGCAAATGGGAAGATGGCCGCAAACAAAAGGTAGAATCCAAACGCCCCACCGCCAGCGCTATTGTAAGAAAGGGCATAGGCTACAGATTGGGCAAGCGCAAAAAAGAAAACCCCGGTGGAATTCATTGCATACATTATTAATATGGAAGAAATTGACCACACAAAGAAAAAGCCGCTTGTGTTTCCTGGCAGACGGCATATTTGCGAGATAAAGGCAACGGCTCCTCCAAATAGCAGGGACCAAAGAACAGCGCCGCCTTCTCTCCAGTGCTTTTTGCAAATCAAATTTTTCTTAAAAAATACAAAGCAGCCCAAAGCCTGAACAGCAAGAAGCATTACAAATGCCGCAACTGCTTTTGCAAAGCGGGGAATGGCATTCCAGTTGTAGGCAATGAGCGAAATGACTCCCGCCGCAATAAGTATTGATGCCATTACGCTTAGAACAACGGGAATCTGTTCCGTGGTAAGGGCAGGAATAGTTGGCGCAGACTTTTTGTTTCTTTCGTTGATTAGTTTGTATATGTTATCGCCATCTTTCTTTTTGCCCGCAGCGGTAACAGATTCTTTTGCGGATGGGGCCTCTTCTTCCACCGCATTGCTTTGCGCAGGTGTAGCAGAAGATTCCGCATTTTTGTAGTAGTCAGAAATCTTTGTGGAGACTTCGCTTGAGACAACGCCTTTTTCTACTAAGACTTTCAGTTCGCCCAAAAGCCAGTCTACATGAACTTTTTCCATAGTTTAAACTATAGCATGATGTCTTTCTTTTGGAAAGGGCATTTTTCTTGAATAGTTTTCTGGAGCGTATTGCTTTTTTTACTGCCCCTTCGGGATGCCTCGTGTTACGGGCTTTTCGGGGCTTGCCCTCGCGGCCGGTGCTACGCACGCACTTCGTGCCCCCTACAATCCCGGCTAGGATTTCTTTGCTTTAGGATTTGTTCAAGAAAGAATTCTTTTGTTCAGAGGCAATGTTTTTCTATCCACTTTGCAAGACCGTCGTTTTCGTTGGAAGGGCAAATTTCATCTGCAATGTCCTTTACCTGTTGAATGGCATTTTCCATGGCAATGCCTTTTCCGCACAGCTTTAGCATTCCAATGTCGTTAAAGTCGTCACCAAAGGCAACCATATTTTCGGTTGGAATTTTTAGCGCTTTGCTTACCGCAAGAATTGCCTTTTCCTTTGTGGCGTTTTTGTTTGTTAGCTTGTACCAGGGAATGTCGGAGAAGGGAAGGTAGTCTACGTTTTCTATTCCTATGGAACTTGCAATTTTTTCCACGGCATTTTTATCCTGTGTTTGGATGCAAACCTTCATTGCGGCTTCATGGAAATTTTTAAAGTCAACTTTTGTCCAGAATTTGTCGCCAAAGTCATCTTCGCCTGCATTTGAATAAAGGCCCTTTTCGTTGTCTATAGAAATTATGGTTTCTTTGCCAAGCACTTGGAAAGTCTTTTCTATTAAGGTCTGCGTCTCTTCTTTTGTAAACTCAGAGTCGTAAATCTTTTCTTGGCTTCCGTCTTTTGTGCGGTGGAATGCAAGAGCGCCGCCGTTTGAAATTACAAGGTCGGGATTTATTCCGTCAAGAAATTTAACCGCATTCACCAGTGCGCGCGAAGTTGAAATGCCAAAGAGTATTCCTCTTTCTTGCGCCTTAATGATTGTCTCTTTTGTGTGATTAGAAACCGATTTGTCGTTGCGGAAAAGTGTTCCGTCCAAGTCTGAAAGAATTAATGATATGTGTTCCATAAATGATTATGGAAGAATTGTTTGCTTTAGTCAATACATTAGCAAACAGGAAATCTGTTTTATGTTCCGCTCCCAGTCAAAGCCGTCTGAGAAACCCGCGGTGTCGCGGAATAGGAAATTAAACTCGCTTCGCGGCTTGAAGCTACGCTGCCGGGTACGTTCCGCTCCAATGCGGGTTTTCAGCCGTCTTTGACTTCCGCTGCACATAAAACTGATTTCCAGTTGTGTTGCATAAGGGATTACCAGGATGATTCTGATTCTATGTTTGTTTTTATTGCAGAACAGATGTTTTCAAAATGGCTTTCCAATTCTTTTTGAACAATTTCATAAGATGCCGTGTAGTGGGTTTCTGCATTTTTGTTCATTAATGCACCTACCCAGCCGCCCCAGAAGGCTCCCTTTTTGGATTTATCCATATAGAAAACTGTTGATTCCATTAGGACGCGAACCTTTCCGTCTTTTGTTGAAATTGAAACAAAAAGAGGAATGCGGTAGTTGACCATTTTCTTTGTAAAGTCGTACATGTACTTTCCGGTAAGCTGGCATGTGTTTGCGTCAGAAGATTCCTTCTGGACTTCTGGATAGTTGAAGACCCTTGAAAATGAGCTGTCAACAGAGGAATAAAGCGATTTCTGGCTTTTGCCGGAAAATTCAATTACTTTTTCATAGCGCACAACGTCTTTTACTTTGTCGCTTGATGCGCATGATGAAAAACCGAATGCAAGAGCGATGATAAGCATAAAAGCAAATCTTTTCATACAAAAACCTCGAAAAAATTTAATTGTATAGGCTGAATTGATATAATTTCTGCCTATATAGATTATGTGATTTTATCAAATCTGCCTATAGAATTCAAGTAAAATTTAATCTTATAGGCATAAAGGTAAGCTGCGGATGGATTACATAAAAATCGGTCAGAGGATAAGGGATTTCCGCAAAGAGAAAAAAATGTCTCAGGAACAGCTGGCTGAACAAATTGGAATTTCACCCACTCACATGAGTCATATTGAAACTGGAAGCACAAAATTGAGTTTGCCGGTTCTGGTAAAATTGTCGCAGTCTCTAAAAGTAAAAACCGACAGACTGCTTTTTGATGCACCCCAAGTTGACTGTAGCGGGATTATGGCTCTTCTTTCGGACTGTTCTGAAGAACAAATTGGCATTATGGAATCCATTATTGCCGCTGCAAAAAAATCTACGGATAAATATTTTTAAAAACTTTTTATACGGCGGCTTGTCCTGCTTTTTTTTGCAAGATTCTATATTTTTTATGGAGTTTATGATATAATTATAGCAAAGAAGGGGGTCAATATGCCTTATGCAGTTTTAGAAAAGGAAATCGAAACGCTTCCTCATGCCGCTATAAGTGAAGTAATTGATTTTATCCGCTTGATAAAGTTGAAGTTCCCCGAGGAAAATACTGTTCCTGAAAAGAAATCAATGTATGGCGTTTGGAAGAATGAGCCGTTTTATATGTCTCCAGATTTTGACGAACCTCTCGAAGATTTTGCGGAGTACATGTAATGAAATGTCTTCTTGATACTCATACAATTCTCTGGTATTTGTTCGGGGATTCCCGATTGTCAGAAAGTGCAAAAGACATAATTGAATCAAATATTTGTTTTTACAGCTATGCTTCATTCTGGGAAATTTCTATAAAGCAAAGCAAGAAAAAATTGGAAATTACCCACTCGGTATATGAAATTGACGAAATGTGCAGACAGGCCGGATTCAGAAAACTTCCGGTTTCGCTTGATGACTTAAACCGAGTCCGAAATTTGCCTTTCCTAGAAGATGTAAAGCATAATGACCCATTTGATAGAATTTTAATTTCACAGGCAATAGAAAACGATTTGACAATCGTAACGACTGACGGAAATATTCCCTTGTATGATGTAAAAACTATTTGGTAATAGACAGAGCAAAAACAACCTACGCCACCGTGGAGGGGCGGGCTTTGCCCGTTGCCGTAGGCAATGGAGCCGAAGGGCGGAACCCCGGAAGGGTGGTGACGCAAAGCCGGGGGTGAGGACACCCCCGGTGCTTGTCGAGTTAGTCAATTAATGAATGGTAGAGCCTATAAAAGCACCGTCCAAATTCAAAAGATGAAAGGCTATTTTTCCATGCCGTCCATGGTGATGATGTTGCCGTTGGAGTCAAAGTTGAGTTCGCGGAATTTTACGTTGCGCTTTTGGTTTATGCCGCCGGAGCGTTCGCAGTCGTGGTAGAAGAGGTACCACTTTCCGTTGTACTGCATGATGGAGTGGTGGGTTGTCCAGCCAAGTACGGGGGTGAGGATTTTGCCGCCGTAGGTATAGGGGCCGTATACGTTCTTTGATGTTGAGTAGCAAAGAAGGTGGGTTGTTCCTGTTGAGTAGGTGAAGTAGTAGGTGTCGCCTTTTTTAAAGAGCCAGGGGTCTTCAAAGTAGCGGCGCTCTTCGTCTCCTCCGGTGAGTGGCTTTCCGTTTTCGTCAAGGATTACGAGGTCGCGGGGTTCTTCGGAGAGTTCTTTCATGTTGTCTTTCATTAGGGCAATTTTTGGGGTGCAGGCAAGTTCTTCGCCTTTGGGTTCCTTGTTGTCTTTGCTCCATTTGTTGTTGCGGTACTGGTCAAGCTGGCCGCCCCAGATTCCGCCGAAGGTGAGGTAGTATTTGTTGTCTGTGTCCTGGAAGAGGCAGGGGTCTATTGAGTAGGTTCCCTGGATGTAGTTGTCTTCTGGTTTGAATGGGCCCTGGGGTTTGTCGCCGATTGCCATTCCTATGCGGAACATTCCCTCTTTGTCGCGGGCGGGGAATACAAAGTAATATTTTCCGTCTTTTTCTGCGCAGTCTGGTGCCCAAAGCTGCTTGCTTGCCCACTTTATGTCTTCCAGTTTAAGGACGCAGCCGCAGTCTTTTGGCAAGGTGTTTTCGTCCTGCATTTCGTAGACGTGGTAGTCTTTCATGTTGTACTGGTCGCCGTTGTCGTTGTTTTCTACGTCTTCATCTTCGTCGTGGGAAGGGTAGATGTAGATTTTTCCGTTGAAGGCGTGGGCAGATGGGTCTGCTGTGTAAAGGTCGTTTACCAGGGGTTTTTTCTGAATCATTTTCTTCTCCTAAAGAATTGTTAGCCTGTAATGTGCTTGGAATGCTGATTGGCTTTTTGAAACTGGCGTTTCTTTTAGTGATTATAATGCAGCGGGGAAATGGGACTATCAAATTTTTATTGTTTGTATAAAGATTCTTCGGGAAATTTTTTCTTTTGCGGGGGGGGGCTTGTGTGTGCGGGGGGACGGTATGCGACAGTGGTGCCAGTCTGCATAGAAGTGCCATCTGCGACAGGGGTATCAGCTGCATTGGGGTGCACTGTGCGCTTGTGAAGTAATTTTACTTGCTGTAAGGAGCCTTTATGCTTGCGGCCTTTTCCACGGCATCTTCCAGCGACATACCGTAAAATTCCCCGGCACCAAGCAGACGTCCGCTCTTTTTGTCGTCAACAAAAGCTTCAACCACCACTCCAGGCAAGGCGCTTTCCGGTGCGTTGGGAGCATTTGGCCCGCCAAGATCTGTCCTACACCAGCCCGGATCCGTAAGGTTTATGCATACGTCCGTACCTTCCAGCTTATAGCCAATGTCTACCGTAACCTTGTTGAGTGCGGCTTTGCTTGCGGAATATCCAGCCTGCTCACTTTCCAGCGCAATTCCGCTTGTTGTGTTCACGATGCGACCGAAACCCTTCTGAATCATCTTGGGAAGGAAGTGGTAGCAAATCATCATTGGGGCGGTAGTGTTAACAAGGAAGCTTTTTGTGTAATCATCTGCGGGGGTCTTAAGCCAGTCCTTTCTATAGGCAATCTGCATACCTGCGTTATTCAAAACAAGGTCCACGCTAAGACCAAAAGAATCAATTTCCTGCAGCATTTTTTCTACGCTTGCAAGATCGGAAAGTTCAGCCTGAACAGCCTTGCATTCAAGGCCCTTTGCCCTTATTTCTGCAAGGGTTGAATCTGCATGTTCCACCTTGCGGCACTGAATAATTATGTTGCAACCACGCTCTGCCAAAAACAAAGCCGAAAGCCTTCCAATACCGCGTGAACCTCCGGTTACCAAAGCCCAGCGACCCTTTACGTCTACCATAAAAACCCCCATTTTACTAGCTAATAATTGCATTATAGCATGTCTTGTGCTATAAATAAAGAATCTATGAATCATAAAGAACGCATGTTGGCGGGGCTTCCATATAAGCCTTGGTTAGACGGACTTGGTGAAGACAGGCTTGAGAACAAGAAGAAGATATTTGCCTTTAACAATCTGGAACCAGGTAATTTTGAAGAAAAGACAAGGATGCTAAAGGAGATATTGGGTAAGACTGGTGATTACATCAATATTGAGGCACCTTTCCATTGCGACTACGGTTACAACATAGAAGTGGGCGAAGACTTTTTTGCAAACTACAATTTTGTCGTGCTGGATGTTGGCAAGGTTAAAATTGGAAACAGGGTTCAGATTGCGCCCAATGTCTCTCTCTACACGGCGGGTCATCCAGTTCATCCTGAATCCCGCAATTCAGGCTATGAGTACGGAATTGGAATTACAATCGGAGACAATGTTTGGATTGGCGGAAACACATGCGTTCTGCCCGGTGTTACGATTGGAAACAATGTAGTTATAGGTGCGGGAAGTGTTGTTACAAAGGATATTCCCGACAATGTGATTGCCCTTGGTAATCCTTGCAAGGTGGTCCGCGAGATTACTGAAGCAGACAGGGATTTTTATTACAAGGACAGAAAATTTGATGTTGAGGATTACAAGTAGAACCTTATGATAAAAGAGATTGTAGAAAAAGAAGAAAAGAGCAAAGTGGCCCGTGCTGTTTTGGAGTCGCTTACCGAATGGTTTGAAGTTGAAGAAAACAGGGAACAATACATTAAAGACTGCAAGGACTGGATTACGGTTGCTTCTTATGATGATGAAAAGCCGCTTGGATTTCTTTGCCTTAAGGAAACGGGAAGGGAAACCGTGGAGCTTGCCGTTATGGGAGTTGCAAAGGACTTTCACCGCAAGGGTATAGGAAAGGCTTTGTTCCTTAGGGCGAGGGATATTGCAGTTGAAAAGGGATATTCATTCATGCAGGTAAAAACTGTAAAGATGGGTGTCTACGAAGATTATGACAGGACAAATCTTTTTTACAAGTCTTTGGGATTTAAAGAATTTGAAGTAATGCCCTTGCTGTGGGATGAAGCTAATCCCTGCCAGATCTATGTGATGAGCATTTCCAAAAACTAATTAAGCGAAACAATAATCTATATTCTATTCTCACCAAAAGATACCGTTATAGTTTTTTTCTATAGGTATGATAGGAAAATCGTATAAATAAACTTATTGATTAAAATATTTGAAATATGTAATATCACTGGTAAAGGAAAAACCTATTACTGCACTAGGTATTTATAGCAGAAACGAAAAACTGAGAGGTGGTGCTGAATGGCATACATACAGATTTCAGACCTTTACAAAACATTTCATCCTCACGGACAGAGTCTTCCTGTATTAAAGGGAATAAACCTTTCCATTTCAAAGGGTGAGATTTTTGGAATCATAGGTTTTTCTGGTGCGGGAAAATCCACCCTTGCACGCTGCATAAATTGCCTGGAGACTCCTGACAGCGGAAGCATAAACATTGGCGGTACGGACATCCTTTCGCTTTCAAAAAAAGACTTGCGCCATGAACGCCGCCGCATTGGAATGATTTTCCAGACCTTCAACTTGTTTGAGTCAAAGACTGTTTACAAGAACATTGCCTATCCTCTTTTGATTGCGGGGGTTGGCAGGTCGGAAATAAAGGAGCGTGTTGAAAAGGTTGCGGAACTGGTAGGTCTTACGGACAAGCTTGGTGACTATCCCGGAGGACTTAGCGGTGGCCAGAAGCAGAGGGTTGGAATTGCGCGTGCCCTTATAAATAATCCAGACGTGCTTTTGAGTGACGAGGCAACAAGTGCACTTGACCCGCAGACCACTTTGCAGATTTTGGACTTGCTTAAGGAGATAAATCTTAAGACAGGAATTACGATCCTGATGATTACGCACGAGCTTGAGGCCGTAAGGTATACCTGCGAGCGCATGGCGGTTCTTGAGGAAGGAAAGATTGTAGAAGAAGGTGATGTTCATACAATCTTTAACAATCCGGAAAGCAGGACCGGTGAGCTTTTTGCAAAGGTTTTCTACCGGCTCAACACTTCGGACAAGATGTATCAGAACGGTATGTACATTATTTAGGAGGTGCGAAAATGAGTTTGCTTGACAACAGTCTTTGGGCGGTGCTGAAGTCTTCTGTCTCCGCTAAAATTTGGTCAGCTATATGGCCTTCGATTTTTGACACTCTTTACATGACCGTGGTTGCAAGTCTTATAGTGCTGGTACTTGGCCTTGCCCTTGGCGTGATGCTTACGGTTACAAGCCCGGATGGTCTTTATCCGGTGAAAGGTCTTTATTCTGTTTTTGGTTGGCTAATCAACACCCTTCGCTCCCTGCCGCAGATGGTGATGATAATCCTTTTGATTCCGCTTGCAAGGTTCTTGTTTGGAAAAAGCTACGGTGCCAATCCCTGCATTGTTGCCATTGCCGCAAGCTGCATACCAATGTACGCGCGTGTCGTGGAAAGCAGCATCCTTGAAATTGGCAAGGGAAAGATTGAGGCCGCAAAGTCAATAGGAAGCTCCAACTTTCAGATTGTCTTTTATGTGCTTCTTCCAGAAACCCTGCCTTCTTTGGTAAGGGGCTTTACAATAGCAGTGATTGCCGTTCTTTCCATGACGGCTCTTGCGGGAATGTTCGGTGCTGGTGGCATAGGAGACATTGCGGTGCGCTACGGCTACCAGCGCTTTCAACATGACAAGCTTTTGGCCTGCATCTATGTCTTGGTTGCGATGGTTCAAATTGTTCAGTGGTCTGGGAATTTGATTTCAAACAAAATCTTAAAAAACAGGGCCTTGGTATAGGTTCTGTTCAATATAAAAAACAAATTTAAGAGGAGAATCGATTATGAAAAAAACATTGATTGCTGTTTTGGGAATTGGATTGGCTGTGCTCGCTCTTAGCTCTTGCTCCAAGAAAAACAAAAAGGTTGCAGACTGCTGCAAGGACGGTACTGCCGACTGTTGTAAAGACGGAAAGGCCGACTGCTGCAAGGAAGGCTCAGAGGAGGGTGTTGTTACCCTTAAGGGAATAATTGACCTTGTGCCTCATCAGGAAATAATTGATTATGCTGCCCCGGCTTTGTTAAAGGAAGGAATAAAGGTTGTTACCCTGCAGGATGCTTCCGACAACTTGGGAAACGAAAAGACATTCAACGGCGAAGCTGATTTTAACTACTTCCAGCACAAGCCTTATTTGGATTCTGTAAACATTCAGAACGGCTGGGATTTGGTGAGCGTAGCTTCAATTCACGTGGAGCCTATTTCACTCTATTCCGACAAATACACAAGCCTTGCTGATGTTCCAGAAAATGCGGTTATAGCAGTTCCTGATGATGGAACCAATGAATACCGCGGACTCAAGCTTTTGAACGACAAGGGGTTCATCCGTCTGAGCGAGGATTCTTTGAGCGCACTTGATGCAAACACAGGCGACATCATTGAATACCTTAAGCCAATAAAAATCGTGGAAATCAACGCATTCCAGATTATTCCGACACGCGCAGACTACGATCTTTTTGTGAACAACACTAACAAGATTTTGGAAAGCGGAATAAAGACGAACATATTGGCTCAGGAATCACCTGATAGTCCTTATGGAAACATTATCGTAACAAAGGCCGGACGCGCAAACGATCCTGCCATTCAGAAACTTGTCAAGGTTCTGCTTAGCGATGATGTTCAGAAGTGGATAAAGGAAAAGTACAACGGAGCTGTAATTCCGGTAAAATAATCGCCGGTCAAAAAATTGGAGGAAGAACAGTATGTCAACAGTAAATTTAACTTTGCCCGATGTGCAGATTAGGGAAGTCAGAATCAATTCCATTACCGGGTACTTGGGGGACGCGGGACAGCTGGTGAAGCTTTCGGAAAGTGGAATCAAAGACCACAACCGTAAGTTCACGCAATGCATCGGATGTTCCACTGCACGTGCCGGATGTATGGTTTCTATGATTACGGATGCAGCCGTAATTTCACACGGGCCCGTGGGCTGTTCTTCCTGCCTGCATGAATTCAACATGACCTATCGCGTTAATGCCCATCTTAGGAACAAGGAGAACCGCCGTCGCCGGATCTTTTCAACGAACCTCCAGGAGAAGGATACGGTTTACGGTGGAAACGCAAAGCTTGAGGCAACAATACGCGAGGTATTTGAAAGGGTAAAGCCTGCCGCAATTTTTGTCCTTACAACATGTGCGGTTGGAATTGTTGGTGATGATGTTCAGAGTGTCTGTGACTCGCTGGAAGAGGAACTTGGAATTCCGATTGTCGGAATAACATGCGAAGGTTTCCGTTCAAAAGTTTGGACCACTGGATTTGATGCCGCATATCACGGCTTTGCAAGAAAGATTATCAAGAAGGCAAACAAGCACAGAAGTGACATGATAAACGTAATCAACTTCTGGGGAAGCGATGCCTTTGCCGATTGGTTTGCTCCCTTTGGTGCAAAGCCAAATTATTTGTCTCCCTTTAACACTGTTGCAGAATTGAGCAGGGCTGGGGAAGCATGTGCAACAGTTCAGGCCTGTTCAACTTTAGGAACATACCTTGGTGCGGTTCTTGAACAGGAATTCGGTGTGCCGGAACTTGTTAGCGCACCACCATACGGTATTGCCCAGACTGACCGCTGGTTCAGGGCTTTGGGTAAGCTTCTTGGAAAGGAAGACGTTGCAGAGAAAGTTATTGCGGAGAAAAAGGAAAAATATCTTCCGCAGATAGAAGAGATAAGAAAAAAGCTTGCTGGAAAAACCGCTTATGTTGCGGCTGGTGCTGCACACGGACATGCTCTTTTGGACATTATCGGAGAGCTTGGCCTTAAGGCAGTTGGAGCTTCCGTATTCCACCATGATGCGGAATTTGATTCCGGCCGCTTAGAGAACGACCAGCTTAAGCAGCGTATAAATGACTACGGCGACGTTCCTCATTTTAATGTTTGCAACAAGCAGGAGTTTGAGCTTGTGAACGCGCTTGTTAAGGTGCACCCGGACGTTATGCTTGCCCGCCACGGAGGCATGACCTTGTGGGGCGCAAAGCTTGGCATTCCCAGCCTGCTTGTTGGCGATGAGCATGCAGGTATGGGCTACGAGGGGCTTGTGCGCTACGGAAAGATGATTGTGGAAACAATAGAAAACGACGAGTTTGTGAAGAACTTCCAGAAGCACGCACTGAACCCCTACACAAAATGGTGGCTCACGCAGCAGACTGATTTCTTCCAGGAAAAATAATTTAACCTTTTATATTAGTGTATTTATGTGAGGTGAGAAGATGGCTAATTACACTGGTCCCATTGAACAGGAAAGATATACATGTGCTCTTGGAGCATTGCAGACAGTAGTTGCAATTCCCCATGCGGTTCCTATTTTGCATTCAGGTCCGGGCTGCGGCGAAATGATAAGCGGTTTCTTTGAGCGTTCAAAGGGATATGCCGGCGGTTCCACAAGTCCTTGTACCGCTTTTACCGAACGCGAAGTTGTTTTTGGCGGAGTTGCCCACTTAAGGGAAAACATCGAGAACACATACAAGGTTTTGGATACAGACCTTCAGGTTGTTATGACGGGCTGTACCGGAGGAATCGTAGGCGACGACATTCAGGGTGTTGTTGACGAATTTGCGGCACAAGGTAAGCCTATTGTTGCGGTTGACACCCCAGGCTTTAAGTCCAACAATTATGTTTCGCATTCGTCTGTTGTGAACGCAATCATCAACCAGTATGTGTCACGCTATGAAGAAGACAATGAGCCAAGAAGCGAAAAGAACACCGTGAACTTGATTGCGAGCATCCCTTACCAAGATCCCTTCTGGAAAGGAAACCTTGCTGAATACCGCCGCCTCTTGAAGGGGCTTGGGCTAAAGGTTCACGTTTTGTTTGGTCCAGACTCTAAGGGTGTAAAAGAGTGGCAGCAGATTCCCCGCGCAAACTTTAACATTTTGGTTTCGCCTTGGTACGGAAAAACAATAGCTGACAACTTAAAGTCACGCTACGGACAGGAATACTACTGGTACCATTCTGTTCCGATCGGAGACAATGCAACCACGGAATTCCTTAACGGAGTGCTGAACTTTGCCATTGAGCAGGGCGCAGAACTTGATGTTGAAAAGGCAAAGAAATTCATTCAGCATCAGATTGATTCCTATTACGAGGAAATAGACAACCTTGCCACTTTCCTTTTGGAATTCCGCTACGGACTTCCGCGCTTTGCCCACATCATTCACGATGCTGGCTACGTTGTGGGGCTTTCACGCTTTTTGCTGCACGAGACAGGAATCATTCCGGCAGAGCAGTTTATTGTAGACAATACTCCTCCAAAATATCAGCAGGCAATTCTTGATGATTTGCTTTCGATAAGCGAAAAGAGGAAAATCTCCGCACAGTTCTTGCCGGATGCTGGAAAGGCTGCCGACATGATCCGTGAAATCAAACACGACGGAAAGGGTCTTATCATAGGTGCAGACTGGGACAGCGACTTGGCAAAGGAAAAAGATTACTGCTTTGTTCAGGCGGCACACCCTATGGCACTCAAGCTTGTGCTTACGACAAATTATGTTGGCTACACTGGAGCCTTGCGCGTAATAGAAGACGTGTACAACAACGCGCTTCAGAACTACCGCTAGAAAAGAGACAGAGGGTTTTATGGAAGTAGAGAAAGCCTTGCCAGTAAAAGTCGGCTTTGCAAGCTTGGACGGTTTTTCTGTAGACGAGCATTTTGGACACGCACACGTTTGGCGGATTTACGAATTTTCTGATGACGCAGAGTTTTTGGAAATAAGAAAAATGCCGCCTGTTTGCGGGGGCTCCTGCAATGGGTCTTGCGACGACAACTTTGCCATAGCATACGAGCTTTTAAAAGACTGCAAGGCTTTGTTTGTTTCAAAAATTGGGGAACCAGCTGCGGCTTACATGATACAACGCGGAATAAAAGTGTTTGAAACGGCTGGAAGCATAGACAAGATTTCAGAGGCAATACTGACTTCTTCCATTTTGTAAAGAATTGATTTTGTGAGGAATGGCGATGGCAAAAACATTTGATGAAATTTCAAAAAATCATCCCTGCTTTGCGCTCGGTCAAAAGTCAAACAAGGGACGCATTCACCTTCCGGTAAGCCCCGGATGCAACATTGGTTGCCGTTTTTGCCACCGCGACTTTAACGACGAACAGGTAAGGCCGGGAGTTGCCAGCTGCATAATCTCGCCGGACGAGGCAATAGAAGCTATCCGCCGTGCAGTGAAGCTTTCTCCCGATTTGACCGTTGTTGGTGTTGCGGGACCTGGCGATACTTTGGCAACGGACTTTGCCCTTGAAACCTTTAGGAAAGTGCGCGATGAATTTCCTTCAATGATAAAGTGCATGAGTACCAACGGACTCCTTCTCCCGCAGAAGGCTGACCAGATTATTGACGCAGGAATTGACACTCTCACCGTAACAGTAAATGCGGTTGACCCGGAGATTCAGGCAAAGATAAATGAGTTCATTGTTTACGAGGGAAAGCGTTACGAAGGAGTTGAGGCTGCTCAAATCCTTATCCAGAACCAGCTTGCCGGCATAAAAAAAGTTTCGGCTGCGGGGGTGACCGTAAAGGTAAACACGGTTTTTGTTCCAGAGATAAACAGGGAGCATATTCCGCTTGTGGCAAAGACTGTCGCTGAGCATGGGGCCACAATCTACAACATAATTCCGCTTATTCCCCAGCATCAGTTTGACTGGTGTTCGGTTCCTTCATGCAAGGACTTGTCTTGGGCAAGGGGTGAGTGTGAAAAATACATAAAGGTTTTCCGCCACTGCCAGAGGTGCAGGGCAGATGCTGTTGGCGTTCCTGGTGGACAGGATTTTTCAAAAGAAGTGTATATAAAACCGGTGAGACTTGCTGACACCTTCTCTCACGGTTAAAAATAAAACGATAGTAATCAGAGGATGGCAATCTGAATATCAATAAGGAGTGTAAAATGGCTACAAGACAAATTGCAATTTATGGAAAAGGCGGTATCGGAAAATCAACGACTACGCAGAACCTGACGGCTGGACTTGCCGAAATGGGGAAGAACATCATGGTGGTTGGCTGCGACCCTAAGGCTGACTCAACAAGACTTCTTTTGGGAAACCTTGCCCAGAAAACCGTTCTTGATACAATCCGCGAAAACGGTGAAGATGTTGAACTTTCGGACATTATGCGCGAAGGTTTTGGCGGAATCAAATGCGTTGAATCTGGCGGACCGGAACCTGGTGTTGGCTGTGCAGGACGCGGAATCATCACATCCATAGGTCTTTTGGAAGAACAGGGTGCCTATACGGAAGACCTTGACTATGTTTTCTACGACGTACTTGGTGACGTTGTATGCGGTGGCTTTGCAATGCCAATGCGTGAGGGAAAGGCAAAGGAAATATACATCGTTGCATCCGGTGAAATGATGGCAATGTATGCCGCAAACAATATTTCCAAGGGTATTGCAAAGTATGCGGTAAAGAGCGGGGTTCGCCTTGGAGGAATTATCTGCAACAGCCGCAACGTTGACCGCGAAAAGGATTTGCTTACTGCTTTTGCAAAGGAACTTGGCACTCAGCTTATTTACTTTGTTCCAAGAAACAACGTTGTCCAGCGTGCAGAAATCCACCGCCAGACTGTAATCCAGTATGATCCAAAGTCAGGACAGGCAGATGAATACAGAAGCTTGGCACGTGCAATAGATTCAAATACAAACTTTGCAATTCCAAAGCCAATGACTCAGGAACGCCTTGAAGAAATCCTGCTTGAATATGGCTTGATGGAATCGCTCAAGGACAACTACAATATTTAAAAACTAAAAAATCAGTCATCCTGAATGGCAGTGAAAAATCTATTCTTGCTTTTAGATGCTTCGCTGCCTTGGGATGACAGTTACTTGTTATTCTTTTTTAAAAAACAGGCCAGCTTAAAAAAGGCTAGGCTTCCAAGTATGGCACCAAGAGTGTCCGCGCACCAGTCCCAGACAGAGCAGCTTCTTCCCGGCGTAAAACTCTGGTGAATCTCATCAATAAAACCGTAAAGACTTGTAAGCAGTATTGGCAAAAGAATTCTCCATTTGACAGGAAGTTTTGTTCCCACCCCAAAGGCAACCCAAAAGGCAAGCCCCCCAAAGCAGACCAGATGCACAAGCTTGTCCGCGTTCCAAAAATCCGGCATGTGTTCAATTGTTGGCTGGCTTGAAAGGTAGCAGCTGCAGGCCATGATGAAAATAGCCGGCAGCCATTTTGCAAATTTTATAAAAAATGTTTTTGTCTTCATGTGCCAAGTATAGCGATTGTTGCACTAAATGCAAAGTAGCGGCTAAGCTAGTTGCTAATGCGTTACCGTTATTTTTCCTACAACTGACGGGTTGTAGTCGGTTATTAGGGACGTTTCTGCTGTTGCCGCACCAGCTGTGGTTGTGTTGTAAGTAATTTGCGTTATGGCGGGGCAATCCGTGAAAGTGTTCGAATACGTTGACGAATTTCTTGCTAGGCTGTTGGCTTCACTTCCGTCGTATTTTATTGTTACGGTTTTGAGTTTTGTGCAGCCGCTGAAACAGTTCCACAAAGTCCTTGTTGTTGCGGGAATGGTAGGTCCTGTAACAAGGTTTGTACAGTCTTCGAAACAGTAGTTCATTTCTTCTACTCCGTATGGTATGTCCGGGGCAGTTGTGAGTCCCGTGCAGCCGGAGAATGTACTCCACATGTTTGTGACGGAAGAGGGTATTGTGGGGGCTGAGGTAAGGCTTGAGCAACCATCAAAGGTTCCTAGTAGGCTAGTAATTCCGCTTGGCAGGGTTGGTGCAGTCTTTAGGTTGCTGCAACCCCTGAAACAGTTTTGCAAGTCGTCATCTGTCCAACCGATGAGTACTGGCGGGTACACTAGATTCGTGCAGTCTCTGAATAAGTCCTGTATATGGGACCAATCTTCCTTTGTATCATCGAGCGTTACATCTGAAAGGTCCACATATATGTTGGGGTGGTTTTTAAGGGCTGTCGCAACGGCTCTAGATTTTTCTCCAGTATATTCTTCATAGCTTGGGAGCTGCAGTCTGAGAGGATTGTCAACCGTGTATTCTGTCGGGTCAAGCGTAGCAAGGTAGTCGTTAAGCCCACTGGGGCTAATGCAATCCTTCGCCTTGACGGTATAGAGCTTTACCGTAACTTCTTCCCCATCTATGGAAATCTTTACGCTTATATCTGCGGATTGACCGGGTTTTTGGGGGGTTGCCTTTATCCAGTTGTGAGCCGAATCCCAAGTTACAGTAACGTTTTCGGTATTGGAAGATATTGCTCCTGTAACACTGAGTGTGCAACCAGATATATCTGGCAGGGTTACCTTGCAGTATGAAGTTGCCATAGTTATAGGTTCTACTGTTTCTGGAAGGGGTGAATTAGACAAATCTTTAAGTGTTACTTCATTTACGCTTATTGGTCTTGCCGTTAGCGTAAGGGTTTCTGAGCCTATCTTGGCGCGGAAGGTGATGTTGGAGCTTCCGGCGGATTTTGCCGAGATTTTGCCGTTTGCTGCTATGCCTGCAACGCTAGTGGATGATGAATTCCAATTGTCATAGGTTATGCCATTTGAGCTATTTGCCGCAGGAGTTATGACAAGGCTGCGGGCTGTTTCCCCGGCAATAAATGTGGTACGTCCGCTTGTGCCAATTACATAAAGCTTCTTTTTTGCGGTGTAGCTTTTTGAATTGATGGTTGCGGTGACTGTCAGTTCAGTTCCTCCGGCTGCTATTGGGCTAATGGTTTTCGTCTGTTTGGTGCTGCCGGTAATAGAGACGATTCCTGTAGCTGGGGTTGAGCCCCAGACAAGCTCCATTGCACTTGGCGGGGTGTAGGAGTTAGAGCCGATTGTTGCGTATGCGGTGTAACTTCCGCCCGTTCCAAGTTCATCCAAAAGCTGCTTGCCGCTAATTTCTATGCCATACACAGTAACCGTCTTTTTTGAGCTGCCTACGTTCTCGCCGTCAATAGTTACTGTTGCGGTGATGTCTGATGTTCCGCTATTTGAATTGCTTGGCGTAACTATAACATTTGGACCTGTTGCAGGATTTGGTACTGTTGCAACTGACGGGCTGCCAGAAGTCCATGAATAGGAAGGTGTTCCTCCAAAGCCTTCTGGGGATGCCAAAGATGCAGATAGGCTTACTGTGTTTTCAGTACCAACCATTGTTTCGGTCTCGCCTGTTATGGTAAGGTTGTGCACAAAAATTTCTTTTTTGGCAGTGATTGTTTTTCCGTACATGTCTGCGCTTACGGTGATGGTTGTTTTTCCTGTTGACAGTGCATTAACATTTATACTGTAACCGCCGGCGGAAATAGATGGGTTGATAGCAGTTGCAACGGCGGGGTTTGCAGAAGACCAAACTACATTTGATGCGGTGTCTGTTGGTGTTGCAGTAAGTACTTTTTCGTTTGAACCTGCAAGGAAGTTGCTGTTACCGCTGATTGCAAGACCAACGACATGGATTGTCTTGGTTATTTCCAATGTTCTGCCGTCTTCTAGGGTTGCCGTTACGGTAATGGTTTCCGTACCGGTAGCAGATGCTGTAACTGTTGCGTTGCTACTATTTTGTGGATCTTGGTTAATGGTTATTACGCTGGGTGATGCAGGTGTCCATGTGCAGCTAGCGATTACGCCAGAGTCCACGCTTGCGGTAAGAGTAGAACTGGTTTCTCCGTTTTCTGGACTGAGTGTAAGCACTTCGTTTCCGCTTACGGAAAGGTTTGCCGGGGTTACAATGGAATCTGCGTTTACATCATTTGATTTAAAGCCGTCATCGTCTTCCAGGTAAATGGTCCACCGGATGAATTTGCCTATGCTTGCTTGTATGCCAGTGTCGTAATATATGGCTGTGCCGTCTGCTGAAGTTCCTGTGAATGGAGCTGCCCCGGACTCTGGAATAACATCAAGGGTGGATGGCCTTGTGGTAGAGGCGCTTGGCGTTAGCATTGTCAGGTTGCCGTCTGAATCTCTGCTTGCAACTGCCTCTCCGTTTATATAGACGGTGTGCGAATCATTTGTGTGGGTGGGGCTGTCCAGCTGGCTTGTTGGAAGGTAGAAACAAACGATATAGTTGTTGCCGTCGGTCTGTACGCTCTGGCCGTTTACGCTTGGCGGCGGGGAGTTGCACTTTAAGCTAAAAGAGTAGGGATCAAATTCCCTGAGTGTTTCGGCTTCTGACAGGTAGATTGTGCCACCTATCTGTTGACCGCCTTCGTGTTCTTGCAGGTAGGATTGCGAATAGGTTACCCTTATGATTGTTTTGTCCTGCATGTCTTGTTCAATTCGAATGTGGGGATGAGAGTCGGGGTCGCTAAAAGAAGTGTTAAGGGTGTATTGGCGCGGGTTCCGCAAATAGAAGGTTACAGTTTTGTCACCGTCGCTTGTAATGCAAGTTGTGCCGGAGTTGTCTTTTTGGGTTGGAAAATTGATTTCTTGCTTTTCGATTGCGGCAGTATTTGTGTATTTGTCAAAGTAGTCGTTTACCGGCTCTTCCCATGTTGAGGATGAAGAGTTGTTGCAAGCAGAAAACAACGTAATAACTGTTGCGGCAAAAATGGAAGTTATGGTTATCTTTTTCATGGCTCTCATCTCCGTGCTACCCTTAATTATCGTGCACTTTATACTGATTTTCAAGAATTGATTAAAATTTTGTTATTTTTGTGTTCGCTAACAGGTAAAGGTATGCAAAACTTTGCTTGAATAATAACAAAATTATTTTCAACATGCAAAATAGTTATTGAATAATGTAAAAATTATAATTTTCTTGTATTTTTGGATAATATATAATTGTGGCTATGGAAGCAAAGTTTTTGGCGTGTAATGACAAAATGCGGAAAAAATATTATTGTTTTTCTATGTTGAGCAAAAACAAGGCTAGTGGCCGGTCGGACTCTAAGGCCTACATTACCGAGGGCGCAATCTGGAAGAGCATCATCAAGTTTATGCTGCCCATTATGCTGGGAATGTTTTTTCAGCAGCTCTACAATACCGTGGATGCGGTTGTCGTGGGGCGGTATGTTGGCAAGGAGGCTCTTGCGGCTGTTGGCGGCGGCACCATGTTTTTTATAAACTTGCTCATCGGTTTTTGTGGCGGCGTGGCTAACGGTGCGGCTATTATCATCTCGCAATTTTTTGGCGCAAAAAAGTTCCGTGAGCTTTCTTTGGCCCTTCACACCTTCATACTTCTTTCTATTATAATGGGTTTTCTTGTGACCCTTGTGGGGATTTTTTTCTGTGAGTTTGCGCTTAACCTTATAAAGACTCCGCCAGAGATTTTTACAAATGCAGTTACGTATTTGAAGATTTATTTTCTTGGTATGATACCCATGTTTTTGTACAACACAGGGGCTTCCATTCTGCGTTCAACCGGGGATTCCAAGACTCCCTTTGCGGTTCTTGTGATTGCGTGTTTTGCAAACATTTTCCTTGACTGCTTTTTTGTGATCGTTCTGCGCCTTGGGGTTGCGGGTGTTGCTTTTGCGACTATTACTTCGGAAGTTTTGAGCATGATTCTAATTTTCCTTCCGCTTACCAGGACCAGCGACGTGTACAAGGTTGAATTTGCCAAGGTAAGGCTGGATTTTTCCTTGCTTAAGAAGATGATTAGGCTGGGGCTTCCTTCCGGGCTTTGCACCATGATGTACCCAATATCAAACCTTACGCTCATGTCCTTTATAAACACCTTTCCTACCGAATCGATTGCGGCTTGGACTGCTTGGGGAAAGCTGGATGCTCTCTTCTGGATGTCTGTTTCTTCAATGGGCATGGCTTTGAATACTTTTTCAGGGCAGAATTACGGGGCTGGAAAGTATGACCGCATTAAGAAGGGTGCCTGGCAGGGGCTTTTGATAATGAATGCTATAACCCTTGTGCTTGTAATTGTCTTTAGGCTCTTTGGGCGCTTTTTCTACAATTTGTTTGTTCCCGGAGAAGAGGCCGTTATTGCCATGGGGCTAAAGATTCTCTTCTTTCTTACACCAGCCTTTTTCTTTTACGTGCCTAATGAAGTTCTTGCGGGCATTATTGGCGGTGTGGGAAAGACTTATGTTTCCATGCTAGTTACCCTTTTTGGAATTTGCGGAATACGCTTGCTTTGGCTTTTTGCTTTCTGCCGGGGAACAGACAACTTTTTGAAGGTAATTACATGCTACCCCATTTCCTGGTCGGTTAGCGCGGTGATTTTCTTTGCTTATTTTAAGAGCAAGCGCTGGATGCCTAGGGATCTGCTTTCTGCTTGAATCTTTGGTGTGCGCGGGATTTGCGTTATCTTGACTAAAAACCTTGAATCTTTTACTATAAAACATTATGAAAGTCAACGAGTTGCGTTCTAAGTACATTGAATTTTTCAAGTCAAAGAATCATGTGGAAATTAGCGGAAAGAGCCTTTTGCCAAACAATGACCCTACGGTTTTGTTTACTACTGCGGGTATGCAGCCGCTCGTTCCTTATCTTTTGGGCGAAAAGCATCCGTCCGGTGACCGCCTTACCGATTACCAGAAGTGTGTGCGTACGGGAGACATTGATTCCGTTGGTGACGCAAGCCATCTTACTTTTTTTGAGATGCTGGGTAACTGGAGCCTTGGTTCTTATTTTAAGCAGGAGTCCATTGCCTATTCGTTTGAATTTTTGACTTCTCCAAAATACCTTGGAATTCCAAAGGAAAAGCTGAATGTTACCGTTTTTGCTGGCGAAAAGACTGCTGACGGTACGGAAATTCCCCGCGATGAAGAGGCAGCTGCACGTTGGGAAGAAATGGGTATTGCAAAAGACCATATCTTCTTCCTTCCGCGCGAGGATAACTGGTGGGGTCCGGCTGGTCAGACAGGCCCGTGTGGTCCGGATACAGAGATTTTCTATGACAACGGCCAGCCAAAGTGTGGTCCAGACTGCCGCCCCGGTTGCCACTGCGGTAAGTATCTTGAAATTTGGAACAACGTATTCATGGGCTACAACAAGGATGCCCAGGGTCACTATAACGAGATGGAGCGCAAGTGCGTAGACACAGGAATGGGTGTTGAGCGTACGGTTTCCGTTTTGAACGGCCAGAAGTCTGTTTACGAGACGGACGTTTTCCAGCCAATCATAAAGTCTATAGAAGAGCTTAGTGGCAAGAAGTACGGCGAGAACGAAGCAGACGATACTGCTATCCGCATTATTGCAGACCATGTGCGCACCGCAACCTTTATTCTTGGAGACCCACAGGGTGTTACTCCGGCAAGAACTGGAGCTGGCTACATTCTCCGCAGAATCATCCGCCGCGCTGTACGTTACGGTCGCAAGCTTGGAATTGAAGGTTCTTTCCTTGCAAAACCGGCAGGTATTATAATAGAAGAATACAAAGAAGCTTACCCTGAATTGCCCGAACACGAGGCTTTTGTTAAGGAACAGCTTACTTTGGAAGAAGAGAAGTTTGGCAAGACCCTTAAGTCTGGAGAAAATGAATTCCAGAAGCTTTTGCCCAACCTTCAGAAGAATCCCAAGAAGATTATTCCTGGCCGCGTGGCATTCCGCCTTTACGACACCTTTGGCTTCCCAATAGAGATTACTGAGGAAATGGCCAAGGAAAACGGCATGTCCGTAGACATTGAAGGCTTTAAGGCAGAGGAAAAGAAGCATCAGGAGGAGTCACGCTCGCTTAGTGCAGGTACCTTTAAGGGCGGTCTTGTTGACCACAGCGAGATTACCACAAAGTACCACACTGCAACCCACCTCTTGCAGCAGGCTCTTGTTAACGTTCTTGGTGATGAGGTTGCCCAGAAGGGTTCAAATATTACTGCCGAGCGTATGCGCTTTGACTTTAGCTTCCACCGTGCAATGACTAAGGAAGAGATTGCCCAGGTAGAGGCTATTGTTAACGAGCAGATTCAGAAGGATTTGCCAGTTTCCATGGAGGTTATGCCTCTTGAACAGGCCAGGGCTGAAGGTGCACGCGCTTTGTTTGGCGAAAAGTACGAAAGCCAGGTTAAGGTTTACACAATTGGTCCAAAGGAAGGCTGGTTCAGCAAGGAAGTTTGCGGTGGCCCACATGTTCAGCATACGGCCCAGATTGGCAAATTCAAGATTGTAAAGGAACAGTCTTCTTCTGCCGGCGTACGCAGAATCCGTGCAACTATTGAAGGCGGTCTTCCGCTGGAAAATCAGGCATAAGAACTGCAAATAAGCTAGTTGGCTTGTAACGAATTTTATTATTGATTTGTTATATTTTTAGAAAGGGGTTAGGCCTCTGCACCGGTATTTCGGTTGATTTTTATAGATTAAAGAGGAAAGTTATATGAAACGTTTAGCAATTGGTTTTACAATGTTGCTTTCTGCGGCTGGTTTTTTGTTTGCACAGAATGAGTTGCAGCCCCTCGCCGTGGTAAAACTGCACAAATCAGAAACTATTACCCTGAAGCAGCTTAAGGCTCGTGCCGGTGTTGCGGAAAAACAGTACGAGGCTTACGGCATGAAGATGACCGATGCCCAGAAGGCAGAGCTTAGGAAGGCAACGCTTGAAAGCATGATTGCCAACAAGCTTATTGCCCAGCAGGCAGCAAAGGAAGGTCTTGCTATTACTGACTCACAGGTAAATGCCGCTTTTGTAAGCTCATTCAGCCAGGGTGGACAGCAGATTACCGAAGCCCAGCTTGAACAGGCTGTAAAGAAGTCTACAGGCAAGTCTTTGGCCCAGTACATTCAGGAGACAACCGGAATGTCAATGGCTGACTACAAGGCCTATATCAAGGAATCAATCACCGTCCAGCAGTATGTCGTAAGCAAAAAGCAGGACGAAGCAAAGAAGATTACTGCCACGGACAAGGAAATCAATGAGTTCTACGACATGAACAAGACCAAGTTTGTCTGGGACGACATGGCAAAGCTTTTCCTTTATGTTATTCCAAAGGGAAAGGATGCTGACGGAACAAAGGCAAAGGCTAATGCTGCCCTTAAGCAGGTTTCCGCAAAGCAGGCTTCCAGAACAGACATAATGAAATCTTCTGATAACGGCAAGGTTTTCCAGGCCGGAGAAATCATGGTTCACAACAATGCCCAGACGGCTCAGGCCCAGGGTTGGACAATGGATAAGATGAAGGAGCTTTTTGACCGCAACGTTGGCTTTACAAGCGAATTGATTGACGGTGGCAACAACTGGCAGTTCTATTCTGTTCTTGGCAAGTACAGCGCAAAGATGCTTAAGCTTTCCGATCCTGTTGAACCGGAATCAAAGCTCACTGTAAAAGAATATATTAAGGGTACTTTAACAAGTCAGAAGCAGGGTCAGTTCCTTCAGAAGTCTGCCAGTGACATTGTTAAGAATCTTGACAATGCGGCTAACGTAGACCGCAAGAAGACAGGTGACGCCCTTACAAAACTTTTAAGCTGGTAGGTTTGCAGTGTCTCGTCGGAAAGGAAGAATTCTGGCATTTCAGGCTCTGTACTCATACGATGTGGGTAAGAAGAGCCTGGATGACCTTTTAAAACTTGATTGGGTAGATAATAATACTGAAAGTGAAGCAAAAAATGCCGATACTGAAAAGGACGATTTTGCCCGTATTCTCATTTCCGGTACAATAAATCATCTAGAAGAGATTGATGTGCTTATAAAAGAGCATTTGTCCGAACGATGGGAATTTGACCGTGTTAACAAGGTGTCTTTGGCGATTTTGCGAATGAGCATTTTCCAGCTTCTGTACCAAAAGGAAACGCCCGGGTCTGTGGTTATTGATGAAGCCATAGCCATTGCAAAAGAATTCGACACAGACATTTCCTTTAAATTCATTAATGCTGTTCTGGACAAAATTCGTAAAGAGATAGCAACTTGAACACAAAGACTAAAACTTTAGGATTTTCCTCATTTCTTGCGCATGGACTTGCAAGGCCCCTTGCTTTGCTTGCTCTTTGCGCGGTTTTGTTTTCGTCCCTCTTTGTTTTTGCGGGATGTTCCTCTCATTCAGAAGGTGCCGCAATAAGTACGGAACTTGGTTTCGTGGACATTTTGATTGGCCAGGGCAAGACCAAGGAAGCCATGGAGCTTTTGCATCAGACGGAAAAGCTTGCTTCTACGCCATTGGAGAGCATGGGTGTTTACAAGAGGTATGTTACCCTTGGTGAAGCTGACCGTGCGGAAAAGACGCTTAAAAAGGCCTTGAGAAAGCATAAGAAGGACAAGCAGTTGCTTGCGGTCTACGGAAATTTCCTTCTGGACCAGAACAAGACAAAAAAGGCAATGAAGGTAACAAAGCCCCTTTCCGGTACCGAATACGGCTCCATATATGCGGAGGCCTTCCTTTCCTATGCGCTCGAGACAGGCTGGAGTGCGGACGACTTGTTTGGAAAGACCTTCTTTTTGTTCAGGGGAAAAAAGAAAAATCCCGACCATACTGCCACTGCAAAGGAAAAGTTTGAGGTCTTTTATGATTCCCGCTTTGTGCCCATTTATCTTGATGCTGCCCGAAGCACAAAACTTTCCCGCTGGGCTCGTAATGCCGCCGCCCTTTGCATGAAAGAAGGCAATTTTGCAAAGGCTTCCGAGGCTTATACTGGCACGGTTGACTCTTTGGAAGATTCCCTTTTCTGGGGTTCTGTCTTTTATGATGCAGGTCTTTACACGGAAAGTCTTGAGGCCCTTGTTGAGGGAGACTCTTTCCCCGGCCCAGTGGCACTAAAGATTGAACACAAGGCTTTGGAGGCAGATGACTACTACCTTCTTGAAGAAGATGCGGCTGCAGAAAAAATCCGCAGTGAGCTTATAGATGTTATTTTGGCTGAATCGGCAAATGAAAACGCCGGTTTGACTTCTTATGCCAAGCAGGTTCTTCCTGTGGTTTATGTTAACAGCGCAATGTACTTAAAGAGCAAGAACGATCTTGCTAAGGAATTCAGCAGGCTGGACACCCTTGTTACAAAGTTCCCGGATTATGTGCCGGGTCTTGCAACTTACGGTGACTATGCCCTTTACCTCTTGCGCCGTCCGCCGGAGGATAAGCTTTCCCAGGATTTGCGCATGGCGGGGCTTAGAACCAAGGCCATGGAAGAAGAGGACAGGATTCCCAAGATTTCTTTGGAAGATGCGCTTGTAAAGATTGACGAGTCACTTGAGCGCACCCAGAATCCCCGCCTTATAATTATCCGCGAGCAGCTTTTGGCAGAGCTCCACCGCGAGTGGGAAACAGAGCACAAGGCAAGCCGTGTTTGGCCGCTTTTGGAAAAGAATGCACTTGATAAGCCATCACTCTACCCAGATGATGTCGTTCACTATTCGGTGGTTGTTCTTTTGAACAATGGGCACGAGCAGGACGCAAGGGATTTGTTCATAAAATATGAGCAGTCCAAGCACGAGGAAGCCCTTGGCAAAAAGAAGAAGTCGGGAGAGGATGATGACGGTCTTCCGCCAAAGTTTGAGCCTTCCGAGCATGCAGAGCTTTTGAACCTTTGGGAAAAGGAAGCGGCGGCATGGTTCTACGTTAAGGACGGCCGTATAGACGAAGGTCTTGCAATGTACGGCAGCATACTGGAAAACTTTTCCAAGAGGACTCCTGTTATGAATTCAGGCGGGCAGAGTGAATCTGTTACGAATGCCTATATTAATATTGCCAACATCTATGCCGGTCGTGGACAGGGTGCTTTGGCCTTGGACAGCCTAAAGAAGGCTTTGCCGCGCACTTTGGACGAGGGCCTTAAGGCTGATGTTTTGTACCGCATTGGAAAGGAATACTACTATCTGGGTGACTACAAGAATGCAATCCGTTCCCTCCAGTATTCGCTTAACCAGAATGAGGGGCAGAACAAGGTGCGTAACCGTGCAAGGCTTATTCTAAAGCAGGCGCAAGACAAGAATAAATAAAAATTAATGAAAAAACCGGGTCATTTTTACCCTTTGGGGGTAGTGCCCGGTTTTTTTTGTGTCATTTTGACCCACAAATTATTTTGTCTGCATATCTTTAATCCAAAAATACGCAGTTTGGACAATTTTTTTGCTATTCGATGACGGCGATGATGTCTGAATTCTTAAGGATAAGATAGTCTTCACCGTCAATTTTGATTCCTGTTCCGGAATACTTGTCGTAAAGGATTTTTTCTCCTGGTTTTACGGTGATTTTTTCTTTTTCTGTGCCCGGACCGACAGCTTCTACTGTTGCCTGCTGGGTCTTTTCCTGTGAAGTTTCAGGAATGATGATTCCGCCTGCTGATTTTGTCTCTGCAGCTACCTGCTTTACCAATACGCGGTCTGCCAAAGGTCTGATTTTCATTATATTTCCTCCAAATGTATGTTATTAAAAGCTTGTATAACTAGAATATAATAAATTTTGTGCTTGGGCGTCAAATAAATTCGGCAGGGAATTTTTTTGTAATTTTTTTGTGGCGTTTGAAAAGTTGGCATGAAAGTTGCTATTTCTTTATTGAAACTATTTAGCGAGGAGTGGCAATTATGGAAGCTGCAAAGACTTTTACACCTGTTTATGATGACGAAAATGTTTTGAACCTCTATCTTAAGGAAATCAACAAGATTCCGCTGCTTTCTCGCGAAGAAGAAAATGAGCTTGCGCTAAAGGCTAAGGCTGGCGACAAGGCTGCAAAAGACAAGATTGTTAGTGCAAACTTGCGCTTTGTTGTGAATGTTGCAAAGAAGTACCAGAGCCACGGTCTTGACCTTACGGATTTGATAAGCGAAGGAAACATTGGCCTTTTGACTGCAATAGACCACTTTGACGTGGAAAAGGGCTACCACTTTATTTCTTATGCTGTTTGGTGGATTCGCCAGGCAATTCTTAAGGCCATCTGCGAAAAGAGCCGTGCCATCCGCTTGCCGCTCAACAGGGCAAACGAGCTTGTTCAGATAGAAAAGACCCGCAAGGCTATTGGCCACAAAAAGAACGAGGACAGTGAATTCCGTGAGATTGGCAAGATGCTGGGAATGTCTCCAAGCCATGTACGTGAGCTTGTAAACCTGGGCCGCGACATGATAAGCCTTGATGCCCGCATTGCTGGGGATGACACCGGCAGGAATACCGTTGCTGATTTTATAGAAGACACATATTACGCTTCTCCTGACTACCAGGCAATCAACAATTCCATGAAGGATGACATAGACAGCGTTCTTAACACGCTTAAGCCAAAGGAAGCAAAGGTTTTGCGTCTGCGCTACGGTCTTGGCGGCGGTCGTCCAATGTCTCTTAAGGAAGTGGGTGATGCCTGCAACCTTACCAAAGAAAGGATCCGCCAGATAGAAAAGCGTGCCCTTGTGCGTATGCAGAACCCAGCCCGCATGAGTAGACTCGAATCCTACGTGGCTTAAAAAAAATTCCTCTTTGCAGGGTGCTTGAGACAGAGCCTAGCCCCGATTGGAAGGGCCGCGAAGCGGTTGCCGTTAGGCAATGGAGCGCTAGCGGAACCCTGGAAAGCGGGTAAAAATGCCCTCCTTGGCATTTTTACCCGCAAGTTTTCTTCCGAAAACTTGCCCATGTAAATGGAAAACAGATGACGCACCCTCCATGGTGCTGCTTGTTTGCGGTATATTGAAAATGCCAAGGAGTTTACCCGGACACGGAGTGACGGGTACAGTTTTACCATTAAGCTTGCTCCAAAAGAAAAAAATATTTACCCTCAATAGAATAGAAAGAAAAGCCGCTTTCTGATATAATGAATCCGCTGATTTTATTAACAGGAGACAGATTTGGCGGACATACATATTTTTCCGGAAGCCCCGGAAGGAACACCGGAGAGTGACTTTGTTCACCTGCACGTGCATTCGGACTATTCGCTTTTGGACGGTGCTTCAAAGCTGGACACGCTGATTGCAAAGGCAAAGCGGCTGAACATGAAGGCCCTTGCGCTTACAGACCACGGCAACATGTTTGGCGTTCTGAACTTTGAGCATATCTGTCATGCTAATGGCATAAACCCTGTGTGCGGCGAGGAATTTTACGTTGCATACAAGGACCACACGGAAAAAACAGACATTCCTTTTGGCCGGAACGGTCATCATGCCCACAACTTTCACCTTATCCTGCTTTGCAAAAATCAGACCGGCTACAAGAACATGTGCTGGCTTTCTTCCATTGCTTTTCAGGAAGGCCTTTACTACGGCAAACCCCGCATAGACTTTGAGCTTTTAAAGCGCTACCACGAAGGTATAATCTGCCTTTCTGCCTGTATTCAGGGGGAAATTCCCCAGCTTTTGATGAACGGACGCACGGAAGAGGCCTACCAGGTTGCAAAGGAATACAAGGAACTTTTTGGGGCGGACCATTACTATATAGAAATCCAGAGCCACGGTTTGGAAGACCAGATTAAGGTTGCGCCTCTTTTGGTAAAGCTTGCAAAGGACCTGGACATCCCCATTGTCCTTACAAACGACGTTCACTATGCAAACCAGGATGATGCCGAAGCCCAGGATGCCCTGCGCTGCATTGGATTCAAGAAGCTTTTGGATGAACCCCACCAAAAGATGGGCGGTGACCAGAACATTGCAGAATGGTACCTTAAAACTGCGGACGAGATGAAGAAAATCTTTCCCCAGTGGCCAGAGGCTGTTGAAAATACAAAGAAAATCGCGGCCATGTGCGACCTTACGATTCACCAGTACAAGACCCAGGAACTTAAGGACTGCCTTCCCCGCTTTGAGCTGCCTGCCGAATTCCGCACCCATGGTGATGACTACAAATCCGACCAAGATGACTACATGCGCTACATCGTAGAAGAGGGGCTTAAGAAGCGCTACAAGGAGATTACCCCGGAAATCCGTGAGCGTGTTGAATATGAACTTGGAATCATCTTTAAGATGGGTTTTTCCGGCTACTTTTTGATTGTTTGGGAATTCATCAACTGGTCCAAGTCTACCTATGACAATGTGAACAAAATTCCCAAGCCTTACATTCCTATTGGGCCGGGACGTGGTTCGGGTGCAGGTTCCGTAGTTGCCTACTGCATGACCATTACGGACATTGACCCCTTCCGCTACAAGCTGATTTTTGAACGCTTTTTGAATCCTGAACGCGTTTCCATGCCGGACTTTGACGTTGACATGGACTTCGACTACAGGCAGGACATTATCCAGCATACCCGTGATCTTTACGGTGACCCCCAGGTTGGCCACATTGTTACATTTGGAACCCTAAAGCCAAAGAACTGTATTGCAGACGTTGGACGCGTGCTTAACATTCCGCTTAACGAAGTTGCAATGCTAAAGAAGTGCATTCCCGACAACCCCAAGGCCAAGCTTAAGGATGCCTTTACTCCGCCGGACGAAAAACACCCGGACAACGGGCAGCTTATTCCCTACAAGGACGACCCAAAGTACAAGAGGCTTTTTGAACTTGCGTCCAAGCTTGAGGGCGTTAACCGCAACACGGGTCTCCATGCTTCGGGTATGGTAATTGGTCTTACCGCCTTGCCGGACTGGGCACCTGTATTCAAGGACCCAAAGACCGGGGAAGTTGGCGTTCAGTATACAATGGATATAATTGAGCCCTGCGGTCTTGTAAAGATGGACTACCTTGGGCTAAAGACGCTTTCCCTTATCCGCTATGCAGAGAACATAATCAACAAGCACAAGAAGGAAGGGGAGCCTGATTTTGTTACCGCAAACGTAAGCGAGTCTGACGAAAAGACCTTTGACCTTTTCTGCCGGGGAGACACGGTTGCAGTCTTCCAGTTTGAATCTCCGGGTATGCAGAAGATTTTGCGCCAGGCACAGCCCAGACGCTTGGAAGAACTTGTCGCCTTGAACGCGCTTTACCGCCCCGGCCCAATGGATTACATTCCCCAGTATATTGAAGGAAAGTGGCATCCGGAGACAATCCATTACCCGGACCCCTGCCTTGAGGATATCCTAAAGGAAACATACGGTGTTATGGTTTACCAGGAGCAGATTATGCAGGTAAGCCAGAAGATTGCAGGGTTCAGCCTGGGTGCGGCAGACATGCTCCGACGCGCCATGGGTAAGAAGAAGCCTGAAGTCCTTATGGGAAAAAAGAAGGACTTTGAAGAAGGTGCAATCAAGAACGGCTTTACCAAGGAACACGCAGACGAAATTTTTGAAATAATGGTTCCTTTTGCGGGCTACGGCTTTAACAAGAGCCATGCGGCGGCGTATTCTGTTGTTGCATACCGCACCGGTTACCTAAAGGCCCACAAGCCTGCTGAATTTATGGCGGCAAACCTTACCAACGAAATTACTTCTACGGATACGCTGCCTGTTTATATTGAAGAAGCTCGCAAGATGGGCATTCCGGTGGACGCTCCTGATGTTAACCGCTCAGACGTAATATTTGACGTAGTCAACGGACACATAGTCTTTGGCCTTAAGGGAATCAAGGGCATGGGAGAGGGTGCTGCAAGTGCTATTGTAAAGGAGCGTGAGGCAAACGGCCCTTTCAAGTCTTTTGACGACTTTATTTCGCGCATAAGTTTCCAGGAAGTTAACAAGAGGGCAATAGAAGTTCTTATAAAAACCGGTGGATTTGACAAGCTGGACAAGAACAGGGCAACCCTAATCCTTAACTACGAAAAAGCCATTCAGTATGAAGAAAAGAAGCGTCTTGGCAGCGACAGCGGTCAGGCTTCTCTCTTTGAAGATGCCGGCATAAAGGAATTTGCTGACTTTAAGTATGAAGAAGTTGAAGAAATGCCCAAGATGGAGCTTCTTAATATAGAAAAGGAACTGATTGGCTGCTACGTTTCGGGGCATCCACTGGACGAATGGAGGCACGCCATAGAAAAATGTGCTACAATCTCCAGCGAGAACATAGAAAAGGCTGGCAAGGAAGACAAGGCGGAAAAAGCAGCTCTTGAAGCTAGCGGAAGAAAGCCCTGGCAGATGAAGAACACAGGAAGAAGCTATGTTGCCATTGGAATGATTCAGGGTCTTAGGCAGATACTTACAAAGAAGGGCGACCAGATGTGCTTTGCCAAGCTTGCAGACTTTAAGGGTACAATAGACATTACCTTCTTCCCAAAGACATGGGAGCAGCTAAAGGACAAGATTCAGGATGAAGGTGTATACGCCTTTAAGGGCAAGGTTGACGGTTCTAGGGAAACACCAAGCCTGCTTGTGGACACAATGGAAGACCCCAAGGCTCTTGAAGCAAAGTCTATTTCTGCCGTACACATAAAGATGCGGGAGGATTTTTCTTCCATGAAAGAAATAAGCCCTTTGCGGGATTTTTTATTTGGCGCAAACGGCAATTGTGTAGTATATTTTCATATAAGCGTAAATGGGGCTCCTTTTACGGTAAAAGCAAACCAGCAGATGCAGGTTCCTTCCAATTCTGATTTTATACAGTCTTTGAAGGATCAAAACCTTGTGGAAGATGTCTGGTGTGAATAAAAATTAAATAAAAATTGATTTAAGAGGTTTGTATGCCAAGAACAATATTTTCTATAGTATCCTTTGTTGTTTCTGTTTATGCGCTAATGTGCTTTTTGCGCATACTGCTAACATGGGTTCCATCCCTTTCCTACAGCCGCTTTTCGCGCTTTTTGGGTAAGATTTGCGACCCTTACCTGAACATTTTCCGTGGAATCAAGTGGCTAAGGCTGGGCAGCTTTGACTTTTCTGCCGCACTGGGCTTGTGCATACTGGGTGTTCTTGCCACCATGCTTTCAAGTTTTGCGGGAAGGACTGCAATCACACCGGCTCATGTAGTTCAGATGATTCTTCAGCTTGCATGGTCAGTCATTACTTCAATCATAACCTTCCTTATCATCATCCTTGCGGTAAGGCTTATAGTTCTTTTTGTGCGTAAGGGTCAGTATTATTCAAGCCCCATACTTGACCAGATAGACGCTTCAATTTCTCCCCTTGTCTACAACATAGCTAGAACCTTTACCGCCGGAAAGAAAGTTAGCTACACAACGGCACTTATAATAGCGATAATTGCCCTGGCCGCAATAATTATCCTTGGTTCCATAGCAGTTTTCCTTATTTCTGGAATACTGGCAGGTATTTCCTGATAAAAACGGATGAAGCTTTCCGAACTGGGAATTCCGCTAGAAAGTCTTGCGGGTGTTGGAAAATCAAAGGCATCTCTTTTTAGCCGGTTGAACATCTTTACCGTTGGCGACCTTTTGGGAACCTATCCCCGTGACTGGGAAGACAGGACAAAGGCATGCACCCTTAGCCAATACGCCCAGAACTACGGAAAGGTTCACACTGTATGCAAGGTTATTGCCCACGACTTTTTTGGCTACGGCAAGATGAAGACCCTAAAAATAGCCGTGACCGATGGAAGTTCAAACGCATTCCTTATTGCATTTAACCGTCCATTTTTGCAAAAATCACTGCCGGAAGGAAGCATAATAAGCGTAACAGGCAAATTTGAACTTAGGTACAATACGCTGCAGGCATCATCTTTTGAAGCAGAACGGCTTGCCTATTCGGGGGAACTTGCAGACTGGCAGGACAAACCCATACCCGGAAGCGGAGTTTTGCCGGTTTACCCGCTCACAGAAGGCATAACGCAAAAAATTTACCGCAAGATTGTTGCATCAGCATTGCAGCAGTACGGAAAGTCTTTGGAAGATGATTTACCCGCTTTGATAATCCAGGAGCGGAAGCTTTTGCACAAGACACAAGCGCTGGCTTTTATTCATCAGCCCAAGGACATAAGCCAGGTTCTTCTTGCAAGGCGTACCCTCATTTACGAAGAGCTTTATTTTTTTGAATACAAGATGGCAGAGCACACCCTTCGCCACAGGGGCAGCCTTCCTTCTATAGAACAAGCGGCGGTTTTTGATGCTGCCAAGAATTCTTCTGCGGAAGAAAAAGCAGGTCTTGCACAAGGCATTCCAAGCGCAGCCTCTTATTTTTCAACACCGGATGTAAGCAAAAGTGAATTTATGGAATCCCTTTCCCCCAAGCAAAAGCTGCTTGTAGAAAGGCTTCCCTTTGAATTTACCCAGGGGCAGATGGCGGCAATTTTCCAGATGAACCGCGACATAGACAAAAGCCAGGACGAACTTAACACCCTAAAAAACAGACCGGACGCTTTGGAAAAACAACCATTTTCCATGCAGAGGCTCTTGCAGGGAGATGTTGGTTCTGGAAAGACCCTAGTTTCCTTTATGCTTTGCCTTAGAACCATAGACTACGGCGGACAGTGCGCACTTATGGCACCAACGGAACTTCTTGCAAGACAGCATGCCGAAAACGCAGCCAGCTTGCTTGAGCCAATCGGAGTAAAAGTTGCCTTTCTTACCGGAAACCTTAAGGCGGCAGGAAGACAGGCTTTGCTTAACGCCCTAAAAGACGGAAGCGTAAACTTTGTAGTGGGAACACACGCGCTTTTTAGCCGCAACATCCAGTACGCAAACCTTCAGCTTGCGGTAATAGACGAGCAGCACCGCTTTGGAGTTACCCAGAGGGAATCAATACTTGCAAAGGGACGCATCTCTTCTGGCGAATACAGCCACACGCCAGACCTTCTTATGATGAGCGCAACACCTATCCCGCAGACGCTTGCCCTAACCGCATTTGGAGACTTGGACGTAAGCACAATACACAGCATGCCGCAGGGAAGGCTTCCGGTAAAGACCTACCTTAGCGTTATGGGAAACGAAAGGAATGCCTACGAAGCAGTACGCAAAGAGCTTATGGCTGGCCACCAGGCATATTTTGTATACCCAAGAATCGGGGAAGACGAGCCTTTGGAGCAAAATGGAACAGAAAACCAGGGCAACCTAAAGTCCGCACAGGAAATGTTCAATTTTCTTTCCAAAGAAGTCTATCCTACATTCAAGTGTGCGCTTGTGCACAGCAAGGTGGAAGAAGAAGAAAGCCGTCAGATTCTTGAAGACTTTAGGCAGAACAAGATACAGGTTCTGGTTGCAACAACGGTTGTGGAAGTTGGCGTGGACGTGCCGAATGCAACATGCATCGTAATAGAGCACGCAGACAGGTTTGGGCTTGCAGAACTTCACCAGCTTAGGGGTAGGGTTGGAAGAAACAGTCTGCAAAGCTATTGTTTCCTTATCTACGGAAAAAACATTACCCAAGTAGGAATTGAGCGTCTAAAAGCCCTGCACCAGACAAACGACGGCTTTAAAATAGCAGAAGAAGACCTAAGGCTCCGTGGCCCGGGAGAAGTTTCGGGAACAGCCCAGTCAGGCTACCTGACGCTTGGAATTGCAGATTTGGCCCGCGACAAAGACATTCTTATGCAGGCCCGTTACGATTCGTTTGAAATGCTAAGGCGTTCAAGCTAAAATCATATTGTCCAGTCAAAGTCACCGCTTACAATAACATCCTTGTGCCCCTTAACAATCTGCCCAATCACGTAAGCGTTTATCTTGTTTTTCTTCATGTGCTTGATTATGTCTTCTGCATGTTCCTTCTTTGCAACAACCGTAAGGCCAACCCCAAGGTTAAAGGTTCTGAGCATTTCTTTTTCCGAAACATTTGCAGTCTTTTTTATCAATTTAAAAATATCCAGAATCTGGTATTTTGAAGCATCAATGCTTGCAGAAAGATTGTCCGGCAGAATGCGGTTAAGGTTTTCGCAAATACCGCCGCCTGTAATGTGGGCAAGACCCGTTATCCAGTTTGTAGGGAACAAATCCTTTAGTGCCTTGTAGTAGCACCTGTGCGGTTCCAAAATAACATCGATGAATTTTTTCTTCCCGATTTTTGCATCCATAATCTGGGGGTATTTTTTCATCACCTTTCTTACAAGAGTGTAACCGTTCGTGTGGATTCCGCTTGATTCAAGAGAAATTACTACGTTGCCTTCTTTGATTTTTGAACCGTCTATGATTTTGCTTTTTTCTACAATGCCAACAATGCTGGAGGTTAGAATATATGTGCCTGCTTTTAGAACGCCGGGCTGCTCAGAAGTTTCGCCTCCTGTAAGCACACATTCCTGCTTCTTGCATGCGTCTGCAACAGACTTTACAATTTTGTTTATGTCTTCCTTATTCATCTTTCCGCAGATGATTGCATCCTGAACCGTAAGCGGTCTTGCACCCATAACGATGCAGTCGTTTATAAGATGATTTATCATGTCGTAGGAAACGTTTTCCAGCTTACCGTATTGGGCTGCCAAAAGCTGCTTTGAACCTGGCTCCTCTGTCTTTAAAACAAGAACCGGATTTTTGTACTCCTTAAATTTGATGTCGTACAAAGAAGAAAATGCGCCAATTTTATTCAGCACCCTTTCGTTGTCTGTATTCAAGGCCTTAGCCATTGCTTTTTTTGTCTCGTTTGCCAAGTCAATGTTAACATCATACTTAAGATTTTTTTTCATCATTCGTCTCCATTTGCGGTCTTAGGCTTAATTTCCATTATACAATAATTTAAAGCTCTTGCAAGCTAAAGCACATTCTTCTTTAAATCCTTCTCTGGAGCAGTCTGAATGGTTAAACTGCCCTTGCCATTTTTTCCGTCAAACAAGCAGCGCCATGGAGGGCGCGTCGTTTGTTAGCATAAGAGGTTGCGGATTTTCGGCAGAAAACCGTGATAAAAAATGGCAGGGAGGCCATTTTTATCGGGCTTTCCGGGGCTTGCCCTCTCGGCCGGTGCTGCGCACGCGCTACGCGCCCCCTCCAATCCCGGCTAGGCTTTATTTGCAGAATATAGAAAACTCGGTGCGTAAACTTGCGGTTGAGGTTTATATATTTCAGTTCATCTCATACTGCCAGTACACAAGATTCGTTATAGTAAGGAATCAAAGAGTCATGTGTCATCTTCATAAATAATCCTCAAACATATCGCTCACGTCATCATCAAACGCATTGATGTCCTTGGGGTACTGCCACTTCCCTTCGGCAAGCCCCGGTGTGATTTTTCTATTTGAAGGCAGATTTTCTGTGGAAAGAGCGTTTACCTTGTAAGAAAGTAAATCGAAGAAAGCATTGATTTCGTCAAAGTTTTCCCCGGATTTGCCCATTTCCAAAAATCGGTGCGTAAACTCACCGAAATTTGCTCAAATTCGTAAATTTTCCTTAAAATTGGTGGGTAAAACTCACTGGAATTGTTTTTGGGGACGGGGGTATAATTAGGCTTAAGATTAATTCAACAAGGAGCAATTTATGAAAAAGATTAAGACAATCGCTTTTCTTGCCGCACTTGCCTGTTCCGTTACAGCAGTAACTGCACAAACAAAACTCGATGTCTGGGGCTACAATGTCGAATTTAAGAATGCAATTTACGAAAAAGGCTACGGCTACAAAGCTACTCATCCAAACGTAAAAGTTGACTATAAAATGTGGGGCATTGACTATTACAAATGGTATTTGGATAAACCATCTTTGATTAGAAAAGACGGAACACTACCGGACGTAATGTTCCTTGAAGAGCCTGAGCTAAGAAAATATGCAGAGGCCGGACTTCTTCTTGAACTCGATGACTTGTATGCAAAGGTAAAGGACAAGACAGAAAACTATCCTGTAAAGGTTGCCACCCACAATGGCCACGTCTATGCCATGTCCTATAAAGTTTATTCCGGAGCAATCTTCTACCGCAGAAGCCTTGCAAAGAAGTACTGGGGAACAGATGACCCTGCAGAAGTCCAGAAAAAGTTCAAGGATCTAGACACATTTCTTGCAACAGCCCGTGAACTCAAGGAAAAGTCCGACGGCAAATGCAAAGCCGTTGCCACAACGGATGACCTTTTCTATGCATACAAGGGTGCCCGAAAGCAGCCCTGGGTTGTGGACTACAGCCTAACGATAGACCCGGCAATGGAAAAATACATGGATGTCTGCAAGATTATGGAGGATGAAGGACTAGTCTTAAGCGGAGCCAATCAGTGGTCTCAGGAATGGTTTGACGGAATGCAAAAAGGGAAAGTCATGTGCTACTTCCTTCCGGAATGGGGTTTCACCTATGCTCTTAAGGCAAACGCTCCCGGCACAGCAGGCGACTGGGCTATGTGCCAGGGACCTTCCGCATGGTTCTGGGGCGGAACATGGATTGCCGCAAGCAAGAAAACAAAGGTCCAGGCTGCTGCCAAGGAAATGATTCAGTATTTAGCAACAGATGAAAAATTCCTTGAGGGATTTTCTAAAGACAACTCCGTAGTAGTAACCAACATCAATGTTCAGAACAAGTTAAAAAATAATTTCTCAGATCCATTTATTGGAGGCCAGAACTGGTACAAAGAATTCTGCGATTACGCAAAGAAAGTGGACGGCTCTCTTTCTCAAGCAAGTGATAATCAGATTGATGATTTTTGGAAGAAAGCCGTAAAAGCCTATGCAAATGGCGGAGAAACAAAGTCGCAGGCAATAGGTGAGTTTAAGTACAATGTCCAAAAAACTCTGGGATTCTAAATTCCGACTTTCTTAAACTAGAGGCACCCTGATTTTCTTCGGGGTGCCTTTTTTGTTGGCCTTGGACTTTTGCATTTCCGAAACAATTTTCAAGCTTCGTCATTTTCAGTTCCCCCACATTTAAAACCACCGTCATTCCCGCGCACCGACGCGGGAATCCCTTTTATTAACTTTTACTAAAAATCATCATCTACAATCAAAATCTACAGCATAAATTCCCCAAAAATTGCCAGAATTCCTTTTTTTCCCAAAAATCGGTGCGTAAACTCACCGAAATTTGCTCAAATTCGTAAATTTTCCTTAAAATTGGTGGGTAAAACTCACTGGAATTGGTTTTGGGGCGGGGGTACAATGAAATCACAAAATAACTTTTTAAGGAGTCTTTTATGAGAAAGATTTTGATTTCATTATTGATTGGATGCTGTGTGCTGTTCAGCTTGATGGCTTGCGAAACATTAGAAAGTATCACAAATACTTTTATCGGATCGTCAAGTAAACTGCAAGATGGTAATTATGCTACCAGCGCTCCAGGTTCAAGTTTTCCAGGTTTCGCTTCAGGTTATGGAAACGCTTTCTTTGAAATACATGATAACAAGTTCAGAATTATTTGCGGTGAAGTTCAGGCTGAAGGGGTTATACGTGTGAAAGGCGATAATTTAGAATTTGAAACGGTCAAAGCATACAACAAAGGTACCCCTACTGGAATAATTGGGAAAGGTAAAATCCTCGGTAGTAATGAGTTTACTTTGGAGGGTATAGAGTTTTTCTTCTGGACTCCATATAATCCCGATGGAACACTCTAAAAACTAAAGTAAAAAAACAACATTGCTTGGCTTGGCAAATTTTATTATTCCAAGTCAAGCAATCTGACAAGAAGGGCTTTTGCCGAGTAAGTAATCATTAAAATCCATAAACAATTTGTGGAGGAAAAATATCATGACGGAAGCAACAGGAATAATAATCGGTGCTGGAATAGCGTTTGTTTCTTCGGTGCTGACAACTTTTTTGCAGAATATGATTGTAAGCAGAAAGAAGCGGATAATTGATTTTATAGAGCAGTTCAAAAGCTTTTACAATTTGGAAAAACTGTATGTGGCAGAAATCTCCCGTCTTAGAGAAAAAAACAATGAGGAATCCACAAAAGAAAAGACTATAAAAGAAGAGTTTAGAAACAAAAACGAAGAAGCAGAATACTGTCATATAGATCTTACAGAAAAAAAAGCAATCGCGTTTTTAAAAACGCTATGAAATAAATTCTGTATATAACAGGATTGTTGTTCTCCTGCTAAAATAAATTTTTTAGGAGTTTCTTATGAAGAAATTTGTTGCTGCTATGGCAGTTCTTGCCATGTTTGCTGTTGTTACTTTTACCTCATGCGCTAAAAGTAAAGTATCAAAAGCTTTGGATGCCTATGAAAAGGTTGTCGTTCAAATGGAAAAAACATCCTTAAAAGATACTGCCTCTTTGAAAAAACTAGGCAAGGACGCAGCAGCAGCTGCTGATGAGATTGACGACCTTGAGGATTCTGAAACTTGGACAAAGTCAGAAGAAAAGCGTTACGAAAAGCTGACGGAGCGTTTTGAAAAAGCCTCTGCTAAAATGCTTGGAAAGTAAAATCATTTTGTCCGCCTGATTGTTTTCGGGCGGATTTTTCATTTGGACTATCTGCGACAACTAACCTCCTCCAGGCTTGTGTCCATACAATTTACTCTATAGTAAATAACTTTGGGGTAAAATCTGGATAAGAAAAATAAATGTGGTTCTAAATCTTGAAAGAAAATTTCCCTTGCTGTATAATTTACTCTAGAGTAAATAACTTTGGAGTAAATAATGGATAAGGAAAATGAAATATTCATTGGCAGGACGGCTGAACTCAGTTTTTTGGAAAAGCTTTATAATTCCAGGAATTTTGAGATGCTCATTCTGCATGGCCGCCGCAGGGTTGGTAAGTCTTATCTTCTAGGCCATTTTGCAGGTCTTCACTCAAAGAACACAGTTTATTTTACAGGCGACAAATCCTCAGAAAAAACAAACGTAAAAAATTTTTGTGACGAGCTGAATAAAGTTCTAAAAGCGGGAGATTTTCTTGATTCATTTGAAAAATGGAGTGATGTTTATTCCTTTATCAAGAATACCCAAATAAAAGAGCGTCTTGTAATCATAATCGATGAGTTCACTTATCTTTACAGCTCAAATCCTGCTTATGATTCAGGGCTTCAGATTGCAATAGACACAATCCTCAAAAAGAAAAATATTTTCCTTATTCTCTGCGGATCGGAGGTGTCTGTAATAGAGGACATAATCGACAATTCCTCAAAGCCCCTTTATGGCCGCAAGACAGCCGAGCTTAAGCTTTGTCCTTTTACATACAGGGAGTCACGTGAGTTCTTTCCCAAATACAATGACGAGCAGGCATTGTGCGCATATTCAATCCTTGGGGGGATTCCTTTTTACCTTACGCTTTTTGACGACAGCCGTTCAATCAGGGAGAACATCATCACGCACTGTCTTTCTACTACGGGAGTCCTCTTTAATGAGATAGAGACACTTCTTAGGATGGAACTTAAGGAAACATATTTTTACAAGAGCATCATGCTTGCCATAAATGCAGGGGCATCGACATTTGAAAAAATAAGGGACAAAGTGGGAGAGGAGCCTGCAAAAATCGCAAAGTATCTGAGTGTCCTGTCCAATCTGGGGTTTATCAAAAGGGAAATTCCGTGCGGAGAAAAGCAGACCAGCCGCAATACGCTTTACTCAATCTGCGACAACTATTTTGCATTTTATTTTATGTTCATTTTCAAGAAGCAGAACATGCTGAACGGACTTATCTCTCCCAGGCTGTTTTATGAGCGGGAGATTACAAAGGAAAGGCTTAATGCATTTATCGGTCACCGCTTTGAGGCAATCTGTGAGGCCTATCTCAAGGATCTTTTTTACAACGGCAAGATGCCATTTTTTGCAGAGAATCTTGGCCGCTGGTGGGGTAACAATCCGGTCCTTAAAAGGCAGGAGGAAATAGATTTGATTGCAACTGATGAGGAGAATGCCCTTTTCTGCGAGTGCAAGTATACCGAGAAAAAATTCGATGAGAGCCAGCTCAAGGATTTGGAGGATTCCGCCCTAAGCATAAACCGCCCTAACAAATACTTTATGATATTTTCAAAGAAAGGTGTTTCAAGCGGAGTGGAAAAAGCAATAAAAGACAAAGACACATATTTTGTTGTTACGGTCAAAGAATTATTAAAATAGTGGGGCAAGAGTCAAACAAGTTTTAAAATTTGTTTTAAGACTTCCACAAAAATTCAGTGGGTAAAACTCACTGGATTTTTTGCTTTTGGGAATGTTAGAATAACAAGATATGAACGAGAAAAAATCCTTAAAACAGATAATTGAAATTGCTCTGCTTGTAATAGTCTTTGGCTGTATAGATTTTCTGGCGGTTCTTCTTTTTCAGGACATCCTTGATATTCCGCTTTTTTTAGACACGATTTTTATGACGGCAACGCTATTCCTTTTTGGTCCTGTGGTGGCATTTTTGGAATACCTTGTTTATATGGGCATCTCGTGCATAAGGATGAAGGTGTCCTACGGCTCCGTGCACATGATTTATCTCTACTCAGTTTCCGCACTCACAATCATTTTGATTACGTGGCTTTTCATACGCAGAAAGGACAGCTTTAAAAAGAGCGTGAACAGGACATTTTTGATTCTGGTTTCCGCCGCCATTTTTTCCGGGCTTGCATGTTCCATCGTCTCTGGTTTCGTCAACTCTTTCATTTACTTTAAGAATGGGAATGATTTGGCTTACGATAGGGTTATCTTCGCATTCAACGGCGAGCAGTTCGGCTTCCTTGCGTCTGCAATTCTTGGACGTATACCTGTTACGATTCTTGACAGGATTATTACAACCTTTGCTGCGTTTGGGATATTCAATCTGTATTCAAAAATAAAAACATCTATACAAAAGATTGGTGGGGGGGGGTACAGCTTCCTTTGGAAACTGAGAATAAATTATGAAAAAACTTCCCTTCATCTTTTTGATTTTGATGGTCCTCTTCTCATGCAGTCTGGAGAAAAAAACTTTTTCTGACCCATCTTACGATTCTCTTTCTACCGCGGAAATTTCCGAGCTTTCTTTGTCTGATGCACAGAATATGGTTTTTCAACTTGAGGAAAAGAACAGAATCCTTGAGAAAACCCACCAGATTCTCTTTAAGTTTTTTCTCTGCCTGATTGCGACCATTATAACAATAGCCGCAGTTCTTGCCTTTTTGAACGCTAAGGAGAACAGACGCAAGGACAAAATTATCTACAGTTCTGAGCAGTTTCTCCAACATTCAATCCGGGTTCAGGAAGCGGAGCGCAAGAGGATAAGCCAGGAGCTTCACGACTCTGTTGCTCAAAGCATGTGCTACGTTTCTCTTCTTGCGGAAAGCCTTTCGGACAAGGATATTGCAAGGAAAATAATCGAAACGCAGAACGGGAACATAGAAAGCATACGGAAGCTTTGCTACAACCTTACACCGCCTGCAATCACTGGAAGCAACATCATTCCATCCATATCGCTTCTGGGGCAGAAAATATTCGGTACGGAGCAGACAGGCTTCCAGTTCCGTGTTGTCTGCGAACCGTCCGTGGGCTTTGAAGGCTACAACGGCGATGTGCTTATGAACATCTACCGCATAGTGCAGGAGGCTTTGCAGAACATTTATAAGCATGCAAAGGCATCGGAAGCAACTGTTCTTTTTAGGAATGGAGAGAAGGGAAGGCTAAAAATCATTGTGACCGATGACGGCTGCGGAATGGATGGGCATCTTGTGGAGCAGATTAACAGCGGGCTTTTTGAGAACGTTAAGAATATGCACTTTGGGCTAAGGAACATTTTTGAGCGCGTAAAATTCCTTGGGGGAACGATTGCTTATTTTTCCGAAAAGGACGCGGGAACAAGAATCAAACTGGAGATTTAAAATGTCAAAAACCTTCTATATAGTAGACGACCACGAAATGCTTAGGCTTGGAACCATCTCCTATATTCAAAACAACTCCGCCTGGATTTGCACAGGAAACTCCGGCAGCTACGATACTGCTCTTTTGGAACTTGAAAAATTCAGCAAACTGGGAAAGCTTCCCTCCCTTGTAATTAGCGACCTGAACTTTTACGGAGAGGACACAGGCTTTTCTCTTGTGCGCAAGATTCATGACTTGTACCCGGAAGTTAAGATTGTTGTGTTTTCAATGTTTTTTGCCCCTGGTGTGGTTCAGAATGCCATGCAGAGCGGTGCTTCGGGCTATGTCTCAAAAAACGCCTTTTCCAGTGAGCTTCTTTTGTGCATGGACAAGGTTATGGCAGGGGAAACTTTTATCCAGAGCGAGCTTGAGCAGAGCCTGCAGCAGTTTACGGCTTTTACCGATGCACTGACCCGCCGTGAAAAAGACGTGCTTAACCTGCTTTTGCGCCACATGAGCAACGACCAGATTTCTGATGAACTTGGCATAAAGCGGCGTGCTGTTGAAAACTATATCTCTAGCATTTACGAAAAGATAGGCATAAACGACAGGGCAGAGCTTCTTTTAAGGTACGGAAACATGATTTAAGGCAGGAATCTTCTGGCTTTTGCGGAAAAAAACTAGCCCCGACAGGAAGGGCGCGCGTAGCGCGTTCCGTAGGAATGGAGGCGAAAGCCGGAACCCTGTATGGCGGGGAATACCAAGGAGCTGGACGGACACGGAGTGCCGGACACAGTTTGACCATAAAGGTGGCTCCAAAAAAATAAAAAAAAGATTAGATTCAGATGCAAGTATACTTCCTATTAATACCATTGCATAATTGCCATTGCAATTTTGCCATTGCTTTTTTGCAACTATCTCTATAAAATGGGAGGAAAAATTTGCTTGTGGAGCTGGAAAATGATAGAAGTAAAAAACGTTTCCCGCTGCTTTGGAGACTTCCGCGCGGTTGACGATATTAGCTTTTCAATTCAGACCGGTGAGATAGTAGGCCTTTTGGGACCAAACGGAGCCGGAAAAACTACGACCATGCGCATGATTGCAGGCTATCTTGAACCTTCTTCCGGATGTGTGGAAGTGGACGGCCTTGATGTTACGGTCAATGGAGTTCAGACAAAGGCAAAAATCGGTTACATGCCAGAGTCCGCACCCCTTTACAGCGACATGATTGTTTATGACTACCTTTGCTACATTGCAGATACACTGGGAAAAGACAAAAAGGAAAAAGTTCCCGAGCTTGCACGTATCTGCGGCCTAAAAGACCAGATGCATAAAAATATTGGCGACCTTTCCCGCGGAAACCGTCAGCGCGTAGGACTTGCACATGCCCTTATGGGAGACCCGGAAATCCTTATCCTTGACGAACCAACAAGCGGCCTTGACCCCAACCAGGTAAGCGAAGTGCGTTCCCTTATCAGGGAAATAGGAAAGACAAGAACCGTCATTATTTCCACCCACATCCTTAGCGAAGTGGAGATGCTCTGCAACCGCGTCATAATCATCAGCGGCGGAAAAAAAGTTGCAGACAGCCCCACGGCCCTTCTTAGGCAGTCATACGGACAAAAGGCGGCTGTTGTGCTTACTGTTGGCGGCCCTTCTGCGGAGGATGCAAAATCTGCCCTGGAGACCTTGCCCTTTGTTGCCTCATGCTCAACAGTCATGGAAGACGGTAAGGTGAATGCGGTTATTTCGCTTGACGAGGCTTCCGCTTCCCTTAAGGCCGGTGAAGATGTGCGTCCCTCCGTTGCGCTTTTTGTACTTGACCGCAAGTGGGATTTGTATTCGCTGGATTTGGCAAAGAACAGTCTGGAAGATGTGTTCAGAACATTAACAACTGGAGGCGAAAGCAATGTCTAATAATAAAAAGGCTTCTTGGAGAGTCATCTGTTCGCGTGAACTTTCCGCTTTGTTCACAAGCCCTATTCCATATATAGTTTGCGTAGTATTTCTTTTGATTGCGGGTATAAGGTTCTTTTCAACTTTCTTCATTTTAAAGCGTGCTGAATTAAGAGGCTTCTTTGAATACCTTCCATATCTTTTTAGCCTCTTTATTCCGGCTCTTACCATGCGCGTCTTTAGCGAAGAAAAAAGAAGCGGCAGCATGGAAACCCTGCTTACCCTTCCGGTAACACCGTTTTCTGTAGTGGCAGGAAAATACATTGCATCCCTTATTTCCTGCGTAATGCTTTTGGTTCCCACTTTGTTCTATGTGCTAACCTGCTGCCTCCTTGGCGAAGTTGATTCAGGTCCTATCATTGGCGGTTACATAGGTTCACTTCTTTTGGTGGCTGCTTACTGTGCAATAGGAGTATTTTCTTCTTCCGTTACCAAGAACCAGATTGTTTCCTTCTTTATTTCTTTTGCAATCTGTGCCTTCCTTAGCTTCTGCGGAATGTTTGCAATCCTAATGCCTTCTTCCCTTGTCCGCATTGTAACCTTCCTTTGCTCAAGGTCTCACTTTGAGTCAATCTCCCGCGGAATAATAGACAGCCGCGACGTGGTTTATTTCCTTAGCCTTACAGCCTTGTTCTTTGCCCTTACCGTTGCCAGCATTACAAATTCAAAAAGAAAGATTCCTCTTGCCGACTTGATTTTGTTTGCGGCAGTCCTTTTGATGCTGAACCTTGTTAGCGGAAAGGCATTTGTTCGCGGAGACCTTACTCAGGTAAAGTCCTACTCTCTTTCTCCTGCAAGCCGCGAAGTCTGCGCTACTCTTGAGCAGCCCTTGCAGATAAAAGTTTTCTTCTCCGAAAACCTTCCGCCGGATCAGAATTTTGTAAGGCAGTATGTACAGGATCTTCTTATTGAATACAAGAACGCTTCCGGCAAAAAGCTTACCGTTGAATATTTTGACACTGAAAAAGACGAGAACGCTTCCATGGCAGGTGGCTACGGACTTCAGCAGGTTCAGATTCAGGAAATAAAGAACAACGAGGTTGGCTTTAAGAACGTCTTTATGGGCCTTGTGCTTATGTATGCAGACCAGATTGAATGCCTTGATCCCGTTACCCAAGCCGGTGGTTTGGAATACAAAATAACTAATGCAATTTCCCGCCTTATCCGCAATACCAACCTGCTTGCCGGAATGAAGGACAAACCAAAGCTTACCCTTTACAAGTCTAACCACCTTTTGAATTTCGAGATAAGCGGAATGGATAAGGTTGACCAGCTTGTAAAGAATGCTTATGAGCTTGTAAACAAAAAGGCTAACGGTCTTATTGAATTTGAATCATTTAATCCTTCCGGTGATGAATGTCCTTCTTTGCGCGAACGTTACGGAATTCAGGTGATCCGCACAAAGGACGAAAACAGGTCTGAGTCACTTGCGGCACTTGGTCTTGTCTTGCAGATGGGAGAGTCTTTCCGTCTTGTTCCTTTGCAGATGGTTTCCATGCAGGTAATGCCTGGTGTTGTCCTTAACGCGGTTCAGGGCCTTGAAGATCTTGAAGAAAACATAAGCGGTGCTTTGGAAAGCCTTGTTGCCCAGACGCAGACAATTGCCTATGTAACAGGCCACGGTTGCCTTGACATTGGCGACCCCCAGTATGGCGCAGGAAATTTTGCTTCACTCCTAAGAAACGGCTACGTCTTGCAGGACATTGATCTTGCAAAAGACGACATTCCATCTGATGTTGCATGCGTGATTATTAACGGTCCAAAAGAAGAATTCAGTCAGGCTGAACTCTATAAGATTGACCAGTTTATGATGCGCGGCGGAAACGTAATGCTATTCCTTGACCCCTTTGTTGAGCAGTACCCGCAGGATCCCAGCGGTTTTAATGCGCAGATAAAATACATTGCCAACAAGACTGGCCTTGAACAGATTTTGAGCAAGAATGGAATTACAGTTGAACATAATTATGTCTTGGACAGCCAGTGCTACAAGGGGCCTGTTCAGGGAATAGGCATGGTGAATTTCTATCACGTGCCTCTCCTTCAGAAGGAAAACCTTGCCAAGAACAATCCCGTTACCTATAATTTGGGATTCTTGGTCTTCCTTCAGCCGGCAGAGATTACCACTTCTGAAAATGCAGACCTTGAGTTTACAAAGCTTGCATCTTCTTCCAAAAAGAGCTGGACTGTTACCGCTGATGACAATGCGGAAGTCAATATAGACCCCCGCTATATTATTCCTCCAACGGAAGGTGTTGCAGAACATACACTAGCCCTTCTTGCCGAGGGAAAATTCACCAGCTCCTTTACAGGCCCCCTTTCTGATTCTGCAAAGGCAGAAAACGAGAGCGCTCTTGAGGGGAACAACTTTATTGCAAAGGGAACACAGAAGGGCAGGCTCTTTGTAGCGTCAACTTCTCAGATTACAGGACCCAACATCATCATCCAGAACAGCACAGAGCCAATTGCTCTTTTCCTGGAGAATGTCGTTGACTACATGAACGGTAAGGAAGACCTTTGCCCAATGCGCACCAAGGGACTTAGCCTTAGCCCCCTGCACGTAACAAACGGTCCTCTTGCAAACTTTGCAAAATACTTTAACGAAGCGGGACTTGCACTTCTTGTGGCACTGGCAGGTCTTGTAGTCTTCCTCTTGCGTAAGAAAAGGCGCAATTCTATCCGCAGGGAATTCAGTTCGGAGGTTGAAAAGAATGAATAGGACTTTTTCTAAAAGAAGAATTGTTTTAACGGCAGCACTCGCAGTCCTTGCCATAATCTACATTGTTCAGGTGTGGTCATCTTCAAGGACTGGAATAAAAATTGTAAAGACGGAAGGAGAGCCTTCTGAAATTACCATTACAAAGGGCATGGATTCCGAAAACGAAATTCATCTTGTAAAGGATAGCAGCGGAAACTGGACTTTGGGAAGCAAAAAATATCCTGCTGATGAAAATACCGTTTCTGCCATTATAAATTCCCTCAAAGAAATAAAGATTTTGGGAACTGCGGCATCCCTTTCTGGAGACGGAAGCCGCTACGGTTTGGACGACGCTTCAAAAATAATCGTTACCGCTTCTGACTCTTCAAAGACCCTGATTACTCTTGTGGTTGGAAAAAACACTTCTACCGGAAACCAGAGCTATGTTCAGCTGGACGGAAAAAATACGGTTCTGCTTGCAAACAAGGCGCTTCACTCTTTGTTCGACACAAATGAAAATGCCATAAGAAGCAGAAGAGTTTATTCCCTTTCCCCAGCAGAAATTTCTTCTGTAAAAGTGTCTGGCAAGAATGGCAGTTTTACCGTAAAAAAAGAAAACGCAAGCCAGAATGCAGCAGGCGATGAAAATGCTCCCCTTCCTACAACATGGCTTCTTGAGAAAACGGAAAGCTATGCTGATGAAAAGATTTCTTCCGAAAAAGTTTCTGCATGGGTAAGTACAATTTCTTCCGTAAATGTTGCGGCTTGGGCGGATGAAGTTTATCCGGGTAAAAAAGAGGATGAACCTATTGCAGAAATAACGCTTCTTGCAGGAGGAAAGGAATACTCGCTTAGTATTGTTTACGAAGAAGAAATATCAGAAACAGAATCAAAGTACCTGTGCGAGTCCAACCAGACCCCCTACCGCTTCTACATAAGCGCATACACAGCCGGCAACGTAAAGAAGACACTAAAAGACTTGGCGGACTAACACAATAAAATCGATTTTCAAAATTAATTCTTATGAAAAGCAATGTAGGAAATCAATTTTGTGTGGAACGGAAGAAAAATCTGGCAGAAAGCCCCTTTGCGCGGGCGAACCCGGCAGCGTAGCTTCAAGCCGCGTAGCGAGTCCGATACCTTATACGCGCAACTGAGGCATTTCTGACAGATTTTTCTGGGAGTGGAACACAAAATTGATTTCCGTGGGGCTAGAAGATGATAGACATAGACGAGCAGAAAAAAATTGCAGTTTTAATAGACGCAGACAACACCCCTGTGAACAAGCTCCGTTCCATCATTCAGGAAGTTGCGGTTTACGGGCACGTGATTACCAAAAGGGCATACGGAGACTTTTCCCTGGACACCCTCAAGAACTGGAAGAAGGAACTTAACGACAACGCAATAATTCCCGTTCAGCAGTTTGCCTATACGCGCGGAAAAAATTCCAGCGACAGCGCAATGATTATAGATGCCATGGATTTGCTCTATACGGACAAGTACGATGCCTTTGTTCTTGTAACAAGCGACAGCGACTTTACAAAACTTGCAACTCGTCTTAGGGAAAGTCAGCTTGTTGTTTACGGAGTGGGACAAAAGAAAACACCCCAGTCATTCGTAAACGCATGCGACAATTTTATCTATATAGAAAACCTTCAGGATGCGGAAGAGGAAGAGACAGAAGAAGAGGAAGAAAAGCTTAAGGAGGTTGAAAAGCAGCCCCACAAGGCAAAGAAGTCTTCCGGCCTTGGCCTTTTCCAGCACCGCTCCAGAAACGAAACTATGACTGACCGCCAGTTCAGAAAGATCTACAAGCTTTTGATGAATGCCTACAACCGCTATGCAGACGAAACGGGATGGGCAGACGTTAGCGCGGCTGGTTCATATTTTAAGAGGCAGGATCCAGGCTTTGACACCCTTGACTATGGCTTTAAAAAACTTTCGGATTTGATTGAATATCTTTCAGATGATTTTGAGGTTCAGCGCACACAGGGCTCTGGTGGAAGGAGGAGGTTCATCCTTTTCTACCGCCCTGTTGCAAAATAAAAACACAGATGTTAGAATAAGGCCATGGGTGGAAAAAAAATCAGCACATTTACAAAAACAAAAAAATTATTTTCTAAGGTGTCGGAAACAGTAGTTTTTTCTGCTGTAATCCTTATGACAACTCTTACAGGCTGTTCAAAAAAGACTTCTAATGAAAACCTTGCAGGTCAGGATGGAGAAGATGCGGAGCTTGTGGAGGAGACTTTTGTAAAGATTGAATCTCAGTCTTCTACGCTAGAGTCCGTCATGCTTGGTGGTTCTTTGTGGAGGCTCAATGCGAGCGGCTACATGGAATGGGTTCGCGATGTGCCTGCGGGAACAGCGGTTGGCGCTTACCGCAATCCAAACAAGGACGACTCTTTTCCGGCAGAAATAATGCGTAACGCCTTGCGCACATCCGACTGGAGCAGAAGGAATTTTGTTCACGTGCTTTACAATTCTGCGGACTACTGGGCACAGGAAATTTTTATCGCGGTAGACGCAAAGCCTGGAGTAGTTATAGACGGCGGTTCTTTCCTTTATGATTCTTCTGATGCCGCTGCAAAAGCCGGGCGCTGGGTTGGCGAGGGGGTGGAGCTTGCGGTTCTTAATACCCACGATGCTTCTGCGGATGCTGCTTCTTCCAAAATGATTCCTGTTAGCGTTTACCTTCGCGATTACGGTCTTATTCCAAACAAGTTTATGGTTGCAGAAAAAATCAGCACAAAAGCAGACGACATTACTGCCATGCATATTTTGGGAAAGCTTGGGCAGAGGGGCGGAAACGGTCTTCTCTTGATTCAGGACGGAGTTGTTAGACGCGAGCTTAAGGACGTTGCTGGACGGTTAGACATAAGCGACTCTGTTCGTGCAAAGATTAAGAACTACTAAGCCTGTTTTTGGGATGTGTGAAATGAGAAAGATTAAGAAGTTTTTTTTGAATATAGTTTTTGTTCTTTTGGCAGCCTCTCAATTGGTCTTTGCCCAGGAAGCAGGAGATGCGCCTGTTGAAAATACGGTGCCTGGAATTATGATGCAGGACTTGGGTTCTCTTTGGGTACAGAACCAGAATGGCGTTATGATTTGGGCGGCAAATGTTAAGCGCGGTGAGCGTCTGGAAATTTATCTTACAGACCAAGTGGATGCCTTTGGAAATTTGTTGGAAGACAAAAAGACAGCTTGGCGTGTTTCCAACGGTGAAAGCGCAAAGAATGATTTTGTGCGCGTACGCTACAACAACACCGACTACTGGGCAATCAGCAACAGGGTTTCAAAGGCCTTTAAGACCGGAAAGATTTCTACTGCCTGTGCTGTTTACCGCTCCAGTGACCTTTCCGACGTGCGCATAAATTCGCTTGCGGCTGGAACTCTTGTTTGCATTGGCCAGAGTTTTCCTGTTACTGCAAAAATAAACCTTACGGAAGTGACCTTCTTTGATGCGCCAAGCTACAGCACTGTTACAGCCTACGTCCTTTCTGAAAAAGTAACTGAAGACTAAGGAGCTTTTTTAACGTCTAGGCTTGTTGCTCTGTAAAAAATATTTGATGAAGGAGCCCACTTTGTTCAGCACAAAGAAAAAAGTATTTGCGGTGCTTTTTGCAATTTGCCTTTGCATTCCACACGCATTTTCCCACGACGAGCGAAAAGCGGATGTGGTTGTCTATCTGAGCTCTTTAACAAAAACGAGTTTACGCTTAGGCTTGTAACAAAGTTTGGCTTGGGCTGCACAATAAAAAAGAACGAAATTATTTTTGGCTTTTCCAAAATGGATATGATTCATCCGTAAAAAGAAAATAACAAAAAAATATTTGGTCAAATAGGCAAAAAATCATTATATTTTAAATATGAATCAGGAATTAATTCTGCGCAAGACGGCGCAAGATAACAGGGAACTTTTTTCTAATCCCAAGGCAATCATTGATACTGCCATGGAGTTCCAGCAGCTTTTGATGCTGTATGAAAGCGGTATAAAGCAAATCGTTACAAAGTTTGAGATTCTTGAGGATGAATTCCAGAGTAAGCACGAGCGCAATCCCATAGAAACTATTACCAGCCGCATAAAGGAGCCAATGAGCATTGCGGAAAAGTTGCAGCGCAAAGGCCTTTCTCTTACCATAGACAATATGGTGAACAAGCTTTACGACATTGCGGGTATTCGCGTTACCTGCCCCTTTATAAGCGATGTTTACCGCGTTACCCAGATGCTTTTAAAGCAGGACGACATAACGCTAATAGAACTAAAGGACTATATAAAGCATCCCAAGGAAAGCGGCTACAGAAGCCTGCACGTGATTGTAAAAGTTGGCGTGTATTTTTCTGACCAGAAGAGGGAAATTCCTGTTGAAATTCAGATTAGGACTATAGCCATGGACTTTTGGGCCAGCCTTGAGCACCAGCTGCACTACAAAAAGGACTACGCCATGCCTGCCAACATTAGCAAGGAACTGCACGCGATAGCCGAAACAATTGCCCTTAACGATGAGCGCATGCAGAATTTGGCAAAGAATATCCCAGGTTTTACGGTCTGCAATGACGTGGAGGAAAGCCTTTCTTGATAAGAAATACAAAGCCAGGGATGGCGGCTTAGCAGCATGCAGAATTGCGAAGCGATTTTTCAAGTGCAAGACCTACGCCGCCGTGGAGGGGCGCGGGGGTGCTTGCACCCCTTAGCGTTCTCGGTGAGGACGCTCCCTGAGCTTGTCGAAGGGGCGGCATCACCGAGAATGGAGGCGAATGCCGGAACCCCGAAAGGGCGGTGACGCAGGGACATGCTCGGTCGAATTAGCCAAAGAGTAAAATGGTAGAGCCTGTAAAAGTACCGTCCGAAAGAAGAAAAATTCAGAAAAAAATAAAAGTTTACACCCTAAAAAAAATCGTTTATAATAGGTATAATGCAGGTAATGTACGATGTTGTGTACAATATCATCACGATTATAATCGTATTGTACGTATTGTACAAAGTAAAATATACTACAGACCGGCAGACCAATACTATATTGTTCATAAATATACTTTGGGCTACTGCGTTGATTTCCTCTATCGTTATAGCAAGCGACTTGCTTGTGGGGCGGAGCGGGAAAATTTACACTTTTGCCCAAACCCTGCTAATCGATATAAGGTACGGAATTTCCGGCATAATAGGTTGCTACTGGTGCATTTACATAATGTGCGAAAATCCCAAGCGGCGAAAATGGCTTTTTATGGGCAACCGTTATTATATTATGCATATTCCTGCCTTTTTCCTGATGATTTTTTCCCTTGAAAGTTTTTTTACCGGTCACATAGCCTATGCAGATTCCCTTACCAACAAGATTGTTGCGGGAAAATATCATTTTGTGCAGATTGCTGTTACATATTTTTACTTTACGGCTGCATCTTCTTTTACTTTGGTCAGGCTTATTCGCGGCAAGTACGACAGGAGCTATTGGCCTACAAAAGTGCTGTTTTCCTTTTTGCCTTGTCTTGCGGGAATTGCCCACCTTCTGATTGCCGACGTTGGCTTTGTCTGGATAACCCTGGCACTTCTTCTGATGATGGAGCATGTTGATTTTGTGAATGCCCAGGTTTCTACCGACTCCCTTACCAAGCTGAACAACCGAGGGGCCTTTGACCGCTACCTTAAGACATCGCTTGCCGAAGATTACGTGAATGTCTACCTGATAATGATAGACGTTGACTTCTTTAAGCAGATAAATGACACTTATGGCCACATTGAAGGCGACAATGCCCTTATAGAAACTGCAAAGCTTTTAAAGTTAGTCTGCTCGCTCAATTCTGAGCCAAAGTCTTGCTTCCTAGCGCGTTATGGTGGCGATGAATTTGCCATCATTATGAGTGCCCACAGTCCCGAAATTGCGGAGGGCTTTAGGGAAGACATAGTGCATCTTTTTGAGAGCAGTGGACGTGTTGACTCTGACGGTGCAAATTTTAAGATAAATATAAGTGTTGGTATGGCGCGTGCCTACTCTGATGATGAAAAGGAACTTATTTCTTCTGCCGACAGTGCCCTTTATATGGAAAAGAAGCGCAACCACAACTTGCTTAAGGGTGGTTCTGGGGCCAGGTAAACCTCATCCCGCTTGCGCGGGACAAGTATGTAATTTTCTGCTTACTTGCAGATTCTTTCCTGGCACTCGTGGTAGAGGGCGGATGTTTTTTCTACGATTTCTGCTGGGATGCTCTTGATGTTGGGGTCGCCGGCAAGGTTGTTGTTCTTGAGCCAGTCGCGGACAAACTGCTTGTCGTAGCTTGCGGGGCTTGTTCCCACTTTGTATTCTGCTGCGTTCCAGAAGCGGCTTGAGTCTGGGGTTAATACTTCGTCTGCAAGGACTAGGTCTCCGTTTTCGTCAAGGCCGAATTCAAATTTTGTGTCTGCAATGATGATTCCGTTTTTGGCGGCATGTTCGTAGCATTTTTTGTAGATTGCAAGTGCTGCCTTTTCAATTTTGCTGCCGAGTTCTTCGCCCAGGTCTTTTTTCATGTAGTCCAAGGTTACGTTGATGTCGTGGCCTTCTGCGGCTTTTGTGGATGGTGTTACGATGGGTTCGTCAAGCTTTTCTGCCTGCTGGTATTCCTTGTCGAATTTGTGGCCAAGGAATTCTTCTCCATTTTTGTAAGCTTCGTACATTGAGCCGAACATATAGCCGCGTACGATTACTTCGTATGGTACCATCTTGAGTTTTTTTACCAGGATTGTGCGGCCTTCAAATTCGCTTTTCTGGAATTCGGCTGGCATGTCCTTGAGGTTGGACGAAATCATGTGGTTTTTAACAATGTCTTTTGTGTAGTCAAACCAGAAGTTTGAGAGTGCGTTTAAGACTTTGCCCTTGTCTGTAATCATTGTGGGCAGAATTACGTCAAATGCGGAAATGCGGTCCGTTGTAACGATGACCATGCGTCCGTCTTCCAAATCGTAAACTTCGCGGACTTTTCCGCTGATAATTTTCTTCATATAACGCTCCGGCAAAAAAAGGATGCCTTATATTAACGCTTTGAGGGGTGAAATTCAAGGGAGTGCTTATTTCTTGCCGAAGATTCCCAGGATTAGGTTGTAGGCTACGCTGCCGGGTTGGGGGATGGGGGGGAGGTTGTCTCTTGAGTACCAGCCGGCGTCTTCTATTTCGCTTTCCTGGATTTTTATTTCGCCGCTTTCGTATTCTGCGGTAAAGGCTAACATGAGCTGGTCGGGGAAGGGCCAAGGTTGGCTTCCTTTGTAGACGATGTTTTTTATCTTAAGGCCAGTTTCTTCCATTACTTCCCGCTCAACGCATTGCTCTGCGCTTTCTCCGTGTTCCATGAATCCCGCTATGCAGCTGTAAAAGCCAGAGACTACGGTTTTGCTTTTTGCCAGGAGTATTTGGTCGCCTTTGCTTACAAGCACTATGATGGCAGGTTCTATGCGGGGAAAGTCTATTCTTCCGCAAGAGGGGCAAACTTTGGCAACCTGTGTGCTGTGGACTGTAAGCAGGGAGCCGCACTTTGGGCAGTAGCGGTATGTTTGCCTAAGGCACAAGAATCCGTGCGCTCTTGCTGCAAGGGAGCTTACCTTTGAGGTTACGGCATTTTTTTGTTCTTCTTCGCTTTTGCTTTGCCAGAAGAACTGCCTTAAAGGAATTTCTTCCAGCGCGGATGGGGTGGGGCTGCCGTCTTCCAGCATTAGGGCGCAGTAGTCAAGTTCTGCTTCTGCATACCAATCGGAAACAATCTGGGCGGAGAGGCATTTTGCGGCGGTTTGCTGGTCTGGCAGGTCTTCTTTGCCAAGGGGCTTTGCTGTGGAGGCTTGGGCGGAACTTCCTTTTTTTATGAGGATGTTTTTTCCTCGCATGATGAAAATGTGGCCGTGGTCAAAATTCTTTGGGTTTTCTGTGATTGGCATAGGAAAATTATAGCACTGAATTTTTTGTTTGCAAAGAAAAAGTTTTTTCAAACACACAAAACTGATTTCCGGTTTTTCTGCATAAGAATTGGGATAAGTAAGAAAGGGCGTAGATATGGGGGATATAAAAAAGCCAGTTTCAACATCCGAGGGGGGAGGTGAAGCTGGCTTTTTTTGGTGTTAGTAGGTTAGGGGCTATTTGATGAGTTCAAATTCCCGCTTGTGAGTGGCATCCAGTGTTTCGCCGGTCAATACGGACAGGTCGTTTGAGAATGCGTAATCTTCTGAATACGAGGCAACAGCTCCGTCCTTGTATTCTTTTGTCAGTTTTTCGTCAAAGAAAACTTTCCCTGTATAGGTGACTGTTACTTTCTTTGTCGTTGGATTAATCGTGTAAGTTCCCGGTCTGTATTCATAAGGTGGTTCAAGGCGGGTAATCCTTACACATTCGTTGTCGTTTGTGAACTGAATTGCGTAATACTGTTCGAACCCAAGGTCTTCACGGTATTCTTTTGCGCTGAAAGAGATTCCTGCTGCTGCAGCGGCGGCGCGGGCAACGTCTGCTTCACGCTGGGCCTTAAGCTTGTCTACCGTGATTCCGCGGGATGTGTCTGCAACGTAAACGGTGAAGGTGAAGGTGTAAATTGAGCAAGATGCCGTTACGTCTGTATAGCCACTCTTTAAGCCGGTGATTGTGTAGCTTGAAGGTTCTGATGCGCTCTGTGTTACGGATACGACTGTCGGGTCGCTAATCTTGATTGTTACAGGATATCCGTTGTCTACTGGGTCAGATGTTGCATTGAATGAATAGCGGAGGTTTCCTGTCTTGACGTCCATGGGGACTGTTGTTGTCTTTCCAGTGAATACCTGTCCGTTTGAAGAAACGATGATTCCCTTCAAGTCGAAAATCTGCTTCATGGAAGAACATGATGCGAGTGCCAGCACCAAAGCGGCTGTGAAAAATACCCTAATCTTATTTTTCATCTGTTTGCTCCTTTCTAGTTTTATCTAGTGTATACGGACATGTTAACACGGGTTTTTTCATTTGTAAAGAAAAAGAAAATAATCTTAAAAAAAACAATATCAAAAAATTGCGCAAAACATCGTGTCAGCACTAATTTTTTTTGCCTTTTGGAATTATCCTTTGACAAATTCATTTTTGGATTTTAGACTGAAAGTATGAGACATTTTTATGAGAAAATTTTTGTGATGACTGCCCTTGCAGCACCGCTTTTGTTTGCTTCCTGCAAAAAAAAGACTTTTAGGGAACTTGCCATGGCAAAGGGGCTAAAGACGGGTATTGCCGTTACTTCCGGGGATCTTTACGGCGAAAAAGAGAAGCAGATTGTCCTGGAAAACTCTTCCATGATTGTAAGTGAAAACTCAATGAAGTGGGCAAACCTGCGCCCCAACGAAAAATTCTGGAACTGGAGCGACATAGACAATATGGTCAAGTTTGCCCAGGAGAATGCCATTGAGGTAAAGTGGCACACCCTTTTCTGGCACCAGCAGAATTCGCCCTTCCTTGGCAAGCTAAAGACTAAGGAAGACGCTCTTGAGGCAATGGACACGCACGTAAAGACCATAATGGAGCGTTATAAGGGAAAAATTTCTGAGTACGACGTTGTTAACGAGATGTTCAATGAGGACGGCAGCATGAGGGAGTCGCTCTGGTACAACCTTATTGGCCCTGAGTATATTGAGCATGCCCTTAGGGTTGCACACGAGGCTGATCCCGGCGCAAAGCTTTATCTTAACGAATACAACAACGAGGAGCAGGGGAATGCAAAGGCAGATGCCATGTTCAACCTGGTAAAGGATTTGAAGTCTCGCGGAGTTCCTTTGGACGGGGTTGGAATGCAGCTTCATCTTTCCACCGAATACAGCTACAATTTTGACAAGATTCGCAGCAACGTTAAGCGTTATGCGGACATTGGCGTTGATGTTTCCTTTAGCGAAGTGGACGTAAGGATGCCCTTGCCATCTACGGAAGCCTCTCTTGCAAAGCAGATGAATATTTATACGAGTCTTCTTAAGATAGCCATTGAAGAGCCTAATGTTAAGTCTTTTATCACTTGGGGCTTTACCGACAAGCACAGTTGGGTTCCAGGAACTTTCCCGGGCACGGGAGATGCGCTTTTGTATACGAAAAACATGGAGCCAAAGCTTGTCTACGAGGAAATGCTCAAGGTGCTTAGAAAGTAGAATAGCCTTTATAAAAAACAAAAACCTTCTTTGCGCTTGGTTTTGCAAAGAAGGTTTTTTTATTGAAAATTCTATTTTGGTTTAGATTCCGTTAAAGTGTGTCTGAACCTTGTCCAAGACATAATCCCTGAATTCCTTGAGGGCGAATGTCTTTTGCGGCAACTGGGAGCTGAACCTAAAGCGGCAGGTTACGGTCTCTTCTTCCTGCTCTTTTGCACCCACAACAAGAATGTATGGGGTTTTGTGCTCGGAAGAGATGGCCTTAATCTTGCTCTTCATGTTGTCGTCTCCAGTGTAGGCCTTTGCACGGATGTTTGCAGCGGCAAGGAAATCCGCAACTTTTTCCGCATAGGCATTAAAGTCGTTGCCAACCGGAACAACCGCTACCTGTTCAAAGTGGAGCCATGCTGGGAAAGCGCCTGCATAGTTTTCGATGAGGATTCCCATAAAGCGCTCAAGGCTTCCCAAAACGGCTCTGTGCAGCATAACCGGGTGGTGCTTCTGGTTGTCCGCACCAATGTATTCTGCGTCAAGGCGTTCTGCGCTTGGGAGCTGGTAGTCAAGCTGGATTGTTCCGCACTGCCACTGGCGGCCGATTGCATCTATAAGTGTAAATTCCAGCTTTGGACCGTAGAATGCACCTTCTCCCGGCTGAATCTCGTATTCCATTCCCGCAGCCTTGCAAGCTTCGCTAAGGGCTGATTCTGCATGCTGCCAAGTCTTTTCGTCTCCAACATGGTCTTCCGGCATTGTTGAAAGCTTTACGAGGAGGTTCTTGTCAAAGCCAAAGTCCTTGTATACGTCAAGCAAAAGAAGGCAGAACTTCTTTACTTCCGCTTCAATCTGGTCTTCCGTACAGATTATGTGGGCATCGTCCTGGACAAATCCGCGTACACGCATTATTCCGTGCAGGGTTCCGCTTGGTTCGTTGCGTACGCAGTGGCCAAATTCTGCCAGGCGGAGTGGAAGGTCCTTGTAGCTCCTTGTGCGGCTCTTGAAAATTTCAAGTGCACCGGGGCAGTTCATTGGTTTTACTGCAAAAAGACGCTTTTCGCTTTCCGTAACAAACATGTTCTTCTGGTAGTGGCCCCAGTGACCGCTTCTTTCCCAAAGGGTTCGGGGCATGATTGCGGGGGTGTTCACTTCCTGGTAGCCGTCTGCCACAACCTTCTGCCTCATGTAGTCCTGGAGTGTTATGTACATCTGCCATCCGTTGGGGTGCCAGAAAATCTGTCCCGGATCTTCGGGGTCAAGGTGGAACAAATCCATCTGAACGCCAAGTTTGCGGTGGTCGCGTTTGTCCGCTTCTTCCATCATCTTAAGGTAGTCTTTTAAGTCATTGGGCTTGTAGAAACAGACGGCATAAACGCGGTTAAGCATTGGACGGGATGAATCTCCCTTCCAGTAAGCACCGGCCATCTTTGTAAGCTTAAAGCTCTGTGCGTTGATTTCTTTTGTATTGGAAACGTGGGGGCCACGGCAAAGGTCAAGGTAGCCGTCCTGCTCGTATGTGGTAATAAGCTCGCCTTCTGGAAGATCGTTAATCAGCTCAACCTTGTAGGGCTGGTCTGCAAAAAGCTTAAGGGCTTCTTCCTTGCTTACTTCTTTGCGTACAAAGTCGTGGTTGCCGGAAAGAATCTTGCGCATTTCCTTTTCCACTTCGCCAAAATCAGATTCTGTCATCTTGTGGTCGGCGGGAAAGTCAAAATCGTAGTAAAAACCGTTGTCTATTGCTGGACCTATAGCGATTTTTGTACCAGGGAATAATCTAAGGATTGCTTCTGCCATTACGTGTGCGCAACTGTGGCGTACAGTCTGAAGTTTTTCATCAACAGCCATGTCTTTTACCTTTTTCTTGTTTGATATATCAGCATAAGATAAACTTTTTTCTATTTTATATCAAGTACGGGATTTTTTTGCTGTGTTACTTTGATTTTTTTTTGGACGGCACTGCTCCGCTCCACCATGTAAGTCCTTGGCTAATTCGACCGAATAGGCCTTTCGTTACCGCCCTTTCGGGGTTCCGGCTTTCGCCTCCATTCCTACGGAACGGGCAAGCCCGCCCCTACACGGCGGCGTAGGTTTGTTCTGTCTGTCTTTTACCGGCTGCTTCAACTGCGTCCAATTTCAAGCTCTTTTCCATCCTGATTCTGCATTCCGCGGCCACTCTCTTCGCTCTTGTTCATAGCGTCGTCATATTCGCTGCTGCAGGATGCCATTACAACGCTTGACATGGAAAGTGTCAGCAGTGCTGAAAATGTAAAACCCATAAAATTCATTACTTTCATATTTGCCCCTTTTTAAATAAGACACCTTGGACATGGCAATCTGCTACCTGCTACCGTAGATTTTTGGACAAATTTAACATTTTGCATTTCATTCAGAACAGATTTTTTCCGATTCATATAATATGCCCCACTGTATTAATTTTTTTAGTTTCATTCACCGCAACCCCTTAAAGAGCATGGCAGCCTTTTTTCTGGCATTCTTCTTGTGCGCAGCGGGTAACACTTGCACTGCCCAGGTAAGTCAAAAGAGGCAGGACTTTATTGACTACGCGCTAACCCTAAGGGGCATTCCCTACAAATACGCAGGCTTTTCAAAAAACGGGCTTGATTGCAGCGGAATGGTGGCTTATGCGGCAAAATACGGCATACGCGAAAACCTTCCCAGAAGTGCCAGCGGAATGTGGGACAAATGCAAGCATCTAAAAGAAGAGGACCGTGAACCCGGAGACCTAATCTTTTTTGCCATAAAAAATACCAAGGGTGTGCTCCACATTTCTCACGTGGGAATCTACCTTGGAATGTACCGCGGTGAAGGTGCCCTCAACGGAAAGAGACTTTTCTTGCACGCAGCAAGTGCAGGCCGCGAAACTGGAGTAATAATTTCTCCCATAGACGACAAATATTGGAGCAAGCGCTTTTACGGCTACGGACGCTTCTTGCCCAGCACCGGAGAGTCCGAAATGGAAACAGAAGCAAAAGCTGCTGCAGAAGATGCAAGGGATGAACCCCCGCCAGAAGACAAGACCACCCCGGAAGACCTGGAAGCAGAAGACGCAGACCTTACGGACGCAGAAAGGGCAGCCCGGCGGGTAAAAAAGGCAATCGAGCGCACAAGAAAAGCGGCCAGCCTAATGGACAGGGAAATAGACGGGCAGGCTGTAAGAAGCAAATTTGAAGAAGACACAAAGTAGCCAAAATAGGCAAAACTTTATTGGTAACAAAAACAAAAGGCAGTTGTTTAATAAGTATGAAAACATTAAAACGCATTTACACATTATTTTATTTATTGGTATTATTTGGATTTGCGTCATGCTCCGCCAACCTTTCGCTTAAAGCGCAGAACGACGGCAGCGTAAAAACTGACTTTACGGCAGACATGGGCGCATATTTGTCACAGGCATTGGAAGGAATCTCTGCAAACATGGGAGGCGGCAAAGACATAATCAATGCGGCATCCCTTAAAAAAGCATTCACCGGAAGCGACTTTACCGGAGTTTCTGCAAATGTTCCCAACAAGCAGACTGTAATCGTAAGCGGAACAATCGTCCCTTTAAAGCAGCAAAAGACTTTTAAGGGCGTAAAAACATCTTCGTTCGTAAAGTGCGAAAACAACAAGCTTACCCTTACGCTTTCACCTGCATTGCTCCAGGGCTTCTACAATTCAATGGGGCAGGATGACAGAACCTACCTGGACCTCTTTATGGCACCAATCTTCACGGGCGAAAAGATGACCCAGGCCGAATACAAGGAACTCGTTGCCTCTGTCTACGGACAGGAACTCGCAGACGACATGCAGAAAGGCAAAATCGTCATTACGCTAACCGTTCCCGACGGCAAAAGCATAAAAAATTCCGGTGCAAAAATCGGCCGGTCGTCAAAAGCAAGCAAAAATTCCAAGCGCCTTAGCTTTAGCATCCCCATGCTGGAATTCCTTACCCTGCAAACGGAAAAAACAGCCTTCATAAGCTGGTAGCCTTTTAATTCTGGAGCGGGCTGTCAACTATTAGCGCCACGGAGCGAGCTTTATCGGTCTACTGTGCCTTCGGCAAAAACATCCATATCGGGCTTTTCGGGGCTTGCCCGCCTTACGGCGCGCGGCCTGTCCGTTCCGGCCAGTCGCCTTCGGCCCCCTCCAATCCCAGCTACGTCCGCTTTTGCAAAATGCCCAATCCAAAAATCCTCCGCTGTACGCCACAAAATATACCCTAATAGTCTACCCCATAATATCCTTGAGGTTCGCTAAATTTCATGATATCATAAAGACCTGTTGCATAATCATCTCGCAGCTTAAACGGATACGGGGAAATCGTGTTATGCTCACAGCCCACTGGGCTGGTAGTTTTATAGAAATATAGAATTTGAGTTTAACATATTTTCTCCCAAATAATTTTTGGAAGTAAAATATGGCAAAAAAAGAAGCTAAAACAGATTTATGGGTTCACGATTTATTAATAGAAGCAGGAATAGAATTAGATGCCCAAGGTAGCGAAATAAAAGAATTAAACGAAGCCTTAAAAACAGCATCAAAAAGAGGAACAGGAAAAGTCGGTTTCCCAGAATATGTTGGTATCGTAAAAGATTATATTCTTGTAATAGAAGATAAAGCAACTCTTGAAAACCATATAAAATATAATTCTGACAAAATTATAAGTCTTGAAACAAAAGATGTAACCGATTATGCCGTTAATGGGGCTTTATTTTACGCAAAACATCTGATTAGCAATACGACATACAAAAAAATATTTGCTTTTGGAATTTCTGGTAATGCAAAAAATCATCGTATAACGCCTATCTTTGTTGATGATCGACTAAATGTGTTCGACAAGTTAGAAGATGTAGAGTCCTTTATTTCATTTAATGAAAAAAATATTGACGAGTATTATCTTTGTGATGTTTTAAAAGAGTCTAGTGATAAAGAAAAAGAACTGGAAGAAATACTTTCAGACGCAAAAGTTTTACATGAACATCTTCGAAATTATGGAAATATGAAAGATGAGGAAAAACCTCTTGTAGTTTCAGGAATTCTTCTTGCTCTTCGAGAACGTGATAATGGCAATTTCAGTATAGATTCGTTAAATGCAGATACTTTTATAACCGATGGACAAAAAATATTTAATGCCATTGAATCAAGTTTTAAGAGAACGGATCTTTCACCTGTAACAAAAATCGATAAAATCCTTTCGCAATTTTCGATTATAAAGGACAGTACAAAATTAAATGAGAAGAATCCAAATCTTGGGGAAACACCACTAAAGTTTTTTACAAAATTCTTGGATGAAAAACTTTATAAATCAATAAAATATACTCGCTCTGCAGAAGATTATCTTGGCAGATTTTATGGCGAATTCATGAGGTATTCTGGAGGTAGTGGTCAAACTTTAGGTATAGTTTTAACTCCACGGCATATAACAGAGCTTTTCTGTGATTTACTGGATTTAAAAACTACAGACAGAATCTTTGACCCGTGCTGTGGAACAGGAGGTTTCCTTGTTGCTGCATTACATACAATGCTTTCAAAAAGCTCAAATGAAAATGAAAAAGTGAATATCCGTAAAAATCAACTTTATGGAATTGAAATTCGCCCAGATATGTTTACAGTCGCAACTACAAATATGATTTTGAGAGGAGATGGGAAAAGTAATCTCCATTGTGATGATTTCCTTTCCAAAAATCCAAAACAATTGCAGACGGATTTTAGGGCAACCGTTGGAATGCTAAATCCACCATATTCACAGGGTACAAAGGAAGATCCAAGTCTTTATGAGATTGCATTTACAGAACATTTGCTTGATTCATTATTACCAAATTCTAGATGTGCTGTAATTGTTCAGCAGAGTTCTGTAACGGGTAAAACTAAAGAAGAACAACTTATAAAAGAATCTATTTTAAAGAAACACACTCTCGAAGGTACAATTATGCTTCAAAAAGATACCTTCTATGGAATTGGTGTAACACCTTGTATTGCTATATTTACAACCGGAATTCCACATAATAAAGAGAAAATTAGTAAATTTATCAATTTTGAAGATGATGGTTTTAAAGTATCACCTCATATAGGTTTATTGGAAACGGAATCTGCAAAAGATAAAAAGCAACATTTGCTTGATGTTTGGTTTGATCGTATAGAAACAAATACAAAGTTTTGTGTGAAAACTACGGTAACTGCTGATGATGAATGGCTTCATAGTTTTTATTATTTCAATGATGAAATTCCAATAGAAAAAGATTTTGAGAAAACTGTTGGTGATTATCTTTCTTTTGAGTTTTCTATGATTATGCAAGGAAGAAAATATCTGTTTGAAGATGAAAAAAATAGTAATATAAAAAAAAACTTTAAATTTGAATTAATGGATAAAAACTGGAGAGAGTTTTTCATCTCGGGTGATGAAGGTGTTTTTAAAATAGAAGCAACTTCTAGTGGAATCGATAAAAACAAATTAAACTTAGAATTTGGAGATGTTCCTTATATTACTAGAAGTGATGCTTCTAATGGTGTAAATCTTTTTGTATCTGAAAAACAGACTTTAGGTTTTAATAAGGATTTAGGAAATTGTATTACAATTGGGCTTGATACGCAAACTGTTTTTTATCAACCACATGATTTCTATACAGGTCAGAATATACAAGTCTTAACATATGAAAACTGTACAAAAGAAAATGCCCTTTTCATAGTGAGATTGATTCAACTCCAAATGGTAAAATTTAATTGGGGCGGAAATGGGGCAACCTTAGGACGTTTATCACGTACTAAAGTTCTTTTACCTGTAGATTCGAATGGAAAAATTGATTTTGAGTTCATGGAATCTTACATAAAAGAAATCGAGAAAAATAAAATCGAAGAATATAATAACTTTATTTTAAAACGTCTTGATGAGTGTTGTTCAACAAAAAAAGGAAAAATTGAAAGCATTGCAAAAAAAGAATGGAAAACATTTGAAATTGCAAAACTTTTCAACAAATTTGAACAAGGAAAGTCAAAAGGATTAAATCATCTGGATGAAAATGATGGAGTGTTACCATATTTAGGAGCAACAAATAAAAATAATGGAGTTCTAACTTTCATCAAAGAAGACGAAATATTGAAGCAAAAAGGTAATTGCATTGGATTTATTCGCAATGGTCAAGGTTCTGTTGGTTATGCGATTTATAAATCAGAAGATTTTGTATCAACATCGGACAATACATTTGCATATGCAGAATGGTTAAATAAGTTTACAGGCTTATTTATTGTAACTGCACAGGATTTAATCAGAAGTAAATATAGCTTTGGTTATAAACGAAATAATACAAGGTTGAAGAAAGATAAAATACTGTTACCTGTAAATTCAGAAGGAAAGCCCGATTTCGATTTTATGGAAGAATACATAAAAAACTTAATGTATAAAAAATATATTGATTATTTATACTTTAAGAAAAGTAATGTAGAATATGAAATTAAAAGTAATAATGGTTTAATGGTTGCAGAACCATAAACAAAGCATAACAAAGCTTCAAAGCGGATGTCGCGGTCAAGCCGCGCCACCGTTTAAGCAATTGATATGGTGAGCCAAAAGTCAATATGTAAAAAAACAGAAAAGGAACAGTGTCCGGGCTTGTCCGGTAGTGACCACTATGATATTCGTGCATAGGCTGCAAGCCCGCTCCAGGTCAATGATCCGCCGTAGAACCCTTTTGCTATGTTAACAGGAATCAGATTCTGAAAATCAGAAAATGTCCTAAAACTGGTTTCGAAGATGGTTGTTTATGTACTGCAATCCCCGAATCACTTTGTCCCCTTCCTGATAAATCCTGAAAATACCGAATCAAAAATTCACTGAATATGATTCGTCATTATTCCCCATGCAAAACATGCAAGCTCCCTTGCGCATGCGACAGCCGCCTTGTTGTAGTTCAGTCCCCTAATCTCAAGCTTCCTCATCCTAGACTTTATCCTTAACGCAGCCCTGTCCGCATAGTTTATGATTTCAGACTTCATTCCTTCCTGTCTTGCCAGAAGCCTCCTTGATTTCTGGCCGTGCGATAAAGCTGTCGCCCTCTTTATCGATTTTGCCGACTCCACAAGAAGATGCCGCAGGTTCTGATTTCCCTGCTTCGTTATTCCCACGCTGTTTCCGACCGAAAGCCCGCTGTCATGACGGCCTGGAATGAGTCCCGTGTAGCTTGCGAATTCCTTTGCCGACTTAAAGCGGTTAAAGTCTCCTGTTTCCGCTGTCAGACTGATTGCCGTAACAGTGTCAATTCCGGAAATGCACTTGAGCTTTTTTACACCTTCAGAAATTTCCTTGTCTCCTTCAAGCTCCTTGAGCTTTGCATTCAGCTGTTCTAGACGCTGAATTTGACGTGAGACCTCGCTGACATATTCCTCAAAGCAATACGTCAGGTAATCTGATGCAAAAGTGACAGTCTTAAGCCATGTAAAAAATTTCACTGTCCAATAAGATTCCCTTCCGCCGCCCGGATACGAAATTCCGTGATAGAGTAAAAATGACAGAAGGTTCTGCTTTGCCTTCTTGCAGCTTTTCAACACGCTGGCACGAAGCCTGACGACTTCCTTGATTGCAAGGATGTTTTCTGTCGGCAGTACTACCTGCTTGTATGAATGATAAGCGAGGGTTCGTGCGAGTATCTGTGCATCAGCCCTGTCAGTCTTGAGCATCTTGTCTTTTGCAGTTTTTGCAATTGAGGTTGGTGCCATGATTACGCAGTTGAATCCCTGCCGCTGAAGGTCAAGGCACAGCTTGTATCCGGTGGGTCCTGCCTCATAACCGCAGACTGTGATTGCATTGCCGTTAGACTCTGAAATTTTATTCAGATATGATACCACGTTTGCAGTTGATGCTTTTACCGTATGCTGGGAGAAAAAAACATCCTTCTGCATTTCAAAACTGCACAAACTGTAAGTGTCCTTGTGGACATCGATTCCAACATAAATTATACTTTCCATTGGTGAGTCTCCTTTGTTTGCGGTAACTCGGCCGCTTGTCTTTTATTTAAGTTTGCCGTAAATCCGCGGTTTCTAACATCGCGAGGCTCACCATATTGTATGTTAT
>JAFXWC010000065.1 GCA_017534445.1 Treponema sp.
ATTCACAAGGAAATTGCAGACACTGCCATGGCCGTTGACGGAAGGATTGTATAAAAATGAAAAGAAAAATATGCACATTCATCTTTATGCTTTTCCTGTTGAATTCAATCTGGTGTAAAAAATACAGCGTCTACATTTGGAGCGGAATAAAATCCATGCGGGGGGAAAGGGTTCTTATGGAAGTGAACATTCCAGAAAACCCAAAGGGAACAGCCGTAATAATCTGCCCCGGTGGCAGCTACCATCACCTTGGCATTTTTAACGAGGGAAGGACAAGCGCAAAGTGGTTCAATTCAAATGGGGTTACCACATGCCTTTTATGGTACCGCGTGGCAAAAAACAACTACCACTACCCCGCACAAATGCAGGACATTCAAAGGGCAATTCAGCTTGTTAGGGAAGACCCGTATTTTTACAAGGCAAACAAGGTTGGCGTAATAGGATATTCTGCCGGTGGACACCTTGCGGCATGGAGCGGAATGTTTGGAGGAAGGACTAACGAGCTAAAAGAAATCGGAATAGAAACAAGTGCAAACCTTACGCCTGACTTTGTAATTCCTGTATACCCGGTTGTCTCCATGCAGGATGACATTGGCCACAAGTGGAGCAGGAAAAGTCTTCTTGGAAAAAATCCTTCCCAGCAAAAAAAAGATTTGTTTTCTCTGGAGCTTCAGGTTCCAAAGAACATGCCGCCAACATATCTTGTTGCCTGCCGCGATGATCCTGTTGTTCTTTTTGAAAACAGCATAAGGCTTAGCAAGGCTCTGGAAGAAGCAGGCGCAGATTTTGTCTTTAAGCAATATCCCGAAGGCGGCCACGGCTTTGGAATGGTAAATAACAAATTCCTAAAAAAATACCGCTGGAACGAGGAACTAAAAGAATGGCTTTTGGCAAAAGGCTTTATGTAAAAGCCTAATGCCTGACAAGATTTCTAAAGCCTTACCGGAACTCCGCTCTTGTCCAATTCAGTTTTTATGCTTCCCACGGTGTATTCACCTGAATGAACCATGCTTGCAATAAGGGCAGCATCGGCATTTCCTTGCGTAAGAACTTTTTCCAAGTGCTCAACTTTTCCGCCGCCACCGCTTGCAATTACAGGAACAGGAACATTGTCCGCAATCAGTTTTGTAAGCTCAATGTCGTAGCCGTTTCTTGTTCCGTCCGCATCCATTGAATTCAAAACTATTTCTCCGGCACCAAGTTCAACGCCCCGCTTTGCCCACTCAAGTGCATCAAGCCCTGTGTCCACGCGGCCACCGTTTATTGTAGTACCAAAACCGCTTGGCTTTGAAGGATCACGCCGCACGTCCATGCCAAGAACTATGCACTGCTTTCCAAAAATTCTTGCGCCCTCGCTTATAAGTTCAGGATGCTTTACGGCCTGGGAATTCAAAGAAACTTTTTCGGCACCGGCAAGGATTGTTGAACGGATGTCGTCCAAAGTTCCAATGCCACCGCCAACGCAGAAGGGGATGAATATTTTTGATGCCACGCGGGAAATAAGGTCAAGGATTGGGCCCCTTCCCCTTGCGCTTGCCATTATGTCGTAGAAAACAAGTTCGTCTACACCCTGACTATAGTATTCAGCGGCCATGTCTACAGGATCGCCTATGTCTATGTTGTTCTGGAATTTTACGCCTTTTGTAGTACGGCCATCTTTTACGTCAAGGCAGATGATTATTCTTTTTTTTAGCATTGGGCACCTCCCTTTGAATCTGATGCCAAGTCGGACAAAACATAATTGCGCAAAATGGCAAGTCCCGGTTTTCCTGATTTTTCCGGGTGGAACTGGCAGGCAGAAATATTGTCCTGTTCCACGATTGCTGGAACCATGGTACCGTAGTGGGCATATCCCTTTATAACTTCGGGCGAGTCAGGCTGAATTACATAGGAATGTACAAAATAAAAATCTGTCTTGTCGGCAACACCTTCTACGAGCTTCGTGCCACCGTTGCAGAAGGTTACGTCGTTCCAACCCATGTGGGGAACTTTTAGCGCATTGTGCAAGAGTGCAGACTCCCTGCATTCATCTTCATTGGGACCGCGCTCCTTCCAAAGGGTTTCAAAGTGGCGGATTACCCCGGGAACAAGCCCCAGGCATTTTGTGTTGCTTTCTTCTGATTCATCAAAAATTATCTGGGCACCAAGACAAATTCCAAGAAGCTTCTTTTTGCTTTTTACCCAGTCTTTTAGGAAAGAGTCAAATCCACTTTCCTTTAGCTGCTGCATGGCATAAGCCGCTTCGCCTACACCGGGAAAAATAATCCTGTCTACATTTTCCAAATCCTTGGGATTTTTTGAAAGGACATACGGAGCCTTTAAATATGCAAGAGCCCGCTCAACACTTTTTATGTTTCCGGCATTATAATCTACGATTCCAGTCATATTGCAATTTTACCGACTGAAACACAAGGTGTCAACCGCAAACATGGAAGTCAGTTTCAGGTGCAGCTCCCAGTCAAATCCGTCTGAAAACCCGCGGTGTCGCGGAATAGGAAATTAAACTCGCTACGCTCGTTCCGCTCCAATGCGTGTTTTCAGCCGGCTTTGACTTCCGCTTCACCCGAAACTGACTTCCTGTTGCTTTGCATAAAAAGTGTCGTAAAAACTGATTTCTATGACTGCAAGTACACATTGAAAAGTAACTGCATTTCCATTAAAATAAGGATAAGAATTTAAGGAAGAAATTATGTCTGGTAATACATTTGGGGAAATTTTTAGGGTAACGACTTTTGGAGAGAGCCATGGAGTTGGACTGGGATGCATTGTAGACGGCTGCCCGGCTGGCATTGAATTTGACGCTGATTTTTTGCAGAGCGAGATGAACAGAAGAAAGCCGGGTGCAAGACAAAAGGATTCAAGCGGAAAAGAAATTTTCAACGCATCGGTTACGGCAAGAAGCGAAGATGACAAGGCGGAAGTTTTAAGCGGTGTCTTTGAAGGTAAAACAGAAGGAACACCGATTGCAATCGTAATTCAAAACACAAGCCAAATTTCCAAAGACTACAGCAAGATAAAAGACAAGTTCCGTCCGGGGCATGCAGACTGGACCTACTTTGCAAAATACGGCTTCCGTGACTACAGGGGCGGCGGACGTTCAAGCGGCAGGGAAACTGCGGCAAGGGTTGCGGCTGGAGCAGTTGCAAAAATGTTCCTTAGCCAAAAGGGAATCAGCGTAAAGGCCTACACAAAAAAGGCGGCAGGAATTGAATGCACAAAATTCAACTTGGATGAAATAGAAAGAAATTCCCTGCGTGCACCAGACGCAGAAGCAGCTGCAAAGATGGAAGAAAGAATAGCAGCCTTCCGCAAAGAGGGAAATTCCTGCGGTGGAATAATTGAATGCGTAATTCATGGAGTTCCAGCAGGGCTTGGTGAACCTGTCTTTGACAAACTGGATGCTGAACTTGCAAAAGCCATGCTTTCTATTGGTGCTGTAAAAGGAATTGAATTTGGGCTTGGCTTTGAAGCGGCAGACACTACGGGAAAAGAAGACAACGACAACATGAGCGCATCCCTTGGAAAGATTCAGTTTTTAACAAACAATGCCGGCGGAATACTTGGCGGAATGAGCCGGGGAGACGACATTGTTTTTCGCATTGCGGTAAAACCCGTACCCAGTATTTTTATTGAGCAAAAGACAGTGGACACTCAGTTCAACGACACTTCAATCCTTATTGAAGGAAGGCACGACGTTTGCCTTTGCCCACGCATTGTCCCCGTTGCAGAAGCCATGGCGGCACTTACGGTGGCGGACATGTATCTTAGAAACTTAGGCTCAAGGATTTAACAGGAACTAAAAATGAAAGCAGAAAAAAAAGCCTCAACGGTAAAGATACTAAAGATTTCTTTCCTTATATTTGATATTGCACTGGCAGTTGTACTGGCCTTTCTTACCACGGCATACGTTAGCGCACGCAACGTAAAAAATGCGCCACACCCAGAAGCTCTTACGGCTCAGGAAAAAAGCTTTCTTGAAACCGTACTTGATTCAACCTATACTAAAGAAAGGGATGCCCTTTCCCTAAGGCCACTTCCATACCCGGCGCAGGCCCCCTTTCTTGACGTAAAGGCAAAGAGTGCAATCCTTGTGGACACCCTTACCGGCAGCATACTCTATGAAAAAAATGCGGACCAAGAAATTCCACCCGCATCGCTTACAAAGATTGTGGAAATGTATGTTGTTCTTAACGAATGCAAAAAGAAAAACATTTCTTTGCAAAGCGAAGTTCCACTTCCAGAAAAGGCACTTGCGCAAAACCTTCCACTGGACGCATCACGCATGTGTCTTGGACGGGGTGAACACGTAACGCTTGAAGAGCTTTTGCTTGGCATTGCGGTTGCAAGCGGCAACGATGCCTCTATTGCGGCGGCAGAATTTGTTTCGGGAAGCATGGATGAATTTGTAAAGAAGATGAATGAGGCTGTAAAAGAAGTTGGCCTTACCAAGACCCATTTTGTGGAATCATCAGGCTACAGCGAAGAAAACGTTACCACAGCCCGAGAGTTTGCAAAGTTTGCACGGCATTACATAAACACCTTTCCAGAGACACTTGCAAAATTCCACTCGCAGAAAAAAATAATTTATCCGCTGGAAAAAAATTTCAGTGACGAAGAAAAAAGGCGCTCCCTTGACGGAGAAAAATTTTCTGTTGAGCAGGAAAACACAAACAAGCTCTTGGGTGTGCTTGAAGGCTGCGACGGATTAAAGACTGGCTTTATAAACGAAAGCGGCTACAACATTGCGGTTACGGCAGAAAGAAACGGAACAAGATTTTTGTCCGTTACGATGGGAGGCCCTGGAACAAGCACAGCAGAAGGCAACAAGTGGCGGGTGGCAGACAACACGGTTATTATTGAATATGCCTTTGCATCTTATTCGGACTTTAAGAGCGAGGTAAGCCAAGTTGTATCAGTTCCACTTGCGGGATGCTGCCAAAAAAGCGTAAATCTTGTTCCTGCATTCCCGCTGAATTTTACAGCGCCAAAGGGATCAAAGCTTAACGTAACAAAGAAAGTGCCTGAGTATATTTTTGATTCAGTTGAATGCGGCAAGCAATACGGGCTTCTGGCCTATACAAGCGGAGATAACATTTTGTATACGGTTCCACTTGTAGCAGACAGAAGCGTTGGCAGCGGAAGCTTCTTTGATTCTGTAGTGGCAGAGATTCTTAAGCGGATGTAGGATGACCGGAAAGCGGCACGAGTTGGTGGGACAGACCCTGAAACAAGTTCAGGGTGACGGTTTCTGATTCAGGGTGACAGGTTGCACCACTACATGCCGGAGTCTTCTTCCATTTCTGTTAGTACCAGGGTGCCTGCATCTACTATGGAATAGCCTTTGTTAAGAATTGCAGAGATTAGGATTCCAAGTTTTTGGTAGAGGTAGTCGCCACGGCTTCCAGACGGAAGGGCACCAACATTTACCGGAATTACCATGCCGTCCGTAAGAGAAGATGCAAGCTCGTCAATTATCTGGGAGGCATTTTTGTAGGGCTTTCCATAAAGAATTGAGTCTTCTATTGTTACCCTGTCAGAAATAGCTGTGTAAGCGTCCACGTAAGAATAGCCGGCTGCACTTCCTGCCTTTAGCATTTTTTCATCAACAGAATAGAAGGGGGCGTGCCAAAGAGGAGAAAGCTCTTTTCCTGTTGCGGCATAGAATTCATCCTCGTTGCGGCCAAGACCACGCTTTATAAAATCTGCATCGATGGTAAAAGCGTCGTCAAGCAAATCTGCATTGCAGTAGAATGAAGAAGCACACTCAAAACCGCTAAGGGCAATCTGCTTTGTTTCCAAAGGATAGCGCCTTATGAATTCACCGTTAACAAAGAAGGTTGCGCTAACATTAAATTCTTTAAGTACGGAAAGAACCTGGGCAAGACCTTCCGCATTGTCCTGTGCATCGAATATAAGGGCCACCTGTTTTTTATTGGACAGGGCTTCCTGTGACTCTGCAAAAAGAGGATATGTCTTTACCGGAAGAGAAAGGGAGCGGATAAAGATTGCATTGCTGTAAAAGTCATTGCGTCCCTTGCCAAGATAGACCCTGTAGTAGCCGTTTGTAAGGCTTGCCCGCAGATCCGTCTTCTGCCCCTTCTGAACATGGTTCCAGTTTTCTGTGGCAGAATCAAATGAGAAAACATTTTCTTTTCCGAAAGAATCTTTTTTGGTAAAGGCAAAAATGCGGCCAGCATCCCAATTTGCCCTTTCTACGGAAGACAAGAAGAGGAAGATGTATTCGTTTGTAGCCACATCCCAAAGGCGTACGGTTGACTCCCCTCCAACAAAGATTGCAGACGAACCGCTCCATACAAAGGAGACTACCTCTTCTCCCTTTAGCGCGGCTTCCTGTTTCCAGGTAAGGGTGCTGTAAACAAAGAGCGTGTCTTTTGAGCTAAAGGCAATATGCTTTCCGTCTGGGGAAAGGCGGGGCCTTGTGTTGAATGAAGTCTGGACCGCAAGCAGGGGCTTTGACCCCAAGACGTAAGCAAGGCTCTTTTTGGAGCATGAACCGTATTCAATAAGGTCAAGCCAAAGAACCGGCTTCTTTGACGATTCACCAGTCCAGAAAATTTGTGAGCGGATTACTATTCCGTCTGTCTGAGTAAGGGGATAGCAGCCTATGTTCTTGTAAAAGCGGCAGCCTTCAGGCTTGGGGTTCTTGCGCTCGGACTCTTCTTTGGAAAGATCGGCCTGGTACCAGTAGACTGTTTTTTCTCCGCAGCAAACCGCAAGCTGAAGCGCATCGTCGCAGGCACTGAAATAGTCAGATTCGGGGTTGAACCTAAGCGGAAGACGCCCCGTAATGCGTCCGCTACCCAAAAGCTTTGAATACAAAACGCGGGTAAAAAGCTCCGTGCTTTGAATAAGGTAGACTATGTCTCCGTTTACATAAATTATGTCTCCCCGTGGAGTCCATTCTACACTGTTGATTGTTCCACTTCCTATTTTATAGAAGGAATCAGGGAAGGATATTCCAGAGAAAAGGGTCTCCGGCTTTGCAAAGTAGACGCTTCCGTTTTTTTCGTAAAGCACTGCAGATGAATCTGGTGACCACTTTACCTTTATCTTGTCGTAGCATATCTGGGTATTTGTACAGAGGACCACGTTCTTTCTGTCTGTTGCGGACTCAAGTACGAGAGTACCCTGTGCGTTTCCTGTCTGGCGGACAGAGCAAATCCATTTTCCGTCCGGGCTTGCCTCCTGAATTCCTGTGCGTGAGTATTCAACAGGAAATCCGTCGGCTTTTGAAACCCAATTGAGTGACTGCGTTAGAAGGTTGTAGACTGCGCTTCCGTAGCGGTTACGAACCTGAAGTTTTTTTCCGCCGTCAAGAAGCTCCATTTGTTCGGGAAAGCAGGTAAGGAGCCTTGGTTTTGCAGAACTTCCGTCCAGCCGGGCAAGGAAGAGGCTCTTGTAGGGAAAGGTACCGGGAAGGTCCTGTTCCGCAGTAAAAAGAAGCTCTGAATTTGAGTTTATGTCCAAGTCTTCAAACTGAACTTTTGCAAAAAGAAATGCCGGTGAAAGAGAAAGCAAAGAAAAAAGGCAAAGCTTAGCAAATTTTTTTATCCGCTTTAGCAGCTCCAAGCCTACCCCCGATTGGAAGGGCGGCGTAGCCGTTGCCAAGGATGAGGTCCCTGAGCGCAGTCGAAGGGCCGAACCTTGGCAATGGAGGGGGTTGGGCCCCCCGGAACCCTGGAAAGCGGGTTTACATATAAAGTATGGTCCAGAAAAAGAAAAAAAATTTTTGAGACTGTAAATGTTGAATTCCTTCATTTTTATTCCCCTCCAGCCAAAGCTATTTTAACACGGAAAGCGGATCGATTAGCTTGCCGTTTTTGTAGACGGAAAGATGCAGGTGCGGGCCGGTTGAGTATCCCGTGCTGCCTACAAGTCCCAGCTGGGTTCCCTGGTTTACGCTGTCGCCTTTTTTGGTTGTTATGCGGCTCATATGGCCGTACAGGGTCTGGTAGCCGTCTGCATGGGTTACGATTACGTATTTTCCATAGACGTTTGAGTAGCCGGTAAAACTTACCTTGCCGCTTTTTGCAGCCTTTATTGGTGTGCCTGTAGGACAAGCCATGTCTATTCCGGTGTGGTTCTGCCTTATGCCGGTAAAGGGGTCGGGGCGGTTGCCAAAGCGTGATGTGAGGCGCCATTTTGCGGAAATTGGATAGACGAAGATTTCTCCCATTGCGCGAAGGAGGGAGTCGCTGTCCATTTTTGCGCCGGGGATGAAGAGTTTCTGCCCCTTCTGCAGGACTGATGACGAAAGGTCGTTAACGTCCAGCAGGTCTTCTACGCTTACCTTGTACTTTGCGCTAAGGCCTTCGATTGTGTCTCCCGAAGCTACGCAATAGTTGAGTCCGTCCAGTGACGGTACGGTGAGCTTCTGGCCTGAACGGAGGGAGCGTACGTTGCTTATGTTGTTTACCGCGATAAGGGTTGAAATGTTCTTTAGGCCGAATTTCTGGCAGACGGAGCTGATTGTATCGCCGGGCTGAACAGTGTAGGTCTTGAAGGATACAATCTGTTTGAAGGTTGGCATTTCTGCAACAGTCTGAGCCGTTTGTTCTGCCTGAGCATTTTTGTCTGATGCAAGCTGGTCGCTTTCGCTTCCAAAGAAGACTATGTTTCCCTCTCCGTCGAAGCTTGTTGAGTTGTTGAGGGCAAAAGATGACATGGCAAGGTCAAGGTAGTCCATTTCTGCGGCAGAGGCGGTCTTTAGTTCTATGTTGCAGTGGTTGTTTTCCCTGTAGGAAAGGTATTTTATTGCAAAAATAGGGGTTGCGACGCAAAGTGAAAGCAAAAGTGCGCGTGGCAGGGCTTTGACACAGGCGGCGGAAGAGGCCTTGAGTACGGCGCCCAGGCTTCTGGCGGAAAACCTGTAGGAGCCTACCGCCCTCTTAAAGGCATCCCTGGCGGAAAAGTCGCAAAGTCTTTCCCAAAGTTCGCTAAAAAGGTTGCCTAATGAATTTTCCCTTGGCCTGAAGGTGAAATTTGTATTTATGGCTGAAATTTTTGTTCCAGAATAGTTTATAATTTCCATAAATTTAGTATCGACATTATTTTCCTTCCATATTAGAATAATAGCTAAATGGAAAACTCAAGTATTGCGAAGGACTCAGGGGCAAAAAAGGGCTCTGTTTTCAAATTCATCTTGGCGGGCCTTGTCCTGGGGCTTATACTAAAATTTTTTGTAATAGACATACTTCATGTAAGCGGAGCTTCCATGGAGCCGACAATTAACAGCGGGGACCTTGTTCCCGTAAACAAGCTTTGCTACGGCCTTGTTAAGCCGTTTGGGGACTCGCTTCTTTTTAAATGGGGCAAGGTAAAGCAGGGTGATGTTATTATTTATATGTATGACAACAACTTAGTTGTAAAACGCTGTGCTGCGGCAGAAAATACGCCTCTGGAATATTCAAGCGATTCTGGATATAATCTTATTGTAGGAGACAAGCAGTACCCGCTTTCACCGGCTCAGTTCTCCGTTATGCAGGACATAAAAGCCGTTCCCCAGGGGATGGTGCTTGCCATAGGCGACAATGCGGAGGTTTCCATTGACTCCCGCAACTACGGTTTTGTCAGCGAAGAAAATGTTTTAGGCAGGGTGTTTTCAAAATGAACACTTTTTACAGAAAGCCAAGGCTTTGGATTGTCTTAATTCCTTGTGTCCTGGTTATTTTTTACATATTGTCAAGGTTCGCTTCTCTTGCTAAGCAGCCGGAACCGGTTCTTACGGCTTCCATGCCGACCATTGAGCGCGGTTCCATTGTGGACAGGAACGGAAGGCCTCTTGCGGTTGTTACGAATTTCTACCATTTTGTTGTAACGCCAAAGCTTATAGAGGACATTGACGGTTTTTCTGCCCTTGCAGCTCCTCTTTTGAACATGACCCAGGAAGAGATTGCGGAAAAAATCTACAAGAATCCAAAGGGAAGCTTTTTGTACATAAAGAAAAAGATTTCCCAGGCCCAGCGCGACGAGCTTTACAAGATGATAGAAGACCACGGCTTTATGAATTTCTGCCGCTTTGACAGGATTCCAGGCCGCGTATACCCAATGAACGACCTTGCAAGCACGCTGATTGGCTTTATGGGTGACTCTGGAAAGGGGCTTGGCGGTATTGAATTCTCCGAGCAGCACCTTCTTAGCCCCGAAAACGGCATTGTGGAAAGCGGGGACGTAATCCACGGAAAGAACGTCTTCCTTACGATTGATGCAAACCTTCAGTACAAGCTGGAGAAAATTGCCAAGGACACCATGAATTCCACCCAGGCGGCAAGCCTTATCCTTCTTGCGGCTGAATCAAAGACGGGCGAAATCATTTCCTACATAAACCTACCGTCCGTAAACCTTAACGAATACACAATGGCATCTTCCGAAGAAAAGAGGGACAGGGCGGCAATCAATGCATACGAACCGGGAAGCGTCTTTAAGATTTTCACGGCATCGGCTTACGTTGACTCAGGCCACGTAGGCCCCAACACGCTCATCCATACAACCGGCAGCTACATGCGCACAACCAACCTTGGCGAGACAATCAAGATTGAATGCCACGACCCCCACCCCCACGGCTGGGGAACAATCCGCGAGGCCCTTGAGTATTCCTGCAACGATGCATTTGCCCAGATGAGCGAAACCATGGGAAACGAGGAATTCGTCTCCTACCTAAAGAAATTCGGCTTTGGAGAGCGTACAGGCGTTGAGCTTCCGGGCGAGACAAAAGGCATACTAAAGTCACCTTCGGACAAATCGTGGTCGGCAAGAACCAAGGCAACCATCTCTATTGGCCAGGAAATTTCCGTTTCGGCACTGCAGATGCTCCAGGCTTCGGTTGCAATAGCAAACCACGGAATTCCTCCCAAGCTTACCTTTATCAAGCGCATTACGGACAAGGACGGCAACGATGAATACGTCCACACCCCTGAGTACAAGACACGGGTGCTTAAAAGCTCAAGCGCAGACTTCATAATCAGCTGTATGCAGAAGGTAACCCAGTCGGGAACAGGACACAGGGCTGCCCTAAAGGACGTTTCAATAGGAACAAAGACTGGTACCGCACAGATTTTTGAGAACGGACGTCTTCTTGAAAACCAGTACATCTCAAGCTGCATGGGTATTTTCCCTGTTGAAGACCCCCAGATTGTCGTTTACATCGTAATAGAAAAGGCCCAGGGCGAAAACCTTGGCGGACGCATTGCGGCTCCTGTAATCAGAAGTGCGGCCAACGAAATAATTGACTATCTTGGACAACCGCGTGAAAGTGCGGCTAGTCTTGAACATTCGGGAGTCGTCTCCATAAAGGAAAACCAGCCCATTCAAATTGGAAAGACAGTGCCCGACTTTACCGGAAGGCCGAAAAGAGACCTTGTGCCAATAGTTGACGGCAGAAAGGACTTGAATTTCCAGATAAACGGCGAAGGCTGGGTTGTAAGCCAGTCTCCTGCACCGGGAACAGCAGTTACGGAGAACATGACAATTGAACTCAATCTGGAATACTAACCTTGCCCTCTTTGAAAAACGTTTTCCCGCGCTAAGAGACCTTCTTTCGGAGGACATAGCTTTTTTTGAGGGGGAGATTGAGGCTGGAAAATTCCCCCTTCCACTTGAAATCATTGAGGCAAAAAACGGAAGCCCTACTGCCATTTACAAGGCGGAGTCAGCACAGGCCCTGCCCCTCCATTCAAAATACAACCCGGAGCGTGAGGCAGAACAGCTTGTCCATGACTTTAGCAGCAAGGACTTTGAGGCGGCGGTTTTCCTTGGATTTGGACTTGGATACGGCCCGCTTGCTTTTGCAGAGGCAAACCCTTCAACACCGCTAATCCTTATAGAAAAGGACCCGCTTTTTCTTTTTGCAGCAATGAACACCATTGACTTTAGCAAGGTCTTTTCCCATCCAAAGCTTATTTTCGTTACAAAGGCAGATCCCCAAACCGCAATTTCCGTACTTGCAAACTACAAGGCCGAACGGGTAAAAATATTCTCTTCCAAGGCCCATACCGCACACGACAGCCCTTTTGCAGAGGAATTCCTTGAGCTCTTCAAAAGAAGCCTTCAGAAAGATGAAATAAACACCAACACCCTGGAGAAATTTTCACGCCTGTGGATGAAAAACAGCCTTGCAAACCTTCCCTACCTTTCCAAATGCGACGGAGTAAAAAAATACAGAAGCACACTCTTGCAGCTTGGGGGAAAGGCGACAGAGCTTCCTTTTGTAATACTTGCGGCAGGCCCATCCTTGCAGACGCTTTTGCCACACTTGCCAGCCCTAAAAGAAACCTGCGTGCTTGTTTGCGTAGATTCAGCCCTTCATGCAGTGCTCAAGGCCGGTGTGGAGCCCGACTTTATAGTTCTTGTAGACCCCCAGTATGTCTGCGCAAGGCATCTTGAATTCCTAAAAGCCCCATCATCGGTCCTGATTACGGAAAGCGCAGCCTACCCTTCAGTCTTCCGCTTTGAGTGCAGGGAAACCGTCATGTGCTCCTCTCTTTTTCCAATCGGGCAGTACTTTGAAAAGCGCCTTGGCCAAAAGGGAAAGCTTGGTGCAGGAGGAAGCGTTGCGACTACCGCCTGGGACTTTGCGCGTACTTGCGGAACACGGAAAATCTATCTTGCGGGCATGGACTTGGGATTTCCGGGCAAGCAGACCCACATAAGGGGCTCCCAGTTTGAAGAAAGGGCGCACAGGACTTCCACCCACACCCACACTGCCGAAACAGACGGCGTGGCATCCCTTTTGGGTGCGGCACCTTCACTTGCAAAGGATTACAGGGGAAATACCATACTTACGGACAAGCGCATGTCCCTTTTTGCATGGTGGTTTGAAAGCAACTGCGCAACTGCCCTAAAGGACGGACAGAACACATACACCCTAACCCCCCAGAGCCTTGCGATTCCAAACATAGGCATTGCTTCCCCGGAGGAAGTTCTTGCCGCTTCTTCTGCAAAAAAAGAGGAACTTATGGAAGCAAAGCGACGCTTCTTTGAGCAGGCAGAAAAAAATTCCCTTGAGCAGAAAGATGATGACAGGAAAAAAGGAGTGCCTTCCTTTGAAAGCGTACTTGATGAATTCAGGGAAAGCCTTGAAAACCTTATGTCCCTTTCCAAAAAAGGCCTGAACCTTTGCCAGAGCGCAATTCTGAACAGGACAAAGGTGCACGAGGTGAATGCAAAGCTTTCGGAAATAGACTCACAAATATTGAATTCAGCGGGAAAGGATGCGGCAGCCCTTGTTTTTCCAACAGAAAGGCAGCTAGCGGCTAAAGCAAAGGAACTTCCCTCTTCCGCAATGAATGACGCCATGCTAAAGCCTATCTACTATTCGCGCCTAATCTACAGCGAACTTCAGAAGGCTGTAGGCGAATACCTTGGCTGTCTTAAGCCTTAGCTTACGAAATAAGTCTGTACACGGCCAAAACCCTTTATCTCAAGCTCGGGCCTTGGCTCAAAGGTGTAGTTGGGGTTGTCCTTAAGCTTTTCCATTACCAGGGGAGATACATCTATACGGTTGGCTTCTCCGTAGCTTTCCATGCGGGAGGCAAGATTAACGCTAGCACCCCACAGGTCGTAGATGAACTTTCTCTTTCCTATGATTCCAGCTACAACAGAACCGCAGTTTATTCCTATGCGAATTTTAAGGTCTGTTTCAAATTCCTGGTTAAAGGCTTCGAGAGTGCGCAATATGTCCTTGGCAAAATCAACGGTCTCCTTGCAATTGTCTGCATAGGGCTCAGGAACACCGGCTGCGGTCATGTAAGAGTCGCCTATAGTCTTTATCTTTTCTATTGAGTATCCGCAAAGAAGGTCGTCTATGCGCGAAAAGAGGGTGTTCAAAAGCTTTACGGTCTTTACAGCCCCAATCCGGTTTGAAAGGCCGGAAAAATCCACTATGTCAAGGAACATAATCGTAACGTCGTCAAATTTCTGGGTAAAGGTAGAAGGCTCCTCGGTAAGACGGTCCGCTATCTCCACAGGCAGAATGTTCAGCAAAAGTTCCCGCGAGCGCCTGTTTGCGGCATCCAGCTGGGCTATGATTTTCATGTCAGGGTTTTCCAGCGTAAAGTACATGAGCATAACCGCAATTGCCGACCCAAAGCCCACAATCAGAAGCTGCTTGTTGTACATCTGCACAAGGGCAACGATTCCTTCCATAATGCAGAAGGAATATATGGAAAGCTGCCTGCGGACGGGAATGTGGCGCACGTTGACAAGAAGCATTATCACTACGAAAATTACGGAAACCGTTGAAAATTTATAGACGGTGTCGCTTGGAATTCCGTATGAATAGATGAAAGGTGCCTCTCCGCCATACAGAACGTCATTGGAAAGAATCACCACAAGGGATGCTAGAAAGGCAAGGGTTATTACCCCTATCTCGGCAAATTTCACCTTGCGCCTGATTTTGGTCATTCCGGCGTAGAAGGTATTGGAAATCGTGTAAAGATCCACCGTGTAGATATAGGAAATCATCAGAACTATGTATCCCACGGAAAAGAATTCGTTCAGGCGAGGAAATTTGTTCCTGTTGCAAATGGTAATCACGCTTACAATGTCAAAGGCAAGCTCAAAAAGCGTTACGAAAAGCAGCACCCGGTAGATTGTGTTCTGAACGCTCTTCCACCTCTTTTTGGAAAAAAAGATTACGGTAAGGAGAAAAATAACTATAAAACCTGCAATCTGAAACTGAATGTTATAAGCCACGCTCACATTATACTCCAAAATCTCAAAAAAAACACTAGAAAAGCAGAAAAAATAATTCTCAAAAAAAGTCAAAAAAAACAGAAATTCATTCAAGTTTTACAGAGCCTCTCCGATATTATAATTGTGCTTGACAAATAAGTTTCTGGCGGACGGGTCATCAGACATCCAGACGGCTGCCGGAAAATAAGCACAGTATCCAAATCTTTCATTAAAAACCGGAATCCGACATGCTTAACGATTCCGGCTTTTTTTTTACAGGCACTTCTCCCCCGGCGCAAACAAATTCTTGCAGATTAAACATTTTTTCTTTTTTGCCGATAATCAGAATTGAGGTTTGCTATGGACAATTTTAAAGTTTCGCAGATTCGACCCAATACTGTCTTTACGGCAGACGTATACCTGGATCCGCAGTTTCTCATCTCTCCTTCCGGTTGCCCCATAACTCTGGGAACAATCAATGCATTAAAGGAATGGAATTTTGACGAACTGTCCAGCGAAGGCAAGGAAAACAAGGCTGACACCGCAAAAGAGCAGGGAGTTCAAGCCGAAAAGCCCGACCTTAACAACCAAAAGGCAAAGGAAATCCTTTCCAAGACAGAAGAAGTAAAGATCATCGCTGAAGATGCGGAAGAAATAAAAGAAGTAGAAGAAACAAAAGAAGCAAACCCCGAATTCCACAAGGCACTTGAAGAAGCCCGCAACGAAACCAAGAGCGACAAGACCCGCATGGAAATAGTCCAGGAAATCTACGACAAATACCTAAAATACATAGAAACTATTTTTACGACATACGTAACGCAGAAAAAAATCAACATGCAGGAACTCAACGAGACCGTAAAGGAACTGTGTGCCTTTATAACGGAAAACCGCCGCTACGTTCTCCGCATAATACCAAGCCTGCAGCTGCGCAACAAGAACTTCCTCGTAAGCCATTCAATGCGCTCAACCGTCCTTGCCATTACAATAGGACTCCAGCTCCGCATGCCACAGCCAAAGCTAATAGAACTTGGAGTTGCAAGCGTACTGCACGAAATTGGAATGCTGCGCCTCTCCCCCAACCTTTACATGAAGGACACATCCCTTACGCCGGCAGAACGCAACCAGATTCTTACGCACCCAATTATCAGCTACAACATACTCAAAGACATGAACTTCCCGCTCAACATTCTGCTCGGAATCCTAGACCACCACGAGCGCGAAGACGGAAGCGGTTACCCAAGGCGCATAAAGGGAAACAACATTTCCCTCTACGCAAAGATTATAGCCGTTGCATGTTCATTCGAAGCAATAACTGCACCGCGGCACTTTAAGGAAGCCCGAACAACCTATGATGCAATGATAGAAATGCTCAAGAACCCCCATCACCAGTATGACGACACGGTTCTTAAAGCCCTTCTCTACAGCCTTTCAATCTACCCCATAGGCGCATTCGTCTACCTTTCAAACGGAAAGATTGCCCAGGTTATAGACGTTGCCCCAGACAACCCAAAGAATCCGATTGTCCAGATTATAGGCAAAAAAGATGCTGACGGAAACCCCTTTACTGCCCAGACAAACGACACGGACACAAAGATTGTGCGCGTCATGAACAAAAAGGAAGCAGACGACGTTATAGCCGCCCTGCAAAAAGTCGGCAAGCAGTAAGCAAAAGAAGTATTAATTCTTCATACTCCTCATTTTCTTCTTGCGGCACTTTTTCCTGCAGAACACTTGCGTCCCCAAAGAACATCTTACCATTTTTTAATGTAAAACAAGGAGCGCCATGGAGGGCGCGTCAAATGTTTGCGGAAAAATTTGCAGGTTTTCGTCAGAAAACCTGTAAGTAAAAAATGGCAAGGAGGCCATTTTTTACGGGCTTTCCGGGGTTCCGCGGGTCCCTTCCCGCTCCATTGCTACCGCAACGGCTGCGCCGCCCCTCCAATCCCTGCCGTGCCCCCACCCCAAACAGCCTTCTTAGCAAACACTTATTTCAAAAAAGAATTTTCAGCTTAAGTTATCCGCCTTATAGGGCAGGCCAAGCTTTTCCATTACTTTGTCCAGAGGTGCGTTCATTTTCTGGGCGGCAAGCCGAGGGGGAGACTTCCCCCCTTGTCCATGCAAAGTCCATGCCTTGCCCCGAGTCGGTTTTTATGCTAAGATGGTACTCCAATACAATGCCCGGTACAATCCGGTGCCGGCAAAGGAGTTTTTATTTATGGCAGAAAAAAAGGTTGACCATTCATGCACATTGGACAAGATTATTAGTCTTTGCAAGAGACGTGGCTTTGTTTACCAGGCCTCAGAGATTTACGGCGGACAGGCCGGCGCTTGGGATTACGGTCCGCTCGGCGTAGACTTTAAGCGCAACATACAGAACGAATGGTGGCACTACATGATCCAGCTGCGCGACGACGTTGTTGGTCTTGACAGCGCAATTTTCCAGCACCACAAGACATGGGAAGCTTCGGGCCACGTTGCCCACTTTTCAGACCCAATGATTGACTGTACAGAATGCAAGGCAAGGTTCCGCGCAGACCAGTTAATAGAAGATTTTGTTTCTTCACACCCGGAAACAAACCCCGGAAAGCCTGTAGACACAATGAGCCACGAAGAAATGAAGGCTTTTATAGACGCAAACATCAACTGCCCAACCTGCGGCAGCAAAAACCGCAAGTATACAGCCGTCCGCGAATTCAACCTTATGTTCAAGACATACCAGGGACCGGTTGCAGACGACTCACACCTTATCTACCTTCGCCCGGAAACATGCCAGGGTATCTTTACAGACTTTAAGAACATCGTCCAGTCAAACCGCATGAAGATTCCGTTCGGAGTTGCACAGGTTGGAAAGTCCTTCCGCAACGAAATCATCTTTAAGAACTTTATCTTCCGCACATGCGAATTTGAGCAGATGGAAATGGAATACTTCTGCAAGCCAGGAACAGACGACGGCATCTTTGAAGAATGGCGCAAGTACCGCTGGGCCTTCTACCTTAAGTACGGCATTGCAGAAAAGAACCTGCAGTGGCACCACCACGACAAGCTTGCCCACTACGCAAAGGACGCTTACGACATCCAGTACAACTTCCCCATTGGCTTTGAAGAAATTGAAGGCATCCACAACCGCACTGACTTTGACCTTTCACAGCACACAAAGACTAGCGGCAAGGACATGAACTACATTGACCAGGAAGACGGCAACAAGAGCTATACTCCTTACGTTATAGAAACATCCGCCGGTCTTAACCGCAACTTCCTCGCCTTCCTCTGCGAAGCCTACGAAGAGCAGAATGTTGGCACAGACGGAAAGGAAGACTACCGCACGGTTCTTCACCTTCACCCGCGCTTAGCCCCTATCACGGTTGCAGTTCTTCCTCTTATGAAGAAGGACGGACTTGCAGAAAAGGCACAGGAAATCCGCACCATGCTCAAGGAAGACTTTGTTACAGACTACGACCAGAGCGGAACTGTTGGAAAGCGCTACCGCCGCCAGGACGAAGTTGGAACCCCTTACTGCATCACTGTTGACTACGAAACAATCCACGAGACAAAAGAAGACGGTTCTCCAAACCCAGACTTTGGCACAGTCACTTTGCGTTTCCGCGACAGCATGAAGCAGGAGCGCGTAAAAATCACAGAGCTCCGCGGCTTTATCCACAACGCAATCGCAAACTACAAGCCGGTAGTCCGCTAAGCCGTTTAGAAACGAATTAAATGTAAGACGGAGACTATCTAATAAGAACAAGTTGTCATAGGTTTTATAGCAAAGTCCGAAAGCGACAATTTTTAATCTTATTGGATATGTCCCGGCTTTTTCTTTATCTTTACCCCATGCTCGACACATTTAAAATTGGGGTTTTTAGGGGTGAAACCCCTAAACCGTGCCGGGAAAGGGAGGGGTCTAAGGGGAGGGAAAACCCTCGCTTCGGAGTAGGGGGTTTTCCCTCCCCTTGAAATAGGTACTTATGGAATTCATTACGCTCGGAAAAACTAACCTTCTCGTAAGCCGCACTGCATTTGGTGCCATGAGCCTTGACTGCAAGGAAATAGAAGCTTTTGGACAGCAGGCAGAAGAAAAGGCATGCGCAATCGTTC
>JAFXWC010000012.1 GCA_017534445.1 Treponema sp.
AACGACATTTCCCAGAACGTACAGAATTCAATCAACAAAATCGGTAACCAGATTGACCTCTTTAAGGTTTAAGTTGCCCTAAGCTGATTTTTAACAAAAGACCGCCCCTTCGACAAGCTCAGGGAGCGGTCTTTTTATAAGCAACTATTGGTATGGAATAAGATAGAGTTGAACCAAAAATTTTGAGTCTTTGCAACGAAGGTTCAAACTAGTCCATAAAAATTTTCCTCAGGATTTGGGGGTTCTTAGGGGTGCTCCCCTAAGCCGTGCCCTAAAAGGAGGGGTGGTTTGGAGGGGAGGGAACTGCGGGCTTCGGACTCTGAGCGGGTCCCTCCCCTCCAAGTCCGGGGTTCAAGGGAACTCCCTTGATGGATAAAAAATATGAATTTAAAATTTGATTTGGCAAATCGTGAAATTGGTACGGACCTTCCCGCTTTTATCATGGGAATTGTAAATGCTACTCCAGACAGCTTTTATGCTTCCAGTCGTGGCGGAATTGACCGTGCCCTTCAGCTTATAGACGAGGGGGCGGATGTCCTTGACATTGGCGGTGAAAGCACAAGGCCAGGCTCTTCTTATGTTAGCGAAGAAGAAGAGATTAACCGCGTTGTTCCGCTTATAAGGCAAATCCGAAAGACAAGCAATATTCCCATCTCCGTGGATACAAGAAAGCTTGGCGTAATGAAAGCCGCTTTTGACGAGGGGGCGGACATTCTGAACGATGTTTCGGCCTTGCTGGACCAGCCTTCTCTTGCTGAATTTTGTTCGCAAAAGAAACTGCCTGTAATACTTATGCACAAAAGGGGCATTCCTTCCACAATGCAGAATAACGGCGGTTATGAAGATGTCTTTTTAGAAGTGGACTCTTTTTTGCAGGAGAGGGCAGGCTTTGCGGAGAGTGCCGGTATTGCAAAAGAAAAAATAATTGTTGACCCGGGAATTGGCTTTGGTAAAGATTTGCAAGCCAACATTGCCCTCATAAAGAACTGCGGCAGGCTTTGTGCTGGAAAATACCCCGTGATGATGGCACTTTCCAGAAAGACCTGCATTGGTGCAATTACAGGCCGTAAGGAAGATGAGCGTCTCTGGGGAACCCTTGCTGCGGACATGATTGCGGTTCAAAAAGGTGCCAGTTGGGTCCGCGTTCACGATGTTGCCGCCACCAGGGACAGTCTTTTGCTCCTAAAGGCCTTGAGCTGACCCCGATAGCTAGTAGGCAGGCATTAGGCGAACAGTTCCGTCTGCTTGAGCCAGATGGCAAGTGCTTCCGCTTCCTTGTCCAGTGCGCGGTCATCTTCTACAAAGGAAGAAATCTTTCTTACTTCTGCGTAAACCTTTTGCAGGAAGGGGCTGAACTGGTCTTTTCCTACAATATCCATGGCCTGGCATACGGCAAGCACGTGTACTGCAAACTGAAGGAAAATAAGCTCTATTTCTTCTGCCAAGTGGCGGGCGGAAATTGTCCCCATGGAAACCTTGTCTTGGTTAAGTGCCTCTGTTGGTGCGCTTGTTATGCTGACCGGGCTTGCGTATGTCTGAATTTCCCCGCGGATGGCGCTCATTGTAATCTGTGCCGCCTTAAAGCCAAAGCGGAGGCCTGCCTGTGGGTCGTCTTCTTTTGTAACGGGAATGAGGTTTGGCGTAAGGCCGTTGAATTTGCCGTCTATTAAAAGCTCTGCCTGCTTGTCTGCAAGGTCGCTTATGTTTGCAAGGGCTATGCGGAGGTAGTCGCAGCTTGCGCAGATGTGGCCGCCGTAAAAATTGCCCGTGTTAAAAAGGCTCTGGCTTTCTATGTCCACAAGGGGGTTGTCGTTTGCGGAATTTAGTTCCTGCTCTATAAGGTCGTGGGTAAAATGCAGGGTGTCGCGGAGTACGCCGTTAATCTGGGGTGCGCAGCGTATTGAATAGCGGTCCTGAATCTTTTTTTCGGTCTTGCGGTAGCCCTTGTTGCCTATTGACTTCATGGAGTTAAGGAATTCTTCGTAGTTGTAGACCCGCTTTGCATCTTTTACAATATTGTAGATGTAGGCTGCACTTTCGCACTGGCCCGGATGGTTTTTTATTGAACTGACCTTTGCGCGGAAGGGCACGTCTTTTCCCTGAAGGATTTCCGATGCGGCTGCCGTTAAAAAGTCCGAAAGGTTTGCAAGGCGCTCTGCCTTTTTCCATGCAAGGGCTGCAACTGCCGTCATTACAGATGTTCCGTTCATAATGGCAAGGCCTTCTTTTGCCTCCAGTGGAAGGGGTTTTATGCCTTCTGCTTCAAAGGCCTGCATTGTGGGAACGATTTTGCCCTTGTAGTATACGTCCCGCTCTCCGTACATTACTGCACCCAGGTAGGCTAGGGGTGTAAGGTCTCCTGATGCACCGACAGAGCCCAGCTGAGGGATTACGGGAATTATGTCCTTGTTTAAGAGGGTTTCCATCATGAGGGCAAGCTCTTCCCTGATTGCAGAATGGCCTCCCTTTACGTTGGAGTTTAGGCGGCAAAGAACAACTGTGCGTCCTGTTTCCCTGTCAAATTTTGGTCCAAGACCTATTCCGTGGTAGCTTACGATTGAATGCTGCAGGGCGGCAGCTTTTTCCGGGTTCACCTGTCCGTCGCAGGAATCGCCGAATCCTGTGGTAACGCCGTAAGTGGGTAAGCCCTTTGCAATGTAGCTCATAAGGAATTCGCGGGATTTTCGCAGGGTTTCCCAAAATGATTTCTCTTCCGAAAGTGCTATGCCGGCTTTTCCTTCGGCAACTTGGCATACTTTTTCTATGGTTAAGGATTGACCGTCTACTGTAACTGTTTTCATAAAAATGATTATCTTATATATAGAAGAAAATTGCAAGAAAGCAAATTGGAGAACTGTTAAAACGTCTTAGCATATTAAGGCATGGCAGGGATTGGAGGGGCGGCGCAGCCGTTGCCCCCGGCAATGGAGCGGGAAGGGACCCGCGGAACCCCGGAAAGCCCCTAAAAGATGCCTTGAATGTAACTTAAAATATATTTTTTGTTAAAAAAGCAGCTGCCACAGAAAAAAGAGAAAAAACCTATCGTTGACTATTCATTGAACTATTGGTATTATAGAGATAATGAATGTAATGCTTGGAATTTCCGCGGCCGGGGGCATTGGAATTGGTAAAATTTTTTTACTGCCCGAAAGCCAGGAACTTGTAATTCCCCAGAACAAAATTTCCTCTGAAGACCTGGCAGAAGAATGGAAACGTTTTGAAGATGCCGTTGAAGATGTTCAGGAAGAGATAGAAAGCCACCAGAAGTCTCTGGGTTCGGAAGATCTTCAGCGTGTTATTTTTGAGACTTACCAGCTTATGCTTACGGATCCTGTTTTTACAAAGGAACTTAAGGCTGCTCTGGAGACGGAACTTTTCAACATAGAATACATTCTGCAAAAAAAGACTGCGGAGTACGCGCAAAAGCTTAGGAGCAGCGGAAACGACTACCTGGCTGAACGTTCCCACGACATAGAGGATGTTTTCGGCAAGGTTATGAACATTCTGCTGGACTTTCATCCCTTTAACATAAACGACGTTCCCGACGGTTCAATCATTGTTGCAAAGGAAATGAAGACCAGCGACACGGTTATCCTTAGCAAGAGGAAGATTGCGGGTCTTGCCCTTACCGAAGGCGGGGTTGCAAGCCATGTGGCCATTCTTGCAAAGAGCTACGGAATTCCTGCGGTTGTTGGCCTTGGAAACATAACGAATCTGGTTCAGAACGGAACCATGATGATTGTGGACGGCACCCACGGAGAAGTTATAGATTCCCCGGACGAAAAGACCCTTGCCGACTACGAAGAAAAAATCCTTCAGGAGCAGAAATATCTTGCCACCTTGCACAAGTTCAAGGACAAGCCTGCCCAGACTCAAGACGGTACTCAGTTTAAGATATATGCCAACATAGGAACTACCGAGGAAGCAGAACTTGCTTTGGAGGAAGGTGCAGACGGCATTGGTTTGTTCCGCACGGAATTCCTTTTCATGAATGAGATTCAGGCCATGAACCAAGAGGGGGGCATCTTTAGCAGTGCAACCAGCGAAGAGCTCCAGTTCCAGGCCTACAAGCGCGTTCTTGAGATTATGGATGGCCGTCCGGTTACAATACGCACTCTTGATGCTGGCGGTGACAAGCTTATTGCAAGCAAGGACATTCCTTCTATTGCAGAAAAAAATCCACTTATGGGCCTTCGCGCAATAAGGATGTCTCTTTTTTACCCAAATGTTTTCCGCACACAGCTTCGCGCCCTTTACAGAGCGGGTCTTTACGGAAACCTAAGGATTCTTCTGCCGCTTATTACCGATGTTGCTCAGGTAGAGACTGCACTTGGCATTGCAAAGGGTGTCCAGATGTCGCTTAAGTCGGAGGGCATTCCCTTTAAGCCGGACATTCCCATTGGCATTATGATAGAAACAGCTGCCGCCGCAATTTGTGCAGACTGTCTTGCTCCCCACAGTGCCTTTTTCTCGCTGGGAACAAACGACCTTACCCAGTACACCATTGGCATAGACAGGGAAAATCCCACGGTTGCGCCAAACTACAATGAATTCCACCTTGCGGTTTTACGCCTAATCAAGAATACAATAAAGGCTTCTGTTGATGCAGACATTCCGATTTCCGTTTGCGGAGAGATGGCGGGTAACAGGGAGAGCGCAATGATTTTGGCAGGTATGGGAATCAGACGTTTCAGCATGTCGCCAAAGCAGATTCCTCTGATAAAAGAAACGCTTTCGCAGTTTTCAATAAGGGAGCTGGAGACTATTTCCAGCCAGTCACTTGTGTAAGATATTTATAGGAAAACCATGAAGAAAAAGAAAAAGAAACCTGATTTTTCTAAGCCAAAGCCTGTTAAGGTGCAGGAGCAAAGCGAAGAGCTTGAGGCAGAACAGGAAGACGGGGCCCTTGACGGTGAGGCTCAGGATGAAAATGAGTCTGATGCTTCTGATGATACAGACGAGATAGGCAGCAAGCGCAAGCAGCAGACACAAAAGTTCTACCCGGACAAGACTTACTACAACCTTCCTCTGATTGTAATAGCAGGCCGACCTAACGTTGGAAAGTCCACCCTCTTTAATGCGCTTACCCATACAAAGCGTGCAATTACCGACCCAACCCCCGGTGTTACCAGAGACCCTGTTGAGGGAACTTGCTTTATTGCGGGAAAACCCGTTCATCTTATGGACACTGGCGGTTACAAGCTTACCCGCGACTATGAATCCAGGGAAAGCGAAATGGACGACCTTGTTGTTGCCAAGACGGTTGAAATGCTTGTAAAGGCAGACAAGATTCTTTTGCTTTTGGATGCCCAGGCAATTACTGCGGAAGACGAGGAGCTTATTGCCCACTTGCGCCAGTTTTCAGACAAGATTATTGTTGCCGCCAACAAGTGCGAAAGTGAAAAGACAGCCGCCGCCGCTTACGAAGCCCTAAAATACGGTTTTAAGGAATTCATTACGATTTCGGCTCTTAGGGGCAACAATCTTGCAGAACTTCAGGAAAGGCTTATTAGTGGCCTGGACTTTAGCCGTGTAACAGAGGGCAAGGAAGAAGAGCGGTCCGTACGCATTACGATTCTTGGAAAGCCCAATACCGGAAAGTCAACGCTGACCAATGCCCTTACCCATACACAGGCAAGCATTGTAAGCGATTATGCCGGAACCACGCGCGACGTTGTAGAAGGAAGCTTTTTGTACAATGGCCGCAGCATAGAAATTCTTGACACTGCCGGAATAAGGCGCAAGTCAAAGGTAAGCGAAAACGTTGAGTATTATTCCGTTAACCGTGCCATTAAAACCCTTGACGAATGCGACATTGCCTTTATTATGATTGACGCAAAGGAAGGCCTTAGCGAACAGGATAAAAAAATCACATCACTTGCTTTTGAAAAGGGAAGGGGAGTTATTTTTGTCCTTAACAAATGGGACCTTATGGAAGACAAGGGCAACAAGGCTGTCCGCAGCGTTACGGATTACATCCACACAATGTTCGGTCAGATGAACTGGGCTCCGGTTGTTCCAATCAGCGCAAAAAATGCGGATGGAATAAAGAACCTGATGAATACAGCCCTTATGCTTTACGAGCAGCTTACCCGTAAAGTTGACACCGCGGCCCTTAACCTTGCCCTTCGCGACTGGCTTACACAGTATCCGCCGCCTGCAACAAAGGCAATCCACTTTAAGGTGCGCTACATGACCCAGACAAGCGTTAATCCTGTTAACTTTATGATTTTTGCCACCCGCCCGGACAATGTTCCTGAAAGCTATGTCACTTACTTAAAGAACAGAATCCGCAAGGACCTTGGCTTTGACCAGATTCCGGTACAGATAGAGATGAAGGCAAGCCGCCAGAAGTGGCAGGACAGAAAGGCAAACGAAGGAAACTGATGGCGCAGTATACTATTGGTGAAGTTGAGCAGCTTACAGGAATAAAACCCTACATCCTGCGCTACTGGGAAGAAGTTATTCCAAGTTTTACGCCGCAAAAAGATGCCAACGGCCGCCGTCTGTATTCGCAGCGGAACATAGACATAATCCGCCGCCTTAAGTATTTGATTTATACCGAGCGCTATACTATAGACGGGGCAAGAAGCCAAATCATAAAGGAAACACAGGCCTCTGATGCTACGGCAACCGCCCTTGCCGCAATAAGGCAAATAAGGGCAGAGCTGAATGATGTTTACCTTGTGCTGAATTCCAGGGGAAAGGAAGCAGCTAAGACAGGAGTAGTTTAAAATGGATGACAAAGACATTCTGAATGAAGGTTCAGGTAATCAGGAAAAAATAGAGCTCAAATGGTGGGAAAAGAAACAGGGCATTTCCCTTTACCAGAAAAAGAATCAGTCCAAGGTTGAAAAGCAGAAAAAAGAAAAGCGCGAGTTAAAAAGACAGCTTGCAGAACAGGCAAAGGCGGAAAAGGATGCCCTTGCAAAGAAACCTGAAAAGAAAACTTCTCTGGATGGCAAGCAGAAGCAGAAACGCAAGCCTCTCGTTGTCCGTCCTATTGATGCCCTTTACAACATTGATTCTGTTCCCAAGGACGCTCAGGAAATTATAGCAGACTTTATGAATGTCGTTGCTGCGACACATCCGCTCAATTCCCGCCAGCGCGCCTTGCTTCCAAAGCACATACGCATTCTTAGCCACTATCTTACCGATGAACGCTCTGACCGCTGGCTTGGCTACATGAACGAAACTACGTCTTTGAGCGCATACGTTCACTATTACCTCTGGTGGAATTTGGTTCGTCTTACAAGGCTTTTTTCAAATCTTCCAAAGGACTTCCTTAATCTTTCTGAACAGGATGTCTGTCTTGATATTGGAAGTGGCCCTTTGACCGTACCCATTGCGCTTTTTCTTTCAAGGCCAGAGCTTAGGCAGGTAAAGCTTACTTGGTACTGCATGGACATTTCAAGCCAGGCACTTCAGTTTGGAAATGATATTTTTCTTTCTGTTGCAGCAAGGTTAAAGTGCGAGCCGTGGGAGATTGTGCGCGTTAAAGGTGAATTCGGTGACAGAATAAAGGAGAGCGCGGCTTTTGTAACTTGCGCGAATATGTTCAACGAGGCAAATGACAATGCGGATATGCCGCCTGAATATACGGCAAAGAAATTTGCAGAAAAGCTTCTTTCTTATACGGACAAGTCGGATTCATCCACCCGCTTTTTGATTATAGAGCCTGGGGTTCCAAAGTCGGGAAGGTTCATTTCCCTTTTGCGCGATGCCTTTATCCGCAAGGATTTTCTGCCCCTTTCCCCCTGTACCCACTGTTCTGAATGTCCCATGAACGGAGAGGACAAGAGCAAGGGCGGCAAGTGGTGCAACTATGTCTTTACCACGGAGGATGCTCCAAAGACTCTGCTCAAGCTTTCCGACCAGTCCAATCTTACAAAGGAACGTGCGGTTCTTTCATTTGTAGCCTTGGCACGTGCCGGTGAAGCAAAGGGTGAAGTGGAAAAGAAGGAGGAATTTCTTTCTTTCCGCATTGCAAGCGACCCCATACGCCTGCCTGGAAACCGTACGGGTTATTATGCCTGCTCCCGCGAAGGACTATTGCTTGTTGTTACGGAAAAAGCCCTTCATTCGGGTGAAAGCTATTCCGTCCGCATGCCAAAATATCCTATGCGTACTGACTGGAAAAGCGGCGCCTATATCCTTAACTTGGATTAAAGAGCGTCTTTAATGACAAAAGTTTTTCTTTGTGATATATTTAAGAATATAAAAATACAATATGCGTTGGAACGACGCAAAAGTTGGCTTGTGCCGGCTAAGCTTAAACAGGAGGTTCTAAAGATGGGCGATATTGAAGACGGTCATAACATTACACATAATTTTTTGTCTAGTTTTAGCTTGATTGCTCGTCTTAGTGAGCATTTCTGGGGCGAAAGTCATGAAAGCTGGAGCAAGGGCGGCTATGGAAAGGAAAGCTTTGCAAAGAACCATTCCTTAAGCTGCAAGTCAATTTTTATGCTCGGAGTTTCTGCGTAGACCTTTCTTAAGGCGTTGAACTCCGGGTCAAAGGGGTTATCAACGTGAGAACAACATATTTAAAGCCTGTGCTTGATTTGGCGGCAACAGGTGCAAAAATCAAAACAACATTAAAGCAGAAGGGAATTTCTGTCCGCGAACTTAGGGTCATTATGGACTTTCCCTATGTCCAGACAATTTACAACTGGTTTGCAGGAAAGAACATGCCTACAATCGACAACCTTGTGGTACTTGCGCAAATTCTTGGCGTAAGGATTGAGGATTTGATTGTTACGCGCCTTGTTGAAATTACACTAGACAGTGCGGATGTAGCAGACGTTGCGTAAAGTATTTGGAGCTGTGTCCGAGTGGTTTAAGGTGCCGGTTTGCTAAACCGGTGGATTTCAACAGAAATTCCGATGGTTCGAATCCATTCAGCTCCGTTATTTTTTTATCTGCCTACAAATTTTTGATGGGGCTCTTTGTAGTTCTTGTAGATGTAGTCTCCTACAAGGTAGTGTTCTCTGCAGCGTTCTATGTCCATCTGGATTTTATTGAAGCTGTAGCTTTTGCCATTGACTATGAGTGATGCCGAGATGCTGTCATTGTTTTTTCCTACCAGTATCCTGAGTTCACCCAGACTATTGTCCAGACTATTGTCCTGGCCGTTAAATGCCTCTTGGAATATGGCGAAGGTTTCTTCTTCATTGAAATACAGGTTTGCGGCATAGGCATAACCTGCGGAATCCCATTTAAAATCCATGTTTGCCAAGGGAGATGGTCGGTCGATTACATTATCTGGATTTACCGGCAAAAAGCGCTCGTACATTTCGGCATTGGTAAAATGGCAACATTCACTCCAAAGTTTGCTCTTGGAATCTTCCATTAGAACTGCTACCCGGTAATTGTAACGCTTGAAATATGGATCCCACATTGCGGGGTTTGGCGCACCGTGCTTGCGGTAGTATTCAATGCGGTCCCTTGTATTGGAGTCGTATTCATTTTCTATTGTTTCAAGGGGCAGGTAGTATTTTCCTTGCAGAAGCATTTCATCGAAATATTCGTCCATGGTGTCCCAGTATTTCTCTTCGCTTCGAGCCCTCATGCCGCTTCCGCCGTAGAGAAAGTCCTGGTTCATTTGAATTTCTTTTGCCTGTGAATGCAGTCCGTCCAGACATATTCTCCGGTTGTAGTCACTTGATTCCAGGTAGTAGCGTATTTTTCCGCCGGGAAAGATGCAGATGTTAAAGATGTCGTAGCTGCCATTTTTTTGCTTGGGATTTAAGAGGTCGTCGAAATTGTCATAGCTTGGGAAAGTGGAAAGGAGGGCGTTTTTTAGTATTTTCTTTTCTTTCCGGGAAAAATCAATGTCTGCCTGGTACCATTTGCGTTCGGTCCACGAATCCCAAAGAAGATCAGTCCCTTTGGGAACATGCCCTTTTATTTCTTTTTCTAGTTGGTGTGAAACTGCCATTCCGTCCTGCAGTAAGTTTGTCCCTCCTAGATAAGGGGTGACTGCGCTGTCAAAACCGTATTTTACGTAAAGCCATTCACCTGCTACTGGAAAGTTGAAGGGTGCGCTCATTTGCGGTGACCATTTTATAAACTTCTTTTTTAGCATGTCTTTTGCTCCTACCCTTGTGCATAAGAACAGTGACAGTACGGCTACGGTGATTGCTTTTGTCATGTTTACAGTTTATTGGGCTGCGTACATCTTGGTGATGAGGTCCTTGTAAATTTCTGCTATGCGGTAGCGCATTACTTCCTGCTTTGCCGAAAGTTCAACTCCAACTTCGAAGGGCTTGGTGATTATTTCGAACTTGTTGATTTTTTCGAATGGCTTAAAGCCGTTCTTGGTGCTTACAAGTTCTGCAATTTCCTTGCCGATGAGCTTTACGATGCTTTCGTTTTTGACCAAGTTTTCGTAGGTGTCAAAGAGCAGGCTGTTGTCGCGGGCATATTTTTCGATTTCTTCTTGGTTGGGAAGGATTAGGCTTACAAGGTAGCGCTGGTCTTCGCCCTTTGCGTTTGTTCCAAGGACTACAGCTGTGTCTATGTACTGTGATGTGCAGATTTTCTGTTCGATTGGCTGAGGTTCAATGTTTTCGCCGCCCATGAGTACGATTGTGTCTTTTTTGCGGCCGCGCAGCTGGATTTCTCCGTCTACTGTAAGGATTGCAAGGTCTCCTGTGTCAAACCAACCGTCTGCCGTCATTACTTTTGCGGTAAGGTCGTCCCTTTTGTAGTAGCCCTGCATTACGGTGCCGCCTTTTACCTGGAGGCTTCCCTTCTTGCACTTGCCAAGGATTAGGCCGTTGTCGTCTACAACACGAACCTGTACTCCGCGGACTGGAGTTCCTACTGTGCGCAGGACCGGCTCAACTATTGGGCGTACTGCTACTACAGGGGATGTTTCCGTTAAGCCGTAGCCTTCCACGATGTTGATTCCGACTGCCCAGAAGAATTTGTCTATTCTTGCGGGGTATGCTCCACCGCCAGCAATTCCTGCGCGGAAGTTTTTACCCAGCATTTTCTTAATCTTTCCGAATACGAGCCATTTGCCAAGTAAGCGTGGTGGATAGAGGAGGAGCCAGGGCAATACGAGTACTGGCCACCAGAAGCCAAGGTAGTCGTGGCCAAAGCGTGCCGTGTGCCTGCGGAGCTTGCGGTCTATTGCACACCAAAGCTGTGATTCTGCTACAAAGAAGCGGAACATTGCGTATACTATACCGCCAGTCTTTCTCATCTTACGCCAGATTCCGTCGTAAACTGCTTCGAATACGCGGGGTACTGCCGGAAGAAGTGCGGGGTTCATTTTTGCTATGTCGGAGAGAAGGATTGAACCTACCGGCTTACTGTAGACAATTCCTGCGCCCTGGGTAAAGATTACGTATTCAATTGCTCTCTGGAAAACGTGCCAGACAGGGAGGCAGCATACAGCCCTTTCGCCTGGGTTAAGGAATACGCGCTCGCAAACTTCGTCCAGCTGTGTGATTATGTTTCCGTGGGTAAGCATTACGCCTTTTGGAGTTCCTGTTGTTCCGCTTGTAAAGATGATTGTGGCAAGCTCGTCCCATTGGCCCTTGTCCAACTCGTTTTCTACATAGTCGGGGTGGTTGATTCTCCATTCGTGGCCACTTGCAGTTACGTCGTAGAACTGGCGGAAATCCATACCAGAAGCCTTGCACTGGTCAATTTCTGCCTGGTCAACGGGGTCAAAGCAGATGACCATTTTTAGGAGAGGCACCTTGTCCTTTATCTTTATGAGCTTACGGAGCTGAGCCGCGTTTTCTACGATACACTTTGTTACTTCTGCAAAGGAGAGGATGTAGGCAAGGTCGCTTTCGCTTGCGTCGCAGCCACGGGGGCAGTCAATTGCTCCCAGTGCCAAAAGGCCTACGTCTGCGCTTTCCCATTCACGGCGGTTGTCGCTTATAAGACCGATTTTTTCTCCGCGGACAACTCCCAGCTCTGCAAGTCCTCCTGCAAAGTCCAGTGCAAACTGAAGCATGTCGTGGTAGTTGCGCTCCTCAAAGTCGCCGGTTTTTGTTCTGCTGTACTGGGCGGTAATTTCGGGATACTTCTGGGCAGCCTTGCGCATGAGTTTTGGGATTGTCTGTTCCATTGTTCGCTCCTGTGGAAAGTGACAAAGTTTTAAATTTTGTCTGCTTGCTTTAAGTCTAGTATACAGGGGCAAAAATCTAAATTCAATTGAATTTATGGTGAAAAAATGACAAATTTGCTAAAAATGTCGTTTTATTACAATTATATGACGGTATTTTACAATTGGCTTTTTGTAGAAAAATGCGTTTTTTTACGGATTTTAGCAGGATGAGCGCTCTACAATGTTTGTTGGAAGGTTTATGCAGACGGCATTTTCTCCCTGGGCGGCACTTCCGTTTACAATCATTTCTACTGCCCGGCAACCCATGGCACTTTTTTGCACGTTGATTGTCGTCAGGGGCGGAGTTGTGTAGCCGGAGCTTTCTATGTTGTCTATGCTGATTATTGCAACTTTTTGGGGAACTGGGATTTTATGTTCGTTAAGGTAGCAGAGTATTCCTTCTGCAACTTCATCTGAACCGCAGACTATTGCCCGGGGAAATTCCTGATTTTTTTCCTTGAAGATTTTGGTCATTTCTTTTACCGCAGAATATCCGCCGGCTCTTGTAAATGCATCTTCTACGTGCAGGGTGGAGACATCCTTGTTGTTTTCCAACAATGCCTGCTTTACACCCATGATTCTGTCATCCTGCTGGCCAATGTATGCAACCGTATCGTAGCCTTTTTGGAAGAGGTAGCTTGCCGCTTTTCTTGCCGCATCTTGCCTGTCGAACAAGACGCTTGAAAGGCCTTCACTTTTCCATTCTACGCAGACTATGTTTTTTATGCGTTCGCTTATCTTTTTTACAAGCTTTTCATCAGCGGGGCTTTTTATGCACTGGTCGGTGGAGACTAGGATTAATCCGCCTATTTCTTCCGGGTGGATTAGCTCGTTAAAGAGGACGGGGTTTTTTAGTTCGCTAAAGAAGCGGATAAAGCGCACGTGGTACTTGTTTTCGTGGGCGCAGGTGTGGATTCCTTCTATTATTTCTGCATAGTAGGGGCGGCGGAATACATCCGGGCTGCAAAGCACTACTCCAATCTGATTCTTTGCAAAGCCTTCGTTGCCCTGCTGAAGTGCCTGTGCCGCCTTGTTGGGTCTGTAGCCCAAGCGGTCTATTGCGTCCAAAATGCGTTTTCGTGTTTCGGGAGCCACGGAACGCTCATTGCTTCCGCTTATTACGTAGCTTACCATGCTCCTGGTAACGCCAGCTTCCCTTGCCACGTCGTTTTGTGTAACCTTTTTGCCTCTGCTGTCCATAAAGCACCCTGTCATAGCGATTAATCAACTCGTGTCGTGTTTTTATGATACAGGCAAAGCCCCTTGTTGTCAAGAAAAGCTATGTTAAGAAAAGTAGCGGGCGGTTAGTGCGTCTGCCAAGTTTTGTGCCTTGCGGAAGGTTTGCAGAATTAGTGGTACGAAAAGCGGTACCAGTATCTTTAGTTTGCCAAAGCCTCGTGCCTTTGCAAAGGCTCCCCTTATAATCTGCGTCTTAACGATTGCACTCATTTCATCCAAAAGCAGGGGGATAAAGCGGAAAATGATTCCTGTAACAAGAACAGCATAGCGGACTGGGATTTTTATCTTTGCAAAAGGAGAAAGAATGGCCGTCATTCCGTCCAGGATTTCCCTTTCTTCGGTGGAGAAAATGAATGTGCCTATGAGCAGTATTACGGATGGGGCCCGGATAAAGGTCTTTAAAAGATTCTCCAGTTTTGCCTGGGTTACGATGAACCACTTCCAGCGGAAGAGTTCCTTGGAGTCATTGCCCACTGAATAGAAGGCAAACTGAATCAATGCAAAGAAGGCGAACCAGGGCAATATTTTTGCTATGGCAGAAAGGGCCTTTTTTGCAGGATATTTTGCTGATGCGGCATAGATGATGCATGCAAGCAGGCAGAGTCCGCAGAACCAAAGCGGGGCTGGTATGATTACCAGTACGGCGAGCAGCAAGAAGAGGGCTACTTTTAGCGTTGCGGGCAAACGGCTAACGGGAGAGTCTGGAATTTGTGGCGGTGCGGTAAGGGCTTGACCTGCCTTTGAAAGCGACAAAAGAATTGAAGCGTTTTTTAGGGGTGGCATTTCCTGCAACTTGTCCTTTGTTTCTTTGTGTCCGTCTTGCTGAATTGTGGAGTCATTTGTACAAAGGGATTTCCAGTCCATGTGAATATCCGCTGCATCCGCTTCTTCCATGCGGTGGGTGCTGAACAATACTGTTTTTCCTTCCCGCGCAAGATTCTGTAGGGTTGAAAGCATCATTTTGCGCGACTGGGGATCAAGGCCGGCTGTAGGTTCGTCAAAAATGAGCACGGGGCTGTCCAGGGCTATTATTCCTGCTACGGAAAGCTTTCTTTTTTCCCCTCCGCTAAGCTCAAAGGTGTGCCTGTCTGCAAAGTCTTTAAATGGCAAGCCTGCTTTTTCCATGGAACTTTTTACCCGCTCAAGAAGAGCCTTTCCTTCCACGCCACGGTTTTTTGCGCCAAAAGCAACGTCGTCTGCCGCATAGGTTTCAAAAAGGGAAGCCTCGCTTTCCTGAAGGGCAAGAACAGGTCTGTCCTGGGCATAGATTTTTCCCGAATATTCGCAGTTAAGGCCAGAAAGGCATTCAAAGAGGGTGGATTTTCCGCATCCGCTTGGGCCGGTAAGAGCTGTAAGGGTTCCTTTTCTAAGCGTAAAAGACAAGTCCTTGAAAACTTTGCGTCCAGGATAGGAAAAGCTTAGGTTTTCTACGGAAAAAGAAACTTCCTTTTGTAAAAGCTCTTCCTGGGAGAGGGGCTTTTTGTAAACCGAAGAGTTGTCGTCAAAGACTTTTTTTACAATTTCTTGGTTTTGCACAAAGGATTCGGTGGGGCCGTCAAAGATAACCGCGCCTTTTTCAAGGACCACGATTCTTTTTGCTCGCAGGGCTTCATCTGCATCGTGAGTTACTTGGACTACCGTGTGCCCCTTTTCGTTCCACATCTGCACCAGCTTGATGATTTCTTCGCGGGAAGCAGGGTCTAGCATGGCTGTAACTTCGTCAAGGATTAGCAGGTCTGGAAAGAGGGCAAGGATTCCGCTAAGGGCTAGTCTTTGCGTTTGCCCCAGAGAAAGTTCGAAGGTTCTGGAAACAGCCCTGTCGGAAAGGCCGGTAAGCGCAAGGCATTCTATAGTTCTAAGCTCAATTTCGTCCGGAGTCATGTCCAGGTTTTGGGGGCCGAAAGCCGTGTCGCGCTCAACTACACTTGCAACAATCTGGTCTTTTGGCTGCTGAAATACAATGCCGGGAACAGAGTCATCCTTGCGTTCAAGGGAACCTGAGTCTGGCTTGAAAAATCCTGCCATAAGGCGGGCAAGGGTGCTTTTGCCGGAGCCGTTTGTGCCAAGCAGGGTAATAAATTCGCCTTCCTGAATGCTTAAATTTATGTTTTTTAGTGCGGGCTGCTCTGCCAGAGGATATTTATATGTAATTTTCTTTAGTTCAAGCAAATTCATCTGGTGCTAGTGTAGTTTTTTTTTATATTGATGTCAAATACACTATAAAAGTTATTAATCTTTTGTTATAAGGCTTTATTTATTTTCAGATATGGTGTATAGTTATAATAGTAGATTTTTAAGGAAATGACGGTTACTCTCCTTTACGTCATTACAATCTTTCTATTAATTGCCGGCCTGCAGGTTTTATCCTCCTAATTTTTTTCCTGCCGCCCGGCGATTTTTTTTGCCCTTTTTGCATTTGAACATTTCCACTTTGCAGAAAAGATTCAACCAAGCCTATGCCGCCGTGTAGGGGCCCGCCAAAGGCGGGTTGCGCAAGCAATGGAGGCGAAAGCCGGAACCCCGAAAGGGCGGTGACGCGAAAAAGGGG
>JAFXWC010000066.1 GCA_017534445.1 Treponema sp.
AAAAATATGTTGACCAACTCTTGAAAATAATGCTATTATAGCCAACACTAAAGTTGGGAAAATAATTTTATTATATAGGAGTCGTTCATTATGTTACGTACATATCAACCAAGCAAAGTGAAGCGCAATAGAAAATTTGGTTTCCGCGCACGCATGGCAACACGTGGTGGCCGCGCAGTTCTTTCACGCAGAAGAGCAAAGGGTCGCCATAAGCTTACAGTTTCTGATGAAAAGAAGCCGTACAAGGGTGGCGGAAAGTGCTTTACAAAGTACTGGTAATTCTTTAACTTAGGGATGGAAAAGGATTCTCTTAAAACGGGACGTTTTACTAGAAGAGAACACATAAAATGTCCCGATGACATCCGGAAACTTTTTAAAACAGGGAAGAAGGTAAGTGTTTCTGGCGCAAAGCTTTTTTTTATGGCTAACGGTCAGGAAATAAACAGAATAGGCTTTCCCCTTCCCCGCGGGTATGGTAATGCAGTGCAAAGAAATGCATCCAAACGCTACAGCCGCGAAACATACCGATTCTTTAAGTCACACCTGAACACAGGCTTCGATATGCTGTTTCTTGTGTACCCCGAAGCCTCCAATAATTCGTTCCACTCGCGGTGTAAAATTTTTAAGATATTATGCCAAAAGGCTGGTTTATTAAAGGAATAAGAAACTTTTTCGTAAAAGTTCTATGTCTTTTAATACGATTTTATCAAGTTTTTATCTCACCCCTATTTCCTGCATGTTGCAGGTTTACACCTACGTGTTCTCAGTATTCATTGGAAGCAATTAAAAAGTATGGCCCGCTTAAAGGGCTGTATCTTGCCGCTAAGAGGATAATCAGGTGCAATCCTTATTGTAAAGGGGGATATGATCCTGTTCCTTAGGGCGGCATTTTACGACAAGGAAAAGATTCATGGACAAAAATACTGTTTTGGCCTTAATTCTCTGTATTCTGGTCATAGTGGGTACTGCTGTTGTGAATATAATGGTTGTAAAGCCTCGTCAGGAAGCAGCCAGAAAGCAGCAGCAGGTTGAGTTGGCTCAAAAAGAAGCAGAACAGAAAGAAAAAGTTGCGGAAGCCAACAAGCAGATTTCTGCATTTTCATCAGAAAACCAGGAAGAAGAAATTGTTCCTGCATCAGAAAGTGAGCTTACAATTACAACAGACAAAGTAAAAGTTTTGTTTTCCCAGAAGGGAGGAGACATTGTAAGTTACGAGCTTCTTGAGCACCTTGACAAGGATACTGGTAAAGGTGTTCAGATGGCGGATAATATCTCTGAATACAACAGGGCATTTGCACTTTCATTCGGAGATTCTTCAGGAAGTACATTGAACGAAATGTTTAATGTAAAAAAGGAAGGTTCCAGGGACATAGGCTTTTACAGGACTTATGACATAAAAGATTCTTCTGGTGTTTCCCATAAATATCTTATTGGAAAGCATTATTCATTTAAGGAAAATGATTATGTCTTCAAATTTGATGTTACTGTAAAGCCTTTGGATGGAACGAAACAGCTTGATGTTAACGGAGCGGCATACACAATCCGCACCTCTCCTCAGATAGGACCTCACTTTGACCGCAAGAAAAACCGTTACGAAGTAAGACAGTTCCTTGAGTTTTCCAACAACAAACGTTTCCGTAGGGATCTTCAGGGAAAAAGCTATGACAAGCCTTTTGAATGGGCTGGTGTTGGAGGAAAGTATTTTGCAATCCTTATAAAGCCTCAGAATATTGGGGTCATATCTTCTTTGGTAAAGACTTCAAATCTGGTGGAAAACGGTTACGGCAACTCTCAGGTTTTTATGACTCGTCTTCCCTTAAAAGAAGGAACTACTACAGATGAATTTTATGTTTACATAGGACCTAGAAGCGAGAATGAGCTTATAAAATACAACCTTGGTGACAAAAACAAATGGGGTCTTGTAAATGCAAAATTTGACCAGGCCCTTCAGACAAGCGGTGTTTTCTCCCTTGTTGAGATGCTTTTGAAATGGGCTCTGGAAAAGATTCATATTTTTATACACAACTGGGGACTTGCTATCATCGTTCTTACTATTATACTCAAGATAATCCTCTTCCCACTGAACAAAAAGAGTGCAATGGGAACCCTAAAAATGCAAGAACTTCAGCCAAGGATGCAGGCTATTAGGGAAAAATACAAGGACAATCCGCAGAAGCTTAACGAAGAAACCGCAAAGCTTTACAAGGAATCTGGATACAATCCGGTAAGCGGATGTCTTCCTATGATTCTTCAGATGTTCATCTTGTTTGCCCTTTACAACGTATTCAACAACTACTTTGAATTCCGCGGTGCAAGCTTTATTAAGGGATGGATAGACGACTTGTCTGTAGGCGAGGCTATTTGGACTTGGAAACAGGAAATTCCTTTGATTTCTACGTTCTCACAGAACAGCTTGAGGCTTTTGCCAATCATCTATACAGTGTCACAGCTTGTTACCGGAAAAATTACCCAGTACGGTGGAGCGGGAACGGCTCAGAGCCAGTCACAGATGAAGTTCATGATGTACGGTATGCCAATCTTGTTCTTCTTCATATTGTATAATGTGCCAAGCGGACTTTTGATTTACTGGATTGTAAGCAATGTTCTGCAGTTGGTACAGCAGCTTATCATAAACAACATAATGAAGAAAAAGCGCTCTGAATTGGAGATTTCCAAGCCAGTCCAGGATAAAAATACACTGAAATTCAAGGGCGGAAAGAAAAAGACCCGCTAAGGAGTAAGAGATATGATTTATGAATACGACGGAAAAAATGAAAAGGAAGCTATAGAAAAGGCTGCCCAGGAACTTGGACTTGAAAAGGATCAGTTTGACGTTGAGATTCTTGAGTCCCAGAAAAAGACTTTGTTCAAGAACGGATATGTAAAAATCCGCGTACACACTGTTGACTCACAGGAATATGTTCATCCTGAATTTGATGGAAAGGTACCAAATGCCACTGCCCGCGCACAGAATCCTAACCTTGTGGCAAATCCAATGCCCCAGGATGAATTTGAGCAGAAGCTTGTAGACTTTGTAACTGTGATGATTCAGAATATGGGATATGAGGTTACTGTTGAAGTTATGTTCCGCGAAGAAAAGAAGATTGGAATTAAGCTTACAAGTGCCAGCTCTTCTATATTGATTGGTCGCAAGGGCAAGAACCTTGACGCAATGCAGCTTTTGGCAAACGTATATGCAGGTCATCTTGGAAAAGAAGACGTACGCGTAATCCTTGACAGCGAAAACTACAGAATCCGCCGCGAGGAAAGCCTTGTTCGCCTTGCTTACGTTACGGCAGACAAGGTTCGCCTTAACAAGACTTCAATGCTTTTGGAACCAATGAATCCATTTGAGCGCCGCTTGATCCACACAACTTTAAATGATATCCCGGATATTGAAACCAAAAGCGAGGGAGATGGTTTATATAAGCAGGTACGTGTTATTTACAAAGGCGTACGCTGATTTTATAAACAAAGGAGTTGTGCCATGAAATTTTGCCGTGCAACCGTTACTTTTATTCTGTCGCTTTTTTGCGCATCAGGACTTTTTGCTTATAATGCTTCCGATTTGGTTAGCGCAAGCACTTATGCAAAGCTTCAAAAGGATGGCGTTGTCCAGGTTTCACATTACAAGGAAAAAGGGGCTAAACTGTCACTTGTACCCAATACGCCTGCCGCAAAGGAAGCCTACAAAATGTGGACTTCTGATGAGGAACCAGTGTTTTTAAGGGAACATCTGTACCTTATTCCAAAGTCAAAGCTTGACGCAGCAAATCCTGAATCTGTAACCATTGACGCGGCATCCAAAGTTGTGCGTTCCATAAGCAAGATGCAGGGTATGACCTATTACTCACACCGCTCAAAGAAGGTAAAAACTTTGTACGAGGCGGCATACTGCATTAAGGGACCAAAAGACCGCACTCGCGTGGCAGACAATACCCAAGGCAATGCAAACGGAAAGATTTTGTATGCCATGCTTGATGATGCTTCATTCGGAAAAACCAATTACCGCATGGAATATACCCAGAACGATCAGGAAGTTGCCCTTCATTTTATAAATGAAACGGGGCTTTCCGTTATGGGAATAAATGCAGTGTCCAAGAACAACTTGCACATAAAGCTGGTTATTACCGATTGCGGAGACAACGTTATGGTCTACATGGCCGTTATGGCTAAGTTCCCAGGAATGAAAATGCTTGAGCAGACAATGAATGAATCTTTTATTGCTCGTCTTGATTCAATCTACAATTGGTTCTGCAAGCAGTTTTAGGGTACAGTTTGAGAGGTAGGAAAATGAAAAGAATGTTTTCAATAAAAAAATTTGTAAGCGCAATGCTTTTTAGCTGTGTGCTTTTGTCTGTTGGAGGATGTAAACCCATGGAAAAGTCTGTTAAGGCTATTGAAGGAAAAGAAGGTATTTTTGCGGTAATCAGCACTGCAAAAGGTGACATTGTGCTTGAGCTTTTTTACAAGCAGACCCCGCTTACGGTAACAAACTTTGTTGGTCTTGCGGAAGGCACACTTTCTGCAGCAAACGGAAAGCCTTTTTATGACGGCTTGAAATTCCACCGCGTGATTAGCCGTGGCAATGGAGACAGCCAGGACTTTATGATTCAGGGTGGAGACCCACGCGGAAACGGTACAGGTGGCCCCGGCTATAAGTTCTCTGATGAATTTGTTGATTCACTTAAGTTTACGGAACCTGGACTCTTGGCAATGGCAAATTCCGGCCCTGCAACAAACGGAAGCCAGTTCTTTGTTACTATTGTTCCTACTGAATGGCTTAACGGACACCACACAATCTTTGGAAAGGTTGTAGATGCAGAAAGCCTTAAGGTTGTTAACAAGATTAAGCAGAACGACGTTATGACAAGCGTAAGAATCTACCGCCAGGGCGCAGAAGCAGAAAAGTTTACTGCTACACAGGCAGATTTTGACCGCCTTGAAGCTCAGGCAAAGAAAAATGCCCTTGCTGCAAAGGAAAAGGCAAATGCTGCAAAAATAGCAGAAGTTGAAAAGGCCTTCCCTGGATTCAACAAGGATGACAACGGTATTTACTGGAAGACAACAAAAGCTGGTTCCGGTGAAAAATGCGGAAGGGGTAAATCTGTAACCACAGAATATAAGGGATACCTTGTAGACGGAACCTTGTTTGACGGTTCATCAAAGTTTGTTCCGGGTTCACATGAGGCTCTTAACTTTACGACTGCCGGCGGACAGATGATTCCAGGATTTGATGTTATGGTTCAGGATATGAAGAAAGGCGAAGTTCGTACAATCGTAATTCCTTCCGACATGGCATACGG
>JAFXWC010000067.1 GCA_017534445.1 Treponema sp.
AAATGTTCAAATAATAGTCGCTTAGGGCAATTACTTGCTCTTATGCCGATTCCGTCTAAGCTTCTTCTTACGCTTATGTGTCGCTATCTTTGCGCGCTTTCTTTTCTTTCCACAAGGCACGATAGAACTCCTTCATAAAATAGTACTATAATTATGAAGATTTTTTCCCTTTTCGTCAAGTAGAAAAACAAAGCTTTTCTAAAAAATAGGCTAAAAATTCCTAAGAAGGGAGTTCAAAAAGAGAAGTCCTTTCTTATTAAGGGCAAAATCCCTGCCGCCAGAAGGGCAATCCCGTGAAAAACACATATTCTTGCCCTCAAAGTCTTTCCACAAAGGGTTTGAACCAAGCCTTTTTTTAATGTCACCTCGCCATGGCTCCACACTTGCAAAGCGTCTTTCATACTCAAGGGAATTCACACCCTTAAGAGTGCGCAAAGCCATCATCAGGTATTCAAACTCAAGGGTCTCAAGGTCAAGAACTTCAAAATCAGCAGGAATACTGTTGCCGCTGGAAAAATCAAGGCCGCCAAAAGAACTTTCCAAAGCCCCATCTACAGATTCATTCCAGAAAGAGCAATAGCGCGAAATGTCACGGCTACCGGTCCACCTAAGCCCCCGCCCTGCACCCCTGCCGTCAAAAGCATAGACTGTGCCTGTAGCCCCGGAGCCTACTCCCACATAGTCAAGCTGGCTCCAGTAAGAGCCATTGTGAATGCTCTCATGCCCCTTAAGCGCAAAATTGGAAACCTCGTACTGGCCATAACCCTTTTCTTCAAGAATGTCCCTGCCCAAAAGCCACTGGCCGTCTGCCTCGTCATCATCAAAGGGAATCTTTCCACTGGAAATGGAACGCTCAAGGGGAGTGCCGTCTTCTATCATAAGTGAATAAAGAGAAAAATGCTCAGGTGAATATTCAAGGATTTTTCTAAGAGAAAGCTCAAACTCGTCACGGTTCTGGAAAGGAAGCCCCGCTATTGCGTCAAGACTCAAATCACCGCCCCAGGCAGGCCTAAGCATGTCAAGGACTTTCTGTGCGCAAGCTGCCGTACAGTGCCGGCCAACCGCATCAAGGGCTTTCTGGCAAAGGCTCTGAATGCCAAGGCTAAGCCGGGTAACACCGCAATCCCTTGCTGCAGAAAGCTTATCCAGGCTAAGAGTCTCTGGATTCATCTCTATGGTAAATTCCAGCGGTGCCGTCTTTGTTCCTTCCAAAAGCCCCCGGGCCAAAGTGGCAATCTGACCTGAAGTCATAAGGCTTGGGGTTCCGCCCCCAATGTAAACAGTCCGCCAGGAGTCAATGCCATATTTTCTGCGGTAAAAGCGGGCCTCGCAAAGAAGGGCTTTTATGTAGGAGTCTGGAACAAAAGCCCCACCCTCCGCAGCCGCACAAGGCAAGCTGAAAAAATCGCAGTAGGCGCACTTGGCAAGGCAAAAGGGAATGTGAACGTAAAGCCCAGCACTGTCCATTTAGAAAATTTTGAATTTGTTAAAGGGGAAGTATTCAAGAACAGCCCTGCCCTTAATGCGAGAAGAGCTTATGCAACCCCAAACGCGGGAATCGGCCCCCTCAATACGGTTGTCGGCAAGGACAAAATACTGGTCCGCCTTAAGGATTGTCTTGGGCATTTCACCAAAAGAACCTATTCCGTCCCATTCAGCAGGAACAGAATAAATTTGGGTGTTGTAAGGTTTAGGGACAAGCTCAAATTCGGTAAGGAAAAGATCCTTTCCCTCAGGCTTAACGTAAAGAACATAGTCCTTCATGTAAATTTCATCTCCGGGAAGGGCAAGAACGCGGCGAAGGACAGGCTTGCCAGACATATTGTGGGTGTAGCCGAAAGGAAAGAAACGCTGGGCAGTAAAAAAGCCAACAACGGAATTAACCACGTTTTTCATAACGGAAAGCTCCACTCCGTCTGTGCGCTCAAGGTAAACAACGTCTCCCCTGCGTGGGGTGCGGAGGAAGGGGCAGACAAAAACTGCACTGTCACGCGGCATGTCCTTTTCCATAGTGTCGGAACGTACGTGCACCGGAAAAATAAGCACGTTTACAACGATTGTAATGAATATGATTGAAAAAATACAAACCGCAAGGGCGTGAGAAATAAAGATGCTGCGCTGCCTGCTCAGCTTATAGTCAAAATCCGAAGCCTTCTGTTTCATGCGGACTATTGTAGCACAAAAAGGCAAAGCTTTCAACTAGCGCGGATGGCTTGTTTGCTTCCTCCCTCGAACATATGTTCAGCAAATAAAAGCCTACCCCCGATTGGAAGGGTTGCACAGCAAGACCGCCTGAAAAGGCGGTCCGGAGCGCTAGCGCAGCTGGTATAAAATGCCGTCCTTGGCATTTTATACCGTGAGTTTCCTTTCGAAAACTCACCGCTTTTTTTAGCAAACAAATGACGCGCCCTCCATGGCGCTATGAGTGAATCCAAGACCTTTTATTTCTCTCTGTAACCGCCGGCGTAGTCAATTACACATTCATAGCGGTAGTAGCTGTGTGTGTTTATTGCCGCTCCTGCATGGGTGAACTTTGAAGAAAGAATGTTCTTTCTGTGTCCCCTGCCCTCAACTCCATAGTCAACAAGAAGCTGGATTACAATGTCCCTTCCTGTGTTGTAGCCGTAGGAAATATTTTCGCCGGAAGTTGAGTATGAGCAGTATTTCTTTACGCGGTCCCATGTGTCAGAAGCGTGTCCAGTCTGACCTGTCGGTCCCTGGGTGCGGGCCCATTCAGCGGCTGCCTTGTAAAGACCTTCGCCCCAGTCCAAAGGTGCAAGTGCTGTCATGGAATTCATTTCGGCAATGCATTCGTTAAGAACGGCAAGCTTGTCCCCGGTATAGGAATTCCTTAGCGGAACAAGACGTGTCTGGACATATTCCTTAGGATTTGTGCGCGCAAGGTTTGATTCCGTCATTACGGCAATTTCTTCTGCAGTATGATTTCTTGCAGCAGCGTTAAGGGCGGAAAGCTCTGTCTGAGAAGTTGTATTTGTAGACGAAGAAGACGAAGCTCCAGCTGCCGCTATTGCAAGGGCATTCTTGTAAGAGGATATCGTCTGCGAGGAAATGGTCGGGTCAAAGGAGCGTATTGCCACTACATAGTGACCAACGTACTTTTCGCAGAAGTAGGTTGTGCCGTCCCTTACGGAATAAGTCCTTGTGTCATTGTTGGGAACCTGTGTTGAAGACCATATCCACTGGGTAATCTGGGACACTCCGCTCATCTTTGCAATGGATGCGTTTACGGTTGCAAGGTTGTCAAAGAGTTTTTTTGCTTCATCCAAAGAAGGAAGATACCAGCCCTCGCTGAATCCGCTGTCGCTGTAGGTGTTGGCGTAATTGAATGCCGGGTAATCGGTTGCCTGGTTCAAAGCTCCGGTCGGGTCAAGCCTTGCTACAGTTTCAAAGTTCTTTGAACCGTCACTGGAACTTGTTCCAAGGTTGGTTCTGTAGCCCTTTGTTGAATTTGAGGCGACGAATGTTTTTACGACAGGCTTCTTTAGGCCAACGCCCAGCTTTCTTGAAGGATCGAATATAACCGCAACCGCAGTCTTTGACCTGTTGTAGTTTGCGGCAGAAGAAATTGTTCCGTCTGAATAAACTATGTCGCCAACTTTTACGGAAGAAGTCGTGCCGTAGTTTCCTGTGTCAGAGCTTATACCACCTGAGTTGCCAGTAGTTCCGCCTGTAGCTGTGCCGGAACCTGCCGTGGTCTGGCCAGACGTGTAGCCCGCACCAGAGTTTCTAACCACGCGAAAACCTATGTTGCTGTTGCAGGCATTGTAGGGAGACAAGTGGCTTCTGTAGGAGACGGAGCATCCGCCTGCAAAGAGGTTTAGTGCACCTCCGCGCAAGAGGCGCTCACTGCCGGAAGAAGGTCCGTATGCACCAGTTCCGCTAGAAACCGTTCCGTAGAAGTCCCAGCACCATTCAAAAACGTTTCCGCTCATGTCGTAGATGCCAAGCCTGTTGGGTGCCTTTTGCTTTACAAGGTGGGGTCTGCTTCCGTTTGGTTCTTCATACCAGCCGACTGCAGAAAGCGTGTTGCTTCCAGAATATGTCGTCTGTGAAGTAGGAATTCCGCCAAAGCCGCCGCGGGCTATGTATTCCCATTCAGCTTCGGTTGGAAGGCGGTAGCCGTTTGCGCTAAAGTTTGCACTTACGTTGTCGCCGGAGATTGTATAGACAGGGGTGTAGCCTTCTGCCTTACTGCGCTTGTTGCAGTATTCCACTGCATCATACCAGTCCACATAAAAAGCCGGATAGTTTGCGCCGGCACCGTAGTGTCCGTTCAGCGGGTTTCCCCAGTCTGAATTTGGAGTGTGGCTCCTGTATGTACAGTATTTTTCATATTCAGATTGAGTTACTTCGTGGTCACATACATAAAGGTCGGGGATTGTCACCGTGCGTCCTGAAACAAATATTTCTGAACCGCTTACGGCCCCCTTAACAGTTGCACCCTTTACCGCGACAAAGCCCTTTGAGTCTGCGGTGCAGATAACGGTTGCTGTGGTAGCTGTTGTTGCAGATGCAGTGCCACTTGAATTAGAGCTTGTAGTTGAAGTTGAGCATGAAGAGCCGCTTGAGCCTGTACTTGGGCTGCAAGTAGACTGGGCATTTGCTTCTGCCAGCCTCTGGGCCTCCTGTTCCTTGCGGAGAAGATCTGCCTGGGTGTTGGCCTCTGCCTGCCTCTGTATTTCCCTAAGCTCCTCTTCCCTTCTCTGCTGCTCGCTCTTTGCCCTTGCAATTCCAGCCTCAGAAGTGTCGTTTACCGTTATGCTAAAAACAAATTTGTAGTAGTCGCATTTTACTTCAACATAAGTGCCGCCCTGCTTTAATGCGGTTATGGTAAAAACCGAAGGGCTTGCTGAACTCTGCGTTACCTGTGCCACAGACGGATTTGCGCTGGTAACTTTTACCGGTGTTCCGTTTGCTACAGGATCACTTGTTGCGGTAAAGGTAAAAGAGTTGTCCCCCGCAACGTTAAGTGTTAGGTAGTTTGTACCCTTGGGGTAAACCTGCCCGTCTTTGGAAACCATAACGCCCTTTAGCTTTGGCTTCCCGGAATCCTTGGATCCCATGGCAATGAGAGACTGAGAAAGCGTAATAACAGCGAGGACTGTTAAAAATATTTTTCGCAAATTCCTCATATAATCCTCCAGTTTTATTCTCTCTCCATTCTCTATGGACACAGCCCGGCACAAAAGTACCGGGACATGGCCTATTTGTTTTTACAAAGTTTCAGCTTCTGGACTATTTCTTTCCGTTAATTGTAACAGTCTGGGTAACAACTGCAACACCAGAAATCTTTCCTGTGATTCGGCAGTAAACGGCATTGTCGCCTTCCTTAAGGATCTTTCCCTTCAAAGTGCTGTCCGTAGAAGACTTTGAGCCGTTCACGTACCATTCGTATGTAACGTCCTCATCAAGATCTGGAAGCTCAACAGAACCAAGGAATCCGTTGCCTATATTTCCGTGCTGCTCGTTAAGCTTAATCTTGTAGTAAGCCCAGTCGTTTCCGTCAACAAGCTTTGCCTTGCGGATAGACTTATTCTGCTTTGTAAACGTTCCGCTGCATTCAACACCCGCAATCTTTCCTGATGCGGTAATCTTTCCGTCTGCACAAGACATCTTGTATGGAGAAGGCACGTTGATGTAGTTGCTGCCCACAGATCCAAGCTGAACCGGAATGTAGACAAATTCAGTCTTGCCGTTCTTCTTTACCTCGTAGGCCTGGAAGATTGCACCCTTGCCGTCAAAGTAGTATCCGTATGATGACTTTGAGCTGCATACCCATACACCGCTAGATGTAATTGAAACATCCTGTGAAGGTGTAGGAGTTGGTGTTGGGGTCGGAGTTGGAGTAGGCGTTGGTGTAACAGCCGTTGAAGCAATCGTAAATGACTTGGAGTCAGACGTGACGCTTCTTCCAGAGATAGAACCCTTTACCGTTACTGTAACACTGTAGTTTCCTGCGCCAAACCTCTGCACGCATTCGGCAACACTTGTTGTTTCCATTTTTCCATTGCTGAATTTCCATGTGTAAGAAAGAGGCTCGTCGGCGGTAAAATCCTTTACGTAGAATTTAGCATCCGCATTTTCCTTTACACCAGAAGGAACTTCAACAAGAGGCTTTTTGGAAGTAATTACAAGAGTGGCAACCTTTGGAGTTCCCGCAATCTTTGTTGCGCTAACCTGGGCCGTGCTTCCGCTAAAATTCTGGAAGCTACCCTGGATTTTTGATGCAGAAGCCACATACGCAAGTGAGCCGCCCGTAGTAGTGAATGTGCCGTCACTCTTCAAGAAACCAATCGGTTCTTTAACGTAGTACCAGATTGAATCCTTCATGTATGCATAGTAAACATTCTTGTCCGTAGCCACATAAAGACCGTTGGTAGAAGTGCCGTTCCTGTAGAGACCGTAGATGTTGTCTATATTCTCGCTAACTGTAAAGGAAAGGGTCTCAGAGCGTTTTGTAGCGCCGGACTTGCTTCCTGTAATTTCAACATAAACCGTATTCTTTCCGGCGTTGAACTTGGAGCGGTAGGTGCTTCCGCTTGCATTTGCAACACGTGCTCCGTTTACATACCACTTGTAGCTAACATCCTCGTTCAAATAAGAAATGTTCGTTGAAATAAGGCCTTCATCCTTTGTGCTCAAAGAAGAAGGAGACAGTTTAAGCGTAACAGACGGCAGCTTTGAGACAAGCATTGGAACATCCGGAATTATGGAACCCGACTTCTTTGAATAGACGCACTTTGTATTTGCAGGAGCATTGTCCAGGTTTCCGGCGGCATAAATCTTTCCATTCTGGTAGATATACTTTCCGTTTGCACTTTCGCTTGTGCGCGGCTTAAATTCAAGGCTTGAGTTTACGGTCTGGGAATAGTCCTCTGAGCGTACCCAGTGCTTCTTTCCGTTTGCCTCTGTAACATACTTGGCAGTATAAAGCTTACCGTCCGAAGAAATGTAAACGCCAAGATTTGAATTGTTGCCCTCACCCTGCCAGAAGCCAATGTTTGCTGCAAGCAAGTCGCGTTCGTTAATCTTAATCGTAAGAGTATTGGAGCTTACCTTGTAGCCAGACTTTATGCCGGTTACCTCAAGTGAAACAGTTGCAGTGCCTTTCTTGGTTGGTGTCCAGACAAGGTAAGAGCCTGTTCCGTTTGCTGCCGCAGAACCGTTCAAGTACCACTTGTAGCGGATTCCTTCCGTAGCTTCAGGGGTAACGCTAGAAGTGAATGTTATCTTTATATTTTCGTAAACAGTTGTCCTTGTTGCATTTATGCTGACCTTTGTAGAGGCATTAAGATAGGTTTCGTTTGAAGATGCCTGACCAGAAGATGACTGGTTTGAAGAAGCCTGAGCTGCTGCCTGGGCCGCTGCCTGTTCTGCACGGCGGGCTGCCTCTTCTGCTGCACGGCGTGCTTCTTCCGCTGCCCTGTTTGCGGCTTCCTCTGCCTGCTTGCGACGGGCTTCTTCTGCTGCTTCCTGAGCACGGCGGGCTTCTGCGGCTGCCTCTTCTGCGCGGCGGGCTGCATCAAGCAATTCCTGTGTCCTGCGGTTTTCAGCCTCTATCTTTGCCCTTTCAGCTGCTTCCTGGGCACGGCGGGCTTCTTCTTCTGCCTGCTGGGCACGGCGGAGTTCTGCCTGGCGTGCTGCCTCTTCCCTTGCCTGCTGCCGTGCGAATGCCTCTGCTTCAAGGCGGGCCTGTTCTTCTGCCTTTGCGCGGGCAATGTCGTCCTCACGCTGCTGCTTAAGGTAGTCAACAGAAATACCGCGAGACGTATCGGCAACAAAAACAAGGAAGGTAAAATGGTAAGCAGATGAACAATAGGCCGTTACAGCTGTATATCCGCTTCTTAAACCGGTAATAGTATAGTTGGATGGATCGGAGGCGCTCTGTGTTACCGAACAAACCGAAGTGTCATCAACACGGATTGTTACAGGATAACCGTTGTCCACTGGATCCGAGGTTGCGCGGAAAGAAAAGCGCAGGTTCCCGGTACTAATGTCCATAGGAATGACTGTGGAACGACCGGTAAAAATCTGGTCATTAGCGGAAACTATAATTCCCCTCAAATCCCAAAGCTGCTTCATGGAAGAGCAAGCAGCAAGCACAAGCACCATAAGTGCCGTAACAATTACTCGAATTTTATTTTTCATGAGCGTACTCCTATTTAAAAGAAACAAAATCACAATTTAAAGTTACAACAATATGTTATCACAGGAATTTCCGTTTGTAAATAAAAACCACACTGGACTTTTTGCCCAAAACAGTATATTGTATTCAGCATGGCAGAAGGCAGGAAAATTATTGCGCAGAACAAAAAGGCGCACTTCAACTATTCTATAGAAGACAGCATCGAATGCGGCATAGCCCTGGAAGGCACGGAAGTAAAATCCGTAAAGATGGGCAACGTGTCTTTTGCGGACAGTTTTGCCCTAATAGAAAACGGCGAAGTATGGGTACAGAATTTCCACATAGCAGAATACGCTTTCTCCTCCGTCTTTAACCACAACCCCGACAGAAAAAAGAAGCTCCTGTTGCACCGGGAAGAAATAAAGCGGCTCCAGCGAAAAGTAGACGAAAAAGGGTACACTTTAATCCCCCTGGACTTCTACCTAAAGAACGGCCGCGTAAAGCTAACCCTGGGCGTCTGCAAAGGAAAGAAACTCTTTGACAAGCGGGCAGACATAAAGGAACGCGACGTAAAGAGAGACCTTGCCCGCGAATTCCGAAAAGGCCTGCAGGACTAAAACTTTTCCTATATTTTATTTTTGCGGCACTTTTATGGTTATACATCTGTATCATAAAAGAAGCCCCCATGCCCCGTGTTAGGGCTTTCCGGGGTTCCGCCTTTCGGCTCCATTGCTAGCGCAACGAGTTGCAAGCAACTCGCCCCTACAATCCCGGCCGCGACTTTATATGCTAACGGCTCCCTGCCTTACGACGACAATCTTGCCATTTTCAACCTTTACAATCGTAGAGGGTACAGCCCCCTTCTTGTCTCCGTCGCAAACAAAGAGGTCTACTTCCCCGCCAAACTCGCTCCGTATCGCATCCGCAGAGTCAAGTACGGGAAAGCCGCTTCTGTTAACGCTTGTGCTGTAGAGGGGACGGCCAGTTTCTTCTATAAGCTTTCTAAGCCATTCATCTCCCGGGCAGCGGAATGCCACTGTCTTAAGCTTTGTTTCCAGGGGAGAGTCTTCCTTGAGCTTTACGATTATTGTTAAAGGCCCAGGCCACTTGGCAAGCAATGACTCTGGAATGGGGTCATCTGTATACAAAAAAATGTCTTGGGGCTTTGCAATAAGGTGGATAAAAGGCTTGTCTTCTCCCCTTCCCTTTATTTTTCTGATTCTTTCATCTGTACCCAAGAAAGGCTGTTTTTTTAGGTCACAGGCGCCACTAAAACCGTAAACTGTATCCGTTGGCAGAACCGCAACCCCACCGCTTTTCATGCAGTCAAGCGCAAGGTTCAAACTGTCACCGTCTGCTTTTCCTGTCTCTTTCATGCAGGGATGCCTTTTAATTCATCATAGTATTTTTTTTTGCTGCCAACTTTTAAAAGGCCGCGCGTATAGTCAAGCAAAAGGAGCAGGCTGTAGACAAGGGCAAAAACCGCAAGCCCAACGCCCTTGCAGTACATTTCCGGGACATACTTTGACTCTTCGTGCTTTACAACAGAACCTGCGTCGAATATCTGGGTTTCGCGAACGGTAAGCCCGTTTATCTTTACTATTTTTTCGCCTTCCTGAACATAGCCAAGCTTACGGGCATAGGCTGCAATTACGTCCATGTCTTTCTGCAGAGCGACTTTTTCCAGGCTGAGTTCTTCATACGTTTTTTCTATGGATGCTGTGTTTGCGCTAAGAATCCTTTTCTGTTCCAAAAGCTGGTTTCTTGCCCACACACCGTCCCTTCCCGCAAACATGGAAACCATAACATAAAAAAGTGTTCCCAGACATGATGCGGCAAGAAATCTGAATCGTGTCATTATAAAATCATTGTCGGCAAGTCAGGCCAATTTCTGAACACGGAAATCAATTTTGTAAAATTGACTTACAGCATTCATTTTTTAGCATTTTTTGCCGATAATTGAAAAGTCAAAATATATAAATCTCTACGGCGTGGACACCGGAATGGCAAGGAAGCTGTTATTCATGCCGCATACTTTATATAAAGGGGTTTTAGATGGAGAAAGACACAGACTCAAACAGCGAGCTTAACAAATATGGCGTCTGGATAAAAACGCCACCTCGTACAGCCAAGGAAGGCGACGTGGAAGTACTTGCCCCCGCAGAACCGGTTCAGGAACCTAGTCAAGAACCTAGTCAGGAACCAGCACAAGGCTCAGAATACACAATGCCCGACTACAATTTCCTCAATAAACAGGAAGGCAATTCGGACAATGCCGCCGACGAAGATCTGCCTCTTGCAGACATACCGCCTATTGATAACGAAAGCATCTTCGACGCCCCCGAGGACATTGGCGTAAGCGACCTTGACCTTCCACCTTTAGACAGCCCTAGCATTGCAGAAAGTTCTATTGAAGAGGAAACAAAAGCCGAATCAGAGGATTTAACCTTTGAGACAGTTCCCAAGGAAGACGTTTCCGTGGAAGAAGAAGGCAGCAACATACTAGACGACGGCATTACAGAAATAGACGTAAACTCATTTATGGATGAAGGCGAAAGTGAAATAAAGGAGCCAGCCCAGGACGAAGAAGTTTCCATAGACGATTTTCTTGACGGCTCAACATCCACACCCGACGGTGACGTTTCCATAAATGAATTCATAAGCAGCAACGACACAAACCCAATCGGCGAACAGGACAACTTTGTTCCGGACGGAGAAATCTCTCTGGACGCCTTCCTTGATGCCCCCCTTGAATCATCACAGGCAGAGCAGAAGCAGGAAGAGCAAGTTTACGAAGAGCCAATAGACATAGACCTTTCCTTTGACGACACGCTCAAAGTGGAAACAGAAGAAAACTCAGAGCTGGACGACATTCTTGACGACTTTACATCCCAGGACTCATCCGCAAGTTCTTCTGCAGGAACAGGCACAGACGTTGACCTTTCCGCCTTCCTTTCAGATGATGCCCCAAAGCAGGAAGGAGATGCCGCTCCAAAGAAACAGGTTTCCATGGAAGACACCACGGAAGCAATTTCTGCAGATGACTTTGACAGCATGTTTGGCCCGTCGGATTCAGATTCCACGGCAAGCGCATCCTCAGACAGCCAAAGCGTAGACCTTTCCGACTTTGGAATAAGTGAGGACGAAGGCAAACCAGAAGTTAAGGCGGAAGCTAAAGAAAAGAGGGACTTTGACCTTAAGGTTTCAACAGACGACGGCAACTTGGAAGAAAACTCTGCGGAAGGAATTGGCCAGGAAACGGAAGATGACAACATTTCCATCTATATGGATGACACTTCAAAGAAGCAGGAAAGAAAGGAACCGGCCGTAAAAGCGGACAACTCATCATCCGACGACTTTGACCTTGACTCGCTCCTTGACTCAATCGAAGACGAAAGCGGTAAAACTGTATCCATCCAATCAAATGAGCAAGAGGAAGCTCCCCTTGCCCAAAGTACAGATGCAAGCGTTGCAGAAGACTCTAGCGTTGCAGAAGACTCTAGCGTTACAGAAGAAGTCTCCCCTGCCCCTGCAGCAGAAGACGCTACAGTAACAGAAGACGCTACAGTAACAGAAGACACAACCGTAGCGGAGGCATCAGAATCCTTTGGGGAACCGGAAGTTATTGACTCAAGCGAATTCCAGGCACAGGAAGACAGCGCCCTAACGGAAGACGTTCAGCCGGCAGAAGCAGAAGAACCTTCCGCCCAAGAAAGCGATGCAACCCTTACAGAAGATGCGACGGTAACAGAAGAACCGACCATAGAAGAAGAAACAGGTCCAAGCTTTGACGAGCCGGACGTTTTCGAAGGAACGGAATTCATACCCCAAGAAGACTTTGCCCTGCCTCATGATTTCCAGAAAGCGGTAGCGGTAAAAGAGGAAGAGGAAACAAAAGCCGTCTCCGACACCGATGCAAAAGACGGTCTGGACAGCGACGAGGAGGCCTTTAACCCTTTTGCCCAAGAGACGGGTGAGACAGTTTTCGAGGAAGCCGACTTGGAAGACCCGTCCATTCCAAAGCCAGACAACGAAGACACAATCTCCTACAGCACCGAAGACGAAAAGGCGCATGACGGAGAGGACATAAACATAGCAACGTTTTTAGGCTCCGAAGATTTTGAGGATCCAATAGACTCCATGGTTGAAAAGGAACTCAAGGTTCAGGCCGAAGAACAAGAAGAAAAATTGAAAAAAGATATTGACGAATCTGCAAATTCAGATGAAAATGGTACTATAGACAATGATATAGTAGAGCCGGAGACTACGGGAGAAGGAAATATGGACAATGCATTTGACAACAATGAATTGCTAACACAAATCGTTGATGACCTTAAAGAAGTCAAGAACGAAATTAGCAACTTAAAATCAGAGTTTGAGGAATTCAAACGAAACGGAGCCGGTTCTGAATCTGAAGAAGTGATTGAGCCTGTCGTTGAGCCCATTCCCTCAGAGGGAGACAAAGGCTTCTTCGGCGATGAAGATGACGACGACACCATTGCCCTTAGCGGAGACGAATTGACCAATATCCTTAGCTCTGCCGAAATGACTTCAGAGAATTCCGACGGCGAACAGGAATTGGAAGCTCCTTCTTCTAGCGCAGACGTTCGGGAATCCGTACAGACAGAAGAAGACATACTGGGTTCCGCAGAAAGCATGCCGGAAGTTCCAAGCGATTACAACCCGGAAGGCGAAGAAACAAGCGTAGACTTTGCAAACGAGTCTCTTGAAGAGCCAAACCTTGACGAAGTGGAAATTGGCTCTTCCGAAGACGAAACAGAAATTTCCGACCAGGACGAAACTGATGTTTCTGAAGAAGAGGAAATTGAAGTTCCCAAGGTAGACGACATACTTGTTGAATCTTCAAATTCAGACTTTATAGAAAATGCCATAACAGGTGACGTTCCCGCCCCTGCAGAAGAAGAAGGCGAATTTACCGAGGTACAGGACTTTGAAGAACCGGCCGTAGGTGAAGAAGAGCTTAAGGCAGAAGCAGAAGAACAGAGCGAGCGTCTTGCCGCAGAGCTTTCCGATGCAGAGGAAGACAGCGCAGATGACGAAGGTTCATCAGACACCACTCCAGAAATGGATCAGATTCTTGCCACAATCCATCAGGAAAACATGGAAAAGGACAAGATTCATCCAGAAGTATACGATGAGTCAGAAGAATCATCAGAGTCACCTCTTGAAGAGCCTGTAGCACCTGTGGAGAACGAGGCAGAAAAAGAGCTTGACATAGAAGCCCTCAAGAACGAGGCACTTGAAGAATTTGACGAGCCGGAAGTTGTAGAAAACGAAGACGCAGAAAATGAATCAAGCGTAGAAGTTGAATACATTCCCGCAACAGGCGGCGACCCCTTCGCAAACGAAGAAAAACCGGAGCTTACCGAGGACAACATCGAATTCCTTAAGGAAGACGAAGACGAAAAGATTGAGCCTGGCATAAGCGAAGAACCTGTAACAAAGGTCTTTAACGGTTGGGAAAACCCGGACAAGGATCCTGAAGACAACGTTTCCGAAGAAGAAGCTGCAGTTCCAGAAACTGAAGTTGCAGAAGAAGCTTCAGAAGAGCAGTCTGAGCCAGCCCTTGATGTTGCAGAAGAAGCTCCAGAAGCAGATGATGCAGTTTCAGCAAGCGGCCTTTCTGCGGCAGCACAGGCAAGCAGCGGTGACCTTTCAGACTCATCAGAGGACACACCTGCCGAGGCAATTCCAGAAGAACTTAAGGAAGAAATCAAGACTGTCCTTTCTTACATGGACCAGCTCTTGGAAAACCTTCCCGAAGAGAAAATTGAAGAGTTTGCACGCTCAGAGCAGTTCTCTACATACAAGAAGCTGTTCAAAGAACTGGGCTTGTCTTAATTCAAAACAAACACAGGGTAAATCCCTAAAATAAAGGATAGGCCATATTTTGCAATTGCAGTGCAGTTGTACAAAATATGGCCTTTTTTTTGAAGGCTTAATATGGCGGAAAAAATAGAATTCATTCAAAACGCAAGGGGAATCAAAACCTGCAGCGCCGGAGGAATAAAGCTCCATTCATCATACAACCCGGAAGTGGAAGCAGAACGTTTTGTCCAGTCAATTGAATGCCCATTTTTTCCTGAATACGTTCTTGTAACAGAACCTGCCCTTTCCTACTGCCTGCCATATTTGCAAAAAAGATTTCCTTCCGCCAAAATATGTGCTGTCCGATACTGCAAAGACTTTGACGCGGACAATGCAAAATTTACCAAAGTCTTCTACAGCACAGACGAAAACCTTTGCGAGTCACTCTTTAACTTTATGGGCGAGGAAGGACTTGCTGCTTCACTTTTTATCTCATGGCAGCCAAGCGAAAAGGCTTTTCCTAATGAATACAAGGCCACCTGGGAGCAGATAAAAAAAGCTGTCGTCAAGGGAAGGAACGTTCTTGCAACAAGGGAATATTTTTCCCAACGTTGGGTTAAAAATTGCATACGCTTCTGCCTATTTGCAAAGGAAACAGCCTCAATAAAAAGGGGAACAAGCCCTGTCCTTGTATGCGCAAGCGGTCCTAGCCTAAAGACATCCTTGCCAAAGATTAAGGAGCTAAGAAGCAAGTTTTTCCTAATAGCAGCCTCATCGGCACTTTCACCGCTGCTTGCTCATGGCATAATTCCAGACCTCTGCATTTCTACGGACGGAGGCTACTGGGCAAAGAGGCACCTTGCCTTTTATGGACAGACGGTAAAAATACCGACAGCTCTTTCTGCGGAAAGCGCAATGTTTGCAGAAGAAATGGAAAACACACCCCTTCTCCCTTTAGCCTACGGAGACGGAATTTGCCAAACTTTTTTGGAAAACTTTTCGTTTAAAACCCTAAGCGCAAAAAGAAACGGAACCGTAAGCGGCACCGCAGCGGAAGTTGCACTTTCCATAACAAGCGCACCTGTATTCTTCTGCGGGCTGGACCTTGCACCATCAAGTTCCTTCTCCCACACGCAGCCAAACAAGCTTGAAAACGACAATTCTTTAAGGGACACAAGGATTCATCCAAAAGAAAGCCGTCTTGTACCTTCCACCTTTGACTCCCCTGCCCTTTGCATCTACCGCGAATGGTTTGCATCCCAGGATTTTGGGGGAAGGCTATTCAGGCTAAGTGCAGGATACCCATACAGAAATTCGCTTGGAAAAATAAGAGATGTGGACTGGACCTTTTTTGAAGACCTTGCAAAAAGAGAGGACGCTTTTATTCTTCCAGAAATTACGGTCGATAAATTCACCATGGAAAAAAAAGACAGGCTTTGCCTAATAGAAAAGACTCTGCAGGAAAACAGGCATTCAGGCGAATGGATAAAAGAAGCCCTTCCCTCTCTTTACATAACCGCATCCAGAAGCGGCGGAAATTTCATGTCGAAAGAAATAGAAGAAAAGATGGATAACTTCATCAGCAACGTAAAGAGGGCGGCCCTTGCTGGAGGAAAGGAAGAATGATTTACAGCGGAAGTATAAAAGCCAAGAACGGAGAAGACATTCCCCTTTTTGCGAACGGAAAGCCCATGCACTCAAAGTACAATCCTGAAAACGAAGCGGAAGTATTTGCCTCGTCCATACAAAACCCAGCTTCTGCTTTTATCATAATAGCAGGAATTGGAGCAGGATTCCACCTTGCAAGCGTGGCAAAAAAAATTCCAGACGCATGTATTCTTGCAATAGAAGCTGATCAAGAAAGCCTTGACTTCTGCACTAAATTTCCGGCGGTAAAAAGTCTGCTTTCAGAAGGAAAAGTTATTGCTTGCACGGCAGATAAAGCCCCAGCCATCATAAGGGAACGATACATTCCTTCTTTACACGGAGACTGCGTTTTTGTCTGCCAGAGGGCTTGGGAAAACGAAAACCAGGCCATTCTTACTTGCCTAAAGCAGAATACCATGGAAGAACTAAAAAGAATCTCCCAGGACTATTCAGTGCAGGCTCATTTTGGTGGACAGTGGCAAAGGAATATTCTGGCAAACCTTAGCACATTCAAAAAGAACCCGGACATCGTATTGAATTCAAAGCTTAAGGCGGCTGTAATTGCGGCAGGTCCTTCCCTTGACGGCTCAATCGAAAAACTCTTGCGGCAAAGGGATTCTTACTGCATAATCTCCACGGACACGGCACTGGGAACCCTTGCCCGGAGCGGTATAGAACCGGATGCAATAGTCAGCATAGACGCCCAAAAAGTTTCAGCAACCCATTTTTTCGCACTGCCACTTATGCAAAGCAAAAACCCCTTGTGCGTCTTTGACATCTGTTCCAACAGGAATGCCGTTGACTACGCAAGGAAGCTTGGCTTTAGGGTCTATTTTATAAGAAGCGCCCACCCTTTCGCATCCCTTGCGCTGGAAGGAAGCTCTGTTCCCCTTACGGAAAGCGGCTCTGGAACCGTTACAATAGCGGCATGCGACTTTGCAAGGCAACAGGGCTTTTGCGAGATAGAACTTTTTGGAGCGGACTTCTGCTATTCAGAAGGAAAGCCCTATGCAAAAGGAACATACCTTGAGCCAAACTTTTTAAGCGCATGCGGAAGGACACTTACAAGCGAGCAGATGAACACAGCCCTTATGTTCCGCACGGAATTAAAGGAAACGGACGGCTCAACTCATTTTTCCGGAAAGCTAAAAAAGGCATTCACCACGCAGGTTATGGAAGGATACGCAAGGACAACCCTTGAATGGGCAAAGAAATGGGGCTATTTTCAAAGCGGCAGCATGCTCAAGAAGGCAAAGGCCAGCGAAAATCCACCGGCAGGCACAAAAGAATTCAACTTCCACGCTTTTTTTGATGATTATCTAAAAAATCTCCAAAAATCTGCTGAAGGAAGGCAGGAAAAGCTTACCCCCTACACGGTTGGCCTCTTGCCCCTGATTGCAAACATCAGAAAAAAACAAAATGATTCTGCAAAACATTCATTTTTTGACTTCTTAAAACTTGCATACTCTCAATTAACACGTTATACTGTACTGTATGAGTAATAAGAGAAATCCACTATTCACAATCGCCATTACATTAATTTATATAGCGGCTGTATTATACTATATACTTTCACTGGGAATTGAATACTACACCGGAGACGCCCGGGCAACCAACAGATTCACGGAGCTTACCCGGGAGGTAAACCGCAACCTTAACGTAAACCAGCCCGGCACGGAATCTTTTACAAACGCCCTGCTGCATTCGCTGGGAAACATGCAGGACATAGCGGCGGTGCAGCTCCAGTATGACGGACAGGTGTTTTTCTCCTACCCCAAAGACCCTACCAAGGCCGTATCAGGAAAATCATCCCTGGTAATTCCAAACACCGCAACGCTCAACGCAAAAGACGGAGCGCCGGTTCTCTTCAACATAGCAATCTACAAGCTGCGTCCTTCATCAATATTCTTTAAGGGAAGGATAGCATTTTTCGTGATACTGGGTGCAACCATTGCCTGCATCATCTACCTGATTTACCTTTACATGTATTCATCCGTCTATTCCGATGATGACGATGATGATTTGAACGGGGAAACATACAACGACCTTCGCCCCCTGAGTGATGACTCAATAGAGCAAGAAAATTTCATGCAGGAAGAAGTAAAGGAGGAGGAAGAGCCAGCCCCTTTTTTTGAGGAGAATCCGTTCACCGGGGAAAAGGCAAACGAGGCTTACGGTGAAAGGGATTCAGAACAAGAGAATACCGAACCGGACCTGAATTTTTTTGAGGAAAAGGACGAAGAGGCCCTGGACCCCGACATTGCCAATTTTGAATACGAGAATGAGCGTGCAAAAAATGACGACATTACCCTGCAAGACACAGAGGTAACAAACGAGCAATGGTACAAGGAAGAGGATTCTGCGGAAAAAGACCTTATAGAAGAAAAGGCCTCTGAATATGTCCAGGAAGCACCCCCCGTGGAATACGACGTTACGGATGTACTGCCGGATGAAAGTGAGGATCAGACGGTTGCCGCAGGAGATGCTGTCTACACGGACCATTTTGAAGAGCCGGAATTGGACGACGTTTCTTTTGACGATGACTTTATAAACGCAGACCTTAGCGATTTGGATGAACTTGAGGCAGAGACAAAGGCAGCCGCAGAGCAAAAGCCCCAGCCTGCAATAAGAACGGATGTAGAAGACCTTAGCATAAAGCACAAGGCGGAAGACAACAGGCCGCACGGTTTGTTCTCTCCTGTTACCGGATTCGGATGGGAAGCCTACATGATTCCACGCCTTGACAGTGAGCTTATAAGGGCAGCTTCCGACGAAAAAGACCTTGCCCTGCTTACCATAAAGATTAAGGACATTGACTGGAATACGCCGGCCGCAAAGAAGGTTGCAGATATTATCCTTCAGTTTGTAAAATTCAAGGATCTTGCCTTTGAGCACAAAAAGGACGGATGCACCGCCATCTTCCAGAACATGAACATTGATACGGCCATAAAGACAGCGGAAGAGCTTCATACACAGATTATCACGGAACTTAGCAAATCTTCCATGTACAACCAAACAGCCATTGGAATTTCAAGCAGGTCTCTGCGCCTTATTTCAGGAGCAAGGCTTGCAAACGAATCGGAACAGGCTCTTGAGCACGCACTTGAAGACAAGGAGTCTCCAATTATTGCTTTCAAGGTGAACCCTGAAAAATACCGCAACTACCTTGCCTCCGAAGCCGCAAAACTAAAGGGCAACGGTTAGAAAGCAATGACTGCTAGAAAAAACTAAAGCTGCAGTCCATCTGCAATTTTTACCTGAATGGATTGGATTGACTCGTCGTCGGGGAAATTCTCTTTTAATAAGTTGAACTGTTCTTCTGCTTCCTTGTAGCGGTTAAGGGCCATAAGAACGGCTATATAGTTTTTTAGAATGGAAGCATCCGTGGGGTTATCCTTAACAAGCTTTTCGTAAAGAACAGACGCTTCCTTTAAGTTTCCGCTCATGGCAGTAACGTATGCAACAGAAATCTTAAGGTTTTTATTGTCATTGTCCTTTTTCAAAAGCTGATTGTAGATTTTTAGAGCCTCAGCCCAATTGCCGGCTTTTGCGTGGCAGTAGCCCACCTTGTAATAGGCAGACTCGTGAAGCTCCTTGTCCTTTAAAACTTTTTTGTAGAATTCAATTGCCTTTGTATAATTCTTTTGATCTTCGTATGAGCTGGCAATTGAAAAGTATTCCGCCATTAAATTCCTTTTGCGCACAGACTGCTCACCCGGTGCCGAGAAAGACACGCAGGAGGCAATGAGCGTACACAAAAGGAATACTGATGCTGCGGATGCAAGGCAGTGGAATGCCCTGCAAAAAAAGCACTTCATATTACAGCAGTGAAATAATCTGGCTCTGCTTTACGGGAATATCCTGCACGGAAAGAGTCTTTTCGTCAGGCTGGGTAACCGTAATTCCGGCAAGAGCAAGACCAAGCTTTAGCATGGACATGTATGCGGTTGCGGCTTTTGGGTTGTTCAAATTAATTTTCAGAGAAAGCAGGTAGTCGTCTCCGCTCTTGTTAAGCAAAGTGCCGTAGATGTCCTTGCAGTTGGCGGCAAAATTCTTTGAGTTGGGAATGATTCCTCCCAAAAAGCCTGTGATGAATTTTGACGGATCGGTTACGTAGAATTTTATGAGGGAAGAATCCTCGCCACCCTTGTTCTCCATCCAGCTTACAAAATCAGCAGTGTTTGTGTTTGTGGAATACAAGTTGTTAAGCATTGTCTTTACGTTTGTAGAAGCACAAAGCACGGCTGTTGACGGGAAGGAAATTTCCATCTTTGCAGATGAGTGCATGTAGTAAGGAAGGTCGTCCTCTGTTGGAGAAAGGAAATTCTTCTTTTTCCAGCCGTTCTTTTCCGTAAGAACAGAAGCAAGGGCAGCTGGCGGGTATGAACCGGAAGCATAAAATTCTGCGCGGTTAAGGTTGTCCTTAGAGGAAAGTCCTGCCCACAAAACGTTTATCTGCTTTGCAAGGCGCTTGGCATCCTTTTCGGAAATTCCCTGGACCTTGGAAGTGATTATCTGAGTTGCAAGATCCATGTTTTCCTTTACAGGCATCTTAAGGTATACTGCCGAGTCATTGCTAAGAACTTCGAACGGAGTCTTCTTTGCGGCAATTGCGGCAGAAGCTTCGCCCCCGGTAGTCTTACAGGAAGCAAAGAACATTGAGGCGCAAAAGCACAAAGCCACAAGCGCACCAGATTTTACACAATCAAATCTTTTCATAAAGCTACACCCTCGCTATATTTATTGTCCAAGCCTTTTCGTCGGCTTCAACCTTTACGCCATCAGAAAGTCCTTCCACCCATTCAACGGAATTTGCCAAAGTTTCGTTGGCAATAAAGTCCTTGAATGCAGCAAAGGCTTCCTTAAGTTCTGCATCACCGGAAACTTTGAGAGTTATGCGGTCTGTAATCTCGAAGCCGCTTTCCTTTCTCTGGTTCTGAATTCCGCGTACAAGGTCACGGGCAAAACCTTCGTTCTTAAGTTCCGGGGTAATCTTTGTTTCAAGGCCAACGGTAAGAGTTCCTTCGTTCAAGACTTTAAGGTCTTCCTTTTCGCTGCGCTCTACAATTACGTTTTCGCTTGAAAGTTCAACTTCCTGTCCGTCAACGTTTATGCTGAGTGCGTTGCCGTCAAGCATCTCTGCAATCTGCTCACCGGAAAGCTTTGCAATTTCTGCAGCGGCGGCCTTCATCTTTGGACCGAGAGTCTTACCAAGAACGCGGAAATTTGCCTTGGCTGAATATTCAACAAGCTCATCTTCCCTTTCGTGGAAGACAACCTGCTTTACGTTAAGCTCTTCTGCAATAGTGTCCTGCATTGAAGCAAGAACGGCTTTTTCTTCTGCCTTGCGGGTAACAAGTGCAACTGCGGAAAGAGGCTGGCGGTTCTTGATGTTGAACTGGTTGCGCAGGCTTCTTCCCATGGAAACTGCCTTCTGAACGGTTGCCATCTGGAATTCAAGCTGCTCGTCGCGGAACCTCTCCTGGTAAACAGGATAATCCATAAGGTGAACGGATTCCTTTTCTTCTGCGGTGTGCAGGTTCTGCCAGATTTCTTCCGTAAGGAAAGGAATGAAAGGAGCTGCAACAAGGGCAAAGGTGCGCAGGGCTGAATAAAGCGATGCGTAGGCTTCCATCTTGTCCGTATCGTTTCCACTCTTCCAGAAGCGGCGGCGGTTGCGCCTGATGTACCAGTTGTTTATCTGGTCAATGAATGCAAGCATTGGGTCAATGGCTGCGCTAAGGTCGTAGTCGTCCATGGCGGCAGTTACGTCTTTTACCATCTTCTGCGAAACGGAAAGAATCCAGCGGTCAAGCGGATTGTCCGGAAGCTTTGAGTCAAACTCGTGGCCAGTGCAGGTAACCTTGTCTATGTTTGCATACTGTACAAAGAATGAATAGCTGTTCCAAAGAGGAAGGATTATGCTCTTGATTACATCGCGCACACCTTCGTCTGAATAGCGGATTTCGTCTGCCTTTACAACGGCTGAGTGCATGAGGAAGAGGCGTATTGCGTCTGCGCTGTACTTGTTGATTGCCTCTACCGGGTCAGTGTAGTTGCGGAGGCTCTTGGACATCTTGCGTCCGTCACTTGCAAGAACGATTCCGTTTACGATGCAGTTCCTGAATGCCGGCTTGTCAAAAAGCTCTGCTGCAAGAACCGTAAGCGTGTAGAACCATCCGCGTGTCTGGTCAAGGCCTTCGGAAATAAAGTCTGCGGGGAAATGCTTTTCAAAGTAGTCCTTGTTTTCAAAAGGATAGTGAACCTGGGCATAAGGCATGGAGCCGCTTTCAAACCAGCAGTCAAAGACTTCCGGTATGCGCTTCATTGTTCCGCCGCAAGAGCATGGAATTGTTATTTTGTCTACAAACTGCTTGTGCAGGTCTTCCGGATAAACACCGCTCAGCTTCTTAAGCTCGTCACGGCTGCCAACACAAATTGCCTTTCCGCAGTCCGGGCACTTCCAGATTGGGATTGGGTTGCCCCAGTAGCGGTTACGGCTTACTGCCCAGTCGCGTGCACCTGCAAGCCACTTGCCAAAGCGTCCTTCCTTGATGTGAGCCGGCTGCCACTTAATCTGGCTGTTTGCCTTTAAAAGCTTGTCGTGGTTTTCTGCAACCTTAACAAACCAGCTGCCGATTCCGCGGTAGATAAGTGGAGAACCGCACCTCCAGCAGTGGGGGTATTCGTGCTTTATAGTGTCGCGCTTTAAAAGCTTGCCCTCTTTCTTGAGGCGGTCCATTATGTCCTTGTCACAGTCCTTTACAAAGCGTCCCTCGTAGTCGGAAACTTCCTTTGTAAACTTGCATTCTGCGTCTATAGGCTCTACAAAAGGAACACCGCTTCCTGCAAAGACCTTGCTGTCGTCTTCACCAAAGGCAGGAGCAATGTGGACAATGCCGGTACCGTCTTCCGTAGAAACATAGTCTGCATTAAAGAGGCGGAAGGCACCCTTTTCGCACTTCTGGCCGGAAACTTCCGCACACTTGGCGGCATCCTTAAGGTCTGCAAAATAAGGGAAGAGCGGCTCGTACTCGGCACCGACAAAGTCTTTTCCAGGACGCTTGTAGATTACCTTGTAGCCCTTTTCTTCTTTATAATAAGCATGCAGGCGGCTTTCTGCCATGATGTAGAAGTCACCGCTGTCTTCATCCAAAATCTTTACGTATTCAATCTCTGGACCCATACAAAGACCCAGGTTTGAAGGAAGGGTCCAAGGGGTTGTTGTCCACGCAAGGAAATAAGTCTTGCCGTTGAGCAAATCAGGATCGCTAAAAGCCTTGGGCTGCCCCGTAACCTTAAAGCGGATTGTTATTGCCGGGTCGTCCTTCTGCTTGTAGCCCTGTGCAAGTTCGTGGGAAGAAAGTACAGTTGAGCATCTTGGGCAGTATGGAAGAATGTACTTGCCCTCGTAAATCATGCCCTTTTCCCAGAGGGACTTTGCCACCCACCAGATTGTCTCCATGAATTCTGGGTTCATGGTCTTGTAGTCGTTGTCAAAGTCTACCCAGCGTCCCATGCGGGTTATGGTCTTGCGCCATTCGCTTGTGTACTTAAGAACGGAAGCGCGGCACTTGTCGTTAAAGTTTGCAACCCCGTAAGCCTCAATCTCGTGCTTGGAGTTGATGCCCAGTTCCTTTTCGATAAGGTTTTCTACCGGAAGGCCGTGGCAGTCCCAGCCAAAGCGGCGGTTAACCTTCTTACCCTTCATTGTCTGGTAGCGGGGAATGATGTCTTTGATTGTGGAAGGAATAAAATGCCCAAAGTGCGGAAGACCAGTTGCAAAAGGCGGGCCGTCAAAAAATATGAACTCAGGGGAGCCTTCTCTCTGGCTTACTGATTTTTTAAAAGTATCGTTTTTCTGCCAAAATTCAAGTATCTGCTCTTCCTGCTTGGGAAAGTCAGCCTTGGGGTCTACGCTCTTGTACATTTACAAAACCTCTGTATCTAATTCAAAAATGATAGGAATTGTATCATATTTGAAGAATCTTTACAATAATATGGTTTGAAAATGTAGATGGCAAGTGCAAATCTTAATGAAAACTGATAAATGCAAATACTAACACGAAAGCACTTCCATTCCAGTGCTTTCTTAACATATTTTTGCATTACAATTCTTGAAAACCCGCACTTGCTTTCTACTCTTTTTGGGCAAGGGGGTAAATATATTGTTTGGAAGTTTTTTTTAGATTTGGGTGTAATTTTCGTTGACACCATCTGTTTTTTATGTAACACTCAAGTGTGTAAAAACAACCCAAGGGGGAATTTATGAGTTTCAACAAAAAAATAGCAAGCGCAATAACCGCTTTACTTGTATTCGCATTTTCTGCAGCAAACGCATTCGCTGGCGGTACAAAAAACAACTTTGTCGGCAAGACATACGTAATGACAGGCCTTAACGTAGGCGGCATGGACGTAACTGCCCTTCTTGCGGCATCTGGCTTTGAGCTTAACATGGAAGTTACCTTCGTTGACGAAACAAAATGCATCGCAAAAGCAACATCTGACGGCAACACGGAAGAGTCAACCTGCAAATACAAGGTAGACACAAAGGCAAAGACCCTTACACTTTGCGAAGAAAATGGCGGCGAAAACTTAGTCTTCAACTACACAGACGACTATTCCACCCTTTCTGTCTCAGCACCAATCCAGGATGGAATGACTGGCGAAATAATCCTTACGGAAAAAAGCAAGGCCGGTGAAAAGGCAGCACAGGCAAAGCAGTCCCTAAAGCCCGAAATTGACTACGGTTCCGTAAAGACAAACATCTTCAAGGGAAAGACCTACAAACTCACAAAGCTCCTCATCAACGGCATGGATGCAACTTCCCTCATGGCTCTTTCCGGCGGAACTTTCTCCGGCTCACTCAAATTCATTGACGGCAAAAACGTCATTCTTGACTTTACCTACGGCGGAGATTCTGAAAAGGACTCTGGCACATACACCATTGACTACGAGAAGAACCAAATCATCTTTGACGGCGACAAGGAAAACTGCACTGCAGTCTTCTACAACAAAGGTTCCGTCATAAGCTTTGACTTCCCACTCGAAGAAAACATGACCTTTAACATGGTCTTCGAAAAATAAAACCTTTTGCCAACCAGTAGCAAGCCATGGATGGCGGCTTAGCAACGTGCAGAATCGCCCTGCGATTCTGCAATCTCCCGAAAATCCACGGAAGGATTTTCTCTTTCTTGCCAAACCGTAACGAGCCATGGATGGCGGCTTAGCAGCATGCAGAATCGCCCCGCGATTCTGCAATCTCCCGAAAATCCACGGAAGGATTTTCGGGAGCGCAACATACGCCGCCATGGAGGGGCGCACGAAGTGCGTTGCCTCGAAAGAGGCAATGGAGCCGAAGGGCGGAACCCCGGAACGGCGGTGGCGCAGAGGCCTGTTCTGTCGAATTAGCCAAAGAATGAATCGTAGAGCTTTAAAAAGCACCGTCCAAAAAAACAGCAACTTTCAAGTTACCCTATAGAACAAATCCTTAAACTATGCTATAATTTGCTTTTCAACACACGGGCTATCGCATGCCCAAGACAGGAAGGCGAATATGGCTTTAGATTTGCATGGAAGAGATTTTTTAACGCTCAGGGATTTTACTCCGGAAGAAATCATTGGTCTTTTGGATTTGGCCGCCGACTACAAGAAAAAGAAAAAAGCTGGAGAAGCGGTTGACACTTTCCGGGGAAAAAACATAGCACTTATTTTTGAAAAGACTTCCACTCGAACACGATGCTCTTTTGAAGTTGCCGCCCACGACCTTGGCATTATGACGACATACCTTGCAGAAGGTTCCCAGATTGGAAAAAAAGAGAGCATTGCAGACACAGCAAGGGTTCTTAGCCGCATGTTTGACGGAATTGAATACCGCGGTTTTGGACAGGACATTATAGAGGAACTTGCAAAGTTTTCCAAAGTGCCGGTCTGGAACGGCCTTACAAATGAATACCACCCTACCCAGATGCTTGCCGACATGCTTACAATCCGCGAGCACTACGGAAAGCTAAAGGGGCTAAAGCTGGTATACTTTGGAGACGCAAGGTACAACATAGGAAATTCACTCTGCGTGGTATGCTCAAAACTGGGGCTTAACCTTGTCCTTTGCACAAACAAGAAATATTTCCCATCCGCAAAGCTTATCCAGGACTGCAAGCCTTGGCTTAACGAAAGCGGCGGTTCAATCTCTTTGGAAGAAGACATTGCAAAGGCTGTTAAAGACGCAGATATTCTCTATACAGACGTATGGGTTAGCATGGGTGAGCCAGACGAAGTGTGGGCTGAACGCATAGCAGACCTTAAGCCCTACCAGGTTACAAAGGAAGTTATGGCAATGGCAAAGCCAACCGCAATTTTTATGCACGACCTGCCCTCTTTCCACGACCTTAACACAAAGATTGGCAAGGAAATAAGCCGTAAATTTGGCATAAACGAGATGGAAGTGACCGACGAGGTTTTTGAAAGCAGCCAGTCAGTTGTTTTTGACGAAGCAGAAAACCGCATGCACACCATCAAGGCCGTAATAGCTGCCACAATATAGCGCTTTGGAAGGGAGACAAGAATGGAGATAATGGAAATTTCCAGTCAAATTCTCCCGAATATCCCGCATATATTGAAGTCAGAAATAAAAAATTCAAATTTCTGATTGAATTCCAGTTGTCAAAGGCGCAAATTGCATTTATACTGGATTATGGGTTTCCTGGAGCGAAAAATCGTTCAAGGAAGAACGGACAGGCTTTTTAATCCGTGTCAGGTGAACAAGGCCCTGGCGCAGGCTGCCGTAAAAACGGAAGCTACCGGTTAGTAAGGCCGTGCCCGCTCTAAATAATAAAATTAAGGAAATCGAGGAAGGATTTTATGAAAAAAATTATCACTGCATTATTTGTTGCGGCAGTCCTTGCAGTCGGCGCATTTGCAAAGGATTCAGCAGACTCAAGCACTCCCATCTGGGATCACGGAGACAATGTTTCCGAATATTCATACAGAAACGTAGGTGTATACAGAATCTTTGACCAGGCAGACTCTTACATCGTTCTTTACGAAAAGCAGAGCCTTGAAATTGGCAAGGTTGTAATCCCCAAGGAATGGTTCAAGACATCAGCACCACGCAAGCTTGACTTCCGCCACAAGCCGGCTGGAATGGGAACATACATGACTGTAGTTTACAAGAACGGCGACTTCTACAAGGTTTTCCTTACAGTAAACCCAAAGCGCTCAGATCCTGTATGGGCCGTAGCAGACCCAAGGTCAAGGATGGAAATCACAAACGCAGAATCTCTTGACATTGAGTTCTAATTTGAAAATTTGACTTTCCACAAATACAAGCGGGAGATGCAGAATTCCAAAACATAAGTTCTGTATTTTCCGCTTGGATTTTTTTTACGGCAAGCGAATTCGCAAAAGCCAGACAAGCTAAATCCACAAGTTAAAAAAAGGAAAACAAATGATTCTCCTTACAAAAGAACAGACAGATTCTTTTAAGTCCTTTTTGGAAGCCCATGATTCTTTTCTTGTTGCAGGGCACAAAGAACCGGACGGTGACTGCATAGCCAGCAGTCTTGGAATATCCTACATTCTAAAGCACCTTAACAAGCCCCACCTGCTCTTGAACGCAGGCCCCTTTAAGCGTACGGAAATAAAGAAATACGCAGGCCTTTTTACAAAGAACATTCCCTTTATGACAAAGCAGGAAAGCGAAAAGTGCGGGCTTATAATAGTTGACTGTTCGGAAACACAGCGTTTGGGCGAGCTTGAGGGCGAACAGGGAAGCTCCATTTCTGGCCTGGACACATTCATTGTGGACCACCACAAGACAGCCGACACTTCCAAGCCCAACACAATAATCGATTCAACATGCCCGGCAGCGGCGCTTCTTGTACAGCAGCTCTACGAATCCATCGTGGGAAAGCCCAGCAAAGAGGAAGCGGACACACTCTTCTTTGGAATTTCTACGGACACAGGCTTTTTCCGCTACCTTAACGAAAAGGACGGAGAAGTCTTTAACGCGGCATCACGCCTTGTAGGCTCGGGTACTTCACCGCGCAGGACCTACCAGGAAATGACCGGTGGCAAGCCTTGGAACACCCGCAAGCTGCTTGGCATAATGCTAGACAGGGCCGAACTCCACTGCAACGGAAAACTGGTCACAACATACGAAAAAATAGAGGACACCCACAAGTACGGTCAAGACGGAAGGGACAGCGACGCGCTTTACACCCTAATGCTGGCCGTGGAAGGCGTTGAAGCGGTTCTTTTCCTAAGGCAGGAGACAGAAGAAAACTGTACCGCAGGATTCCGCTCGCTTGACAAGTGCGACGTTAGCGCAATTGCCTCAAAATTCGGCGGTGGTGGCCACAAAAACGCTTCCGGTGCAAGCATTCAGGGCCGCATAGAAACCCTTCTTCCTGCAATCATCAAGGAATTCTCAAAAGTCCTATAAATTTTAATTTCAAACTTACAAGGGGGAGGAGCCCCTCCCCTGGCCTCAGCCAGCAACAGCAAGCTGCCGCCGTCTTCGGCACACCCCACCCAGCGGGCTCAAACGCCGCCCGCAACGCCTGCTATAATTGGATTTCAAGTTCGGCACCGTCTCTTTTTTGCAAGAATTTAAAAGAATCTTGCAAATTCTTGCAGATTTTTAAAAGATTTTAAAAGGTTCTTGCAAATTCTTGCACTTTCTTGCAAGAATTTAAAAGCTTCTTGCAAATTCTTTTAAATTTTTCAACCAAAACAGAGGTATTTTGCCTCATTTTTCCCCATTTTGCCCCAGAAAAGGCAATTTTCCAAAATTTTCTTCCCTTTTCCAAGGCCAAAAGAAGTTGGCACAAAAACTGCTTTATTATCCGCAAGAGGTTTTTATGAATCAGCTAAAAGAAATCATTGAAGAATTCAAGGAAGGAAAGACGGATCTGGAAGCAAGCGTAAGGGCTTTGGCGGAATACGTCTACAAGAACAGGCTATGGTACGGGCTCGGAAAGCTTTCCATGGACAGCCTGCACGACTTTATGGTGGCCTACATCCCCAGGCTAAAAAACGTCCTTTTAAGCTACTGCGACAACCAGGGAACATTTGAAGGCTTCCTGTATGCAAACATAAGCATGGGCATAAAGCTATGGAAAAGAAAGGCCGCCGCCCAGATGGCCCGCCAGAACTGCCTGAATTTCATCTCGCGGATGGGCCTTGAGGAAAAAGAATACGACTACCAGATGGACGAAGAATCCTGCGTTTGCGGAAGGGACGAAAGCGAAAGCCCTTCAATAGAAAAACTACGGGAAATAAAGAAAAGGTTCCGCCCGGTAACATACGAAAACTTTAGGCACAAGGCCTATTCTGGACTTGACTATTCCCTTTTCAGCGAAAAAAAGGCCCAGGTCATAAAAAAGACCTGCCTTGTCCTTTTTGCAAAGTGCGCCTACTATGCAGACGAAGAGCTTACCGAAAAGATTTCCGTTATAACGGAAACACCCATTGAAGAGCTTAAAATCCTAAAGCAAAAGATAATGGACGAGCTTACCCCCAGGATGGAAAGAATCAAGAAATGCCGCTGCGCAAGGGACGCATCTTTTTACTACCGCAACAAATACATAATTGAAATGAAAAACCTGCGCGAAGACAGCTACCTTGCAAAATCCATAGAAAAAAAGATTCAGGAAAGGGGCAGGATGTGGGAGGAAAAGAACAGCAAGCTGCACGAAGACTCGCACTTTATGATTCCCGCAAACACGGCTGTAGGAAGGGTTTTGGGGATAAGCGCCAGAAAAGTAAAATATATTTTGGATTATGCGCAAAAAAACATGGACAATTTAACATTTAGGAGGTACAATAAATGCTATGAAGATTTATTTGGCAAGTGGCAACGTGAACAAAAAGCGGGAAATGAGTGAATTGTTCCCCGAACACACAATTGTAACGCCAAAAGACGAGGGAATTGACTTTGATCCGGAAGAGACGGGTACAACGTTTTACGAAAACAGCCTCATAAAGGCAAGGACCCTGTATTCAATAACCGGAACACCAGTAGTAGCCGATGATTCGGGAATCTGCGTGGACGCATTGGACGGCGCACCGGGCATCTATTCATCGCGCTATGCGGGACCGCTCTTTATGAAGGGCAAGCCGGACGGTTCAAAAATTTCCCAGGATGAGCAGAACAGAATGCTGATTGAGCAGCTCAACCAAGCCCTTGCCAATGGTAAATTTTCATCAAATGGCAGCTCAGGGATTAAGGGAATCTTCCCCAACGGCCCCAGAAGCTGCCGCTACGTTTGCGCCATGGTGCTTTACATGGGCCCTTCCCGCCTTTACGTGGCACAGGAAACAATGGAAGGCACCCTAATAGAAGACATCAAGGACGCGCGCGGAAGCGGAGGATTCGGCTACGACCCCATTTTCTTCCTTCCGCAGTACGGAAAAACAGCCGCAGAGCTTACGGCAGACCAAAAGAATGCCATAAGCCACAGGGGCAAGGCAGCGGTTTCCTTAAGGCATCTGGTAACAGAGATTGAGGATTTTAAAGGAATTAATTAATTTTTGCATTTTTTTTGATTTTTTTTGAAAAAAGTGCTAAAGTTATTAATCGATAGTACCGAAAATAAAGAACGAAGAACCATAGCTGCTCAACTTCGTAGAAGATAACGGCTAGGTCTTCACGTAAAAGATTGCAGATGTAGCCTTGTAATGCAGATGTAATCTTTTACATCCGGGCAAAAAGGATTTTGCCTGAACATAATTCCATGGAGGAAAAAATTATGGTAATCAACCACAACATGTCCGCAATGTTCGCCAACCGTTCTTTGGGAGTAACAAACGTTTCTCTTCAGAAGGATATGGAAAAGCTTTCTTCTGGCGAAAAAATCAACCGCGCAGGCGACGATGCATCAGGATTGGCAGTATCTGAAAAGATGAGAAGCCAGATCCGCGGCTTGAACAGAGCTTCTAGGAACGCAGCTGATGGTATCTCTTTCATCCAGACAACAGAAGGTTATCTGCAGGAAACAACAGACATCATCCAGAGAATCCGTGAACTCGCAGTTCAGTCAAGCAACGGTATCTACACTGATGAAGACCGCATGCAGATTCAGGTTGAAGTAAGCGCACTCGTTGCAGAAGTAGACCGCATTGCTTCCCACGCACAGTTCAACGGCATGAACATGCTCACTGGACGTTTTGCAAAAGAAACAGGTGAAAACAGCGTAACAGCTTCTATGTGGCTCCACATTGGTGCAAACATGGACCAGCGCACACAGGTTTTCATCGGAACAATGACAGCATCTGCTCTCGGCGTACGCGAACTTGGCACAGAAGAAATCATGACAATTGCAACACCGGAAGATGCCAACCGCGCAATCGGTACACTCGATGAAGCTCTGAAAAAGATCAACAAACAGCGTGCTGACCTTGGTGCTTACCAGAACCGCCTTGAATATGCCGTAAAGGGACTTGACGTAGCTGCTGAAAATACACAGGCATCTGAATCAAGAATCCGCGATACAGACATGGCTTCTCAGATGGTTCAGTTCACCAAGAACCAGATACTCACACAGGCAGGAACAGCAATGCTCGCTCAGGCTAACAGCCAGAGCCAGACAGTATTGTCATTACTCCAGTAGTGTAGTATAATAATCAGTAGGCCATATAGGGAAAAGAGTAAAATCTTTTCCCTAACCTGCTGACTGTGCGGAATGATTACTGAATCTTCATTTGAAAATCCTTTAACTTCCGTTTATATAGTCAATTTTGTTCCTTGTTTAGAGGGAACATAGATCTTTGAAAACCGCTCTTCATGGGTTTGTGACGGCATGGGCAAGTGCTTTTAGAAGAAAGCAACTGTTCCTGCTGTATTAGTCTAAACCGGCACCGGGGGCGCAAAAACCGGAGCCCGCTAGCACAAATCACAGGCGTAAGGCAAGAAGCCTTATGTAATAGAATCATGGAGGGCATGAACTATGGTTATTAATCACAACATGAGTTCAATGTTTGCTAACCGCGAACTGGGCGTAAACAACGCTTCTCTTCTCGGCAACATTGAAAAACTCAGCTCTGGAGAAAAAATAAACAGAGCTGGCGACGATGCATCCGGACTCGCAGTATCTGAAAAGATGCGCAGCCAGATCCGCGGTCTCAATCAGGCTAACAGGAATATCAACAACGGTATTTCCTTTATCCAGACAACAGAAGGCTACCTTGCTGAAACAACAGATATCCTTCAGAGAATCCGCGAACTTTCTGTACAGGCCAGCAACGGTATCTACACCGATGAAGACCGCATGCAGATTCAGGTTGAAGTTAGCCAGCTTGTAGCTGAAGTAGACCGCATTGCTTCACAGGCACAGTTCAACGAAATGAATATGCTTACAGGCAGATTCGCTCGTGACAGTGTTTCTGGACAGGAAATGTGGTTCCACGTTGGTGCCAATATGGACCAGCGCATTCAGTCTTTCATCGGCACAATGACCGCACAGGCTCTTGGTCTTCGCGGCTCAACAGGTACAGATGAACAGATCAGCATTTCTACTCCGGATGCAGCAAACCAGGCAATCGGTACTATCGACCATGCACTTAAGGCAGTTAACCGCCAGAGAGCAGATCTTGGCGCATACCAGAACCGCTTTGAAATTGCATCAAGAGGTATCGCTGTAGCAGCGGAAAACACTCAGGCTTCTGAATCTGTAATCCGCGACACAGACATGGCTTCACAGATGGTAGAATATACAAGGGATTCTATCTTGACCCAGGCAAGCACAGCAATGCTCGCTCAGGCAAACAGCCAGTCACAGAACGTCTTGGCATTGTTGCAGTAGACTATAAACCGTATCCGTTTGTTTTAAGAGATAGCTGGATGTCATCTTTTTTAGCAAACAATACGTAAGAGTGAGGAGGGGTGCGCCCCCTTCCCCTCTCTTCTTTTATTTCAGGAGGAAATATCCATGAATACAATAAGTACGATTGGACAGACATTGGCAATGGACGGCCATTCTTTCAAAGGCGGTATGACGGCTTTCGCCATTCCGAAGGCACGCGAAGCAGTAGCTCCGATGAAGTTGCCCCAGACCGCTGCGGAAGTATCAAGGACATTAGCCGATAATCTGGCCGAAGCAAAAGAAACCTGCCAGAACATTCAGAAATTGTCTGACTTGGTTTTAGGTCACAAACTTCAGTTCAGCGTAAACGAAAAGCTGAACAAAGTTATTGTCGAAGTAGTCGATCCCTCGACGAATAAAATCATCAGGGAGATCCCTTCTGAGGACCTGCAGAGAATTCAGGTTCAGATGAAGCAGGCCATTGGCGTACTCTTCGATGAAATGATATAATTAAGTTGCGCTGCCTCAAAACAGCGTAACTTACAAATAGGAATAATAACGGGATAATGGCAGACGGAATAAGTATACCAGGAGTAACCGACAAATACAAAACCAACGATCTCGTTGAATCTCTAATGGAAGTTGAACGCGTGCCGCTCAAGCGCGAGCAAGCACAACTGGAGACATATCAGCACCAGCAGCAGGCCTGGCGTGATATGAATTCAAAGATGTCAACTCTTAGGGAAAGCGTAAAAACGCTCTACTCTTTTGAGAACCCTTTCAACAATAAGCTGGCAACATCTTCTGATGAAAATGCCGTTACTGTTGAAGCCGACAGAAATGCGGAATACGGAACTTTCAAGTTAGACGTATTGCAGCCCGCGGGAGCAGACCGTTTTTTAAGCGGCAACATAGACAAAGGCTTAAAGATTGCCCCTGGAAAATACACCTTTGCGGTTGGAGACAGAACCATTGAGTTTAACTGGAAAGGCGGTAAACTTAATGATTTTGTCACTTCGCTTAACAAGCACGGCAACAACCTTATAAAGGCCAGCCTTATCGGAATCTCTTCCGACAAAAAGGCTCTTGTTTTTGAAAGCCTTAAACCCGGCATAAAGAATAAACTCATCCTGAAGGACCAGGCGCTTGAGCTGGCAAAGACCATAGACATGGTTTCTCCCATCACAGTGGAGCCAGCCGCCATGGCCCTTTCTCAGGATACATTCATCACACCCGCTACACTCGCCCCAAACCCACAGGCTCCTGCAGAAGAAAATCCTCAGGCACCATTGGCAGAAAGCGAAGAAGCAGAGGCAGAAGGCTTAGCAGAAGAAGCCTCCCCTTCCCCTCTTGAACAGGAAGGACTTCCCCCTCTTAGCAAAGACCACGTGGCCCTTACAAAGAACGGCATTTTCATACCGGCCCGCGGTGGTGTTGAAATTCCAATTCCAGAAGCACTAAAGACAGACGGAAAGCAGGTAATCGAATTCACAATTGACGCAAAGCAGACCCAAGACATTACTGTTGCCATAAACAACCGCATACAGCATCCTGTTCTGCCAGACCCGGGATTCATCACCTTTAAGGGAATTACCGTAGAAAACGACCAGAGCGACACTACCCTGCCAGAAGCACAGGGAGGAATTACAAGTCCGCTCAATCCGGTTGAAGATTCAAACTATGTATTCATAAAGAATGCCGACGGCTCAGAAATTCAGCTGCCGGAAGATTCAATAAAAATAGACCCGGAAACCAACCAGATGAAGGTTTCCATACGCCTTGCAGACTTTCCGGACGCACAGAGCATAGTCCTCCGCAACAGCAACACCGGCAAGGAACTTTCTCTTTCCCTTCCAAAAACATGGGATTCATCAAAGGACCTTGGCTTTACACCCAACCACCCGGTTTCAGTTGCAAATGACGCGCAGATAAAATACGAAGGAATAACACTCACCCGTTCAAGCAACGACATAGACGATGTTGTTCCAAACGTAACGCTGCACATACACGACAAGACCGACAAAACGGCAACCATAAAAATAGAACCTGACAAAGAAAGCGCAAAGAACGCCCTTATTACCTTCGTTGGCAAGTACAACCAGGTGATTGCAGAGATAAACATTCTTTCGTCCAACAAACCGGAAATCATCTCCGAACTTGACTACCTTACAAAGGAAGAGCAGGAAAAAGAGATGGAAAAGCTTGGCATGTTCTCTGCAGACTTCTCGCTAACAACCGGAAAATCCACCATGCAGAGGATTATTTCCGCAAACTACAATTACAACAACGAGGCTCAGACACAGGATTTAATTACCATGCTGAACCAGATTGGCATTTCCACAAACGCAAGCGGCCGCTCCTCAGGATACAATCCGGCACAGATGCGCGGCTACCTTGAAGTGGACGAAAAGAAGCTGGACGCTCAGCTGGAGAACCATCTTGACGAGATAAAGGACCTTTTTGGCTACGACACCGACGGAGACCTTATCATAGACAACGGAATAGGCTACCTCTTGGACAAGCAGCTAACTTCTTGGGTTCAGTCAGGCGGCATCATTTCCACAAAAACCTCAGCTCTGGATTCAAAGATAAAGAATTCCAACAAGAAAATCACGAATTTGGAGACAAAACTTGACGCAAAGGAAGCCGAGCTAAAGCAGAAATACGCCAACATGGAAGGTACCCTTAACAGTCTGGAAAGCCAGCAGAATACAATAAAAAATTTCTCAACGCAAAACAGCAACAATAAAAAATAAGAGGGGAATCCAAGGCTATGCAGCTAAAAGTAAACGGAGAAAATGTCGATATTACTCTAGAAGGCGAAAAAACCGTAGGCGAAATTCTTAAGTCTTTTGAGGCGGAAGCTTCAAAGAACGAGGCTACGACCACAAACATAATTCTTAACGGAAAGGAAATCGGGGCCGATGAATTTGAAAAAATTTTAGGCGAACCGATTCTTGACGACACGAGCATTGACTTGACCGTTGTTTCAAAGACTGCTCTTGTAAGGAATTTCAAGGAATCGGGTAAAAAGCTGGAGGAAATGCAGGCAAGGCTTGGAACCGTAAGCACTCTTCTGCAGAGCGGAAAAGATGCCCAGGTTGGAACGATAATCACGGAGCTTGCCGACCAAATCTCAAATTTCCTGCACATAGCAAGGCTAAGTTCCCTTTTTCCAGAATTCTACAAGGAACTGCAGGCTGGAGGAAAGGACATTGGCCAGTTTTTGGAAGACTTCATGCCCTTCCTTAAGGATTTTGAGGAAGCCCTTGGCTCAAAGGATACGGTTACGGTAGGTGACATTGCAGAGTACGAAATAAGCCCACGCCTTAAGCAGATGGCAGAAGCAGTTGCCGGCTTAAAGGAATAAAGTCGCCTTCAGCACAATTTTTCAGGAGGTTCAACATGGGCGGAAGTAGTGATCCGTATTTGGTAGTAAATGCTCAAAAAAATCCTCTCATAATGAAATTTGTTATCATTGTTCTCATATTCGCTCTGATAATGCTTACGATCCACTTCATCCTAAGGCACATCCATAAGATTCACACTTCAAGAGAATGGATTGAAGCTCAGAAAAACAAGGAAACAACCCCCCAGAACGTTATAAACGTTGCAAAAAAATCAGAACTTACAAAAGAAGAAAGGGACTTGCTCTGGGACATCTGCCAAAAATTCAAGGCTAAAAACATAGAGTACCTCATAAAAGATGCGGACGAAATGACAGACCTTATGCACAGGGAATTTGAGTCCATAAAGGAAGGCCCTGAAAACACAAAGTCGCTTTTCTTCCAGCTGAACTCAAAGCTTGAACGGGAACGCTACAAGACAATGGTCATAAGTACAACCGGAAGCCTTGAGCAGGGTCAGGAATTCTCCTACAAGGATGCAGACGGCAACGACTGGAAATTCACCCTTTTGCAGAACACACAGCAGGGAATGCAGTTGCAGGTTCCAGTAACCTTTATCAACAGCAACAAAAACCCAGCCCCGCTTACAAAAATCATCCTTATCTTTAACGCAAAGAACGAGGTTTGCTATTCTATCGTAACCCGCGTTATCCGCTACGCCCAGGACAAAGAAGGAAACAGCATAATGATTGTTTCCGCCAGCAACCAGATAAAGCAGGTTCTGCGCAGAGTTGCAAAGCGCATGGCAATAAACATTCCGTGCAAATTTGCAGCAGCAAAGCCCAAGAGCAACAAGAAGAATCCCGAATACGAGATTCAGGAGAAACGCTTTAACGGAAGGTTCGTGGACATTTCTGCGGCAGGATGTAGAATTGAATGCACCATGCCAATCAAGCAGGGGCAGAACATCTACCTTGAGTTCAGCCTTGAAAACGTGAACAACGTTCAAAAGGTTATTGGAACCATTATTGCAACCAAAAAGGCACGCACAAGCAGCAATTACATACTTCACATAAAATTTGAAGACTTGAACATTGCCACCAAGAACAAGATTTATGCCTTGATACACGGTTTTATTGAAGGGTAAAAATAGGAGGACAAACAGAGCATTCTTTTTGTAAAGACCAACTTGCAGAATAGCTGTGCTTTTGTTTACATAATTATGAAGGTTCTAGAGATTAATTCGCTTTCTAAGGAAGAAGGTTTTATTTACTATATAAACAGATACAAGGGAACTGCCGTACTGGAGATTCTTTCTGAGCAGGTTTCCGTTCCCCTTTCGTTCACAATAGAAACCAGTCCATTCGGAAAAAAGACAATTCAGATTGGAACCTTGCCAAACACGCTGAACTACCCGGTTACGCCAATAGTGAACAGCTTGCGAAACTACATAGTGGAAATGGACAGGTCCGGCGTACTCCCACAGACCTAATTGGAAGCAAGCATGAAATTCATAACAAATTCCGCAGAAGAAACCATTGAGCTTGGGAAAAAAATAGGCAGCCTCCTTAAGCCCGGCGACGTTATTGCAATGACAGGAACCCTTGCAGCAGGAAAAACAACAATCACCAAGGGAATTGCCCAGGCCCTGGGAATAAAAGACACAATCACAAGCCCCACTTTTTGCCTTATAAGTGAATACGAAGGCGAAAAAATGCCCCTCTACCACTTTGACGTATACCGCTTGGACGGAGAGGAAGACTTTGAAACACTTGGCGCAGACGAAATGCTCTATGGAAAGGGTGTCTGCATAATCGAGTGGAGCGAAAAAATAAAGAACCAGCTGCCAAAAAAGACTATCTTTATGGAAATAAAGCCCCTTGAAGATGAAAAAAGGGAAATTACTCTAAGCAACTGGAACAGGGAAGAAATATGAACGCACTAGTTATTGACTGCGCGGTTTCCAAGCTGTGCATAGCGGCAAAAAAAGAAAATCAAACGGTAAAACTTTGCCTGGACATAGGAACAAAGCAGTCGGAGAAGATTCTTCTGGCAATTGATTATGTGCTAAAGGAAGCAGACCTTACCCCTGCCCTTCTTGACTACACGGCGGTAACCCTTGGACCTGGAACCTTTACGGGTCTTAGGCTGGGCTTGAGCGCACTAAAGGCACTGAACCTTGCAAACGGAACACCGCTTTACGGAATTCCTTCGCTAAAAGCCTATGCCTTTCCATACAAAAGCGCAATAGAGACGGTTCTTTCCGTAATAGAAGAAAAGGAAGACCAGTATTTTTATTCATTCTATGCCCGCGGAGAGGAACTTATTGAACCAAGCGACGGTTCCATAGAGGAAATTCTAAAGCAGATTGACCCTGAAAATTCCGTGCTTGTATGCGGTCCCGGTGCAAAAGACTTTGTTGAGCGCGTAAACGAAACGACTCCCCTCTTTTCCGTACACACATTCCTTCCGCAGAACGATGCCTGCGAAAACCTCTTTACTCTTGCCGAACAGATGATTCGCGACAAGGTGCAGCCCATGCAGGACTACGACGGCCCACTTTATGTTAGGAAGAGCGAAGCGGAAATTGTGCTTGAAAAAAAGGCAGAAAAAAAATAAGAATTTTCCCTTAGCAAAGAAAAAAACTGTTGTGCAAAAGAAAGCCTACCCCCGATTGGAAGGGTGGCTTTGCCAGACCGCCAAAGGCGGGCCGGAGCGATAGCGGAGCCCTGGAAAGCGGGTTAGCATATAAAATATGGTCCAAAAATCCTTACTTTGAGAACAATGTAGAAAGTGCTTCTTCGGATGGATGGACAGATGCGGCCTTGTTTTCCCGCTGGATTGCATCAAAGACTTCCTGGCGGAAAACCTTAACATTCTTTGGAGCCTCAACACCAACCTTTACCATGTCGCCGTGGGCTTCTATAATCGTAAGGGTTATGTCGTTGCCAATCTTTATTTTTTCGTCTACTTTGCGCGAAAGAATCAGCATTATTTGCCCTCCTGCTTTTTAAGGGCTTCCAGTATGTTGAACTTCGTCGTCCACTTTGGCTCGCTCAAGATTACCTGCATTCCATTCATGTTCTTTTTGTTGATGATGAGCGGGCCCAAAAGGTTTGTGGTTACGGGAGAGCCGTCGTTGGGAACCGTTACAAGGGTAAGCACCAGCACGTCAGACGGTTCCTTGATGCCGATTTTTGCAAGCTCCTTGTCGTCTATGTCCGTCTCGTAGTCTTCACAGACAAGGAAGGGGTCTATAAGAAGAAATGCAAGATCTGAATTGTCTGTTGACTGAAGCCAGACAAATGGCTTGGTCTTGCAGTCAACAAGCGCAAACTGTGTGTATTCTTCAAAGCCAAAAAGACCGGCCGGAATTTTTAAAAGATGGTTTTCGGGAACGTTAACAATTCCCATTGTTCTTGTTTTTACTTCCATTAGATACCTGCTAAACACCTGGTAAAAATTAAGGCCTGCACGTTAATGCAGGCCAAGTAACGCTTAGTAAAAATTTACCAGAATTATCTGAGATAGTCAAGCAAAGTGCTTGAATACATTCTTGCGGCAGTGCTCAAAGTTGCGTTGTTTACGTTTTCGAGTGCCTTGAGGTTTGTAATAGCCTCTGTCATGTCTATGTCGCCTTCGCGGGCAACAAGGCCTGTTACGTTCAGGTTGTTTACGCCGGAACGCTGGATGTTCTGCTGGGCACGCTCGTATTCGCTTCCAACCTTTGCAATGCGTGTGTTAAGGTTTGACATTCCCTGGTCAAGAACGCCAAGAACGCGTGTGCCGATAGCCTCGTGGTCTCCGCGGAGCATTGCGTCACGAAGGGCAATAACTGCGTCGAACATGGAACCGCCGGATACGCTTACGTTGCTTTCGATGTTGTATGGAGGAAGCTGGCTTGAATCCTTAATCATGCCAATGTCGTTGAGGACGTTTCCGTTAACATCCTGCAGCCACATCTGGTGTGAGTCTGTAGTGCGGAGGTCAAGGCCGCGTGTAACCGGGTCAATTGTTGCGCGTACGCTTGCACCGGAGTCGTTTATCTTTGCGGCGAGGGCATAGATGTTGTCGCCTGCGTTAACGGCAATGTCTATTCCGTCGATGTTGATTGTGCTGTCTGCCTTTGCCTGCCATGAGCTAAGGTCGCGCTGTCCCATAAGCTGCTGGGGTTCTGCCCAGAAGGTCTTGTTTCCTGAATTGTCTACTTCAAGGTATGCGTTTTCGTCAACCTCTACCCTGTTTACGGCAACGTTTCCGTTGTAGTGTACTTCCTTAATAAGAGGCTCTGATGCACCTTCAACATTGCCCATGAGAACTTCAAATGCTGTGGACTTGCTTCTTGTTCCTGCAAAGAGGGAATTTCCGTCCGGGCCAACAGCGTTTGCGTTCTGGATGAGTTCCTTAAGAAGCTCGTCTACTTCCATGGACATATTCTTGAGGTCTTCCTTGCTGTAAGTTCCGTTTGCGCCTGTAACTGCAAGCTCGCGCACCCTCTGCATAATCTGGAGGTTCTGGTTCATGTAGCCTTCGCGCACCTGGAATTCGTCGGAAAGAATCTGAGCGTTCTTGCCAAACTGGTTTACGCGGGAAAGATATGACTGGTAGCGAACCAAGTGGCCAGCAGCCAATGGGTCGTCACGCAGCTCGCCAATCCTGCTCTGGCTGCCAATCTGGCGGTTTGCCTGGGCCTGGCGCACTTCCTGCTTGCGGAGGTAGTACTGGGTCTGAGTATTATTCATCTGGGAACTAATTCTGTTCATAATATATGCTCCTCAATCTTTATTTACTAAGTTAAACCTTTAATCAAACGCCAAGGCGGTTAATCAGGGTGTCCAAAAGCTGGTCCTGTACTGTTACAAAACGGGCAGCCGCATTGTAGCCGTGCTGGAACTTCATGATGTCTGCAAGCTCTTCGTCAATGTTAACGCCGCTAATGCTGTCGCGGAGGTCGCGGAGGTCCTGCATGATTGCGTTCTGGCTTGCGAGCATGTTCTGTGCCTGCTCTCCCTTAAGGCCAACGTTTGTGACGCTGTCTGCAAAGTAGTCGTCAAGGGTGCGGTTTGAACCAATCATAACGTGGGTGTTGCGGATTGCGGCAATCTCTACAGCGGCACGTCCGTCGTCTGCGTCTGCAAAGCCCTGAAGGTTGGGGATTGCGGCTGCAACACTCTGAATGTCTGAGCGGATGTTGGGGTTAACCTCTATCCATGCAGAAGGATTCATAACCGGTGTTACCGCAAACTGTGCACCGTTCAATGCGTTGACTGCATCTGCCTGTGCAAAGTCGTAAGCGCCCTCTGCTCCGCTTGCCGCAAGAAGACCAGAATATCCTGTAAGGAACATGCCTGAATCTTCAACGTGGCGGATTACAAAGTCCGGGTTGTTTATGCTTGCGCTTGCAGTAGCCTTAAGCACAAGGTTTGAGTTGCGGTCAAGGTAAGCCTTAACCTCTCCGTCAGAGTCATTTATGCGGTTGATGATTTCTTCAACAGTGTCCGTAGCGTGGTAGTCAACCGTAATGTTTCCGTCGTGACCTGCAAGAGTAAGTGTTCCCTCAAGGCCAATCTGTTCCTGCGGCTTAAGGGAGTTTGTACCTGTCATGCGGAAAACATAGGATGTGTCAAGAACGCCGTCGCCGTCGCGGTCAAAGTTGCCGTTTACATTCTCTACAAATGCGTGCTCCGTAAAGAAGTTGAGGCCGGTAACATTGTTCTTGCCGATTGCGTTGCGGTGTACGTCGTTAACAAGGTCTGCAAAGTTGATTACCATTGTGTTGAGTGACTGCATCTCTGAGCGCAAGTCCTTGTCGCGAAGGTCCATAAGAGCACCAAGAGATCCACCCGGGAAGTAAGCCTCAAGCTGGGTGTCCTGCCAGCGAAGGTCAACATAACCGTTGTTGTTGGGGTTGGAAACAGTCTCAACCTGGCGGGCAATGCTACCCTGAACAATGATTTCTCCGTTTGTGTGAACAAGGAATTCATCCGGGTCTGAGCGGTCAACAGTAACGTTAATCAAGCCACCAAGCTTTTCAACAAGAAGGTCGCGGCGGTCCTCAAGATCGTTTGGATTGTCACCCATACCCTTTACGCGAACAATCTCGTCGCTAAGGGCTGCAATCTGGCGGGCATAGTCGTTAACCTGCTTTACGGTGCCGATTATGTCTGAGTTCACCTGGTCTGTAATGGCAACAAGGCTCTTGTTCCTCTGCTGGATTGAATTTGTAAGGCTTTCTCCCCTGGTAACAACAGCCTGGCGGGCAGCGTCCGTGTCCGGGTAAAGAGAAAGTTCCTGCCAGCCTTCCCAGTATTTGTCCATGTTGCTTCTGATGGAAATTTCATCCGGCTCCATGTAAATCTGCTCAAGCATCTGAAGGTACTTGTCGCGGGTTCCCCAGTAAGTTTCCTGGTTTGTCTGGGCAATGATGCGGGTGTCCAAAAGCTCGTCGCGAACACGCTTTACAGCCTGAACGTCGGTACCCTGACCAATCTGGCCTGCAACCTCTGCACGCTCCAAATCCGGGCGGTAAAGGGGATCAAATTCCTTTATGTGGACACGCTGCCTTGAATAGCCTTCCGTGTCTGCGTTAGAGATGTTGTGACCCGCAGTATTAATCTGCATCTGATGGGCCATCAAAGACCTTTTACCAATTTCTATTCCGCCAAATGAACCTGCCATTCTAGTCCTCCAAACTTCAATCCAAAATTACATTACAGTGTCCAGCACAACGCTCTCTGCGGCCGGACGCACAATCTTACCGTATTTGTTGTACCTAACGTTCCTCTGCTGGGGAACACAGGTATCCAAAACTCCGTTAATAAAATCCTTAGTAGACTCTACATAAGTGGCAAGGGCTTTATTCTCTATCTTGCTCTTGGAAAGCTTGGTGCGCACGCTAACATAAACGCTCTCAATCTTTGGAGAAAGATAAATGTTCTTGTCGTCTCCGGCACAGTTTTCACGGCATGTGTCAAGATTAACAAAGGCGTCGCTGAAAATCTGCATGTTGTTTATGCATTCTTCAAGCTCCATCCATTTGCGCTGCTTTACGTCGTCGTGAATCTTGCGCTGCTGGGTAAGCATACAGTCCAAAATGTCATTCTGAGCATTCAAAATCTGAAGCAGTTCCACGTCTTTTTCCACGGGAGCAGCCGTTTTTGTCTTTTTTGCCTTGTTTTCGTCTTTATTAGCCATGTGCCCTTCCTTATATAAAGGTTCTCATCTCTGAATATCGGAAATCTGCCGTCAAACTTTAGGAAAATTTCTTTTAGGAGCCGCCTGCATTTGTTACTGTGCCCGGCACTCCGTGTCCGGTCAAATTCTGCGGCATTTTATCCCGCCATTCAGGGTTCCGCGGGGCCCTACCCGCTCCATTCCTACGGAACGCGCTCCGCGCGCCCTTACTGTCGGGGCTAGGCTTAATTTGTAAAAGCCCATCACCATAAACGAAATCTGTACCAAAATATAATCTTCCACAGATCCCGAATCAAGTTCGGGATGACAGGCATCCATGGTCTGTAAAAACATTTCCTATTCTCTATTGAATTTATCCTAAAATATCCTATAATATAGAATAGAGTCGGAGTTTTAAACCAAAGAAAAGGAGGTTTGCCATGAAAAACAAAATCCTTTCGCTTTTATACACCACGGCCGCAACACTCGTTCTGCTAACAATTTCATCCTGCTCCGGGATATTTTCCGTACCCGACACTCCAGACGAGCAAGGCACAAAGGCTGCCCAAGAACAAAGATACACCATTAGCGGAAGCTTCAGCATGCCAAACGCAAGCGCAGCCCCCGCAGAAGTAAACTCTTTTCAGAACCAGGCCAACCCGCGCAACGCAATGCCGGAAACAAGCGGCCTTACATATATTGTAAAAGCAGTAAACCCAGGCGGCCACGAAGAAAGCACTATATCCACAGACCACAAGACCTACTACTTGGACAATCTAACGGCCGGCAACTGGCAAATAACCGCATACGCAACAAACCAAAGTACCGGGGTTACCGTAATGCGAAGCGAAACAGAAAGCGTTTCAATTTCCGCGGAAAGCCCCTACG
>JAFXWC010000068.1 GCA_017534445.1 Treponema sp.
AAACTCGTCCGCAGTCAGCAAAAAAAGCTTCCTTCTTCTGGGCAAAGATGGAACTTAGAAAAATAAACAAGCCCAGCATCAAAAGTAAAGGCCGGGCACTCTTTCTTACAGAAACACTTTCACCATTTTTCATAAAACAAAGTTTACCACAATTATTTTTTTCACTCAACACAAGCAATCCGGTAGCCATAAAAATCAGCTTCCCTATTTATTCTTATGTAAAGAAATCGGAAATAAGTTTTGTGTGCAGCGGAAGTCAAAGACGGCTGAAAACCCGCATTGGAGCGGAACGAGCGAAGCGAGTTTAATTTCCTATTCCGCGACACCGCGGGTTTCTCAGACGTATTTGACTGGGAGCGGAACACAAAAATTATTTCCGTGTTTGTTATGCAAAGAAACCGCTACCAAGGAAAGATTTTTTATGCTATACTCAAAGCAAGGAGTTAAATGTGGCTATGAATGAAAACAGAATCAAGCGAAACGACCTGCTTTCGCAAAAAGTTATCAAAGGCTTGGAATCTCGCGGCATGGCGGGATATTACGTTCAGACAAAAGAAGAGGCGCTTTCACTTGCACTCTCAATGATTCCAGAAGGAGCAACAGTCTCAAAGGGCGGCTCAATGAGCGTAAAAGAAATAGGCCTTTCCGAAGCACTTGCCAAGGGAAACTACAAGTTTACAGACAGAGACAACAGGGGCCCTGATGCAGAAGAGCCAAGGACTGCAGCCCTTAAGGCTTACGATGCAGACGTATATCTTTGCAGCACAAACGCAATTACAGAAGACGGCGTACTTGTAAACATAGACGGCAACGCAAACAGAGTATCTGCACTGGCATTCGGTCCAAAGAAAGTAATCCTCATTGTAGGAATGAACAAAATTGCCCCGGACGTAGACAGTGCACTAAAAAGGGCAAGAAACGAAGCAGCACCAATAAACACCCAGCGCTTTGGACTCAGCACCCCCTGCTGCAAAACCGGCTCCTGCATGAACTGCAAAAATCCAGACACAATCTGCTGCCAATTCCTGATTACCCGCTACTCCAGACACCCCGGCCGCATCCACGTAATCCTTGTAAACGAACCCCTCGGTTTCTAAAAGAAGAACAAAAAATGGCAGGGCTTAAAACTACAAAAGCTTTTCGTATTCACAAACAGGAACCGGCTTACTGTAATAATAGCCCTGAATCGTCTCGCAGCCAAGGGAGCGCAACCTTTCAACCTGGCTCTTACTCTCCGCCCCTTCTGCAAGACAATGAAAACGCAGGTCCTTTGCCATCATGATTATGTGCCGCACAAGAGTTACGTCTTTTGAATCCTCCGGCTTAGATTCAAGCCTGTCAACAAAACTCTTGTCTATCTTTAAAGTGTCAATCGGCATGTCGGCAAGCAGGGAAAGAGAAGAATATCCTGTTCCAAAGTCATCAATAGAAATGCTAAAACCCGCCTTCTTTAGCTTGTTCAAAAGGGCAAGCATATAATCCTTGTCTTCGTAGGTAGCACTCTCCGTAAGCTCAAAGTCCACAAGAGAATGTTCCACCCCGTATGAATCCACCACCCTGCAAAGGTATTCAAGAAGATTGGGATTTTCCAGCTGCTTTCTGGAAAGATTCACAGACACAGGCTTTACATTGCGACCTTCCTTCTTCCAACGGCAAAGGCATTCGCAAACCTTATGCAGAACAACATCGTCCACCTTTCCAATAAGGCCAATGCGCTCAAAAAAAGGAATAAAACGGCTGGGCGGCAAAAACTGAACCCCCTTAAAGTTCCAGCGCACAAGAGCCTCCGCCCCCTTAAGATTTTCACTGGCAACATCATACTTGGGCTGCATGTAAACAAGAAATTCATCGTTTGCAATTGCGGTATCAAGGTATGCGCGTATTTGATCCGCCCAAAAAAGATCGTCATACATCTTTTCTGTATAAAAAAGAATTTCGTTCTTATTGATTTTATTGCCAAGAGACTTTGCCAGCTTAGCCGCATCCGCAACGCGCTCATCCATAAGCATGGTGGTCCTCATTGGAACAACCCCGCAGCGGAAAAAAATCTGATACTTGGAATCTTGCACCAAAGGCGAAAGGCTTTCAAAAAGCTCCGTAAATTTGCGCCTTATCTCATCCTCTTCCATGTCCCGGAATAGAACTGCAAAATTGTCGTTGTCACACCTGCCACTCTCATAAATCCAGTCCTGTTCCTTAAGCGCCTTTGAAATTCTAATAAGATACTCATTCGCAACATGGTGGCTAAAAAGCTCGTTTATCATGCGGAAACTTTTTACGTCAAAAATTGCAAAGCAAAAATCATTAATCTTTGGCGTAACATGCTCAAACAAAAAGTGCCTTATGTACCTCCAGTTCCTTACTCCGGTGTAATTGTCAAAAAAAGCAATGTTGTAAAGTTCTTCCTTCGTAACATCCGAAAGTTCATCCTGCCTTACCAGCTCCACCTTGCCAGAATCAAGGCATTCAAAATACACCCGAATTTTATCGTTGCTGTAAAAAACCTGCCTAACGGAAGGATTCTTAACAAACTCCGCATTCATCCTATTCCTGTATCCGGTGTCCATGCCAAAAACGGTATCTACAATCTCATCAATCACCTTGTCGCTCAAAGAATCAGCTTCAAAGACTGTAGCCTCCAACACGTAAACTCCGGGAAGACGAATAGACTCCAGTCCATTTGGATAGTTTATTCTTTCATCATCAGGACGGAATTCAATTCCCAAAACGCTTCCCTTGTATTCGCTTGTGTTAAGCACAAAAAGCCCCGGATAATCATAAGTGCCAAAGGCCCCTATATACGGAACAAGTTCCTTGGGATATTTGCAATTAAAAAAATCCTCTTTCCTATTTTGGTCTGCGGGAACAAAATATAAAATTCGCTCGGGCTTGTAAAAATGATTAAATCGAAACTGCACTTTTTAAACTCCTAAAAACACTAAGACCCGGCACCATCTCGAAGAAATCACAAACACCCGGCACAATTATATTCTACACCAGTATAATAAGAATCGTCAACTTTACTTTTTAAATACTAATTTTTTGGACGAACTTTTCTTTGCTCTACCATCTTACCCCATCTCTAACTCGACCGCCAGCCCCTATGCGTCACCCGCTTTCCAGGGCTCCGCTAGCGCTCCGGCCCGCCTCCGGCGGTCTGGCTACGCCACCCTTCCAATCGGGCGTAGGTCGCATAAAAAAATCCCTCCTTCGGGTACACCGCACGCACTTACTACCGTTGTGTACTTTTCGCTACACCCAAAATTGATTTCCTGTCTGTTTTACATAGGAAAAATATGTAAAGAAAGCACTGGAATGGAGGCAGAAAACGTGGCAAAAAAGCATTTGCGCGGTGCGAGCGTAGCGAGTCAGATACCTTATATCCGCGCTCGGCTTTTTTGACGCGGTTTCTGCCGGGAATGGAAGTGCTTTCGTGTTAACATCTTCGCTTGCCTTGTACACATATATTCTTTGCTCTTGTACAAAGAAGAAATTTATCTTAGAATAAGGATATTAAAAATAGTAACGCAAAAATTGCTGCATTGGGGGAGAAAATGCACTTACAAACTTTTGCCGCAAACACTACAGAAACAGATCCTCAAAAGTTAATAGACACTTTTTTTAGCGAGTACCCCCAGAATTTCACACCAGAGGATGAAGAAAAAATCCGCAGCGCATGGGACTTCCTAATCGGAAAGACAAGAAACCTAAAGCGCAAGTGCGGACTTCCCTATTACCTTCACCCAATGAGAGTTGCATGCATTCTTGCAGAAAGCCACCTTGGTGCAGACGCAATAATCTCCGGCATCTTCCACAACATTCTGGACGTAGACAGCGAATGCCTTGACGAAATAGAAAAACGCTTTGGAAAGGACGTTGCAAACATTGCAAAGGGAACCGCAAAAATCACCGGCTTAAAAATAAAAAGCAAAACCCTGCAGGAAGCAGATTCAATCAGAAAGATGCTCTTTGCCATGATAGACGACATCCGCGTAATCCTGGTAAAACTTGCAGACCGCCTTGACCGCATGCGCAACCTAAAGTCCGTAGACGAACAGGCCCAGCGTGCAGTTGCAAAAGAAGTAATAGATATCTGGTGTCCACTCGCAAGCCGCCTTGGTATGAGCGACGTAAAAAGCGAAATGGAAGACCTTAGCCTAAAATACTCAAACCCCGATGCCTTCCAGCAAATCAAGGCAATCGTAGCGCAAAAAAAAGCAGAGCGTGCAGACTATCTGGACAAGGCCGTAAAAAAGATTTACACCGCCGCAGAAAAATCAGGAATAAGCGTTACAATCACAAGCCGGGCAAAGCACTTTTATTCAATCTACCAAAAGATGAGAAAGCGCAACAAGGAAGCAGGCGAACTCTACGACCTTCTTGCCCTGCGCATAATCTGCCAGACCGCAAACGAATGTTACACCCTCATAGGAATTGTTCACGGCCTTTGGAAGCCAATGGATGGCCGCTTTAAAGACTACATTGCCATGCCAAAACCAAACGGCTACCAGTCCCTTCACACAACCGTCATCTGCGAAGGAAAACCGCTGGAAATTCAAATCCGCACACAGGAAATGCACAACATAGCAGAACACGGTGTTGCATCCCACTGGCTTTATAAAAAGGGCACAAACCACGACATGGTAAAAGCGGAAGACCTTAGCATAATAAACCAGCTGCGAAGCCTCCGCGACCAAAACCTAAGCGACGAACGCTTCTTCTCCGAGCTAAAGAACGAGCTTTTGGGAGACAGCATTTACGTCTTTACCCCGCGTGGAGACGTAAAGGAACTTCCAGCCGGTGCAAACGCAATCGACTTTGCATACGCAATCCACTCCGACGTTGGCGAAAAAATTGTAGGCGCAAAGGCAGACGGAAAAATCATTCCGCTTACAGCCCCGCTGCAGAACACGCAGATAATAGAAATCCTCACAAACCCGCAGGCCCACCCAACACAGGGACAGCTGCTTGCAGTAAAAACTGGAAAAGCCCGGCAAAAGATTCACTCCTGGCTTACCGCAAACGACCCAACCTTCATAGACAAGGAAGCACTGGAAAAGCGTGAGGCAGAAATTGCCGCAAACACTATCCACTCCAAGCAAGTGGCAGAAGAAAAGCGCAAAAAACGAGCCGCCACAAAAAAGCCGGAAGTTGACTACACAGGAAAAATCCGCATAGAAAACACAACCAATTTTATGGTTACAATTGCAAAGTGCTGCTCACCAAAACCGGGAGACCCAATAGCAGGCTACGTCTCCCGCAACAGGGGCATAACAATTCACAAGGCATCATGCCTTACCTACCTTCGCATACAGGACGTGGAAAAACGCACGGTAAAAGTTGAATGGGATACTGGAAAGCAAAAGTCCGCAAAGCAGATTAAAGCAGAAAACAAGCGCAAGGAAAAGATGAGGGAACAGGCAATCGCAAAAAACAAGTACAGCCGCCAGCGCTAAGCCTTACGGCCAAAAATATCCCGCAAGTCACCGTTAAGGTCTCTAAATATTTTTGTGTCTTTTAAACCGGCACTCCTAAAGATGTACTCTGTCATCTCCGCATTGTATTCACCGGCTTCCGCAATCAGAACACCGTCTGGAGAAAGCTGCGCCACAGCCTGGGGAACAAGATTGCGCATTATGCCAAGACCGTCATCTTCCCCGGTAGGATCGCCATGAAGGTTAACGTCCCCGTCTAGGGCAAGAATGGGTTCGCTCCGTCCGTCCTTTAGCAAATCATGGGCTTCTTTTGAAGGAATATATGGTGGGTTTGTTACAATAAGGTCAAAGCTTCCGCTTACTGCCTCAAACAAATTTGTCCTAACAAAACGGACTCTGTCACGTAGGTGCAAAAGTCCTGCATCTGAGCTAAAAAGCATGTCCACATTCTGCCGGGCAATGTCCAGGGCAGATGAACTTATGTCTGCAAGAAGTACAAGCGGAAGTTTTTCTTTGGGAAGGAATTTTTCGCATTCAAGAAGCAGGCTTATTCCAACGCAACCGCTTCCGGTGCACATGTCGCACACCGTTAGCAGGTGATTGCCACCGCACTTTTCCTTTACTATTTCAAGTGCTTTTTCTACAAGAAGCTCCGTGTCCGGCTTGGGAATAAGAACGTCGGGGGTAACAAGAAAATCATAGCCGTAGAATTCCTTGTGGCCGGTTATGTAGGCTACCGGGAGGCCTGTCTTTCTTGCCGCAATATAAGAAACAAACTTTTCTTCTTCTTCACAAGAAAGTTCTCGCTCCCGCTTAAAAATCAAATCGGTTTTGCTAAAGCCGCTTACCGCCCCCAAGAGAACATCGCTGTCCAGCTGGGCGGAAGGGCTTGTCTTTTCAAGGGAATCAAAACCGTATTTTCTTGCCTCTTGTATTGTCATACGCAAAGGGAAATTCTATTCGGCAAGCTGCTCTTCTTTTGCATAGACGTTAAGGGCATCAAGCATTTCGTCCATGTTGCCCATCATGAATGAAGGCAGGTTGTGGAGCGAAAGGTTTATGCGGTGGTCTGTTATGCGGTCCTGGGGAAAGTTATAGGTGCGGATTTTTTCGCTTCTTGCACCGGAACCAACCATGGTCTTTCTGGAAGCAGAGCGTTCAGCCTGTTTCTTGCTTTCTTCAAGGTCAAAAAGCCTTGCACGCAAAATCTGGAATGCCTTGGCCTTGTTCTTGTGCTGGCTCTTTTCATCCTGCTGAATTACCACAAGACCAGTCGGAATGTGGGTAAGGCGAACGGCAGAGTCTGTTGTGTTAACACACTGGCCGCCTGGTCCGCCTGCACGCATTACGTCAACACGCACGTCTTCCGGTTTTATTACAATTTCAGTTTCATCTGCTTCGGGAAGAACCGCCACCGTTGCAGTAGAAGTCTGCAAGCGTCCCTGGGATTCAGTTGCAGGAACACGCTGAACACGGTGAACGCCACTTTCCCAACGGAGTGTTCCGTAAACAAATTTTCCGCTGATGTTGGTAACGATTTTGTTAAAGCCACCAACTTCCGTTTCCTGGGCTTCCATTGTTTCTGTCTTCCAGCCTTTGCGCTCTGCAAGGTGGGAGTACATTTCCCAAAGGTCGCGGACAAAAAGCGATGCCTCGTCTCCACCAGCCGCACTGCGGATTTCCAGAATGATGTTCTTTTCATCAAGAGGATCCGGAGGAATAAGCTTTAGCTTTATCTGCTCTTCTATTTTTGGCTGCTGCTCCTCAAGTTCCTTAAGTTCCTCGCGGGCCATTTCCTTCATCTCTGCGTCATCTTCTTTGGTAATCATCAGAGTGTCGTCTTCTATGCCCTTGAGTATTCTTTTGTATTCATCATAAAGTACCATTAAATCGGAAAGGTACTGATTTTCGCGCATCACGTCCTTGTATTTCTTCTGGTCTTTTACAAGCTCAGGGTCTGCAACCATTTTGGTCACTTCTGCAAAGCGGACGGTCAAATCTTCAAGTTTCTTAATCAAATCCATAGCGGTAGAATTATATTGAATTCCTTGGAAAAATTCAACACATCATCCAAAGACGGAAGGGCTGGAATTGCACCACGCTTTGTTACGCAAAGGGATGCCACACAGTTTGCAAAGCTAACGTCCATCTCCAGTTCTTCCCTGCTAAAGTCAAAGGGATTTTCCCTCCGCGTAAGGGCATAGAGTAAGCCGCCGGTAAAGGAGTCTCCAGCGCCAGTCGTGTCCACAACATTTACGCTTGGAACCGCTATTGTACCGCTAAAAACTTCATCAGAGCCTTTTGCTGAATAATACACGCCCCTGCTTCCAAGTGTAACAAGGACAAGCCGCACCCCACATTCATGAATCAAGGCAGCCCCTTCTGCATAAGAAATGTCTTTCCCAAAGAAAAGGGCAAGTTCCTCATCGGAAATTTTTACCATGTCCGAAAAGGGCAGCATGGACTTCATTTTTTCAAGAGCATCTTTTCTTCCGCCCCAAAGACGCTCACGGTAATTTGGATCGTAGGAAATAAAACCACCCACTTGCTTAACAATGCGCACAGCTTCCATTTGAGCAGAAGCAGAAGGTTCATCCGTTAGAGAAAGGGAGCCAAGCTGCAAAAACTTTGTTGAAGATAAAATTTCCCTGTCCAAATCCGAAGGTGAAAGGCATGTGTCTGCACCCGGGTTTCTACAAAAGGAAAAATTTCTTTCCCCATTTTGGTCAAGGCTAACAAAGGCAAGCGTAGTGTGCTGTTTTTTTGTAGTGCGCATTCCGCTTGTGTCCACATTCACGTTTTCAAGGGCAGCCTTTAGGTCTTTGCCAAATGAATCTTCCCCTGTCATTCCAATGAATGAAGAAGCCCCTCCAAGCTTTGCAACTGCGGCGGCACAGTTTGCAGGAGCGCCACCAGGATTTTCCTCATAGATATTTTTACCGTCGGCATTTTTTCCGGCAGCAGTAAAGTCGATTAGTATTTCTCCCAAAGCGGTAACATCATATTTCTTCTGCATAGCACATCCTCTTTTAAGTTGCTGAACAAGCCGCTCAGCCAAAAAGCTTCTTTAATTTTTCAAGCGACAAATCTTTTGTGGAATCAAAAATAATATCCGCCGCACTCACATCGTCTCCGCTTGATTTTAATCCGCAGGCTTTTATTCCGGCAGACTTTATTGCGCACACACCGGAACGGGCATCTTCAATTCCAAGACAGTCAGTGTACCAGACACCGGCACTTTCCGCAGCATTCAAAAAGATGTCCGGCTGGGGCTTAGCCTTTATTCCTGCAGAAAAATCCAAGGGCTTAGAAAGGCTGCACTCAAAGTATTTTTCAAGCCCCAAAACCTTTATTATAGCAGGTGCATTTTTGCTTGAAGAAGCAAGCGCACACATTATTCCTTGATCGTATGCTTCTTTTAAAAGATTTTCAATTCCCGGAAGAATGTCGTCTTTGCCAAGAGAAGAAATCAGCTCCTTGTAGCGCTCATTTTTTTCGTAGCAGGCCTTCTCCCTTTTTTCCTTGCACCAGACAACCTTGTTTGCTTCAAGAATAACAGCAAGAGAGGCCTCCCTGGAAATGCCCAAAAGCCTTTTGTTTATTTCCTGATTAAAGATAAGACCTTCCCTGTCCGCCATCTCTTTCCATGCCCTGTAATGAAGCTCTGCAGTATTAGTGATTACGCCGTCAAGGTCAAAGAGAAGGGCCTTTAGCTTTGGTGCAAGACCAAAAGTTTTTTTCTCACCTGCGCCAAGGGTAAATTCAACATTGCGGTGCCTTAGGCTTAACCCCGCACTTTCTTTTCTAAGTGAATATTCGGCAGCATCATGTGTCAAAGTCACGTCAAGAATTGAACCCTTTAGAGCAAGCGAAAACTTAAGCTTTTTCCAAGAAGACGGTATCTGAGGATTGAATGAAAACTTTCCGCCATAGTCAGAAAATCCTGCAAAGCCGTAAACCACGCTCATCCAGCTTCCTGCCATACATGCAGTGTGAATTCCGTCGCGGGAATTTCCGTTCACATCATCAATGTCCATGCGGGCGGTCTTGTTAAAGTATTCAAGAGCCTTTTCCCTCTCGCCGCATACAGATGCCATTATGCTCATTATGCAGTGTGAAAGAGAAGAATCCCCGGTTGTATATTTTTCGTAAAAATTAAAGTTCCTGATTTTTTCTGCAAGCGTAAATCTTCCGCCAAGCACAAACTGGGCAAGAACCAAGTCTGGCTGCTTTAAAACCCTGTGGCGGTAAATCACAAGAGGATGATAGTGAAGCAATAGCGGATAATTTTCTTTTGGTGTGTTTTTAAAATCCCAATCAGCCTTATCCATAAAAGAATCATCCTGGGGAATAATGCCTGTTTCATCATCATAGGGAATGTACATTTTTTTTGCAGCAAGTTTCCATTCATTTTTTTCTTCTTCGCTGGCCTTGTCTCCTGAACGCTTAATGGCAATCTCCAGGTTTTCGCGTGCCATCAAATTTGTAAAGGCATTATTGTTTACAATGGCTGTGTATTCATCAGGCCCTGTAACATCTTCTATGCAGAAGGCACCGTCCTTGCTTTTGCTAAAGTGGCCAAGGCTTAGCCACATTCTTGCAGTCTGTGCGCAAAGTTCCTCAACGTCTTTCTTTTCAAAGCCAAGATCATCCTCGTGGGCATTTAGGTATTTGTTAAGGGCAAAAATTATGTCTGCGTCTATGTGGTACTGGGCAGTTCCGGCAGGAAAATATGCAGACGTTTCCTCTCCACTGATTGTGCGCCAGGGGAACAAGGCTCCCTTTAAGTTCATCACACTTGCTCTTTCCAATGCCTTTGGCAAAATGCGTGCCCTGTATTCCAAGAGGCTTTTTGCAACAAGGGGGAAGGTGTATGTAAAAAGAGGACAGGCATAGCTTTCGCTGTCCCAGAAAAAATGCCCCTCGTAACCTTCGCTGGACAAGCCCTTTGCCGCAATGGAAGCCCTTCCGTTCCTAGAAGCAGACTGTAGCAGATGAAAAAGGTTGAATTCAAGAGCCTCTTCGCTTGCCCTGTCACCTTCAATCTGAACAAGCGCAACCTTCCAGAATTCCGCAAGAAAATTTTTCTGCTCATCAAGCAGCCTGTCAAAGCCAAGTTCCAAAGCCTTTTTGCAAGAATCAGAGGACATTTGCTTTAAGGACAAAGCATCCCCATCTTTTTGCCAAACATAAGAAATGTATTTTTCAAGGACAAAAGTTTCCCCGCTTTTAAGGCAAAAGTTTTTTTCTCCGTCAAAATCAAGGCTCTGATTGCCCAGAAAAAATTTATGGCTGCAAGTTCCCGCAAGAGACAGGGAAGAGTTCACAGTCCGCGCAAAAAATGCCTGTGGATTTTCCTGCCGAACCTGCAAAACCTCGTGGCGGAATTTGGCACCTATTCTTGGGTCGTCCTTTGCAAGAATATTTTTTGCCTCAACATCAATAAAGCTTTTTAAGCCAACTTGCACGTCTTTGGAAGAAGTGTTCGTTACGCTGTAGCGGATTGCGGCAGTGTCTTCATGGGGAAAAGAAACAAGCCTCTCGCTTCTAAGGAAAATTGACCGCGAGCCGCCGTTCCATTCAGTTATGCGTTCAAGGCTTCCCTTTTGAGTGTCCAGCGTAAGCAAGTATTTTTTTATCTTGCCTGTGTCTTCCAAATTAAAGGGAATGGAATCAAGTGTAAGCTCTATGCGCTTTGGATCAGGAAGGTTAACAATTGTCTCGTGGTTCTTTGCATAACCGTAAGCGCTCTCCCCGTACAAAATTGATTCGCTCTCGTAAAATCCGTTTATGTAAGTTCCCTTGTGGAAAGTTCCGGCTTTTTCTTCCGTGTCTCCGCGGAATCCAAGGTTTCCGTTTCCAAGTGTAAAAAGAGTTTCGTTTCTCTGCGTTTCGTTTCCGCCAAATTTTTCTGTTGAAAATTTCATATATTTTCCTTAAGCCAGCGCACTTCGTAAGGCCCCAAATCTTGCGCAAGATGATTATTGTATTTTTTTCCGCTAAGCAGGTCTGTTGAATTTTCAGACCATGCATCTATCTTAAAAGAAGCATTGCTTTCGCTAAAGTTTGCAACCACGTGAATTGTATTCCTTCTGAATGCAAAGACCCGCTTGTCCTGCATAGGATAAAAAAAGACTTGGCTTCCGCCCAGCATTTCTTCCTTTGCGCGGAGTCCTATCAGCATCTTTACAAAAGAGGCAAATGTTTTTTGTTCAGGGCATTCACCTTTCTGCTCCCAATCCGTCTTTATCCTGTGAACCCATCTTGAATCAGAAGACTTGTAAGCGCTTTCCCTGTAGCTGTAGTCATTCAGAACAGCACGCTCGTCACCTGCATACAAAAGAGGAATACCGGGCAAGGCAAAAAGCGTTGCGTACATCATCTTCATTCTTTCAAGAGCCATTTTTTTGTAGAGTTCATTCCCCAAAGAAAGAGCCTGCTCAAGCCCCGAAAGAGATGCCATTGTTCCGCATATCCTGCAGTCACCAGTCTGAGGATTAAGCTGAAAGGCTTCCCCATTTGCAAAGCTTCCCTCAAAGCGGGCGGTAAAAAATTTGTTCAGGAAGAGGCGGTGGTCGTAGCCATTGATTCCAATAGATGCCGCATCCTCATCAGAAAAAGTCCAGCCTATGTCGTCATGGCACCTTATGTAGTTTACCCATGCGCAGCCCTGGGGAATACACCACCTTTTTTCAAGGCTCAGCGTCAAAAGCCTTGTGTCGCGTGTTGCAATGCTGTTCCAAAAAAGTGCCATCTGAAGCGGATTGTAGGAAAGAATACATTCATCCTTACCAATGTACTGAACAACCTGATCGGGATGAACTATGGCCTCGCTCTTAAAAAGGAGTGAAGGAGCCGCAATTTTTGCCACACATTCAAAGGCTTTTATTAGGGTATGTGCCTTTGGCAAACTTTCACAAGCAGTTCCCTCTTCCTTCCAGACAAATGCAAGCGCATCCAGACGAAGGACAGACACGCCAAGGTTTGCAATAAAAAGCATTTCCTCTACCATGGCAAGAAAGACTTCCGGGTTTGAATAATTCAAGTCCCACTGGTAGGAATTGAACGTTGTCCAGACCCAGCCGCCAAGTTCATTAACATAGGTAAAAGAGCCCCGCCTTACCTGGGGGAAAATTTCCCGCAAAGATGAATTCCACTTGTCCACGATTTTTTTGTCCCGGTAGACGTAGTAAAAATTTTCATAGAACCCGTCACCAGACAAAGCTTTTTTTACCCACTCATGCTCAGAACTCGTATGGTTAAAGACAAAATCCAAAACCAGATGAATTCCTTCCTTGTGAAATTCCCCAGCAAGTTTTTTTAGGTCTTCCATAGAGCCAAGCTTATCCTGAACCTTGCGGTAAGAGGAAATTGCATAGCCACCGTCGTTCTCTTCCTTGGGGCAGTCAAAGAGCGGCATAAGGTGAACATAATTAATTCCCAAGTCCTTTAGGTAAGGAATTTTCTGAACAAGGCCATTCAAATCTCCCGCAAACAAATCCACGTAAAGCATCATGCCCACGGCATCCTGTCTTAAATACCAGGGACGGTCATTTCTTTTTGCACATGCAAGGGCCTCTTCGTCATCATCCTGCAAATAAGAAGCGGAACGTTGCTCAGAAGCATCCTTCATGATTTTTTGCAGGCGGCCCAAGATGTCGTAAAAATCCCAGCGGTCACCATAGAGAGTGTAAAGCAGGCCAGTCAAATGTGCCATGTTGTCCACAAGCTGCTCCTTGTACATCCCAAACCTCCATTCAAGCAAAGGCAAGACTTAGCTAAATTAGCCCTTTACAGAACCGGCCAAAAGTCCGCGCACAAAGAATTTTTGCAGTCCCAAGAAGACAGCCAAAGGAAGAACCATGGAAACAAATGCACCGGCAGTAAGCAAGTGCCAGTCAGTTCCCCTGGTACCGGCCATATTCATCAGGCGAACCGTAACAACCTGAAGCTTCTGCCCCGCACCGCTAAGGAATACCAGCGAAACAAGCATGTCGTTCCAAACCCAGATGAACTGGAAGATTGCAAAGGAAGCAATTGCAGGAACGCTAAGCGGAAGAATCAGGCGCACGAATGTTGTAAAATGGCTTGCTCCGTCAATAAAAGCAGACTCAAGGATTGAACGCGGCAAAGACGAAATGTAGTTGTACATCATGTAGGTTGCAAGCGGAAGTCCAAATCCGCAGTGGGCAAGCCAAATGCCAAGGTAGCTTCCGTTAAGGCCAACCTTTTGGTAGTCGCGCAGAATGGGAATGAGGGAAATCTGAAGGGGAACAACAAGAAGGGCAATGATTATTGCAAACAGAATCTTTCTTCCCTTAAAGCTAAGCCAGGCAAAACCGTATGCCGCAGCCGCCGCAATAAAAATCGGTATGATTACAGACGGAATGGTTACGGTAACGGAAGACAAAAATGCGCTCGCCATAGTTGCACCGCGCACTGCCTTTGTTCCCGTAGCAGAGCCAACACTGTAGCGCTGTCCAAAAAGAACCTGGTTGTAGTTGTCCAGAGTAAAAGACTTAAAGTCTGCAAAAGCCTTCCACCAGCCCGTTGAATTTGTAGCATCGGCAGTCCTGAATGAAGTGATGAAAATTCCAAGTGTTGGTATTGTCCAGAGAATGCAAATTGCAATCAGCACAAAGGTTATGATTATCCTTGCAGGGGAACAAGATTTTTTTTCCAAAAATTTTGCTTTCATTTGAATGCCTCCCTGTTTTTGAATTCCTTAAGGTTGTAATAGATGACCGGGCTTACGCCAATCAGTATCAATATTGCTATTGCTGAACCCCGTCCGTAATTGTGGAAGGTGAACATCTGCTTGTACTGCTGGGAAGCAAGAACCTCCGTTCCAAAAAGGCCGTTGGTCATGGAATAAACTATGTCAAAGCACTTTAGGGCAGCAAGAAGAATCGTGGTGGAAACGCTTATTATAGAAGCCCTGATGTTTGGAATTACAATCTGCATAAGGATTCTAAATTCCCCGGCACCGTCAATTCGCGCAGCCTCTATCATGTCTTCGGGGACAGCCTTAAGGGCGGCAGAAAGAACGACAAGTGCAAACCCTGTCTGAAGCCATACGAAAATGGCAATCAAAAAAAGATTGTTCCAGGGGGCGTTGCCAAGCCAGTTCTTTGGCTCTCCACCAAAAGCAACCACCAGGGCATTAAGAAGCCCCGTCTGTTCAGCACCGCCAAATTTTGCCGAGTACATGAATTTAAAGATAACGCCTGCACCCACAAGAGAAATGGACATGGGCAAAAAGATAAAGGTCTTTGCAGTCTTTTCTATTGCAGACCTTTCCGCAAGGATTGCAGCCACAAGCCCAAAGACAACGCTAAAGCCTGTTCCGCATACAAGCCAAATCAGCGTGTTGCGGATGGAAACCAGCATTGAGCGGTCGGTAAACAAAAACTTGTAGTTGTCCAGACCCACAAATTTGGAAGCACCCTTGTCCAAAAAGCTAAGGTAAAGAGAGCGCATGGTTGGCAAAAATAGGTACCAGCCCATTATCAATACTGCAGGCCCTATAAAAATATAGGGAACAATTCTATTGTAAACCTTTGTAGGAAAAAGCCCGGCCAAAAGGTTCAATGAATAAAAAATAAGGATTACGCTCAAAACTCCCCATACAACGGCAATAAGCGTCGTAGGAATTTGAGCAAGCACATTTCCCTTTAGCAAGATGAATCCGCCAAGAGAAATGGCAAGCGTTGCAATAAGCGTCAAAAAAGTTTTTAACAAGTTGTTGGCGCACAAGCGGCTTACAGTTACAGGCATTTTTCCTCCTTTAGTCTGTAAAACTAAAATCATTTTATAAAACAGGCGCACCATTTTGACACGCCCGTTTTTACTGCAAGTCGCTTACTGCGGCCAAGTCTGGTCTATAACCTTAAGGGCCTGCTCTGCACTTTCTGCACCGCTAACATAGTTCACCATGCCGGTCCAGAAGGAACCAGAACCAACTTCCGTAGGCATAAGGTCAGATGCGTCAAAGCGGAAGACGCTTGCATTAACAAGAACCTTTGCAATTTCCTTTTCAAGGGAATTTCCATAGTCAGCAAAGTTCTGATTCTTGTGGGGGAAGAGGGCACCGCCAATCTTTGCCCAAGGAGCACATGCTTCCCAAGTAGTAAGGAAAATCATGAACTCTTCAACACCCTTCTTGTCCGTAAAGGCAACAAACTGGTCGCCACCGCCAAGAACAGGAGTTCCCCATTTTTCATCAACAGAAGGAAGGGCAAATACGCCAACGTTGTTTTCCAAGTCCGCCTGAACTTCTTCCTGCATAAAGCCTGTAATAAAGTTGCCCTGGCGGTTCATCATTGCAGCTGGTGGATTTTCAAAGATAGGCTTTACACTGTCTCCGTAGCTAAGTGTTACGATGTTTGCAGGGCCGCCGTAAACATACTTGGGGTTAAGCCAAATGTCGCCGCACATCTTAAGGGCCTTTACAACAGCAGGATCATCAAAGGCAATTTCGTGGTTAACCCACTTGTCGTAAACATCAGGGCCTGCCGTACGCAGCATCAAGTCTTCAAGCCAGTCTGTTCCAGCCCAGCCTGTAGCGGCACCGCTTTCAAAACCAACTGACCAGGGAACGATTCCGTCAGAAACCATCTTGTCCTGCAACGTCTTTAGTTCATTCCATGTCTTGGGAACTGAATATCCCCTCTTGCTCCATTCCTTTTTGTTGTACCAGACAAAGCTCTTTGCATTAACGCGGTGGAAAACGCCGTAAACCTTGCCATCATTTCCTGTTCCAAGTTCCTTCCAAACAGGAGCGTAGTTTGCATCAATTGCCTTTACCACATTGGCGGAAAGGGGCTTTAAGTAACCCGCAGCCGCAAAACGCTTCATTGTACCAGGCTGGGGAAGGGCCGCAACATCCGGTGGAGTTCCAGCTTCCGTCTGAACCTGAATCTGAACTTCAAAGTCGGGGCTTCCCTCGTAAACAACATTGTATCCTGTCTTTTCATTAAAGATTTTTATAATCTCCTCAAAGCGGGCCTGCTCTTCGCCACGGAAGGCACCCTGAACAAGAATGGTCTTGTCCCCTTCACCACCAGAAGCTGCCTGCTCCTTCTTTGAGCATCCTGCGAGTGCCAAAAGCGCAAAAGAAAGCGCAAGGGCTCCAAATAACTTTTTCATACTAACCTCCTGTATCTTGCTTAAATCTGCAAGTATAAAAACCAACTTTTTCTACGGCCAATTTTTGCATGCATTTTTTTATTCAGCCGCAGTCTTTGTTGATTCCCTTTCTATAATGTCAAGCGGAAGAACCATATTCGCGACAGTCCGGTTCTCACTCTTGATTTTTGCCAATATCAGTTCAGCAGCCATCTTTCCCGAATCATCAAGATTCTGGCTTACGGAGCTAAGTCCTATGTACTGGGCAATGTCAATGTTGTCAAAGCCAAGTACCTTTACCTCTGAAGGAATGCCAACACCCTTCTCCCTTGCAAGCGCAATGAACCTAGCCGCAATCAGGTCGCTTGAACAAAAAACGCAGTCGGGAAGTTCCGCCTGCTTCAAAAAGTCCCTTATTCCCTCGTCAAGCTTTTTTTCCGTAAAGTCACCAATCCAAACGTGCTTGTCCTGAATGACGATTCCCTGGTTTGCAAAATAAAATTCATATCCGCGGAAACGCTCCTCTGTTGCACTAACCGCATAGGAAAGTGAAGATTTTTCGCCAATAAAGCCGGGCCTTCTGCAGCCAATCCCGTAAAGATATTCCGCCGCCTTTTGACCGCCTTCAAGATTCTTTACAATAACGTTGTCAAAACCGCTGGCCGCCTCTTCCACAAAGCAAACCGGAAACTTTGCCGACCTTAGCACAGTCAAAACGTCCTCTTCCAGATGAACACACAAAAAAATAAGCCCGTCCACCCGGTTTGTGGCAACAAGGGCATTAATGTAGTTCTTTAAGTCGTCGGTTTTGTCTATTGAATAAAGCACAAGCTCATAATGCTCGCGGCCAAGCACCTCAGAAACGCCCCTCATTCTTTCCATGAACGAAGCCTGGGTAAAAAAAGGTGCCACCACCCCAATTTTTTTATAGGTATGCCTTGCATTGATTACAGCATCCGCCTTGGGAACAAAATTCAGCTTTTTGATTGCGGCAAAAACAGCATCTTTTTTTTCCACGGCAACACGAGAAGGCTCGTTCATTACGCGAGAAACAGTGGCAGGACTAACACCAGCCTCTTTTGCGACATCGTAAATTGTTACCTGATCCGACTTTTTCAAAAGGCACTCCTCTTTATGAAACCGCTTTCACGGAACTAATTTCATAATACCACAAATTTTTTTATTGTCAATATACTTTTTTGAATTTTCTTTATCTGGACGGCAGTTTTTTATGCTCTACCATTTGGGTCATTTGCAAACTCTTGCCATTTTTTACCCGGTCCAACAAGCAAGCGCATGGACGCGCGTCATGTGTTAGCAAAAAAGACCTCGGGTTTTGCTAAAAACCCGTAAGTAAAAAATGGCAAGGAGGCCATTTTTTACGGCTTTCCAGGGTTCCGCGGGGCCCAAATAAATGTAAAACAAGCAGCGCCATGGACGGCGCGCCCTTTGTTTGCATAAAAATCAGGTGAGTTTTCGCAGAAAACTCATGGTAAAAAATTGCACGGATGCAATTTTTTACCAAACGCCCTTCCAATCCGGCCTCATTTATTTTGCTTTCTCCATGCAATCTTTACGCTTATTCTTTGGCAATGCTATTTGTATAAGAAACCGGTCATGCCAAACTCGTTTCGGCATCTATTTATTGTGAAATGTACCTAGGATTCTGGAACAAATTCAGAATGACTTGTTAATCGGCATTTTTGCTCCACCAAGCGCGGCAGGGATTGGAGCACCTTTAGTCCCGGCCGAAGGGCGGGATGAGCCGCGCAAGACGGCGAAGTGCGTAAAGCCCACACAAATGGCATAAGATGTTCTTTTTGCAACAAACTCGAAAACCCACAAAAGCGCCGCAAAAAAAAGAAGAAAATAGACTCTACCCTATATTCTCTTGAATTTCAAAGCCGTTGAACTCGTGGCCGGGATAAACTTTTGTGTCGGAAGGCAGAGTTGAATAGATATGGCGAAGGCTTTCTTGTATTTGCGCCTCGCTGCCAAAGGGGAGGTCGGTACGCCCCCAAGAGCGGTAAAATATAGTGTCGCCGCTAAGAAGCACTTTTTGCAAACTATTGTAAAGGCAGACGCTTCCCGGGGTGTGCCCTGGTGTGTGAATTACAAGCCAGTCTTGCATTCCTTCAAAAGACTGTGCCTTGCCTGCGACGCCTGCACAATCGCGCAAGTTTTTTCCGTCTTCCAAAAAGGCAGTAGCTTGCGGCAAACCTGTAACAGAAGGGATAAAAGCGTCAAAGTCCATTTCCATAAGGCTCTGGCCCTGCAAGTTTCCGCCTTCTTCCCCAATGAACTTTCTGTCTTCCTTGTGAATCAATATGGGAATTTCTGGGTAGCAGTCGCAAAGGTGCTTAAGTCCCGCAACGTGGTCAAAATGTCCGTGAGTAAGAACAATTGCCACCGGGGTCAAGTTCTGCTTGCGTAAAAAATCTGTGATTGTGTCTTGGTCGCCACAAAATGAACAAGCAGCGGGATCCACTATAAAAGCATAACCGCCGCCTGTCTGTTTTGCAGTTTCGGCACCGCTTGCGCAAAGTTCCACAATGTATGTGTTTACGCCAAGCGGGCCGGTTCTGAGTGAGTAAATCAATATGCTGCGCCTGAACCAAAGTGGGACTTTACCTGGCCGTCATCAGTTGTCTCTGAAAACTGCTTAGTCTCTTCAATTTTGCTTTCGGAGAAGGAACGGACTGGTTCCTGCTGAGCGTAGTCAAAAGTCTGCTTTGCGGCAAATTCGCTCTGTGCGCTTGCAATCTTTGCAGTTTCTGAATTTTCGCTGCCAAAAGTAGAGTGGCCTTCATTGCTTACATCAGATGGGATTGTGTCGTCTGCCGGCATTTCCTTTGCAGATGCAAAATTTGCTTCTGGCTGGTCGGACGGAGCACCATCTTCTCCCTTCTGGCGTGAAAGGTTTACCACAAGCTTTCTTCCGCGGTAGTCATAGCCGTTGAGCTTTTCAATTACCTTTTCGCAGTCTTCCTTGTAAAGCTGAATGAATGAATAGTTTGCAAGTACGCGGATGTCGCCGATTCTTTCCCTTTCCAAACCGGCTGCGCTAATCAAAAGGCCAACCAGGTCGCGGGGGAATACGTGGCGGTTGCGTCCAATTCCAATGAATACTGTTCCTGCAAGAGCCGGGTCTATCTGAACGCGGGGTGCCTTTTCTCTTTCTGTGGAAACTTCCTCAAAAGAATCTCCCTTTCTTGCGTCACGGTCATTTCTTGAAGGGCGGGAATTTCTTTCTGCCCTGTCATTCTTAAAGCGGTTATCCCTTCCAAAGCGGTCCTCGCCCCTTGGATTCTTACCGTCATTGCGGCCAAAACGGGAGCGGGAATTAGACAAAGCCTGTTTTACAAGCAAGGCAGCTACATAATTTCTGCGGGAAAAACCAACATTCTTCTTAAACAGTTTTTTTACCTGATTAAGAATCTGAATTTCACTTTCTGTAGATTCCTCTACACTCTTTAAGGTATCACTCAAAAAAGATGCAATCTGATTTTCGTTTACAATAAAATTTGATTCACGATTGTAAGCCATGATCTTACTCCTCATTTAAATCCACCGCATATCCCGAACCAATCTTAAAAAATCGTTTTTGAAAAAGAAGGTTCTCCATGAACTGCGGTATAAAAGTATTACAAATAATAATATGGCGGATTCCGCGCTTTTTGCAAAAGCTCAAGGCCTTAGACAGTAATTGTTCACCAATTCCAAGCCCGCGGTATTCCTGAACAACAAAAAAATCGGTAATGACAACCGCTTTCTTTGTTTCTTGCGGGCAAAAATCTAATAAAACGCAGCCTGCGAACTCTCCAGTGAGAGAACGGCATACAAACCCAGACTTAGAAGCGGTCGTTGAATAGGAAGAAAGTTGTTTCCACATACATGCTATTGCACTTCCCAAATCTTCTGAAAACTGAGTTTTTAGTTCCTGCACCGCATTTTCAGTTCCTATTTCAATTTCATCGGCATCTCTTGCCAAATTAAATTCACGGAACTCAAAATCGTTTAGAACAAGCTCTTCCGTACTTTCTTCTGAATCATCAGTTAAAAAGAGTTTTTCTAAGCCCCATGACTCGCGTAGTTCGTTATACCAGTTGGAAACACGTTCACGCATTTTGGCATCTTTAAACAAATGCCATTTTTTTTCAGTCTCTGGGTATTTTTTTAAAACATTCTTAAAATTTCTAAACACCCCCCTTCCACTAACCAATACCAACCTGAGTTCTTCATGAACATTGGGAGCATAGAGGTTGCTGGTAAATTCTTCCATTAGATTATAACCGTCTTCACTTGACCATTCAGGCAAGGCGTAAAACCTGTCTTCATCATCGCATACGTCTTCCTCTGCAACCAAAAGTCCGCTCTTGGCATCTACCAAAAGAACGGAATTCTGGTCTTCCATTGCAAAGAGAATGTTGTCTGTTAATGATTCCGTCAAGTCGAAGGTCATTTTTTATTTTTCAAGTTTTTCAAGCTGAAGGGCAAGTTCTGGAAAGTCAGAGCGCTTCTGAACAGTCTTGCTTATCAAGCCGTAATTAACAGCTTCGTCAGCACTAAGCCAATAGTCTCTGTCTGTGTCTTTTACGACTTTTTCCAAGGCAGTGCCTGTTTCGTTTGCGATAATCTCGTTAATGCGGGACTTTGTTTTTGCAATCTCTGCAGCATGAATCTCTATGTCTGTAGCAACACCCTTCATTCCGCTTGACGGCTGATGAATCAAATAATGGCTGTGCGGAAAGCCGAACCTTCTTTCTTTTGGGCTTGCCAAGAGGATCAATGCTGCTGCAGAAGCCACAAGTCCCATGCCTATCGTAAACACCGGCGCATTTACGAAGCGGATTGTGTCAAATATAGCGAATCCTGCATCCACATCGCCACCAGGGGAATCTATGTAGATATAGATAGGCTTATCGTTGTCAGCTTCCAAAATAAGAATTTGCCTTACAATTTTATCTGCAAGCTCTTCATTTATTTCTCCACTAAGCAAAATCTGGCGGGTCTTTAAAAACTTTTCAGTCAAAGGATCTTGCCCTGCTTTTTCCTTTTTCTCTTCTTCTTCATTTTCTGAACAGAAAATATTCATTTTTTCTCCAAATAGTGTGTAATTTAAATAGATAAGAAAATATTTCTTTTAATAATAATAATGATTTTTAGAAAAAAATTCAACAGATTAAAAAAATTATAGAAAAAATCAGTTTTGTTATCCAAAACCATTTTGTAAAAAAATGCACTCTGAAAAATATTTGTTTTACATTTGGGATGTCGACTTTAAAATAAAAAAAGCCGGCGGCCTCCTACTTTCGCGGCGCAGGGCCACTATCATCGGCGCTGTGGGGCTTGACTTCCGTGTTCGGGATGGGAACGGGTATGGCACCCACGCCATGGCCACCGGCAATATAAACGGCCAGTGTGTTCTGCGGCAGCGCGCAGGGAAAAAACGGGAAACGCTCAAGAGGGGTTGTGGAAAGGGAAGGGACAATATGGCCAAGCCTCGCGGCCTATTAGTACGGCTCGGGTGAGCGCGTCGCCGCGCTTGC
>JAFXWC010000069.1 GCA_017534445.1 Treponema sp.
GACACCCGCATTCCCGCAAAGATTGTGGGCTGGGACAGCACAATAGACCTTGCGCTCCTAAAGGCAGAAGTAAGGGCACCTTATGTCTTTACCCTAGGCTCCAGCAGCGACCTTAACGTTGGCGACAAGGTGTATGCAATCGGCTCCCCGCTGGGGCTGGACAGAACCCTTACAAGCGGCATCATATCCGCAAAAGACAGGGAACTTTTTACAAGCGGAAAAGTCTTCCAGATTGACGCGGCTGTTAACAGCGGAAACTCAGGCGGCCCACTTATAGACAGCCAGGCCCGCGTACAGGCAATCGTATTTGCAGGCGTGCAGAACTACCAGGGGCTTAACTTTGCCATCCCAGTTGAATACCTGCGCTACGAGCTTCCACTTCTTGCAGCCGGCGGAAAAAGACGGCATCCTTGGACTGGCGCTTACGGAAAAACAAAAAGGCTTCCCGGTTCCGGCGCAAAGAACGAAGGCCTTTCCGTAATGTACACAATGCCCGGAAGCCCCGCATATCTTGCAGGCTTGGAAGTTGGCCAGACAATCGTTGCAATAGGCGGAACAAAGGTAACTTCCCTTGACGACCTCCAGTATTACCTTATGCAGAGAAAGGCCGGCTCCATAGTTAGGGTTACAACCCTTTCGGAAGAAGGTGTCCGCAAAGAACACACGCTTTATCTTAACGTGCGCCCGGATTCCCCAGGCTACGAAGTCTACACCCACGACCTAATCTCCGGCGCTCTGGTTCCAATCTTGGGCACGGAACTTGTAAGGGCTTCCTCCAAGGACAAGCGCGAATATACAATCTCCAGGCTCATAAAAGGCTCTTTGGCAGATGTTTCCGGATTCAGCGAAGGTGACCCAATAAAAATTCTTTCCACCCAGGTTTCCCCGGACAAGACTGCAATTTCCCTTACCCTTTACGCAAGAAAACGCAAGAACGGATTCTTGGACGTAGGACTTGGACTCGCAGCCCCCTTGGACAGCCCATATTATTTTTAGGAATTTTTTGGACGGTACTTTTTTTAGTTCTACCATTTTACTCTTTGGCTAACTCGACCGTAAGTTTTATCTCGTCACCGCCGTTCCGCCCTTCGCTTTCGCTCATACCGTCCTTCGGCCGGTACTGCCGGGGCTCCATGGCGGCGTAGGCTTGTTTTTATCTTCTTGTAAAGACACCCCCTTTTTGCTATATTAAAGCCAATGAAAAGGCTATTTAAAAATGATTCTGTTATAGAGTCGTGCATCATGTTTTTTTTCATAGATTTGATTCTTCTTGTCTTAAATTTAGGATTTGGAATTACTGTAACTAAAGGAAAAATTTATCATGAACGCAATTACTTTATTGCAAATTTACAAGTGTTCATACTTTTTATTACCCTTACTGTGGCAATCATCCGGTTTTTGTGGCTTAAAAATAAAAGCCATGATGATAAGTAACTTGTAAAGACATATCCTTTTTGCTATATTTAGCCTAGCCGGGATTGGAGTGGGGCATAGGCTTTTTTTATCTGCTTGTAAAGGTTCATTATTTTTGCTATATTATGGCCCATGAGAGTAAGCATAAAAAAGTTATTAAAAAATGATTCTGTTATAGAGTGGTGCGGGATATTTATTTTAATCGATATTATTTTTCTTGTCTTGAATTTGGGTTTTGGAATTACTGTAAGTAAAAGAAAAATTTATCACGAGCGCAATTACTATATTGCCAATTTCGAGGTTGCAATAATTCTTATTTCCCTGCTGGTGGCAAGCATCCGCTTCTTTTGGCTCAAAAAGAAAATTTCTGGCGGTAATCAGGTTACTGCAAGAGTAAAGGATTTGCTCGAAAAGAAATCTTTCTGGAAAAAGAATGCAGATCTTTTTCTTAAGCTTTCCTTTGAAATGAATGGTGCTAATTTTGAAAAGGAAGTCCCCGTAAAATATTCTTCTGACCTTAAGAAAATCTTGGAGAAAGGCACAACAACAATTCTTGTAAAAGATCCTGACGCAGAAAAAATAATTCTTCTGGAACTCTATTCTGCCGTGGAAGCTTAGCTCCTTTAACACATTAATCCTAGCCGGGATTGTAGGGGCAATTGGTAAAAAAATTGCATCCGTGCAATTTTTTTACCATGAGTTTTCTACGAAAACTCACCGGTTTTTTCTGCTAACAAATGACGCGCCCTCCATGGCGCTGCTTATTTTTCATTTGCCGGAACCCCGGAAAGCCCGTAAGGCGAGCATTCCCGAAGGGGCAGTCTACAAATAACGTGCGCTCCAAATAAAAATAAAAAATAGCTCCTATAGTCAAAAGTTAATTTGTATGCTATAGTTAATAATCCAATCAACAGGAAACCTTATGAGAGATTTAAAATTCAAGCGCAACTTTTGTATTACCGCGCACATTGACCACGGAAAATCCACGCTGGCAGACCGCCTTATTCAGAAGGCAAAGATAATCGAAGACCGCCAGATGATGAACCAGATTCTGGACAACATGGACATTGAAAGGGAAAGGGGCATAACCATAAAGAGCCAGGCCGTAACAATTCCCTACCACGCAAAAGACGGGAACGATTACGAGCTTAATTTTGTAGACACTCCGGGTCATGTTGACTTTAGCTACGAGGTTAGCCGTGCAATTGCTTCCTGCGAGGGGGCACTTCTTTTAATAGACGCAACCCAGGGGGTGGAAAGCCAGACTGTAAGCAATATGTATATGGCAATGGAACAGGACCTTACTATTGTTCCTGTTGTTAACAAGATAGACCTTGCTTCTGCGGACATAGAAAGCGTTAAGAAGCAGATTGACCACGACCTTGGCCTTGATTCTGCGGACGCACAGCTTGTTAGCGCAAAGACCGGGCAGGGAATAGACGACCTTATGGAAGCCATTGTTACAAAGTTCCCGCCGCCACAGGGAGACGTAAACGCACCCCTTACCGCCCTTATTTTTGACTGCCACTATGACGAATACAGGGGCGTTATTGTTCACATCCGCGTAATGGACGGAAGGGTAAAGGCCGGGGACACAATCCGCCTTATGAGCAGCGGGGCAGAGTACAAGGTGGAGCAGGTTGGCCTTTTTAAAATCAAGTACGAGGAAACTTCTGCGCTTGAGGCTGGAGACGTAGGATATATTATTGCTGGTATGAAGACTGTTGCCGACGTGCGCGTTGGTGATACCGTAACTTCTGCCACAAATCCTGCAAAAGAGCCGCTTCCTGGTTTTAAGGAAGTAAAGCCTGTAGTATTCTCTTCCATTTATCCTATTGATTCAAATGACTATGAGGAACTAAAGGAAAGCATGGAAAAGCTAAAGCTGAACGATGCTTCCCTTGTTTACGAAAAGGACAATTCCCTTGCGCTTGGAAACGGATTCCGCTGCGGCTTCTTGGGTTTGCTTCATCTGGAGATTGTGCAGGAACGTCTAGAGCGTGACTTTGACCAGGTTGTTATTTTTACGGCCCCTAGCGTAAAGTACAGGGTAAAGCCTGCCGGCCGCGATGAGATTTTTGTGGACAACCCTGCTGACTATCCGGAGGGTAAGATTGAGTCTTCCCAGGAACCATACATTAAGGCTTCTATAATTACCCCTTCTGAATTCCTTGGAAGCATTATGGAGCTTTGCCGCCTTAAGCGTGGTGAGCAGACCAACATGCAGTACCTGGACGAAAAGCGTGTTGAGCTTACCTACCATATGCCACTTGCAGAGATTCTCTTTGACTTCTATGACAAGCTAAAGTCTTACAGCCGCGGTTATGCAAGCTTTGACTACGAGATTACAGATTACCGCCCAACAGACTTGATAAAGATAGACATACTCATAAACGGAAAGCCTGTTGATGCCCTTGCCCAGCTTTGCTTTAGGCCCAATGCTGTTGAACATGCAAAGGTTGTCTGTGAGCGCCTTAAGGGGGAAATTGCCCGCCAGCAGTTTAAGATTGCAATTCAGGGTGCAATAGGAAGCCAGATTATTGCCCGCGAAACCGTTAACCCTGTTCGAAAGGACGTTCTTGCAAAGTGCTACGGCGGTGACGTTACCCGTAAGCGTAAGCTTTTGGAAAAGCAGAAGGCCGGAAAGAAGCGCATGCTTATGGCAGGAAACGTTGAGCTTCCGCAGAGCGCATTCCTTGCAGTTCTAAAGGAAAAGGAAGACTAGGAAAAAATATTGTCTTCTGAAAAACTTTTTAATTACAAATGATACAAATAGTTAAACAGTATTCAGAAAAATAAGAGTGCAAGAAAAAATGCCAAAAACGCAAAAGAACTTGCACTTATTTCCAAAGCGAACAGTCTATATCTAGATAGAAATTAAAGTGAATAAAAGAATCTGGGTTCTTAGGGCGTTAGCCCTAAGCCGTGCCGGGAAAGGGAGGGGTTAAGGGGGAACTTGCAACGAAGTTTCAAGCAGGGAAAACCCTCGCTTCGGAGTAGGGGGGTGTTCCTCCCCTTAGTTCGGGGTCCAAGGGCTCTCCCTTGAAAAGAGTTTTTCAGTAAACACCAAGTATTTTTAGGAAGCTGTCTATTTCTGCCCTGACCCTTTTTAGGAAGGGGGTAGAAGTGCTTGCCTTGTTGCCGTCCGGAAAGTGAAGGAAGAGGTATTCCCTTGGCGAAAGTATGCTCATTATCTGCTGGCTAAGGGTGATTCCTTCTTTTCTGAATGATGATTTTTCTCCGTTTATAAGCAGGTCCTTCATTTCGTTAAGGGCCTCTTTTTCCTCAACCAAATATCCGCTTATGATTTCGTGTGCCTTTTTGGATTCTTCCGACTTGATTTGAATTCCAGAAGGGGCTTGGTCTTGGCCGCTGCCCTTGTTCTGAAGCGATGCAACAGTCCATACAGAGGCTGCCGTGCATTTTTTTAGGTGCAGGTCTATGCCGCATTCACCCATGTCGTAGAGGTTCTTTTGCCCGCCAAAGATTGCCGCAAAGTTTATTGCGTAACTTTCCATTATTGGAGAAGAATACATTGTGCTTTTATCCTTGCTTTGAACGGGAAATGCCGGGGGAAGCAGGGATGCAGAATAGTTTGCCGCGCCGTTTTTTCTTGTGCAGTTTGCAAGAAGCCGCTTTGATGCCGCAACGTTTTTTGCATGTGTCCTTCCCGCTGAATAAGAAAAGTCCATTCCGCTAACAAAAACGCTTGTTGCAATGCTTTGCCTAATTACAAGTGCAAGGTAAACAGCCGTAAGCCCGACAGAGCCCAGCGGCGGAATAAGGTTTTGTATGATTCCCCTTTCTTTTATTGAATCAAGGTATTGGCACTTTGCGTATTCAGATGCAAACCATATCCTCTTTTTAAAAAGGCGTGCAACCTGGGGGCGGGAACAAAGGTCTGCAAAGAAAATAATTTGGTCAAAATCTTCTTTTGCAAAGCTTGCGTATGAGTCCTGGATTGCAAACTGGCTTTCCACCGCAACGATTGCATCCGGTCTTATTCCCCTCGCAAGAACTGCCTGGGCTGCGGCATCCACTGCAATTATAAAGTAGCGTCCTTCTTTTGCTTCCTTTACGAAAGATGAATTTTTCTTCTGCAAAGGTGCGGTCAAGGCTTTCTCCTGCTCCCAAAACGATTATTGGCTTTGACACGCTTCCCGCTGCGTCCTGCAAGAATGTGTCTGATGAGGCGCTTGTTTCCTGCATCTGCGACAGGTTCTTGAATATGTTGTGGGAAAAGAGCCTTCCCATTTTTACTATGGTGATTCTGTTTTTCCAGTAGGAGGCAACCATCTGTTCAGCGGCATTGCAGATGGAAGTGTACCATTCCGCGTTGAACTGAGTTCCTGCGCTAAAGTCAAGGCGTAAAACCCTGCGGAAGTTTCCAGTAGAAATTTTTTTGTTAAGGAAAGATTCAAATTCATCCAGCTGGTCTGAAAAATAAAAATGAATTTTTTCTGCGTCTTTTTTTTGCCCCAGCTTTTCTTTTGCAAGGGTATAGAGCTTTCTGTCCGCCTCTATTGCGCACACTTCTGCTTCTTCTTGGCAAAGACTGCCCAAGCTTTCTTGCAGTTGGTCAAGACCGTACCAGAGGCATGGCGAGCATATAATGATGATTGTTCCTGGTAAGAATTTTGTGCCTTGGATTAAGGAAAGAACAGAACGCTCTGGATTGTACTTTGAATAAAGGTAGCGTCCCTTGTAACGGATAGTGTCTGGCAAGCCGCTTGTGGAAGAAGCTTCCATTTGAATTTCTTCCTCGCGGCCATTTTCCAGAGGGAGAAGGGGGTTTCTTGTTCCTACTCCCTTTTGATTTTGTGTATTCAAGAAAACCTACTGTTCGTTGCCAGCGATAAAGTACTTGAAGTAGGTTTCCATAAAGCTGTCTACAACACCGTCAAATCTCTTAAGGTTTGTTTGTGATGAAGACTGGTCTGTCTGTGAAACGTTTGCATCAAAGTTTGCGAGTTCTGCAGGCGGATCCTTCTGAATGCCTGTGCAGCGTGCTACGATTACGTTTGAAGCAAGAACGAATGGTTCGCTCATTTCGTCTTTCTTGAGCTTGAACATCTTTTCAAGTACAGATTCGTTTGTTGAAAGTCCTGCGAGTTCTGAAACGTCAGATGGTGTGGCATTGTAGAATGGAGAGTTTCCGTAGTTTACAGGGAAAGCTGCAACGTCTGCCTTTGTGATTGAGAACTTTTCGCAAGCATCGTCAAAAGAAGAAAGCTTTGCTTCAGAAATAAAGGCCTTTGCGCGTTCTGCGTAGAAGTTTTCAATGTAGCCCTTTTCTGATGACTTAAGGTAGTCAAGGACTATGGTTACGGTTGCTTCGTCGTTAAAGTCTGCTGTCTTTGGCTCAGAGTCTGTGCGGAAGATTGTCCAGCCGCTCTTTGTCTGTACCGGGTCAGAGATTGTTCCCTTTGCAAGGGCTGCTGTCTTTTCTGCATCCTCTGCGCTCTGGATTACGTTCAAGAGGCCGTAGTAATATGGAACAGAAAGCTTTCCGTCTTTGTCTGTATAATATTTTGTTGACTTTTCGCTGATTGCGTCTTCGAAAGTTACTTCGTTGTTCTTGATCTGCTTAAGAAGGGACTTTGCCTCGTCCTCACCTTCAAGTGTTATGGCAGACATGTCAAGCTTCTTGAATTTGTCTGGGTTTGCCTTTCCGTACTTTGCGGCTTCTTCTTTGGGGAAGTCGTTTGTGCTGAATGCGGCAAGCTCGAATGAGCGCTTTGTGCTGTCCATTGCGGCAATGAATGACTTTTCCTTTGATGAAGTCTTAAGGCCATACATTGGGTTGCCGGAAACTTTTGTGTCTGAACCCATTACGTCGTCATTGTAGCGCATAAAGGCAAGGTTTGTTGCGGCTGTCTTGCGGAGGTCTGCCTTTGTTGCATCATCCGTCTGGTTGTAGAGCTTTTCGGAGTACTTGCCGTTTTCGTCATAGAACCTTGGAAGGATTGCGCGGTTAACAGCATCCTTTGATGCGCTCCAGTTTGCCTTTTTTACTGCGGCAGAATATACCATTGAGCGCAGGGTGCCTTCAAATGCACCTGTAAAAATTGAATAGTAGGTGTTCTGGTTCAAGTCCTGGCCATAAGCCTTGTAAAGCTCTGCCATGTAGGATACGCGGTCTGCAAATTCCGTGCCGGCCTTGTACTCAATTTTCTGTCCCTTGTAGGAACCAAAAACAGGTGTCTTGCCTGCGTGGGCGAGTGCCTCAAAAATCATGCTTCCGCCCGTAGGGATAAATACGATTGCTGAAATTACCAGAATAATTACGGCTCCTATTTTTGCGCCGTCTTTCTTTGCTTTTTTAGGAGTTGTGATTTCTTCTTCCATAAAGGGAATCCTTCTTTTAAAAATGTTCTTGATGAAATACTGTGCCGCCTGTAACGGTAGAGCATAGAGTAATACGATTTTATCATTGTACATATAGAGTGTCAACAGTGCAAAAAGTTTTTGTGAAAAAAAATTAGAATTTTTTAAAAAGTGTATTGACACAAATTATGCGTTGTGCTATAGTCATAATCACACGGGGGCTTAGCGAAGCTGGTTATCGCGCTGGCCTGTCACGCCGGAGACCACGGGTTCGAGCCCCGTAGCTCCCGTATAAATGCCCACTTTTTTAAGTGGGTATTTTTTTTGCCTGCTGAATAAGAGGCAGCAATTTTTATCGATATATTTTCGGGTAATAGCGCAGCTGGTAGCGCGCTACGTTCGGGACGTAGAGGTCCCCGGTTCGAATCCGGGTTACCCGACTTTGCAAAGCCTACGGTTTTTTCCGCAGGCCTTTTTTATTTCCGGAGAAACTTACGCCGCCATGGAGGGGCCCGCGCAAGCGGGTTGCCGTCAGGCAATGCAGGCGAAAGCCGGAACCCCGGAACGGCGGTGACGCGGGGCATGTCCGGTCGGATTAGAGTAAAAATAAAATGGTGGAGCAGGCAGAACTTCCGTCCTTAAGATTTATAGAAGAAATTTAATTTTTTAGTCCCAGTGCTGCAGAAATGCCTGCCGTTTCTATGTTGGAAAGGGAGACTTTGAAGAGCAGCTGGATTACCTTGCCGATTGTGCTGCGTGTCTGGGGGCTTAGCTTTGTAAAGGACATAAGCATTGTTTTTGCCGCTCCCAGCTTGTTGCTGCCAAGTTCGGAATTTGTCCTTGCCTTGGTGGAGCTTAGTACGGAGAAGATTGCCTCTATGAAGGTTTCGCGTTCCCCGGACGGAAGTTCCTGTATCCACTGGTTTACGGTTGAGGATATGAATTTGCTTTGTTCGGTGGTGTCTTTTTCCCTTACAAAGCTTAGCGCCTGCGTGTGCCAGTTGAAGGGGTCGTGCTGGTAGAGCCCCTTGTTGTCGCTTTCTACGGTTGTGTAGCCCGTGTCGTGGCAAAAGAGCATTCCCACTATGGAAAGCTGGGGAAAGTAAGAGCTTATTTTGTCCCTTACGGCCAAGTATTTTTCCGTCTTAAAGAAGTCTTCGCTGAATCCGGGGCCGTCGTTGTTGTAGACGCGGGCCATGCGCTTTTGGATTTGTGGCTGGGCGTTTACCGCTGAATAGATTGCAAGGTTTCCGCCTTTGGAATGGCCTGCTATGCTTATTCTTCCGCCAAAGAAGGATGCCGCGCTTTCCAGGTAGTCCAGGGCGTCTTTTTGTGCGGGTACGGTTGTCTTGTAGCCCAGGTTAAAGTCTTCTTTCCAGCCTATTAGGGTGTCGTCGGTTCCACGGTATACCACGCAGATGTCGGGGTTTTCTGTGCTTGGGGCTTCTGCGTACGGGGTTACTGCGTTTGTGTTTACTGCGTTTGTGTTAGGGCGCCTTATCCTAAAGACTGCCGCCGCAAACTGTTCTTCTTCTTCAAGGTCAATTTTGTTTATAAAGCCGCTTGCTTCTATCTTGCTAAAGCGGTTGGAATTTGCCGCCTTTAGGAAGAGTTCAGCCGTTTTCCTGTTGATGAGTGCACCCGTGTCGCTGCGGTTGTCCTTGTCTGGTGCAGTGCGGAAGTATTCTGCTATGTCTTTAAGGGTTGGGCCTTTTTCTAAGAATTCGCTGGGGATTAGCCCTTCAAAATTCAGGTAGATTATCTGGCAGAGTATAACTGCGTCTATTTCGTTAAAGGGAGAGGTGTAAAAGTCAATGTCGCCGCGCCATTCGATGTAGTCTGTTATGTTAGCCATTTTTTCTCCGGGTATGCTGTAGTTTGCGTATCTTGCGTTTGCACAAGAATAAAGTTTGTGTTAATATGAATATAATAAATTTTTAACGAATAATAAAGGCGGAATTCTTATGAAAATAGAATCTCTTTTTGACTATTTGTCCGGCAACTCTTACCCCGGACGCGGAATCGTAACTGGCAGAACAAAAGACGGAAAGTTTGCTGTGTCGGCTTATTTTATCATGGGAAGAAGCGAAAACAGCCGCAACCGTGTTTTTGTGGAAGAGGGAAAGGGCATCCGCACCCAGGCCTTTGACCCTTCCAAGATGAAGGATCCCAGCCTTATCATCTATGCCCCGGTACGCGTAATCACCACCGGAGACGGCATGCAGACCATCGTAACCAACGGAGACCAGACGGACACCGTGTACGAAGGTTTGTCCAAGGGCCTTACCTTTGAGCAGAGCCTGCGCTCAAGAACCTTTGAACCGGACGGCCCCAACTTTACACCCCGCATTTCTTCCGTGCTGCACATTGCCTCTGGAAAGTTCAGCTACGAAATGTCCATACTAAAAAGCGACATGGGCGACCCTGAATCCTCAAACCGCTACACATACTCCTACGAAAACCCCAAGCCGGGGGTAGGCCGTTTTATCCACACCTACCTTGGAGACGGAAACCCATTGCCAAGCTTTACCGGCGAGCCCGTTGCCGTTAACCTTGAAGGAATGGATAATGCCCAGACTCTTGCGGATAAAATCTGGCAGAGCCTTAACAGTGACAACAAGGTTTCCCTCTTTGTCCGCTACATAGAAATTGCAAGCGGAAAAGAAGAGACCGTAATCATCAACAAAAACAAATAGCAGGCAGTTAAAAGCAAGGACGGATTGAATTAATGCGTGTAAAAAATACAGAATCACTTTTGAATGAAGAAAAAACTGATGCAATTGAGGAAATCTGTTCCCTGCTTGCCAAAATAGACGACAAGAACCTTATCATGGAATTCTTTGAATGCCTCTTTACAAAGTCCGAGCTTAAGGATTTTTCAAACAGGTGGCATTTGGTAAAGGAACTTGACGCGGGAACGACCCAGCGCGAGATTGCAAAAAAATACAACATGTCTCTTTGCAACATTACGCGCGGTTCCCGTGAACTTAAAAAGGAAAACTCAGCCTTTAGAAAGGTTCTGACGATTCTTGCGTCCATGGAAACTGAATAAATTTTAATTTGGACGGAAGGCCATCTGCCGGGCAAAGGACTTTTTTGCAAAGAAGGCATTCCTTGGCCATCCCCGCTTTCCGGGGTTCCGCTTGCGCTTCATTGCCCTTGGCAACGCGTTCCGCGCCCCTCCAATCGGGCGTAGGGGCCTTGGTGCATTATGTATGCCTTATTGCTTTTTTTGCGCATTCGGGGCATTTTCCCCAGATGCTTATCTGCGTCTGTCCTGCCTCAAAATCATGGGGAAGCATTGCCGTGCAGTTATTGTAGAAGTCGCCAACCGAGTCTGAAACTATGTCAAAAATCTTCATGCAAACCGTACACTTAAAATGGATGTGGGGAGTAAGCTTTGCGTCGTAGCGCACCTGCTCATCCTCTATGTTCAGCGAATTCAAAATGTGCTCCGTGCTAAAAAGGTGGAGCGTGTTGTAGACCGTCGTGCGGGAAAGGGACGGATAGCTGCCTATAAGAGCCTGGTAGACCGTTTCTGCGGTTGGGTGAACTTCGTTTTCTGTTACGTACTTTAGAACCGCAACCCTAAGAGAAGAAGGCCTTATGTTCTTTGAGCGCAGTATTTCTGCGTATTCCGAATTGTCTGACAATTTAAACTCCCGTGGCAAGAACTACCGGGCACTTTGGTAAGCCTTTAAGGTTTGCTGCATCAGGCCAAAGCTAACCCGGTAATGAATCTTCTTGCGTCTATTTAAAGTAGCGTTCCAAGAGCCCCTTAAAGCCTGCACCGTGGCGTGCCTCGTCGCGGGCCATCTCGTGAACCGTGTCGTGAACGGCATCATAATTCAAAGCCTTTGCCTTCTTTGCAAGCTCCAGCTTTCCTTCGCAGGCACCAGCCTCTGCCGCTGCACGAAGCTCAAGATTCTTCTTGGTTGAATTTGTAAGCACATCTCCCAAAAGTTCTGCAAACCTGGATGCATGGTCTGCCTCTTCAAAGGCGTAACGCTTGAATGCCTCTGCAATCTCCGGGTAACCTTCGCGGTCTGCCTGGCGGGACATTGCAAGGTACATGCCAACCTCGCTGCATTCACCGTTAAAATTATCCTTTAGACCCTGGACAATCTCTGGATCAAGGCCCTTTGCTGAACCAACTTCGTGTTCGCAGGCCCAGCCAGATTTTTCTTCCTTCACTTCAACAAAAGCGTTCTTTGCATGACACTGGGGGCACTCATCAGGCGCATTGTCTCCTGTGAAAACGAAACCACAAACTTTGCATCGCCACTTCTTCATAATTTGCTCCTTGCACAAAATTGTAATAATTACAATTCATTTTATATGGAAAATACCTTGTTGTCAAATGAATTTTGTAATCTTTTCAATTTTTTGCCAATTACTTTTTTTGGAAAAAAAATTTTATCTTTTTTAGCATTAGCTATTGACACAATTCGTAAAAAAAGCTATATTAACATCACATTTTAACAAATGCGGGGATGGTGGAATTGGTAGACACGCTAGCTTGAGGTGCTAGTGGCGCAAGCTGTGCCTGTTCAAGTCAGGTTCTCCGCATCTTAAGGACTGTTGCTTTTGACAGTCCTTTTTTTTTGCCCGGATAAGTTTTCCGGGTGAATGTTAACGGAATGCCCGCCTGTGCAAAGGAGAAGTCTCTGTTGTATTCATCAGAAAAAAATCCAAAAGACATGCTCTGGACTGCAAAAGACAAGTGCCGGCTGGACGTATTCCTGCGCGAAAATCTGCCCCAGACTCTGGGAAGCCAAGTCTCCAACTCAAAGATACGCCGCCTTATTGTAGCGGGAGAAGTAAGCGTAAATTCCCGTGTTTGCAGAATACCTTCTTACACACTTCTTCCTGGCGCAAAAGTAAGCGCAAGGGTCAGCCAGGAAAAACTCTTCTACGAAAGGCAGCCGGACGACATAAGCTTTGAGCTTACGGAAAAAGACGTGCTCTACGAAGATGAATGCATAATCTGCGTTAACAAGCCGGCTTTCCTTCCTACAGAAGAAACAATCGTAAAGGGAAGGGCAAGCCTCCACGAGTGCGTGGTAAAATACCTGTGGAATAAGAACCCCTCGCTAAGGAATCCACCCTATGCAGGCATAATGCACCGCCTTGACCGCGAAACAAGCGGTGTAATTCTTTTTACAAAGACAAGGAGCGTTAATGCCCAAGTCCATGCCATGTTTGAGCAGCACACAGCCCAAAAAACTTACAGGGCTGTCTCTTCCATAAAAAATGATTTGCTAAAAGAAGGTGACAGCTTTGAATGCAAGAATTACATAGGCCGCATAAGCCCAAAAAGCTCGGCATGCAAAATAGGCAGTCTTTCCCAGGAAAGGGGAGGCCAGCTTGCAGAAACCCTCTTTACCGTGGCCGCAAAAAAAGGCGGCTTGATTTATCTGGATGCTTTTCCAAAAACAGGCCGCACCCACCAGATTAGGGTGCATCTTTCGCAGAAGGGAATGCCCATTGTCGGTGATGAACTTTACGGTGGAATGAAAGGGATAAAAGAAGTTGGGGAAAGGATAATGCTGCATGCATCCTGCCTGGAATTTCCCCATCCTCTTAGCGGACAAATAATGGCTGTAAGGGCAGAACTTCCATTAGGCTTTGAGCCTTAGTCTTCCCAAGTGCCGTCCTTCATTTCCGAACAGATGCGCTTCCAGCTGTCGTAGCGCAGGGGGTGAATCTTCCCGTCCTGAACAGCCTGCATTATGGCACAACCTTTTTCCGAAATATGCGAACAGCTCATGCCAAATGAGCACTTTCCAATAAAGGGCTTAAAGTCGCGGAAGTAAAGGGCAAGGTCGTCCGCCTCTATTCCGTGCAGCATAAAACGCCTTACGCCAGGTGTGTCAATAATATCCGCACAGGCACCTACAATTCCGCCTATAAGAGCCTCGTCTATCTGAATGTGCATCAGGGAGCCTTTGGTTGTAGTGTGAGTTCCCCTGCCGTATTTTTGGCTAAGGCTTCCTGTCTTTAAGACAACGTCATTGTCAAGCACGTTGATGATGGAACTTTTTCCAACGCCGCTTTGGCCCACAAGGGCAGACAGGTGGTTTTCCAGCAGGCTGGCAAGCTCCACCATTCCCTCTCCGGTCTTTGCGCTAAGACGGATAACCTTGTAGCCAATGTCCTCCCAGTTCTTAAGCCGTTCCTGAACTTCCTCGTCCTGGGATGCGGCAAGATCGTACTTGTTGCAGACAATAACCGGAGTAATGTTTTGGTTTTCCGCCTGGGCAAGAGCCCTGTCTATAAAGCGGGGCCTAAAGGGTGGCTCGTCCGGTGTGGTAACGATAAGAAGGTAGTCAAGATTGCATGCCATAAGCTGCGGAAGCTTTTTCTTTATGTTCCAGCGAACAAATTCGTTTCGCCTTTCCTGAACGCTAACGATGCGCCCCTTCTTTTCTTCAAGCGAAGCCTCTTCCAGCTCCACAACGTCACCCGGAGCAATGGGATTGTAATAGTCCTTGTCCGACTTGAGAACCTTGCCCTTTATTGAACAGTCGCGAGTAAGTCCGTCCTCGCATTCAACCTGAAAAACATTTTTGCTGCCGTTTAAAATCAACCCGTGCATATAAAGTGAATTCTGAATGAAAATTTGCCGTCTGTCAAGATGGGGACGTGGCTTTCTTTTTCAGGCGGTGCTTATTGGTTTTTGAGTTCTTCCAATGCTTTAGCTGCATCAGAGTACCCCTGTTCCGCGGCCTTTGAGTACCATTCGAATGCCTTTTTGTTGTCCTGTGCTACACCTTGTCCATTTTCATACAATACTCCCACTACGTATTGGGCAATGGGCAGATCCTGTTCAGCGGCCTTTTTGTACCATTGGAAAGCTTTTTTGTCATCCTGTGCTACTCCAAGACCCGTTTGATATAAGCGCCCAAGGTTTAATTGTGCAGGTGCACATCCCTGCTTGGCAGCCTTTTCGTACCATTGGAAAGCCTTTTTGTCATCCTGCGTTACTCCAATACCTTTGGCATATAAGTATGCAAGCCTAACTTGAGCATTGTCATCTCCCTGCTCGGCGGCTTTTAAGAACCATTGGAAAGCTTTTTCGACATCCTTTGCCACACCCCGTCCGTTTACATACATACCCCCAAGGTTGTCTTGTGCACTGGCATACCCCTGCTCGGCAGCCTTTAAATACCATTGGAATGCCTTCTCATTATCCTGTGTTACGCCATACCCGTTTTCATACATTATTCCAAGTTTGTCTTGCGCAGCTGCCATTCCTTGCTCCGCGGCCTTTGAGTACCAGTGGAAAGCCTTTTCATAATCCAGTTCGTCATTACCCGAATAATATAGGCCAAGCTTGAATTGTGCTTTTGCATCACCTTGTTCTGCTTTTGTAGTCAATTTGCCAATGTTTTCACTCATAAAAATAATCTCCCGATGCATACCAATTACTTGTGTAGAATATTATACCATCAATTCTGTGTAAAAACAAAATGTTTTGTGTTTTTGTGCCGGATGCGCTTTATTGCAAGTTGACATGTCTTCGTCGTGGCATTAATATAAAATGAGTTTATTCCCAATAAGCGGGAACGTGTTTTGCCTCGCAGCTAACAGTCGGGGCTTTGGTTTTGGAAAAGTGCAAGGAGTTGTGCAGATGGCGGTTGACTTTACGGAAAAGGCAAAGAGGTATCAGGCGATTGATGAGATAATTGCTTCGGGGCGCAATCTTAAGTGGAAGGATATTATTTTGGAGCTTGGGAGCAAGTACGGAATCAAGACGAGCCGTACTTCTTTTTTCCGCGACATTCAGGATTTGCAGGAAAAGTATCAGGCTCCGATAGACACGGATTTTGAGACGAGCGGATATTTCTATACAGACCCCCAGTACAGGCTGCCGCGTTTTTATACGGATGAGAATGCCGCAAAGGCCGCAAAGCTAATCAAGACTCTTATGGACATGGTAAAGGGCAATCCTCTTTACAAAGAGGCCAAGGAAGTGTTTGAGTCCCTTTCCATAGAAAACCATGACCTGGCTTTGGAGAACATTAGGATAAGCAAGAGACCGGAAAACGACCGCATCATTTTTGTTGGTGCCCCGAACAAGAATATTCCTGCCGAGACATGGAGGCTTATAGACAAGGCCCTAAAGGAAAACCTTGTGATTACCTTTGACTACAAGTCTCTTACGGATACAAAGGCCCATAAAAGGCGGGTGCAGCCCTGGCAGCTGATTTTTGACAACGGCAACTGGAATCTTCACGCGCTTGACGTTATAAAGAACGGTCGCAGGCGTTATTCTCTAAGCGAGATGAAGAACATTCAGCTTACCAAGGAAGTTTTTTCTCTTCCCAAGGATTATGATTTCCGCAAGATGACGGTCGGTTCTTTTGGTTGCATGAGCCATGACTTTTTTCATGACTACAAGATACACCTGCACGGTTATGCGGCCCGCTATGCAAAGAACAGGCTTTGGGGCGAAAACCAGACGATTGTTGCGGACAAGAAAAATCCCGGTCCCGACGGAGACGGAATAATTTTGAGTTTTAGAAGCAACCAGCTCTATTCCATTTGCCGCTGGACCTGGCAGTGGGCAGATGAAGCAATGCCCCTTGCCCCAAAAGAACTTGTGGACGACTGGATGGCAAAGCGCGAGCGGATAAACAAGATTTAGCTGTTTTTTCCCTTGCTGTTGCCCTGCGGCCTTATTTTGTTTATACTCTTTTTATGAAGAAAATTTTGCTTGCAGTTTTTGCTATGATGCCGCTTTTTTTGTTTGCCGGGCGGCGCAATTCACTTCCTGCTTTTTTGCAGATTCAAGAGGATAAGAAAAAGGATGAGGCTTTGGAAGCTTTTATGGACAGCCTTAGCAAAGAAGAGCTTGTCTCCCAGCTTTTTCTTGTTAACATAGAGGGAAACTCTTCTTATTTTGCCGTGGAGAGGCGGTCGGAGGCTGAATATCTTTCTGATGGGAAGGCAAACTCTGGCGGTAAAGACGACCTGCCTTTGGTTCCTGGTGGCTGCCTGTTTTTTTCTTTTAACATTGCCCCTTCTGCCCAGGAGCTTGCTTCTTTTATTGATTCAATCCATGCTTATTGCAGAAAGTGGAATCTTCTTTCGCCCTATCTTGCGCTTGACCAGGAGGGTGGTTATGTTTCGCGTCTTTCTGATATTGCGAGCAGGCTTCCTTCCCAGCGGACCGTTGCAAGGCGTGTTTCTGCAAGCAAGGCTTATGAGCTTTACAGCTTGCAGGCAAAGCAGCTTGCATCCCTTGGCTTTAACATGAATCTTGCGCCCGTTGCGGAGGCGGAAACAAGTCTTAACAGGGAGATGCTTCAAACACGTTCCTTTGGTTCTGCGGTGGAGACTTCCGTTTATTCAGCGGCCTGTGTGCGTGCCTACGAGGAAAACGGCATTGCAACTGTACTAAAGCATTTTCCTGGCAACGCAAATACAGATCCCCATACCGGTCTTCCAGAGATTGTCTGTTCTGATGATGAGCTTGATGCGCTTTATCTTTTTCCTTTCTCTTTTATTCTTACCGCCCATCCTTCTTGTGTGCTCATGTCCCATGCCCGTCTTTCTGGCGGCCTTTCTGATGCTGATTCACTTTCTGCGGGAGGTGTTACGCGCGACACTAAGACCCCAGCCTGCCTTAGTTCCTTTTGGGTGGATGGCGTGTTAAAAAGACGCATGGGTTTTAATGGCCTTGTCCTTAGCGATGACATTTTTATGGGTGCCCTTGCGGAAAACGGATTTCCTCCTGAAGATGCTGCCGTTCAGGCCATAGAGGCGGGTGTGCATGTTATTATGCTTAGCGAAAAGAAATTTGCACCTGTTGCCCGCACTTTGCTTCGCCACGCCGCAGAAGACGAAGCTTTTGCAAAGAAGCTTAGGGCTGCGGAGAAGAAGGTCCTTGAGTACAAGATTGCATGCGGTCTTTTGACTTTCAAGAAGGATGCTTCTTCCTACAAGGTCTTTATTCCAGAATTTTCCCCTGCCGCTTCTGGAGCTGGAACAGAAACTGGAGCCAAGGGGCGCATAGACAAATTTCTTTCTGCCAAGGAAAAGGGCAGGGCTTTCTTTAAGAAATATTTCCTTGCTGGAGAACCCTAATGAAGCAGTCTCTTAAAAAAGAAAAGCTAGTTGGAAAAGACGGTTTTGACTCTTACTATGGGGAACTATTTGGAAGCAGGTGGGAGCCGCTAAAAAAAGCCCTTCTTGGGGACGTTCGCTATGTTGAGCTTGCCCTTGGCGGAACAAAGTCCTATTTTCTTGACCCTGCAAGTGTGTGTGCCGCACTATGCCTTGACACTTCTGCACAAGGGGAGCCTGGGGACGGCGGTTTTTGCATTGCAGATTTATGTGCTGCCCCCGGAGGAAAGACTCTGGTAATAGCTTCGTGCATGGACAATGGCTGTGAGCTTTATTCAAACGAACGTTCTCCAGCGCGCAAGAAAAGGCTTGACCTTGTTGTGCAGGAAACTCTTTGCGAAGAACTTTCTTGCCGCCTTCACACTTCATGCTCGGACGCATCTCTTTGGGGAAGCCGGGCCAAAAAGGCCATGCCCGCTTTACCGGAGAGCTTTGACGCAATCTTTCTGGACGCTCCCTGTTCAAGCGAAAGGCATGTTCTTTCCGACAAAAAATATCTTGACATTTGGTCTCCTGCAAGGATAAAGGGGCTTGCACAGGATCAGTGGGCCCTTCTTTCCAGTGCGTGGCGCATACTAAAAGCTGGCGGTTCTCTTGTCTATGCGACCTGTGCGCTAAACCCCATGGAAAACGACGGTGTTGTTATGCGGCTAAAGAAAAAGTTCCCCGACGCACAGTTTCTTTCTGCTGAGCAAGTGGGTAAGGCCTTTGCCCGCAATTTGGACCGCCTCTTGCCCGGGGTAAAAGTGGGCGACCTTGGCTTTTCCCTGCAGGAAGTCTTTTCCTTTGCCGAAAAGACGGAACTTGGCTTCCACATCCTCCCAGACACGGCATCCGGCTGCGGCCCCCTGTATTTTTGCTGCATAAAAAAGCTTGGCTTTTGAGGCAGTTTCCGGGAAAAATTCCTTTAATATCTTGTAAAATATCCTGTTTTGTTTTAGAATTAGGGTATTGTTAGGGAAAAAGATATGTTAAACGATGGAACCCATGAGCAGAAACTTCAGCAGATAGCAGATATAGAAAAGCGTCTTAGCGAAATAAAGGATGAAGACATCCTTTTGGAGAACATCCTTGTTGCGGCTTGCGAGATTGTTAATGCGGACGCAGGCTCTATATATTCCTTTGACGAAAGCTCTTCTGACCTTACAATCCGTTACAGTGTGAACAAAACCCTGCAGAACCGTCTTGCAAAGGGAGAAAAGCTTCCTTTCTCTTCCTTTAAGATGACGGCCACCTCACAGTCAATTTCCGGCTATTGTGCGCTTAACAAGACCATCATAAACATCCCGGACGTCTACAATATGGACGAATTCATAGACAAGGAAAAGACTAAGCCAAGGCCATACAACTTTAACCAGCTTAGCGACCTTGCCACTTCTTACCGCACAAAGTCCATGCTTACGTTCCCTCTGACAATGACGAACGGGCGCGTGCTTGGCGTTCTTCAGATAATCAATGCGGCAGACAGCGAGGGCAACATAATCCCCTTCGACACCGACTCGGAATTCTATATCTCCCACTTTGCGTCTTCCCTTGGCCAGATTTACGAATATGCCTATCTTACCAAGCAGCTCATTGAACGCTTGGTGCGCATGGCAGGCTACAGGGATCCAAAGGAAACTGGTGCCCACGTAGAGCGCGTTTCCAGCTTCTCCGTAGAAATTTACGACCGCTACGCCTCAAACAAGAACATTCCCCAGAAGGAACGCGAAAAATTCCGCGACACCCTAAAGCTTGCGGCAAAGTGCCACGACGTTGGAAAGGTTGCAATTCCGGATGTAATCCTAAAGAAAAACGGCCCCCTCACCGACGAGGAAAGGTCAATAATGAAGGGCCACACCTGTATTGGTGCCCAGATCTTTACCCCGGTAGAAAGCGAACTTGACGCAATGGCCCGTGACGTATGCCTGCACCACCATGACCGCTGGGACGGCGGCGCAAAGGGCTATCCTGGACGCTTTGAAGACTACATGTCCTTTGAACCGGGTTCCCCAGTTCCGCCGGTAACACAGGTGTTTAAGGGCGAGGACATTCCTCTTGCCGCAAGAATTGTTGCAGTTGCGGACGTTTATGACGCTCTCCGCCACATGAGGTCTTACAAGAAAGAGTGGACTGCCGACATGACCTTTGAGGAAATTCAGAATGAGCGCGGTAAGCAGTTTGACCCAAATCTTGTAGATGCTTTTGTGCAGATAAGGAACCGCCTGGAGGCCATAAACAAGAGCCTTACGCCGGAAGAGTAGCTTTTACTGGCGCTTCATTGCAACGCCGTCTACCGTGCACTTGCCGTTTTCTATGTCTATCGAATAGGACTTTCCATCCGTTGTAAGCACAATAACACCGTTGTCAAAGTTACCGGAATCCAGCACATAGGTAAAGCTTCCTGTGTACTCCTGGCCTTCTTCCTTAAAATAAATCTTTCCGCTCTGGTCTGAATAGAAATAGAGCTGGTATATTCCGCTGCCGCCTGAATTCTTGAATGTTGCGGAAATCTTTTTGCTTGACTGTGCCCAAAGGGAAGCTGCAAAAAGGAAAACTGCAAGTACCAAAACAACCGCTTTCATAAATCTCTTCATAACGAACCTCCCATGCCCGTGAATCAGTTGGAATTCTTGTCTTATACATTTATTCTACAGGCAGAATAAAAAATGTGTCAACTTTAAAATGATTTTTTTGCGGTATGGTTACAGCTTTTCAAGCCTTTCAAGGACCCTGTCCATGCAGCATGCAAAGTCGTGGGCTTCTTTGTTTCCGTAGGAGCTTTTTCTGCCGCCTGTGCTTATTCCAAGGTTTGCCCACTGCATGCTAAGTTCGCGTTCCTTTAGCATGGTGTCCACGTTTTCCCTGTCAAATTCTATGCCGCGGTCGTTTATTGTCGTTACGCCCTTCTGGACAAGACGCTTGGCAAGGGGAATGTCCCTGGTTGCCACAAGGTCGCCTGGGGCTGCATTTTCTGCGATAAAGTCGTCTGCGGCACCCGGATTGTTGGGGCATACCTGCATTGTAAAAAGGGGGCTTTCTACTGTGAATGGAATGATTCTGTTTGCAACGAAAGTGAGCGGAATTTCCCTTCTTTTTGCCGCCTTAAGAAGCGTTTTTTTTGCCTGAGCGGGAAATGAGTCCGCATCTACCCAGATGTGCATTTTTTAGCTGATTTGACCTTGCTCTTCCGCGGGAGAGTCGTCCATGTCCAATACTTCGTCTATTTTTTCTATCATTTCCATGGCGATTCTTTCCGCTTCGTCGTCATGGATTACCTTGTCGTATGAATAGTTTTGCTTTTTGGACTTGTAAAGCTCGTCTACAAGGGTGAGGCCTGCCAGAATGCTTGTCTGCAAAGGATCCTGCACGCGGGCGGAACCCTGTATTGCATCCGTTATCTGCCTGTAGTAAGAAAGGAGTTTTTTTAGGTATTCGTCGTTTTCGTTAGCCTGAACAGCAAAAGATGCACCCAGTATGTCAATGCGAAGCTTTCCCATGGCAGTCTCCGCAAGGACTAAAAGATGTCGAATTCTGAGTTTATGGAATTCTTCTGTTCGGCTGAATTTTGGTCTGCAGAAGCCTGTTCGTCGTTAAAAAGGGAAACATCGTCATTTTCGTCCGGTCTTTCCATGGAAGTGCTCTGCTGAACGTAGGCCTCTGCCGCATTGTGCAAGCCCGGCTGGGAGCTTTCGCTGCTGCGCATTGCCTCTGATTCCTGATCGATAAGGTCTGTGCTGCCGTCGTTTGATTCGGCGTTTTCTTTTCCTGCACTTGAATAGTCAACCACGGTTTCTTCTTCTTCTGTATCACTGTTTTCTTCATTAGAAGAAGGGGAGGGCTGTTGTTCGGAAGGGGTGTCCTGTGCACCTGAATCGCTTGGCATTGTGTTGCCAGTGGCTGTGTTAAGAATTGAATTCTCAACAACGTCAAGCTGATTCAGGGCATGGAGGATTGTAGACTCGATCTTGTCCTGTTCAGATTCAAGGGTAGAAACAAACTCCGTTTTGTCAGTCAACGCTTTTGTAAGCTCTGCGCATTTGCTACGCAAAGCATCGTTGTCTGCCTTAAGCTGTTCAATCTCGGAGGTAAGCCCCTTGATTTTTGCAACAGCTGTCTCTACTTTTTTCTGCAATAACAAAACTTGATCGAGTGTAATCATAAATCGCTCCTAAAAGGCTTAGGCTTCTAAGGCTTTCTTTGCTACTTCGATAACAGCCTTGAATGCTGCTGGATCTTCAATAGCCATGTTGCTCAATGCCTTGCGGTTAAGAGTAACTCCAGCCTTTGCAAGTCCGTTGATAAAGCGGCTGTATGAAAGACCTTCATCGCGTACTGCTGCGTTAATACGAGCAATCCACAGTGAGCGGTACTGTCTCTTCTTTTCCTTGCGTCCTGAGTACGCATGGTCGAGTGCCTTTACAACAGCGTCTTTAGCGGCCTTGTAGTTTGATTTTCTGTCGCCGTAAAAGCCCTTTGCAAGCTTTAAGATTTTTGCACGGCGGTTTTTTCTTTTTGAACCATCAACTGCTCTTGACATAAATATCTCCTAAATATTAGTGCATCAACCGTACGGAAGCTGCTGTTTGCGGATTCTTCTTGCTGAGTCTTCAGAAAGAAGTCCTGCGTGGCGCAAGTTTCTCTTGCGTTTAGGTGATCTCTTTGTCAAAATATGGCGAAGATTCATCTTCTTGTACTTTACCTTACCAGAGCCTGTAAGGTGAAACCTCTTTGCTGAGGATTTCTTTGTCTTCATCTTAGGCATAACTAAAACCTCTACTTTTTGACTTTTGAGCTGAGTGTCATAGACATAAACTTTCCGTCCATAGCGGGAGCTTTTTCTATGGCAAAGGAGCCGGGGGTAAGTCTCTTTTCAACCTCTTTTAGGACGTCAAAGCCGAGTTCTGTGTGGGCAAGTTCCCTTCCGCGGAAACGGATGGTTACTTTTACCTTGTCGCCCTCGTCTAAGAATTCCTGTACATGCTTTGCCTTTGTGTCAAGGTCGCCTGAGCCGATTTTTGGCTGCATGCGAATTTCCTTTAACTTGAGCACCTTCTGGTTTTTCTTGGAGTCACGGAGTTTTTTCTCCTGTTCAAACCGGTACTTTCCAAAGTCCAGTATCTTGCAAACCGGCGGATTAGCGTTGGGAGAGACTTCAACAAGATCCAAATCCCTGTCTCTTGCCATTTTGAGGGCTTCCAGCGTAGGTACAATGCCCTTCTGTTCACCTTCATCATCAATGAGCCTGATTTCGCGCACACGAATTTGCTCGTTTACGCGCATTCCCTTATTGTCTGCCAACGATCCTCCTACGTGTCTGTAGACACTTGTAATAGCATATAGAGCATTTTAGCAGAAAATAGGGAACTTTGTCTAGTCGATGTCCTGTTTTTTTATGTTTTTTATAAGAAATAATGCAAGTGCAAAGCCTGTGTAGGCCAGTGAAATTCCGGCAAGGAAAACAGACTCTCCGTTAAAGTAGCGGTATGTTTCCAGAAGAGGAGGGACAATTCCCGCGCCCAAAGAGAGGATTACGGCTGCTATGCAGAGAGGTATGCGCAGGGATTTTTTTTCTGCGGCTGCAAAGCGGAAGAATACGCTTACGTAGAGGCTGAATCCTGCGTAAAGGATTGGTGCATATAATAGAAGGAACTTTGAGTGGCGTTCCATGGCGGAGATGATTCCGTATGGGGTAAAGACTGCGTAGAAAAATGCAAGCAGGGCAAAAAGCGATGCCGCCTTGTATTCAAAGCTGTCCTTGAGCAGGACAAAATGCAGGGTGCAGAGGACTACCATGGGCAAGAGTGTGTTGTTCAAGAAAATGGCAGTGAAATTCTGCGCGGCAGAGTCAATCCAAAAGCGGCGGGAGTAAATGAAGAATTCCTTTATGCAGCAGATTACCGTTGCAAGCAAAATGGCGGCTACCATCTGCGGAACAAAATTTCTGAATGTATAGTTTTTGTCAAGTGCTATTACCGCGAAAGCAAATAATGGTATAATGGAAATCAAAAATAAATACATGAGTTTACGATAGCATAAAAATTAAATTTGTTCAACTCTGTGCAAATACAAGGGGGAAAGCCTTCCCCTCGCGCCCACTTCGTTGGTCGCTACCCCTTCTCCTAGGGGGAGTCCCCCTAAGACCCCCTTTATGCTGAACACTTTTCTGTCATCTTGGATGAAGCATGTCATTCCGAATGAAGCCTGTCATTCCGAACTTGTTTCGGAATCTGTGGAAGGTGGTGCTAGGACTTGTACAGATGCTGAGTCAAGCTCAGCATGACGAGGGTGGGGCAGGCCCTGAGTCGAACTCAGGGTGACGGCGTGACGTTTTTTAGCGCAAGGGTTACGGGGTGTATACATAGTCCATGATGTAGAATATTGCGCTGCTATTTGGTGTTCCGTTGTCAACATGGATGTCGTTTCTTGCGGTTGGATTACCAGATTCTCCGCCAAGTACAGCATCAATGTCTGAATCCTCCCCCCAGAAAGACCATGAATGAACGGTTTCTTCTCCTGCGAGCCTGACCTCTGTTTGAACATTTACATGATCGTCTGAAATGCCTTTTATTTCCAGCGTGCAGTAACGGCCTGCTGTTGTCTTTACTACGTATTTTGTTCCTATCATGTGAATCCATTGCCAAGATCCGTGTTCTGACGAGGGGGTCATTATTAGGTCGGAAGAGGTTTTTGCATCTGGGCTTGCAATGAGCGTTTGCATGTCGGCATAGGTTAGGCTTGCCAGGTCGTCTTTCCAGACATTGCCGTCTTTGTTTATTGTGTAGGTTGAATCTGAAAGTGCAAATTTTGTGCGGTTTGCTTCAATTAATGCGGCAGTTCCTCCTAGGACTGGTTCATTCATTCTGCAGTTTGCCGGTGTGATTGTTGCGGCGGGACTTGTTGCAGTTATGGTGTCGCTTATGGTTATTTTACGGCCGGAACACAGATAGACGTTGTTGGAAGGGGCAACCCTTGCATTTCCTTTCATTGAGAATAGTATAGAGGAATTGTTCTCAACGTATACGCCTGTACCTTGGCCGCCTGCATCCACTGTGTTTCCTTCTATGGTGCCGCCGGTCATTTCAAAGGTGTTCATGTTTACGTAAACGCCGCCACCTTGTTTGTAGCTTCCTTGGGCTTCGTTTGCGTCCTCTGCGTTTGTGCCGCCTATTGTTCCACCTGACATCATGAAATTTCCGGCTGAGTAAACGCCGCCGCCTTTTTCTGCGGAGTTTCCTTTTATTGTACCGTCTGTCATATTGAATGTGGCTCCGTTTCCAACATAGACACCGCCTCCGCCATTGTATGCTGTGTTGCCACTTATGGTTCCACCGTTCATTGTGAATGTACCACCGCTTGTGCCACTTCCGCTAATATTAACGCCTCCGGTAATCAGGTTGCCGCTTATGGTTCCGTCTTCCATTGTGAATTCTGAACCGTCCTGAACGCTGACCGCACCGCTACCAGAAGAACCTGTGTTTGCACTTATGGATCCATTGTACATGGTAAATGATCCGTCGCCTGCAACGTAGACACCGTTTCCTGCTGTGGCTCCATTTGCGCTTATGGTTCCATTGTACATATTGAAGGTGTTGCAGTTATATACACCGCCTCCTGAACCCATGGTTCCTGTGTTTGCAGTTATTGTTCCGTCGAGCATTGTGAAGACACCGTTGCTTTCAATGTAGACACCTTTTCCGTTCATGGCAGAGTTACCGCTTATTGTTCCGTCGTACATTGTAAATTGGTTGTTGCAATAGACTCCGCCGCCATTGCTGCCGGCTGTATTTGCGCTTATTGTTCCTCCATACATAATAAATTCTGGGCCACCATCTGCCACATAGACACCGCCACCTTCTTGCGTGGCATTGTTGCCTGTTATTGAGCCGCTTTGCATTGTAAAGGTCCCGTCAAAAATACAGACACCGCCACCTTTGGTGCTGCTTCCGTTTTTCAGCGTAACGTTTTCCATTCTTACGCCTCCGCCTCCGCCTACGTGCACTACCGTGCCCAGAGCATTTGCGTCTATTGTAGCTCCGCTTCCTTCACCTATGATTGCAAGGCATTCGATGTCTTCATCTACTTCTATGAGTGCACCTTCGCTGCCTGTAATAGCTGTGGCTGTGATGGTTCCCGAAACGTGCAGTTCCCAGGGATTGCTTGCAGTTATCTCTCCCGAGCGGATTCCTTTGCTTGCGGCTTCCTTTAAGCGGGCCATGGCTTTTTCTATTGTGCCAAAGGGGCGTTCGGAGGTTCCTGTTGCAGTGCTGTCGTCTGCGCCTTGCTTTACGTAGATTTTTCTGTAGACAAATGTTTCCACGCATTCCTTTGTTACGTTAAAGCTTCCGTCGGAGCCAATGTGGGGTGCTGTTGATGCAGTCCAGCTGTTTGTCGTAAGCCCGGCGTAGACGGAAACGTATTCTGTGCAGGAGTAAATTGGTTTTGCGCCATTGGTAGCGTTTGTGGCTGATGTGTAAAAGTCTAGGGTAAGCGCGTATGTTCCCGAAGGAATGGACTCGGTTGTTATATTAAATGGAGAGTTTGTGTTGTTGCCAGAATTTGTAATTCCGCTGAATGCCCATGAGCAGTATCCTATTTTGCTGTCTGCAGCCCAGTTTACTTGAATGTCTATGTCTCCAGTTCCGCTTGAAGGTGTAAGTTCAAGGCTTGCGTTTGCGTCCGGTCTTGTACTGGAAAGGGTTACGGATTTTGTTTCGCTTTGCATGACCCGGGTTCCGCCTGTGGTACTTGCGTATGCGGTGATTTGCCAGGTGCCTGCGGTCAGGTTTGTGAATGTGTAGGTGGAGCCGTCTGATGCTGTTGTTTCTGTATAGCCGTCGCTTCTTTTTGCTTCTACGGTGTATGTAAGGCTGGATGTGTCCGGTATGGCGTTGCGCTGGGGGGAGCTTAGTGCAGAAATTTCTTGCGGGGCAGCGTCTGCGCTTGGCATGGAAAAGCTTCCGCTAAGGGTGTATCTTTGGCTTTCTGCGTTTGGGGTGGACTCTGAATCGGAGTCGGGTACGGATGGAGATACAAGGCCAGAGCATGATGGTGTAAGCAAAAGCAGTAGGGTTGCTGCGGTAAGTGATATGAATGTAAGAAAAACTTTTTTCATAGTGAACTCCTTTTTATAGAGCAACTCTATTCTATATTATACGGCATTTTAGCTAGAAATCAAGTACAGCGGAATAAGAGCCTCCAGATTTCCATGATTTAAGATTGCTGTCGCCTTTATCTGTAACATATTTTGTTAGCGCACTAAGCAGATTACTTCCGTTTGTCAATGTCTGAGCAGACCCGCACGAAGTTGCATCACCTGCAGAAAGACTTGTGCCATTGTTGCCTTCAAAATAACCGCAACCGCTTACAGTTCCTTTACGGACTTTGGAATTGTTGTAGACAATAACATTTTGCCAAGTGGGAGATTTTCCTGTATACACACAATCCTTTAGCCAGTAGCAGTTTTGTACAACACCACTGCCTATATAACCGCAGATAGAACCCGCAAGTCCTGATATGTCGCTACTAGATAAATATGTAGTAGGTAGTTGTATTTTGCCATAATTTACACAGTTCTTGACGGTACCACTGTTGTAAGCACATATACCTCCAACGACCCCATAAATTCCTCCCCACTGATGTGTCATAGTACAGTTAAAATTGCCTGTATTAATGCAGTTTTCGATGATGCCATGATTATCCCTACAGATTCCGCCTCCACGGTTAAACAGTTTTAAGTCGTTAACGGACACATCGTTCCAGCAGTTTCTTATAATGCCATTTGCTCCGTTTATTCCGCATATTGCACCAAAGGAAAAGTAATATCCCGGAGTTGGCTCTTTGTCATCATCAGTGCTAAGGGAAACGCTAGAGGAAAGTTTTACATTCTGTATTATTCCTTCATTTTTTGCGCAAATAACGCTAAATTGTTTTGTGTTTATTTCTCCAACCGTGATTGTATGCCCCTTTCCGTCAAAGACGCCTTTAAACACACCGTATGTGTCACCGGGCTTGACGGAATAATCTTTTGTTCCGCAGCCATAAGGCGTATAGTCAGAACCAAGTGTGATATCAGCCTCAATAGAAACAAAGAGATTTGAGGTGTCACTTGCGGAGTCACCATAACAAGAATTCAAAACCTCCATAAACTCCACTAAATCATCAGCTGTATTAGCCTTCATTCCGATATAGGTGTTTCCATTGTAGGTTGCAGTATCTGTAAAGCCAAAAAGTTCTCCAGTTTTTCTAATAATCCATATTTCGTTTGTTTTTTCAGTAACCGCAAATTTTTTATATTCTTTTTCAATCGTAGTTGTAGGACTTGTGGGTGCTGCGATATCAAGCACCTGAGACGTACTTGCGTAAGAAGTCGGTGTAATTGTGGCGACTGGGCTTGTTGCGGTTATTTTGCCGGCTATGGTTATTTTGTTGTAATACAGATAGACGTCGTTGGATGGGGCAACCCTTGCATCTCCTTTCATTGAGAATAGTATAGTGCCATTGTTCTCAACGTATACGCCTGAACCTTGTCCTCCTGCTTCCGTTGTGTTTCCTGTTATTGTGCCGCCCTGCATGTTAAAGGTGTTTATTGCCACGTAAACTCCGCCACCTCTTTTGCTGCTGCCCTGGGCTTCGTTTGCATCGTCGGAGGATGTGCCGCCTATTGTTCCTCCCGTCATTGTGAAAGTTCCGGCTGTGTATACGCCGCCGCCTTCTCCTGTATGCTCACTAAGTCCTAGTGCGGTGTTTCCTTTTATTGTTCCGTCATGCATGTCGAATATGGCTCCGTTTCCAACATAGACACCGCCTCCGTCTGTTGTTGCAGTGTTTCCGCTAATGGTTCCACCGTTCATTGTGAATGTACCACCGCTTGTGCTGCTTCCGCTAATGTAGACTCCGCCTGAATACAGGTTGCTGCTTATGGTGCTGCCGCTGTTCATTGTGAATTCTGCACCTGTATTGACATAAACTGCACCGCTTTGGCCTGAATTTGCGCTTATGGTGCCTCCATTCATGGTGAATTCTCCGTCGCTGCTCGTAACCCAGACACCGTTTCCTCCTGTGGCTGAATTTGCGCTAATAGTGCCGTTATTCATTGTGAACGTGCCGCAGGTATAGACACCACCGCCTGAACCTGTGCTGCCTGTGTTGGAGGTTATGCTGCCTCCATTCATGGTGAATTCTCCGTTTGCGTCAATGTAGACACCTTTTCCGTGTGTAGCAGTGTTGCCTGTTATTGTTCCGTTTGTCATGGTGAAAATTCCGTCGCAATAGACACCGCCGCCTTCATATGTTGAAGTATTATTTGTATTTGCGCTTATTGTACCGCTGTTCATGGTAAAGATTCCGTCTTCATCTACATAGACTCCGTTTCCTTTTATGGCTTTGTTTGCGCTTATGGTGCCGTTATTCATTACAAATTCTCCGCCTGTTGCAACGTATACCCCGCCACCGCCTCCGTTAACGGTCTGGCTGCTAGTTATTGTTCCGCTGTTCATTGTGAATGTTCCGGCATCAATATAGACTCCGCCTCCACCGACAGTGGAAGTTGGGTCATACCCATTTTTTAGAGTGACGGTTTGCATGCTTACGCTTGCATCTCCGCCCACGTACACTATTGTACCCTTTTTGTCTGCGTCTATTGTTGCTCCGCTTCCTTCTCCAATGATTGCAAGGTATGCGATGGTGTCATCTACTCTTATGAGAGCATCTCCTGAAATTGGCTCTGTGGCGGTTATTGTTCCTGTAACGTGAAGTTCCCAGGGGGTTGTGGCAGTTATTTGGCCCGACCGGATTCCATTGCTTGCGGCTTCGTTAAGGCGTGCCATTGCCTGTTCTATTGTGGCAAAGGGGCGTTCGGAGGTTCCTGTTGCAGTGCTTGTGCTTGCGCCTTGGCTTACGTAGATTTTTCTGTAGACAAAGCTTTCTACGCATGCGGGGGTAACGCTAAAGTCTCCGCTTGCGCTAATGTGGGGGGCTGTTCCCGCCGTCCATTTGTTTGTCATAAGGCCGGGGTAGACAGAGATGTATTCCGTGCATTCGTAGACAGGGGGTAGGCCTGCGTTTTTGCTTGCTAGGGAAGTGTAGAAAGAAAGGGTTAGCAAATAATTACTTGCGGAAAGTTCGCTTAAATTTATGGTGACGGAGCCGCTTGTGCTTTCCGCTGAACCTGCTAGGGCAGGGGAATCGCTGCTGCTCCACTCGCAATATCCAATTCCGCTGTCTGTGGCCCAGTTTATTGTAAGGGCTATGTTTCCAGAGCCGCTTGCGGGTGCCATGGTAAGGCTTGTGGTTGCGTACGGGTTTGCATTGGAAAGGGTTACAGACTTTGTTTCGCTTTGCATGACCCTGGTTCCGCCTGTGGTAGTTGCGTATGCGGTGATTTGCCAGGTGCCTGCGGTCAGGTTTGTGAATGTGTAGGTTGAGCCGTCTGATGCTGTTGTTTCTGTATAGCCGTCGCTTCTTTTTGCTTCTACGGTGTATGTAAGGCTGGATGTGTCCGGTATGGCGTTGCGCTGGGGTGAGCTTAGTGCAGAAATTTCTTGCGGGGCAGCGTCTGCGCTTGGCATGGAAAAGCTTCCGCTAAGGGTGTATCTTTGGCTTTCTGCGTTTGGGGTGGACTCTGAATCGGAGTCGGGTACGGTTGGAGATACAAGGCCTGAGCATGATGGTGTAAGCAAAAGCAGGAGTGTTGCCGCGGTAAGTGATAGTAATGTAAGAAAAGCTTTTTTCATAGTGAACTCCTTTTTGTAGAGCAACTCTATTCTATATTATACGGCATTTTATATGTGAATCAAGTGCTTTTAAACAGAAATCAGGTTTGGGTTTCGCTCCCAGGCAAATCCGTCTGAAAACCCGCGGTGTCGCGGAATAGGAAATTAAACTCACTCCGTGGCTTGAAGCTACGCTGCCGGGTGCGTTCCGCTCCAATGCGTGTTTTCAGCCGGCTTTGCCTTCCGCTGCACCCAAACCTGATTTTCGGTTGCTTTGCATAAGGATAAAGCTGAAACCGCTGCGCTTACTTGCCAACAAATGCTTTTTTGCCACGTTTCCTGCCTCCATTCCAGTGCTTTCTTGACATATTTCTACATCACAATTCTTGAAAATCTGCACTTGCCTTTTACAGTTATTGGGACAAAGGGTAAGGAAAAACACAACTCTTTCTTGCCAAGCAATACCGAGCCATGGAGGGCGGGGTAGCAGCGTGCAGAATTGCGTAGCGATTCTGCAATCAAGACAAAAATCCATGGAGGGATTTTTGTCTTGCCAACGTACGCCGCCATGGAGCCCCTTTAGTACCGCGCTAGCGGTATGAGCCGAATAGGCGAAGGGCGGAACGGCGGTGGCGCAAAGGGGCTGGCGGTCGGATTAGCCAAGGAATAAGATGGTAGAGCGGTTTTAGTTACCGTCCAAAAAAGATGGCTTATTGAAGGTCTATTATTGAACAATCGCGCTTTATGGTGTATTATATGTATACAGGCTTAAGTTAGAGATAACTTTTCCGAATATTTTGCCTCTGTTAATGGGGCTTTTAGGAGTTTTTTATGGCAGAAAAGAAAGAACACAAAATTGTGTCTGCATCGACTGGCGCGGATATTACAAACAAGCCACGTCCTGCGGCATCGGCTGCAGCTGGCGTAAAGTCTGGCAACGCTACGGGGCTTCGCATTGTAGCATTCCTCTTCTGGATTGCGGCTTTGGCTTTTGAAGTGCTTGCCATTGCGCTGATTCTTGAAAAGTTGCTTATCCTTCCAAAGATTCAGCCTCTTCACAAGGGTATTGCGGCTCTTGTTCTTGACATGGTTTGTGTAATTGTTGGTTCTCAGTTCTGGAAGAAGGCCAACCACATTGACCCGGCTTCCCAGAAGAATGCCCTTAAGTTCTGGCTGTGGAACAACATGGGCGTTATTGTTGCGGCTGTTGCATTTATTCCGTTCATTGTTCTTTTGCTTACAAATAAGGATGCAGACAAGAAGACTAAGGCTATTGGTACTGTTGTTGCGGCTATCTTCCTTGCAATCAGCGGTCTTGCAAGCTACGACTGGAACCCTATTTCTCAGGAAGCTGTTGAGGCTGCAACCCGCGGCCAGAGCGTTTACTGGACAGAGCACGGCAAGAAATTCCACACTCACGAGGACTGCCAGGCTCTTGACCGCTCAGAGACTCTTGTGAACGGTACTGCACAGGAAGCTATTGATGCTGGTAAGGGTACAATCTGCAAGTTCTGCGAAAGGCGCGATGCTAAGGAACTTGAAGCTGCTCAGGAAGCTATTGACGCTGCCGGTGGACAGGCTCCTGCTGTTAACGAGTAGTTTTTCTTTGGCATTCTATATTTAGTATTTAGTGCTTTTCCCGGTGGTTTTGGCTGCCGGGATTTTTTTTGTCTTGTGGGGTGCAAAAAAAAACACGGCCCTTGTTAGAGCCGTGCCGTGGTTCAAGTCATGATGACTTTAGAATCCTAGTCCAATGCGTGTCCTGCAGAACCAAGAACGTTAACACACTTGTGCATGTACATCTTCTTAAGCTCTTCGCGGGCAGGAGTAAGGTACTGGCGTGGGTCAAAGTCGCCTGGGTTTTCTGCAAGGTGGCGGCGGATAGCTGCTGTCATAGCAAGGCGACCGTCAGAGTCAATGTTAATCTTGCAAACAGCAGATTTTGCAGCCTTGCGGAGCTGTTCTTCCGGAATACCAACAGAATCCGGAATCTTTCCGCCGTACTGCTCGATAATCTTTACATATTCTACAGGTACGGATGAAGAACCGTGGAGAACAATCGGGAATCCAGGAAGCTTCTTTTCGATGGCTTCAAGAACATCGAATGCCAGTGGCGGAGGAATAAGAACTCCGTCCGGTGTGCGTGTACACTGTGCAGGTGTGAACTTGCAGCGGCCATGTGAAGTACCGATGGAAATTGCAAGAGAGTCACAGCCAGTCTTAGAAGTAAAGTCAATAACTTCTTCCGGCTTTGTGTACTTGCTTTCTTCTGCGGCAACGTCATCTTCAACACCGCCAAGAACGCCAAGCTCTGCTTCTACAGTAACGTCGTATTTGTGGGCGTATTCAACAACCTTCTTTGTAAGGGCAACGTTCTCGTCGTAGGGAAGGGCAGAACCGTCGATCATTACGGAAGAGAAACCGTTGTCGATGCAGTCCTTTGCAACCTCAAAGTTTGGACCGTGGTCAAGGTGGAGAACGATCGGGATGTCGCAGCCAAGTTCGTGTGCATATTCAACTGCACCGCGGGCCATGTTGCGGAGGATGTTTGCGTTTGCATAAGCGCGTGCACCCTTTGAAACCTGAAGGATAACAGGTGACTTTACCTCAACACAAGCCATGATGATAGCCTGCATCTGCTCCATGTTGTTAAAGTTGAATGCCGGGATGGCATATCCGCCTTTCATTGCTTTTGCGAACATATCTTTTGTGTTCACCAGGCCAAGTTCTTTGTAACTTACCATAATTGCTCCTGATTGAAAAATCGGTTTTCATCTATTGACATAGATTTCAGTAACAAGAATAAGACTTTTCAAGTAAAAATTCAAGGCTTTTTGGGGGAATTTTGGGCTATGAAAGAGAGGCTTACTCTTAAAATACGGTGGTTTTTCTTGCGGCGCTTTTTTTGTGCTAAGGGCTTTCCGGGGTTCCGCCTTTCGGCTCCATTGCCTTTGGCAACGCTTCGCGCCCCTGCAATCCCTGCCGTGCCCCTATTTGCTTTACCAAGATATTCCTATTTATAAGCCTTTTATTTACGGTACCTTAAAAATTTTGGAAACTCTCTTTACTAAAACGTTTGACAAAGAACAATTATCGAAATATAATAAACTACATGAAGGGTTGGCATGCGTCTTTCGAAAAAAGAAAGCGCTAAACTTTCGGGCCTTTCATGCCGATATTTAAAGAAAGTTACTTCCATGTATTTTTAAAAACAGGGAAAGCTTAAATTCAAGGAGATTTGAATGAAAAAGGGCGTAGTCATTTTAGGCGGCCTTCTTGCGCTTGCATTCTGCCTTCCTGCAGTTGCTCAACCAAGTGCAAAGGCTGTAGAGACAATTGTTATCGATAATTTCGATGAACAACAGGATTGGTCATGGGGTACTAGAGCCAGCCGTTTTGTAGCGGAAGGCTATCCCATCGTAAAAACATTCGAAGCAATGCCGAATTCTTTGCGCGCATATCACAAGGATGGAGATCCTGAAGGTCTTGTTCTTGGTGCAAAAGTTGCATTTGACCGCAAGGGTGACAACTGGTTCGAGGTTTATCCTCAGGATTCAGAAGGCAACCTTCATGAAATTCCGTTCGTTGGTACTGTAACTCAGATGGACTTCTGGGTATGGGGCGCAAACTACAACTACAAGCTTGAAGTTCTCGTCCGCGATGCAGATGGCCGCGTTCACGTGCTTAAGGCTGGAAACCTTCACTTCCAGGGTTGGAGGAACATCGTTCTTAACATTCCAACATGGATCCGTCAGCACTCATACATCCGCTCTGGTCGTCCAGACATGACATTCGTCGGTTTCAGAATCCGCACAGATGTTACAGCAGCTGTTGACAACTATGTTATCTTCTTTGACCAGCTCAAGTACACGACAAACACATTGTCTAACATCTATGATGGCTATGAGCTCAAAGATGCATTTGAAAAAGAAGAAGCTGCTAAGGCAAAATAAGAAAGGCGGTGAATTAATATGAAAAAATTACATTTGACAATTCTTGCAGCGGCAGTTCTTTTTGCCGGTGCCGCATTTGCACAGTCAAAGTCAACAAGTGTTGCTGAACCTGATGCATCTGCAATTGGTAACGACAGTGCACGCCAGGCACTCCGCGAAGTTAGCGTTGACCGCTTTGAACGCGAGGGTTCTTGGAACGTACACATCTCTTCTGACTACGGTGTTATTTCTGGCCGCCTCTTTGACGGTAGCCCTCTTGCAAAAGAGCCTTTGAATGATGCCAACAATCAGGAAATGAGCGATTCTAAGGTATTCGGCGTAAAGACAGAGTTCTTCCGCCGCGGTGTAAACTCTTTCTTCGTAACAGCAGCACGCCCAATCGCAATCGAAGGCGTAACAAAGACTGTTTCTGTTTGGGTCTGCGGACGCAACATGGGACACCAGCTTTGGCTCTTGGTACAGGACTACTTTGGCCACAACTTTGAAATCTGGATGGGTTCACTCGAATTCAGCGGATGGAAAAAGATTACTACAGCCATTCCTCCGTCACCAGATGCAGAGCACGGAATTATCCAGCAGAGCGCATACCATGGTGACAAGCCTGGTCTTCGCGTTGTAGGATTCCGCATTGACTGCAACCCAATGGAAGCCCGCGGTTCATACTACGTCTACTTCGACGACCTCCGTGCAGTTACAGACTTGTACGACATGGAGAACAGAGACGAAGACGACATGAGCGACGCTTGGTAATAGCAGGTTTACTGCTTCTTAATCCCGCGCTTTTTGTGCGGGAGACAGACCCCTTTGGGGGTACGGACAAGTGCCCGGTTTCATCATAATATATTTATGTTGGATAGCCCTGTAGCTTTGCTATGGGGCTGTTTTTTTTGTCTGGTGGTTTGTTTGCTTGCCGGGCGTGTTTCGGCATCTCTCTTCAATTCCGCCTATTTCTTTTTGTAGTAGTTTGTCCTGCCTTTTTTTCCTGTAAGCTCTATAAGTTCCAGCTTGCAAAGGACCCATGCCATAAGGCTTATTTCCTGCCTCTTAAGGCCGCTTTCCGTGAGTTTTATTGCATTGAACATGTCCGTTGCGGTAAATTCCTTGCCCAAGCCCTTTGGCAGCAGGGATTTGTAGCTTTGCTTGCCGTGAAAGACGTGCCTTGGTCCCACTGAGTCAAGGTTTTTGCCTGTTTTAATCCAGTCTCTAAGAAAGTGCCGCCTGCCGTTTGCGGACTGAACCTTTTCTTTTGTGGCGGTGCGCCTTTCTGTTACGCTTACTTCCTGAATGTGAAGAAAGAAATTCCTCTCCAAAAGAAAGGGGCAGAGGGCTGTAAGTTCCCTGAATGCAGAATAGATGTTCTTTTTTGAGGGGCTTTTTCTTCTGCGGATGATTTGGCCCTTGGAGTCTTCTGTCTGTATGTATTTTTGGGTTATGAGCGGATAAACTACCGTTACCTTGCGCTTTTGTCCCAGAAAATACATGATTTTTGGGGCCAGATGGGAGAGGCTGCCTGTCTGAATCTCTATTACGTCGCCCGATTTTGTGAGGATGTCTGCTATGTATTTCCCGGCCTTGGCTTCCTGCACGCAACCTTCGTTTTCCAGGGAGTAGATTGTCTTTAGCGTTTTGTGCAGGTGCGATTCGTTAAGGGTGTTAATCATCGTCTTTTTGCAATGATAAAGGAAATTTGGTACTTCTTCAATAACGGCTGCAAATATTGTAATTGTGAAAATGCTTGTGGTGGGAGCTGGGGGTTGCCCGCTATAAGTACGCTATTGAAAAATATACTATAAATATTAAGTGTAAAAATCTGCCTGGCAAAAAGAAAAATTACAGTATCGGCATTTTTTTTGGTTGACATTAAAAAATTTCGGGATAAAATGTTAGTTAAGTGGGAATTAGTGGGAAAAAGTGGTGAGCAGTGGAAATGGAAATGCTTAGCGGTGACTTTCGCAATACTCTCGACGAAAAGGGCAGGATTAGTTTTCCGGCCAAGTTGCGCAATGTATTGCAGAAAAATGAACTCGTCGTTACGCAGGGCCTAGACCACTGTCTCATGCTTTTTACGACAGAAGAATGGGAAAGCCTGAATTCCAAAATCATGGGCCAGGCTTCTGTGTTTGATCCTCAAAAGCGCAAGATTATGCGGCACTTTATTGCGCCCGCACAGCAAGTCGAATTTGACAAATCAGGCCGACTTTCTATCCCGCAGAGTCTTAGGGATTATGCCTCGCTAAAGAGTGGCGGTGAATGCGCCATCCTTGCAATGGGTAAGTTTATGGAATTGTGGGATTCCGAGACCTACTCAAAGTATAACCTTCAGACTGAAAGTGAACTGGAAGAAGCAGCAGCTTCTTTTGGCGACATCTTATTGTAATGCCGTCTTTCCGCTTAGTGGGCGGGGATGCGGACAAACCGTATTTTGCTTGTTTTGCGGATTGCCTAAGGCTTTTCCGCTGACACGGGGGTGCGGTGCGGGGTTAAAAAAGTGGAAATTGTCCATACGCCAGTGTTGCTCAATGAATCTCTTGAATACCTTTCTCCTTTGGGCGAAAGCTTTGAAAAAGATGCATTCATGATTGATTCAACGCTTGGAGAGGGTGGACACTCATTCAACTTTCTTTCAAAATATCCCTCACTCAGCATAACAGGCGTGGACGCAGACGCACAGATACAAGGCCGTGCCCGCGAACGCTTGGCCCCTTTTGGGGAACGGATGTCTTTTTACAACGGATGGTTCAACGATTTTTATGCTGACTATCCGCTTGAAAGGCATCCTGACCTTATTTTGTTTGATTTAGGTATTAGTGTTTTTCACTATGAGCGGAGTGGGAGGGGATTTTCATTTCGTCATGATGAGAAACTTGATATGCGGCTTAATCCATCTGCAGGAGAAAGTGCTGAAGATATAGTAAATTCCATGCCGGAAGATCAACTGGCGAACATGATTTATCTGTATTCAGACGAAAAATTCTCCCGTAGAATTGCAGCCGCTATAGTTGAAGAACGTAAAATTGGGAGGATTTCTTCAACAAAAGTTCTGGCAGACCTGATTTATGGCTGCGTTCCGGCTAAATACCGCCACGGTGCCATTCATCCGGCTACCAGAACGTTCCAGGCTTTGCGCATTTGCGTGAACAGCGAACTAAAACGGCTTCCTGAGGCGATTCACAACGCATTCAACACTCTTAATGCCGGCGGAAAAATGGGAGTAATCACATTCCACTCACTGGAAGACAAGATTGTAAAGAATTATTTCCGCAACCTGGCAAAACAGTGCGTTTGTCCTCAGGAGGCTCCTTTTTGTACTTGCGGCGGGACTCCCTGTGCGGAGCTTTTGACACGCAAGCCGGTGGAGCCTAGCGAGGAAGAGGTTAAGGCTAATTCCCCGTCCAGAAGCGCAAAACTGCGTGTGGTAAGAAAAATCCGTGATGCCGGAAAAGAAAGGCTTTACGGTGTGGAGGCATTGTAATGGGAAGGACTTTGGCCATTGTAAAGATAGTTTTTTTATGCCTTGTGGCCCTTTGCATTCCCGGTATGCTGATTCTTGATGCAATTCAGGCAAGAAAATATGCCGACTTAAAGCAGCAGGTCATAGACTTGGAGAAGAAGCAGGCAGACCTTGTTGAGCAGAACAAGAAGCTTATTACGGACATAAGCGTACTTTCTAGTACGGATAGAATAGAAAAGATAGCCGAGGGGCAGCTTGGAATGAGGCAGGCCCTTTCGGAAGAGATAGTTCGCGTAGAGATGAAGGATGTAAAGAAAAAATGAGTGGCACTGACAAAATTGACACGGCAAGCCTACTTTCACTGGAAGACGTAATTTCCGCCGCAGACGGCATACACCTTCTTGGTAACGGTGAATTTTGCTTTACATCTGTGCAGACGGACAGCCGCAGTGTTGTGCAGGCAAGTCTCTTTGTTCCCCTTATTGGAGAAAAGCAGGACGGCCACAAGTACATTCCCCAGGCGGTGGAAAAGGGTGCATCTGTTGTGCTTATCTGCCTTAAGAACTACGAGGCAGACTCATCGTTTTTTACGGAGATTTCGCTAAAGGCTCCAAATGTATATTTTATAGGCGTTCAGAACACCCTTACTGCTTTGCAGAAGATTGCAGGGCGCTACGTGGAAAAATTCCCGGACCTTATAAAGATTGGTGTTACCGGTTCATCAGGTAAGACTACAACCAAGGAAATTGCCGCTTCAATATTGAGGCAGAAATATAATGTAATCACAAACGAGGGAAACCTTAACAGCGAGACAGGCCTTCCCCTTTCCGTATTCAAAATCCGCAGTGAGCATACGGCGGGAATCTTTGAGATGGGCATGAACCGCTGGGACGAGATTGGAGAAATTGCGGCGGTCCTAAAGCCCCGCTTTGCAATAGTGACCAACATTGGAACTGCCCATATTGGTATTCTTGGAAGCAGGCAGAGGATTGCGGAGGAAAAGTCAAAGGTTTTCTCCCATTTTAACGGTTTTGGAACAGCCTTTATTCCAAAGAATGATGATTTTGCTGAATACCTTGCTTCCCAGGTGGACGGAAATGTGGTCTTCTACGGACCGGATGCCGTTCAGGAAGAGGATGATCCTTGCAAGGTGGCATTTGTACGCGACCTTGGCCTTGGCGGAACGGAGCTTAGCATAGGCGGAAAGAAAGCAGTTCTTGCCCTGCCAGGAAAATACAACTACAACGATGCCCTTGGTGCCATTGCCCTTGCAAAGCTTTTGGGGCTGGGTGCCCAGCAGATTGCGGACGGAATTAATGAAGTAAAGAGCGTTTTTGGCCGCACACAGGTTCTTAGGGGCAGCGGAGATTTCTCCGGTCTTACTGTTGTTCAGGACTGCTACAATGCCAACCCGGATTCCATGGAAAAAGCCGTGGAATTCATTTCATCAATAAAAAATGCTGACGGTGGCAGCGAGGAAGAGCCAAAGGTTCTTGTTCTTGGAGACATGAAGGAGCTTGGGGAGGATTCAGAGGCTGAGCATGAGAAGACTGGCGCACAGGCTGCAAAAAGCGGATGTTCGCTTGTAATCTTTATTGGAAACGAAATGAATGCGGCCTACTCCAAGGCTCTTGATCTTGCGAAAGAAAAAAATCTAAAGGTAAAGATAGAATATTTTGCCGGCAACGAAAAAGGCGGTGCTGATTCTGGCGTAATGGAAAAGGCTGGAAAGGACGTTCTTGAATTTGCCCGTGCTAATGGCGGAAGGGCTGTGGTTCTTGTAAAGGGCAGCCGAGGCATGGAATTGGAGCGTGTCACTTCCGTTCTTACTGGAAATGGGGGCATTTGAGGCAATGTCTGACTTTAGGTTTTTCCCGGGACGTTCCGGTGAGGTGCAAAAGAAGAATGACGCTGTTTTCATAGTCTCCGTTATTTTGCTTTGGGGGCTTGGAGTGTTCACCCTCTTTGTGTCTACCCCTGATACTGCGGAAAGACTCTTTAACAAAAAGTATTATTTTGTGGTAAGGCAGCTTGTCTGGTCCGTGTTTGGTTTTGCCTGCATGGCTCTTTTTGCGGTAATGCCGCTCCGCTTTTTAAGAAAGAACCTGGGCATTTTTGTAACCGCTATTTTTGTCCTCTGCCTTTTTGCGCTGATTCCTTTCTTTGGCTACCAGAGGAACGGTGCTTCTCGCTGGATACGCATTCCATATCTTGGCAGGTTCCAGCCTTCTGAATTTGCAAAGTTTGCGGTTGTGCTTTATCTTGCCAACCTTTTCAACAGGTATCTTGGACAAAGCGACGTTGAGCAGAAGAATTTCCTTTATCCGCTCGTTGGGCTTTTCGCCTTTGTTATAGTGATATTCCTACAGAGGGACTTTTCTACGGGCCTCTTTATCTTTATGGTTGGATGCCTTATGTTCTTTGTTAGCGGTGCAAGAATGTCCTGGTTTGGGCCCCTTGTCCTGCTTGCCATTCCTGCGGCGGTTCTTATGATTGTAATAGAGCCTTACCGTCTTATGAGAATCATTTCCTTCCTTAAGCCGGACGAATACATGATGAACGAAGGCTACCAGCAGTTTGCCTCTGAACGCGCCATAATTTCCGGCGGAATGTGGGGTGCCGGTCTTGGAACTGGTCTTGTGAATGTTAGCCGCATACCGGAAGTTCAGTCTGACTACATTTTTGCGGGCTGGGCTGCTGCCATGGGCTTTGTTGGTGTCTTTGCATACATAGCCCTGCTTGTCTTCTTTGCATGGAGGGGCTTTTACATTTCCCTCAACTGCCAAAACCGCTTTGCAAGCTACGGGGCTTTTGGCTGCACTGCAATGATTGTGCTTCAGTCGCTCATAAACGTGGCGGTTGTCTGCGGGGCACTTCCAACAACGGGAATTCCCCAGCCCTTCTTTTCGTCTGGAGGTTCGTCCCTTGTGGTTACGCTCTGCATGTGCGGCTTCATCCTTAATGCATCCCACAGCGAGGAAGGGGATGATGACGACTCAGACTTGGAGTCATACAAAAGAAGTTCAGAAAAAAATAATACAAGATTTGAAAGTTTTAACGGAGTGGAAGTAACAAATTATGAGTAGAGCGAGAGAGGGAAGGGACAGCGTCTATACAGAGGCTTTGTTTTCTGGATCTTATTTTAACAACAGCGGTTCTTTTAGTGTGCATAAGAAAGAATCCGCAAAAGAAAGTGTTATGGCAGACAAGAAAGTAAAGGTTTTAAAAATCATTGTGTTGGTGCTTTGCATACTTCTACTTATAGAAGCGGTGCTTTATACTTTTGTGATACCTTCGCTTGTTCCCGCCAAGATTTCTTTTTCCGGCTTCAAGAACATAAGCGAAGATGCAGCCAGGGAAAAAATCCAGCAGATAAACACCCTTACCTGGATGCAGTTTGACACCAACAAGGCTGTCAACGTCCTTAGCTCCATAAGCGGAATAGAAAAAGTTTCCGTCTACAAGCACTTCCCGGACCGCGTGGACATACGCATAATTGAGCGCGAAGCCGTGGCAAAGACCATTGTTGAGACCGCCGACGGATGCAAGACTGTTCAAATTGACAAAAACGGAGTATTATTTTATTCTAATGCACGGTATATAGCAAAAGACAGCAACATTCCCCTTATTACGGGGCTGCCTCTGGAGAATCTTTCCGAAGGTTCCCGCCTTCCTTCAAAGTACCGCTCTCTTATGGAGCAGATTGACTATATCCGAAGCCTTCCGCAGAAGTATTTTGCGGCTGTTTCCGAGATTCAGGTGGTAACGAAGGAATACGGCAACTATGAGCTTGTTCTTTATCCGGTTCACACCCATATCCGTGTGCTTACGGACCGCGTCTTGAACGAAGATTCTTTAAAGTATATGATGGTTGCGTTGGATGTTGTAAATTCGCTGGAGCCGAATGCGGGGGAAATAGACTTAAGGTACGGTTCTGTTTCCTACCGTACAAGGAGCATTGGAGGCTGATTTGAGCGGCATAATCGTCGGGCTTGACATAGGTTCCTCATTCATAAGGGTAGCTATAGGCGAGCTGGACTTGGACAACAATATAAAAATCATTGGAGCCGCAAAAGCACCGTCAAAGGGTGTTAACAACGGAGTCATCATAAATTCCAGTGCTGTTGAGGCCTGCGTTAAGGAAGCCTTGGACAGTGCAGAGCAGATGGCTGGCGTTGACGTTTCGCATGTCTACGTTTCCATAGGCGGCTCACAGGTTTCCACACTCAATTCCAGCGGACAGGTAGGAATAGATCCTTCTTCATCCCCCAACAGAAAGAACAGGATAACGAATGTTGGTGAGGATGCAAAAAAGCGCGCAATAAAAGCGGCGGAAGCAATAAACATTCCTTGGGAAAAACAGTTTATCCACACCATTCCCCGCGAGTGGATTGTGGACGGAATTTCATACAAAAACGGTCATATCAAGGACTTGATAGGCACAGAAGGCGTACGTCTTGAAGTAAAGGTCCACATTGTTATGGCTACGATTACAGCCCTTAAAAAAATAGACGACACAATCATGCACCTGGGCTACCAGAGAAGTGGCCGTACCCTAAAGACTTTGGCGGCGGCGGTTGCCACTCTGCCCCGCGAGGACATGGAGCTTGGTTCCATCCTTATTGATTTGGGCGGCGGTACTACAGACGTTATGGTCATTTACGACAGCGCACCTGTCTACACGGTTTCACTTCCTGTTGGCGGCTGGTACGTAACAAACGATATTGCCCAGGTTAAGGGCATTCCTTTTGACGTTGCAGAAGACATAAAGATAAAATACGGATGCTGCTGGATTGACGAAAGCGAAGAAGACGAAACGGTTACCATTCCGGGCGTGGGTTCGCGTCCGCCGGAGGAAACTTCCCGCTTTGAGCTTTGCCAGATTATACAGTCCCGCATGGACGAAATCTTTTCCATGATAAAGGACAGCGTAAAAAAGCATTCCGGTCTTACAAGCCTGAACGGAAGCATTGTCCTTACTGGTGGCGGTGCCCTTATGTACGGCATAGTGGAGCTTGCCCAGAGTGCCTGGCACACAACTGCGGTTAGAAAGGGCGAGGCTCCAAACCTTGGGGAACTTGACTGCGGTCCACTTGGAAAGAATGTTTACCGTCAGCCGGATTTTGCCACTGCCGTTGGTCTGGTTCTTGCCAACAAGAACGGGGCAGAGGTGGAAAAGCAAAAGCCTGCCAAGAAGGGAAGTTCCAAACACGAGGAGAAAAAAGACGTTTTGGGCGGTCTAAAAAGCGGCGCAAAGAGTTTTTGGAAAAAAATATTCTAGTAGTATGCAAAATGCTTGCGGAATTTGCAAAATTCTGTTAGCTTTGAATAAATAGGCTTAACCGCACGGGATGGGGATTTTAGTGCGGCAGCCTTGCAGGACCGAAAGGTTTTGCATTTAAAAATGGGTCGGGAGGAAATATGATTGATTTGTCTGTGGTGAACGATGAGAGTTCCACACTAAAAGTGCCAAGTCCAACTGTTATAAAGATTATAGGCTGTGGCGGCGGCGGTTCAAGTGCCGTTAACCGCATGATAGAAGCTGGTGTTAGTGACGTTGAATTCGTTGTCCTTAATACGGATGTCCAGGCGCTGAATGTTTCCAAGGCTCAGAAACGTCTTGCAATAGGCCAGGAGCTTACTGGTGGCCTTGGTGCCGGTGGTGAGCCTTCCGTTGGTGAAAATGCCGCAAAGGAAGATGCGGAGATGATTACCAACGTTGTTAAGGGCGCAAACATGGTAATAATTACAGCCGGCATGGGTGGTGGAACAGGAACCGGTTCAGCCCCGGTGGTTGCTTCCCTTGCACGTCAGCAGGGTGCCCTTACAATCGCCGTTGTTACAACTCCTTTTGAATTTGAGCGTTCAAAGAGAATGAAAAATGCCCAGGATGGCCTTAAGAAGCTCCGCGAGAATGTGGACAGCCTTATTGTTATTCCCAATGAGCAGATAATGAAAATTGTGGACAAGAAGGTTAATTTCCTTCAGGCTTTCCGTCTGGCAGATGATGTGCTTTGCCAGGGTGTGCAGGGCATTTCCGAGATTATTACTAAGCCAGGCATCATCAACATTGACTTTGCAGACCTTCGCACGGTACTTAGGAACCAGGGAGAGACAATCCTTGGCGTTGGCGTTGGCGAAGGCGAAAACCGCGCTGTTGATGCCGCTCAGAGGGCAATCAGCAATCCTATGCTGGCAGACAGGCACATAGACGGTGCAAGCAACATTCTTGTTAACATTGTTGGCCCTGAAAATCTTTCCATGATTGAAGTTAACGAGATTATAGAAAACATAAGCGCTTCTGCAGACAAAGACTGCAACTTGATCTGGGGACAGATGTACGACCCTGAACTTGGAGAAAAAGTTTCCGTAACCGTAATTGCCACTGGCTTTGAAAAGAACGGAAGGGATTCTTCTTCCGGTGAACAGGCTGCGGAAAATTCAAACGTTGTTGACTATGCAACCTTTGAGCGGGTGCTTGCCGGCAAGGCTTCCATCAACTTGAATGCAGGTGACGACGCAGAGGATGAAGAGGAGCAGGAAGAAGAGGTTGAGATGGCCGTAAAGCACGAGAGTGTAGGCCTTGGCCTTTTTAGCAATGTGGAAAAGTCTGCCGTTGAGTCGTCTGGTGCTAAGAGCTTTGAAAAAGAGGCTCAGCCAAAATCCAGCCTTAGCGACAAGCTGCGCCGTGCCGTTGAACATGACCGTTCCGGTATAGAGCCTCCTCCTAGCTTTACCAGAAGGAGCGACGACCTTAAGCAGCCAGCCGTGTGGAGGAATCTGAACGGCCTTTCCAAGTCAATAGACCTTACAGACAATTAATTGTAAATGGACAAAAAAATATCTCTTCCTGGAGATTCTGCAGCCTGTGCTTCTGCTGAGGGACAGGTTCAGCTTTCCAGGGAGAACGGTGCCCTGCTGAATGAATTCTTTAATGATTTGATTCTTGTCGAGCGGCATGCCCAGCTTACGGCAGAGACCTACTTCTTGAGCTGCCAGGAATTCATCAGGTGGGCGGAAGAAAAGAAATATTCCCTAAAAGACTTTGACGTAAAGAAGCTATTCTTTTTCCTTGTTAGCAGGCGCGAAAATGCATGCTCTGAGCTTACTGTTGCAAAGGACATTTCCGCGCTAAGGGCTTTCGGCTCTTTCTTAAGGCGGCGGGGCCTGTGGAGCGAGAACTTTGCCCTGGAACTGGACAAACCAAAGGCTTCGCGCGCTTTGCCTGCCGTTCTTTCCATTGAGCAGGTGGACGCCCTTCTTGCTTCTATTGACACAAAAAAGCCGCTTGGCGTGCGTGACCGGGCCCTTTATGAGCTTATCTACAGCTGCGGCTTACGCATAAGCGAGGCTTCTTCCCTTCTTGTTGCAAACGTACACTTTGAGGAAGGGATAATAATCGTGAGGGGCAAGGGCGACAAGGAAAGAATCGTGCCCTTTGGGGATGTTGCCAAGGAATGGCTTTTAAAATGGCTTTACGAAGCAAGGCCTGAGCTTGTGGGAAATGCCCAGGTTGCAGAGGTCTTTGTAAATTCCCGCGGAAAACCTCTTTCCAGAAAGGGAATATGGAAGAATTTTCAGGCTATGGAGGCAAAGAGCGGGGTAACTGCAAAAGTGCACACTTTAAGGCATTCATTTGCAACCCATCTTCTTGCAGGCGGGGCAGATTTGCGGTCTGTCCAGGAGCTTTTGGGGCATTCCGACCTTGCGACTACGCAGATTTACACCCATGTGGACGACGGTCAGCTTATGGATTATCATGCAGGTTATTTCCCGGGGCACGGAAAGGAAAAATAGGTTTGGAAAAATGGACGCACCAACCTACGCCGCCATGGAGGGGCCCGCGCAAGCGGGTTGCGAAGCAATGGAGGCGAAAGCCGGAACCCCGGAACGGCGGTAAAAAATGGCCTCCTTGCCATTTTTTACCACGGATTTTCAAATGAAAATCCACAGTTTTTCTGCAAACACTCGACGCACCCTCCATGGTGCTGCTTGTTTGCGCATAAAAAATGGCAAAAGTCGAATTAGCCGACAATTGAATGGTAGAGCGGTTAAAGGTACCGTCCAAAAAATGAAATTTAGATATAGGCGATTTTATGTCGATAAAAAAGAAACCGTTGGAGGAAAAAATGAAATTTTCATCAGTATCAAAGATAGCAGTTTTGGGGATTGCATCAGTATTTTTTGCAGCCTGTTCACCTTCATATAATTCAATAAAAAGAATGCAGAAGATGGAGGAGGGTGTAGCCCATCCCAATACAAAAGAAGAGCTTAAGGAAGCCCTTAGCAAGTACGAGAGGCGCGCCCTTGACCTTGTTACGACAGAAGCTCAGGAAGGTATCTGGTACAAGATGCTTGGAACCCGCTATCTGGACGAAAAAATGTACGGACAGGCCATGGAGTCTTTTAAGAAGGCCCTTACTTTCTATCCCGACAACGCAAACCTTTACTATTATATTGCAGTCTGTGCTGTTTACGTTGCCCACGGACAGGCATTTGACCTTGCAAATGTTGCCGGCACGATCGATTCAGAGAAAAAAGAGGAATACCTGCGCATGAGCGAAGCCGCCTACACCCAGGCCCTTAACATCAACCCCAACTACTACCGTGCAATGTACGGAATTGGCGTTCTTTACACCTTTGAGCTTACGGAAGACAGCGCCAAGGCCATTCCTTACATGGAACGCTTTTTGGAGACCCAGACAAAGGACACCAACGGAATGTTCGTCCTTGCAAGGGCATACTACCTTAACGGCGAGTACGACAAGGCCATTGCCCTTTACGACAAGATTATAGCTCTTGCCCCCAACAAGGAAAAGGTTGCAGACGCCCAGAACAACAAAAAGATTGTGCTTGACGCTCAGTATGCAAATAATTAACTTTAATAGGTGGATGTTTTAACTCTTGCAATAGCTTCGGTTGATTTCCTTACCTTAAGGGAAAAAATTCTTTTAAAAAAGAATATTGACACATTGGAGCACCTTGCGATAATGTCTATAGAAGAGATTTCTTCTATAATAAGAAGGCCGGTTCGCTCCGAATGGAAGGGTAAGCTTACGGCGAATTTTGCTGAGCGTAGTCTTAAAATAATGGATTCGCTTGGCATTGGTTGCCTTGTCTATGGGGAAAAGGATTATCCGCCTCTTTTGGCAGAGTCTTATGCCCCTCCCTACGTTTTGTTTTACCGGGGAAACTTGGCTGTCCTAAAGGAGCCGTCTGTATCCCTTGTTGGAACCAGGCGTGTTTGCCCTGAAGGTGCGGATGCCGCCTTTAGCTTTGCCCGCGAGGCTTGTGAAGCAGGCTGGACGGTTGTAAGCGGTCTTGCGGATGGAATTGATTCCTTTGCCCACAGGGGTGCTGTTTCGCTTCTGGATGAAGGTAAGCTTGCTCTTGCCCCTACTGTTGCGGTGCTTCCCTGCGGAATAGACACTATAGTGCCTTACGGGAACAAAAGGCTTGCCGCTTCCATACTAAAGGGTGGCGGTTGCATTGTAAGCGAATACGCTCCCGGAGTTCCTGCGGAAAAGTGGCGCTTTGTTCAGAGGAACAGGATAATTGCTGCCCTTTGCCAAGGAACGCTTGTTGTGCAGGCTCCACCCAACAGCGGTGCCCTGATTACAGCAGACTTTGCCCTTGACTACGGACGCGAGCTTGTCTTCCACAAAAGCTGCTTTTGCCC
>JAFXWC010000070.1 GCA_017534445.1 Treponema sp.
AAAATAGGATTATTATGTTTAAATAATGGAACTTATGATAATAAAGAAATAATATCATCAAAATGGATTAAAGAAATGACAAGACCTAGAGTTGTTGAGGGTAATAATTTTAGAGGAATGGAATATGGATATTTATGGTGGATTATTGATAAAAAGAAAAATATATATTCGGCTATAGGAAATAGTGGTAATGTAATTTATATTAACCCAGAAAAGAATATAGTAATATCAGTAGCATCATATTTTAAACCTACAATATTTGATAGAGTTGATTTTATACAGGAAAATATAGAACCATTTGTTAAGAAGTTGAAATAATATATGCGGTGGTTTCTACAGGCTCACCAACCGCTAGCGGTCAAAACCCCAGACAGACTTTTTGGGCGGCTCATCTTCGCCTTGTCCCTGAAAGACTCTGGGTGGCAATCCACAATCATTAAGCTGGTAGGAAAAAGATTCCCTTTGCAAGAATCCGTCCTGCCAGTTTACTGCCAAAAATGCCCCGCTTCCCAAAGCTCCATCCTTAAGGCAGAGAAAACCAAGCTCTTCTTCCACCACGGTATTTTTTGAACCGCTGCCCTTCCCCCTAGCAAAAGCCCATGCACCAAAAGAGCCGTCCGTGCTCCTTACAATAACGCAGTCATATTCAGAAAGCAATTTCTTTGCAGACACTTTTACGCCAGCAGCAAGCTCTTTACCCTTTGCCACGGCCTTACCGCCTGCCCCACCCCCAGCCTGAAGCACAAGAATGTTAACGCAAGGAAGCTTACCTTTCTTTCCAGCAAACTCACCAGAAGCACCCCCACCAGCAGCAGAAGCCCCACCCCCAGAAGAAGCGGCATCACAAGAAGTTCCAAAAGCCCCAGAAGCACAAAGCCCAGCCGCCAAGCCCATCTTCTCCAGCGGACAAACCCATACGCCAAGGCAAGTACCATGAACCACCCTGCCCAGCGCAAGATAAGGCTCATCCTTTACAGCAGGATCAAAAACATAAGCGTCAAAGCCCTTAAAAAACCTGGCCTCTGTCCCAGCCGCATCCCTAAGAGAGCGCAAAGCTTCATCCTTTTCAAGCCCATAGCGGTCCCAAGCCCAAAAAGTGCGCACACCAGCCCCCAGTGAACCGCTACCCGCAATAAGAAGTGTACAGTTCTTCCCCTCACCGTAGCGCAAGCGGTTAACCTTCTGCCCACACAAAAGAGCCTTCTTTGCAAAAGAATCCACAGCATCGCGCCCAAGCCCAGAATAAAAAGCCCAGTACTGGTGGGAAGTAGAAACAACGTCATCATCTGGAGCATAGTCGTAGGTAGAGCTCCTGTCCACAAGAAGAGGCATTGTGCAGCCACAAGAAGCCGCAAAAGCAGTCACCGCCGTAAGAGACTCCGGACTGTCCACCTCAAGGTTTGTAACATCCTCCCAATTTGCAATCGTGTTCATGGAAACATAATCGTGCATAGCCGTCATCCGCGGAATCTGGTAGTGCGAAAAATCAACGGAAGCTACCACAAGGCTTTCCTTGGGCAGAACCTTACAAAGAAATTCCCCAAGCCTTTTGTAAAGCTGGGCATTCTCCGCGCAAGATTCAGGCTTTAAAAGTATGGGAAGAAATTTTGCCCCCGCAAAGTAATGGGCAATAAAAGGAGTGTGGGAAAATATTCCGTGCTCATTCCGCCAAATCCCATCCTGAACGCAAACGAACTTTCCAAGCTCAGACTTTTTAAGCTCATCCGCAAGCTCCTTGTAAAGAGAAAGCTCCCCGTCCGGAGTTTCAAAAACAGTCTTTTTTGGAACCGTAATAAAATTCTTACCCGACTCAAAATGGTCAGGGCATAGCACCACTACAACCTTGGGCTGAATCTTAGCCGCAAGCGCAGAATAAAAACTGTTCTGCCGCAAAGCCGTAATGTCGTGATGGGGAATTATCACCGCACGCGGAAAAGCCCCCTCCCCCTCCGGCAAAACAAAAGGTTTGGAAAGCGAAAAAATCTGCGCCCACATAGCCCTGTCACCGGGATAGGCGTATTGAACAAGATCCACTGTCCCGGATGCACAAGATGAATAAAAAATACAAGCGGCAGCAAAAAAAAGTGAAAGTAAAAAAAGTCGAAATTTCTTCATTTGATTTTTTAAATTTGGACGGCACTCTTCTGGCTGGGCAAACATTGAATTTTCAAAAACAATCATGCCATTGCCTTCCCCGCTTTCCGCGGTTTCAGTCCCGCCAATGGCGGGACCGCAACGGGTTGCAGGCAACCCTGCGCCGCTACAATCGGGCGTAGGTTCCTTGAGCATGGTTCTACCGCATACGTTTCTGCACATACACGGAAAGACTCTCATTTATAATTTCTGCCACCCCACTCTACAACAGCAAAGCCTTTGCGGCTGGCTGGAACGAGAACCTGTTCCTCAGTTTCAATCGGCTTTTCAAGAGGCTTGTGGTCAAAGTATACGCGGATAATGCTGTCCGGGGCAGGGCTTACTGTAAGAGGTGCCTTTGCGTCCATCATCTCCTTTGTATAGAAGGTAATAAACTCGTAAGGACTTTCTGTAAGCTTTGGCAGCCAGAACTCCATAAAGTCTGCAATTTCCTTCTTGTTAAGCCCAAGAATCGTAAGCTTTTCATTAAGGAATTTTTCCATGTCTCCGCTTGCAACAACAAATCCGTGTGAAAGGTCTATAGGCTCAGAATTATCTTCACTTTCCCAGAAAAGATAGGGGTATTCATTCTTTCCGCTAACAAGGCGGCCGTCCGGGTAAGCGGTAACACTCCAGCCCTTCTTGCCAATGGCAGGCTCCGTCTTTGTAAACTTACCCTCTGGCTTTACGTTAACATTCACCTTTGTCTTTTTCTGTGGGTAAAGATAGATAACGGGCTTTCCCATTTCCGCTGCCCCACCCTGATGCACGTAAAGTGTAAGGCGGTATGTCTTTAGGTGGCCGTCGTTAAAGTAGGCAATAAAGCGGTAGCAGTTGGTTCCCCAGGCAAGGTTTTCAAATTTTCCGCTAGCATTGTATTCAAATTTGCTGTCGCCCGCCTTGAACTTCTTAAGATAAAAATCGTCAACCGTAAAACCCTTTATTGGCTTTGAACCTTTTATAAGATACTCGTCTATGGCATCGTGACCGTCGCTACCCGGAGACCACAAAACTCGTATTGCCTTGCAGTCAGAAGAAACCTGTCCTGCAAACTGGTACTTAACATCTGCAATGTTGTCGACATTGTAGGCGTATTGAGAAGAACCGTCTTCCGGATCAACTATGCGTATGTAAGAAGAGGTTCCGGCAAAAAGAACTGCCGCATTCACAACCGTAAGCAAAAGTCCCGCAAAAAATAGTTTTAAGTTTCTCATAAGCAAATTATAAAACTAAGAAAAGCCTCTGTAAAGCAAAAATAAAAAGAAATGAAGAAAATTTCACCCTGCCTTTATTTTCCAGAAAAGCTTGTCTTTGAAAAATATTGTGCTATAGTATATGTTATAGAAGAAATTTTTGGAGAGTTTTATGAAAGCCAAGTTTTTTACAGTCTTCTGCTTAATAATTACAATGTTTGCAATTATTTCCTGTTCCGCAGGCAAGGAAGAAGGAAGCATTAGCATTACCCTGCCTTCAAAAGAAGCCTTGGCCCGCGAAGGCATTTCTACAAATGATGACGCTGATTGCTGCACAATCTTTATTACAGGCGACTATACGGCAAAAAAAAGAGTAGCTTTTATTGAAGGGGAATCTGCAACAGTAAACTTTGACTCCATTCCAGAAGGAGCCAAGGTAAGGGTTGCCTGTACTTTTAACGATCCAGACAACCAAGCCTGTGCTTACATAGGCGTTAGCGATGAAATTACAATTGTAGCCAACGAATCCCTGGACGCAAGTGTTGTCATGAGTGAAATACAGCTTTCCAATAACCTAGGTGAATTAATCGGTTATAATATTGCGGAAATACATTATGCTGGTGATACGGACACATGCCTTTCCCTTCCCAGCTCTTGCAGCTATAAATTCACTTTTGAAGATATGATTGATAACGATAATCCTATAAAAAACTACCAAACATCTTCAGCTTTAGTTGACCTTGGAGAGAATGATTGGGCTCCAGATTATAACGTTACAGTGCAAATATTCTGTAACGGCACGAAAATTTTACAGCTCTTCAAAAACGCAGAGATTTAATAAAATACCGATTACCCAAGCCTGTGTCTTTATCGCCCCGAATCCCACCAACCTACGCCGCCATGGAGGGGCGCACGAAGTGCGTTGCCGTTGGGTGCGGTCCCTGAGCGTAGTCGAAGGGCCGAACCCCGGCAATGGAGCCGAAAGGCGGAACCCCGGAACGGCGGTGACGCAAAGAAACGTCCGGTCGAATTAGCCAAAGAGTAAAATGGTAGAGCCATTAGGACTACCGTCCATAAGACTAGCGTCCAGTCTATAGAATTTTATACATCCTTAAAGCTCGGTATATTCCTTTGGCTTAAAATTATCCGCCATAGACCAAGTGCAGGCCTTTCCGTTTTTCATCTTAAAAATCTTTAAAAAGCCCCTTACTTCTTCCTTTGATTTTCCCCACTGCTTAATGAATGCACGGGACGGATGGTTATAAATTTCCTCAAAAAGCTCATCGCTTTCGTCAAGTTCAAATTTGCCGGAAACACGAATCTGGATTCCCTTACACTGAAAGCAAACTTCACAATTTGGATTTGACATAAGCTGCTTGTAAAGCTCTTTAAAAGTTCCCGTGTGAAAAATAATTCCGTCATCACAAGCCTTGAACATAAGAATGCCACGGACACGAGGAAAGCCATTTTCATCAACCGTAGCAAGATGCATTACAGGATTTTCATTCATCAGCTCGAACAATTTTTCTTTTGTCATAATTAACCTCTCTGAGTTAACTATTGCACAATTTCATTTTCATTGCTTTTAAAAATCGCTCAAAAATTTACAGATTTTGATTAAACCTGATATTTTTCCCTGTATTCCGTCGGGTTCATATCGTATTCATTTTTAAAGGCTGCCGAGAAATGTGAAAGCGAAGAAAAGCCGCACTTCACTGCTATTTCAGAAACAGAAAAATCATTTCTTCTTAAAAGATTTAATGACTTGTTCAGGCGGACACTTGTAAGATAGTTTTTTGGAGAAATGCCTACTTCCCTTGTAAAAAGCCTGTTAAAATTGGAAACAGACATATTCGCATTTTTTGCAAGGTCAGAAACTGAAATTTTTTCGCCACAATGAAGTTCAATGTAAGTTTGAATTCTTCCAACCCTTTCATTTGTAGAAACAGAACGCATATCATAATTTTCTCCAAGGAGGCTTCGGATTATCCAATGAGTCAAAAGCTTTGTCTGGCATTCCAACGTGATTTCTGCATTTTTCATATTTTTTGAAGATTCAAAAGCATACAGATGGAGCATTTTTAAAACATCATGGCAAATCAAAAACTGGTGTCCCACATAATGAGGAATTTCATCCTGATACAACAAAAACTGGCTTTCAAAAAATTCTTTTCCAATCATGATCGTGTAATAATTTGGAAAGTCAACGCCTTTGTCTTCGTGGGGAACATTCGGAGAAACAATTGTTGCAAGGTAATAATTTCTTTTTAGTTCGATTTTTGGCGCAGTTAAAAAATCATCGGTTCCAAATTCAATTATAATCATATATGACGGATGAGCATGTTTTTCTTTTACAGCAAATTCACAGAATCCCATTGACTGAATAAAAAGGGCAAAATTCTTATGGACATAGCAGTCCACATTTTTTAAGTTTGATTCTGTAATAGATTCCCCGACAAGTTTTTTAATTATCTCCATATTTTTCATGCTACTACCTTACCCTATTTGATTATAGCACTGTTCGCAAATTTAAAAAAGCCTACGCCGCCATGTAGGTAAGAAGGTAAGTGCAAATATAGATGAAACTTGGGAAGCATTAATCTAAAACACGGTAGGCTTCCATTCCCGCCGGGAACCGCGCCGAAAACCCATGGTGCGCGGTAATAGGTGTCTAACTCCCTACGGTCGTACCGCGCAAAATGGGTTTTCGGCACGAACCCCGGCTCCATTGCAGCCTCCCTACACTTTTATCGCATAGTGCAGTTTCTGTTTGCAAACAGTGCTTGGTTTCCACTCTGAAGGAAAACATCGGAAAGAATAGGCGACAACTCTACATTTATCACCCTTGTACAGAAGCAAATATTTTGTAAACAGATGCCGAAACAAGTTCGGCATGACAGTTTTTTTTTATTCTTCTACGAAGCCCATCATTCTCCAAAGAGAAAATGCCTTTCCCAGCCTACCTCTTTCTTGCCAAGCAATACCGAGCCAAGGATGGCGGGTTAGCAGCGTGCGGATTTTTTTGGGTCGTACGCCGCCATGGAGCCCCTTTAGTACCGCGCCAGCGGTATGAGCCGAATAGGCGAAGGGCGGAACGGCGGTGGCGCAAAGGGGCTGGCGGTCGAATTAGCCAAGAAACGCCTGGTAGAGCCGGTAAAAGCACCGTCCAAAAAGAAAAAATTGACCAAAAACAGAAAAAAATGCACCTTTTTGCCGCAAAATTCCGTTTGACTTTATGGGCAATCTGTCTTATCATGTAACAAACACGTGTTGATTTAAATTGCGCTTTTACAGGAGAAATTATGAATTCATTGACGGCTCAGACTTATGACGTGGCAAACCTGCGCTCCGACTTTGTAAAGACCTACGGGGGCAATGCGGATGACGTTTTGCTTTATTCTTCGCCTGCAAGGATAAACATTATTGGCGAGCACATTGACTACAACGGTGGGCTTGTTTTTCCGGCGGCAATCAACCGCTACCTTTACGTTGCGCTAAGGAAACGAAAGGATTCAAAGATTGTCTACAACGACCTGCGCTTTCCGGGACGCTATGAATTCAGCACGGAAGACAATTTTGCCTTTGACAAGAAGAATGATTACGCAAACTACCTTAACGGCATTCTTTCGCAGCTAAAGGAAAAGGGCTATAAGTTTGATTGTGGCTTTGAGATTCTTATGGTAAGCAACATTCCGGCTGGGGGCGGCATTTCTTCTTCTTCTGCGCTTGAATGCGGTTTTGCTTATGCCGTTAGCGATGCCTTTGGCTTTAACATTGACCGTGTGGAGATTGCAAAGCTTGGGCAGATGAGCGAGCACAATTTTATGAATGTTAACTGCGGAATAATGGACCAGTTCATCATTTCCGTTGGCAAGAAAAACACGGCGGTTGCACTTGACTGCAATACTCTAAAATACGAATATGCACCTCTTGAACTTGGGGACTACCGCTTTGTGGTTATGAATACGAACAAGCAGCGTCGTCTGGCGGACAGTAAGTACAATGAAAGAAGGAGCGAATGTGAGGCTGCTCTTAAGATGCTTAAGGACGGCGGGGTAAAACTTTCTGCCCTTTGCGAGCTTTCTCCTGATGAATGGGAAAAGAACAAGGCTCTTGTTGGCGGCGAAACTTTGCAAAAGCGTGTAAGGCACTGCGTATCTGAAAACCAGAGGGTTAAGGATGCCGTTGCAGCGTTAAAGGACGGCAATCTTGAAAAGCTTGGGGCCCTATTGAACCAAAGCCACGAGTCGCTTTGCAAGGACTACGAGGTTACGGGCATAGAGCTTGACACGCTTGCCCATTGCGCTCAAAAGCAGAAGGGTTGCCTTGGGGCTAGAATGACTGGCGCTGGTTTTGGCGGATGTGCAATTGCACTTGTTCACAAGGACTGCATTGAAGACTTTGTGGAAAATGTTCAGAAGGAATATTCTGCTGCCATAGGCTACAAGGCGGGTTTCTTTGCCTGCGAAAGTGGCGACGGTGTGCGCAAGGTTGAGTAGCAAAACATGTGTGTCACCCCAAACGGTCGCTGAGCTTGTACGTGGTTCGACAAGCTCACCAACCGGCCCGGCATGACACAGCTGTTCTAAATTCTATTCGCGGGTGTAGTCAACGGAATATGACTGGAAGGCGCAAGGAATGTAGAGTGTCTTCAAAGCCTCAAGTCCCTTTGGTGCCTGCTTAACTGTAAGAACGTAAGTTCCGTTGTAAACATCAAATCCCTGCTTCTGGGCTTCTTCGTTGGGAACAAAACCTGTAAGCTCATAGCTTGCGCTAAGCTTGCCTGCCTTTGCAACAGTTTCGGAAAGGGGCTTGCCACTCTTGTCAAGCTTTACGGTAATGCGGTAAAGGTCTGTGGTAAAAGTCTTTGTCTTGTCGTCGATTACGCAGTTGCCCTGGAACTGGCTTCCTTCTGCAATAGTGTTTGTCTTTGGATCCACTACAGCCATGTTGGCAAGATAGTTTGAAAGAACAAGCTGGTACTTTCCAGTCTGATCCTGGCCGCGGAACTGGTTCATTGCAGAATAGCTAAGATCCTTGTTTATAACCTGCTTAAGGGTAAGGGTCTTTCCATTCTTGGAAAAGTTGTATGTAAATTTGTCATCGTGGTTAAAGGAAAGTGAATAAAGGTCCTTAATCTGCTGCTTTGAAATTGCAAGAAGATTGTTCTGTGATGCCTTGTCCATCTTTAGCTTCTCAAACTGCTTCTTGTATTCGCTTTCCACTGCCGGGTAATAGGCGGCAATAACTTCATTCACATTCTTGAATTCTGCACCGTTAACAAAGAGTGATGTCATTTTTGAGCTTAAGGTCTTGGTCTTTGCATCAAAAGTATATGTTGACTTTGACTCTTTTACCCACTGATTTCTGTCGGCAACAAAGACATAGCTTGTTATTGTCTTGTCCTTGCCAAATTCAAGCTTCTGTCCCTTTGAAGTAAATGTGTGGCCGGCGAACATGTCGCTTCCAGAAGAAATTGATGTAGATGAGCCTGACGCTGAACTCTTTCCACCGGTACTTGCGCAGGAAACCGCCGTAAGTCCAAGAATCAAAGCTGCCGCAGTTGCGGTTAACAAACTTGTTTTCATAAAAAAATCCTCCATTTATAAAACCCCGTTCCCTTAAAGTGGTTACTCCTAGGAATCGGAATTATCTTCTTTTTTCAGAATGAATTTGTCTACGTGCAGGTATACAGGAATCTCTATATGCTCAAGCTCGGGGGCTTCATCCGGCATAGAAATTACTGTAAATTTATAAAGTGCATTGTAGACGTCGTAGCGCTGCTTTTGGGCAAACTTGTTAACTTCAGTCTTTACAGTATAAGTTGCCTCAAAGATACCGGCTTCCTGCATTGACTCGTAAACAGTCTTTTCCCTGTTTTCGCTCTGGAAAATGCGGAACATCTGCGCGCTAACTTTTTTTGCATCTTCGTCAAAGACACAATTGCCTATGTAAAAACTTTCGGGTGCAGAATTTGTCTTTGGATCCATGCCCAAAATCTGGACCGTAAGGTTTGAAAATGCAAGCTGAACTTTTCCAGCCTTGTCGCTTCCTATGACCTGCCCTGTTTTTGTTGCTTCGGAAAGCTGGCTTTCAAGGGTGGAAGTAAGCTCAAGCTTTTTTCCCGAATCCAAGAATTTAAAGGAGAAGGTAAGAAGGTTTTCAAAGCGGGCTTCGGAAGAAATTTCAACATTTTCCTTTGAGTAGTTCAAGAAAAGCTTTTTGGATGCGGAATTGAATTTTGCTGTGCTCAAGTAGCGCTTGATTTTCTTTTTTACAGGCGGCCACTGGTGGTTGAAAAGTTCTTTTGCAGAAGAAAGCTTTTCTCCGCTTTCGTAAACACTGTCAATCTTTATGTAAAGCTTTGCCTTTGGCGTGTTAAAGGAATAGCTTGCCAAGAATTCCTTTTCCCAGCATTCGTCTTTTTCGTTGTAGGAATAAGTCCTTAGTTTTTTTCCGTCAAGGAATTCCAGCTTAAGGCTTTTTGCTATATATGTTTTTCCTGCAAAAAGGTCGTTCCCGGAAGAAGGCGGAAGCTCCACTTTTTTTAGCGGAGGCCTAACAATCACACGCTTTGCTTCCTCCGGCTTTTCTTCAGAAGCATTTGCAGACAAATCGCCAGTCTCGGAAGAAGCGGCAGAAAGCTTGCCAGATGTGCCACCTGCACCGGTGTTTGCATTACCGCTACTTGCATTGCTACTGCTTGCCCCAGAAGTACCTGTTGAAGGAGCATTCACCCCAGAAGCTTTTGCACCAGAAGCCTTAGCTCCAGAAGAAGAAAGGTCAGCAGAATTCCCTGCGGCATAAACGGCATTACGGCTGCTTGCACATGAAAAAGTGAGAAAAAAAACTCCTAATGCAAAAACAAGAATATACGGATGCCTGCGCCCCATCTAAAACTCCAAGCCCTTTACATTAATTCATAAGAGCGTCAATGTTTGCAGAGCCAGCCTTTACGAATGGCAAGACGTTTTCTTCCATATTAATGTTAAGCAAAACAAGATGCGGTCCCTTTGCAAAAGCCTTTTTAAACCACTGCTTGTCTTCGTTGGCATTGATTGCGTCTATTCCAAAACCGCGGGCAAGCTGCAAGAAGTCTGGAACAAAACCAAACTCCGATGCGCTAAAGTTGTCATTAAAGAGGAAGTGCTGCTGCTGCCTTACCATTCCAAGGGAACCGTTCTGCAAAATGAATACGGTTACGTTAAGCCCCAGCTCGCGGAGGGTTGCAAGCTCCTGAATGTTCATAAGGATGCTTCCGTCTCCAGAAATGCAGACAACACGCTTGGTCTTGTTTGCCAAAGAAGCCCCAATTGCTGCTGGAAGACCAAAGCCCATTGTGCCAAGAGAACCGCTTGTAAGGAACTGCCTTGGCTTTTCCACCGGGTAATACTGGGCAGACCACATCTGGTGCTGGCCAACATCCGTAGTAACAATTATGTCCCCTGCATTAAGGCCTGCCTTTTTTGCAGCCTCTGGAATGTCGCGGATAAAGGCGCGGGGGTTCACGCTTTCTTTTGGAATACCCTTGCTGCGTCCAAGCTCCATGCTTTCTGTCTCATCGTAAACCTTGGCAAGCTCCTTAATCCATGCTGAACGGCTGCCCGGCTTAGCAGACTTTGAGCCTGTTGCCTTTTGCTTTCGGGAAGAAAGTTCCTTGGTCAAAAGCGGGAAGGCCTTTTCGGCTTCGCAGACAAGCGAGAAGGATGAAGGAAGAATCTTGTTTATCTCCGCAGCATCTATGTCTATGTGAAGAATCGTAGCATTTGGGCAGAATTTAGAAATAAGGCCAGTAGCCCTGTCGTCAAAGCGAACGCCGGAAGCAAGAACCAGGTCTGCATCGTGCATGGCCTTGTTTGCCGCAAAAGAGCCGTGCATACCAACCATACCAAAGTTGTTGCGGCTAGAACGTGGGACTATTCCAATACCCATAAGGCTTGTAACAACCGCCGCATCGTAAAAGCCAAGGAATTTGTTTATCTCTTCGCTTGCCTTCTGTGAATTGCATCCGCCACCCAAAAAAAGAACAGGCTTACTGTTCTTTAAAAGCGCGTCCACCATGCCCGAAATGATAGGGCCAATTTGCTTTTGCGGAGTAACAAAGCGCCTTGCGGTAAGAGTGTCTGCCGCAGAACTTAAAGCCTTTGCGCTGGGCCACTTGTCAAAAGTAACGGTCGCAGTCTGAACGTCGCGGGGAATGTCTATGAGCACAGGCCCCGGCCTACCGCTAACCGCAATAGAAAAAGCCTTGGGAATGGCAGTCAAAAGCTCAAGCGGATCCTTTATCATCATGCTGTGCTTGGTAATTGGGAATGAAAGGCCAAAGGTGTCCGCTTCCTGAAAAGCATCTGTACCGATGAGCGATGAATTTACCTGTCCGGTAATAGCAATGATTGGAACGCTGTCGCACCTTGCGTCTGCAATTGCGGTAAGAAGGTTCATTGCACCCGGGCCGCTGGTAGCCATACATACAGCCGGTTTGCCGCTTGAACGGGACATGCCCTGGGCAATAAAACCAGCCGCCTGCTCCTGACGGACAAGGACGTGCTTTATGGAACTTCTGTTCAATTCATCATACAGGGGCAAAATTGAACCGCCGGGAATACCCGCAACAGTCTTAATGCCTTCTGCCTCAAGCAATTTAATAATAATCTGTGAACCGGTCGCCTTTATCATGCACTCATAGTACCGTTAAACACCAATATTTGCAAGGGAGTTGATATTTTTCATTTTTTTCTTGCGGCACTTTTATCTGCAAAACATATACGTCCTCAAAGAACATCTTGCCATTTTTCCAGAACATCGAGCGCCAAGGACGGCGCGTCAAATGTTTGCAGAAACATCCGCGGGTTTTCGCCAGAAAACCCGTCCTTAAAAATGGCAAGGAGGCCATTTTTAAGGGGCTTTCCGGGGTTCCGGCTTTCGCCTACATTGCCATTGTGAGCGCCGCACCCTTCGACAAGCTCAGGGTACGTCTCTCACAATGGCAACTAACGCCCCTCCAATCCCTGCCGTGCCTCTATTTGCAAAAGATATAACACTCCAGCTTAACAAGCTGCATCACAAAAGAGTTCTATTTCAATGCCATTAACATAACGAATTGTCATGCAAAACTGCTACGCCACATTCGCACGCACTTGCTACGAATGTGGATTCGGCATCTCTCGTCAATATCACAATTTGAGATTCTGAGTCAAGCTCAGAAATGACGTAAAGTTAATGACATTGGAGGCTTATTCGACAGTCCCAATATATGTTCCGCTCCAGGTTGCAATTATATATATAGGAAGAATCTTTGCCATACATCGTAAAATCCGAAACATAATCGTATGCAAATTCTTTTACAATCTCCCCGCTTTGTAAGTCAAAAAGAACGGAAAGGTCTGGAAGATTTTTACGCTCGCCCAGAGGCACTTTGCTTACATCCTTGCACTGCCTTCCGTAATTTATAAAAAGGTATTTTTCATTTGGCGAAACCCACATCTTTTTTGGCTCAGAAATTGAATTTGACTTTGGAATGCCAAGCCTTGCCTTTACCTTAAAATCCTTGTCGCTCCTGATGATTTTTTTCTTGCCAAGGTCAAGCCAGTAATTGTGGCTTTTGCAAAAGGAAACACCCTTCATGTGGTCTGGCAGAGAAAAAGGGAATTTCCTAAGGGTCGTAAATTCCACATGTTCCGGATCAAGATGTTTTTCGTCTATCACCATGGACTGCACTATTCCGGGACTGTTCCCAAAATCCCTTGCCATGAACCTGTAAATTCTTTTGCTAAAAAAATCATAATGAATAAAGTCGCACCGGACAAGGGGCCTTGTATTGTCAAGCACCGTATGCACCTTGCTTTCTGTGTCAAAGAGCATGACTCTTCCGCCCCAGTCCAAGTCAATTACATGCCGGCTATCCAAGGTAAAAAAAGGCATTTCTCCCTCGCACTTTTCCATTGGGCAGCGGCAAAGTTCAAGTCCGCTTTCCATACTAATCAGTGCAAGGGTTCCAGAAGTGTTTTTTGCCGCAATATATTTTTTGTCCGGCGAAACAATTGCACAGCTTGCATTGCTTACAGTTTTTGCAGCCAGAATCCGCTCTTTACTTGCAAGGTCGTAAACATAAACCGTGTTTCTGAAAATCAAGGCAACAAGGCTTTCGTCCTCCGCCATAAAAATTTCAAATCCACCAGAAAGTTTTTTGTCTTTACTCTTACATTTCATTTGCAGCCATTCTATCACAGACCCATCGCAAATTCCACAGAACAATGCAGGGTGTGCCACAGAAATCAATTTTCATAAAATATGGTGACCGGTAATCAAAAAAAATACGCAGTGAAAATCAATTTCTTTTATTTTTCCTATGTTAACAAGACCGGAAATCAATTTTGTGTGCAGCGGAAGGCAAAGACGGCTGAAAACCCGCATTGGAGCGGAACGAGCGCAGCGAGTTTAATTTCCTATTCCGCGACACCGCGGGTTTCTCAGACGGATTTGCCTGGGAGCGGAACACAAAATTGATTTCCGAGGCACGCTGCATTTCACCCTATCCAAAATGCATCTTACCAAATTTGTGATTGTGCATACAAAAAACTTAGCCTATAGTTTTTTCAAGAAAGTTTATCAAGCTAAATCTTAAGGAGAAACAAGAAAATGAAAAAGACAAGAAAATTAATTTCAATGCTGGTTGCCTTGATGGCATGCACACTCATCGCCTGCTCAGACTCAAGCTCATCCGACGATGATGACGCCCCTTCTGCCCCCATAGACGCAGCTTTTAGGGACTGCACAAGACCCGTAAGCGACATTACCCTTTCCGACGGAAGCTGGACGCTCAAGGTAGCCGCAAACGAAAGCGGATTTGCAGCCGACTCAATCATCAGCCTTACTGCATCAAACGGAAGCTACACCTTTAACTCCGGCAGCGCAACAAGCGAAATGGAACTGGACAGGACAACCCTTGCCGTTATCAATTCATTATCGCAGGCAGAAAGGGATGAGTTTTTGCGTGACATGGCAAGCGAAAGTGAAGCTTCCGACATTACGCTAAGGGGAAACAAAATAATCACAACTACAACAATGTCACGCTCCGACCTTCAAGAAATGCAGAGCAGCTTTGACCTGAACAGCTTCCCACCATCCGTAACAATCAGGACAAATGCCGACAACACAAAGTATGTAATTACAAACAGCCAAGACAGAAGCACCGTCATGTACCTGAGCAAAAACTCAGTGCAGCGTTAAGACTTAACCAGGGGCTGGGGGAAGAGAAGTCAAAACATATCCCCGCCCCCTTTTCTGCCTTTGAAAATAAAAGGATTTGTGCTATAATAATATTGATGAAAATTACAATAGTAGAGCCGTTACCCGATGAGGACGATGAAATCATAGTAAAATGCCATTTTTTAGACGAGGACATAACCCTCCTGCTTAACCAGCTAAAAAACGGAAGTTCAAAAATGAATTTCATCAAAGACAACAAAATAGTCATCGTGGAAAAAAAGGACATCCTATATTTTGAATCGGTAGACGACAAGGTTTTTGCATATACTGCAGAAGGAGTTTTTGAAACAAAATTCAAGCTTTATGAACTGGAGCAGATTTTACCCGCAAAAAACTTTTTCCGCGCAAACAAGGCGGTCATTGTAAATCTTAATAAAATCAGAAGTATTTCCCCGGCTTTTAACGGACGCTTTGAAGCCGTATTAAAAAACGAATACAAGGTAATCATTTCCAGAAGCTACGTCCCAAAGCTAAAGGAACACCTTGGATTGTAGCCATACACCATCAGGGCAAGAAGAGGATTTTATGAAAGAAAAACTTAACACACTTATTCTGATTTTTACAAGATTTGCAACCGCAATTTTTTTGATAGACTCCATTGCACTGCTCTCGTTCAAGGGAAAAGAGGCAAAGCTCTACGCACTGGATGTCCTTATCATCCTTGGCATAGCCTTTATATGCGCCCTGCTCTACGTCCTCCTCCTAAGCGACAGAAATTTCTCCAAGAAAAAAATGCTGGCCATGCAAATTATATACACACTGATTATAAATGCAATCGTCCTTGTAATAGGCCTTTACCTAAAATGGTTCTCCTTCTGCAATATAAGCACCTTCTTTATTTTTGAAAGCGTAATAATCGGAGTAATCACCATAACAATACTCTACTCCTACAAAAGCGATTCCGCCACCGCAAAGAAAATGACGGAAAAACTCAAGAACTTAGGAAGCGAGGAAGAAAAATAGAGCAATAATTTAACGAATCCAGATAATGACATACCTTGCCAATGTCAAAGCGGAACCTATTCAACGCTTGTTTTGAAAGCACCCCCCCAACCAAACCTACGCCGACGTGGAGCCCCGTAAGTAGCCGAAGGCTATGAGCGCTAGCGAAGGACGGAAGGTCGGTGGCGCAAAGGGGCTTACTGTCGAGTTAGCAAAAGAGTATTATGGTAGAACAAAAAGAAGTACCGTCCAAAAATTAGAATCAGAAAAACTATACATTTTAAATGCGAAAGCCCTGGTTATAGAGTCAAGTGTAATAACGGTTTTGAAGCGGAGTTTGAGCTCTGTGGAGATGCGAAGACCTCCATTGTTTATATTCGGACAAGTACTGATGAGCTAAAAAGAAAGCAGAAGAAAAATATGACTTGATAAATGAAAAATTCGGAAAAGACGGATACGGCTGGTGGGTTCCTAATAATTTTGAAGTCTGGATTATAGGCGGTGGTTACGGAGGGGAATGTCATAGAAGGAATGATTTCTGATTGAAAGGACTTTTGCAGCAATACAAGGACACTCCCCTTTTTGAAAGCATCACGAAGCTCATATACTTTCTGGAGCAAGATAAAATACCGCCTGACGGACAGTAAAAAGCCGTATGGCTGTAATTTGCACTTGTCAAGAAAAAATTGTGTCTCTTAAAGTGCGCCGTTTTCTTTCAGGAACTTCTCAACCTCTGGATCATTATACACAAAAAATCCTTTATGCGGATGCTCTTTTTTATATTGAATTGCTTCTTCAATTGTAGTCACCAAAAAGTCTTCTTCTTCACCTTCAAAAGCTTTTGCAGATTCAATATCAAGCACATCTATAAAATTGCCAATGTGATCCATCTGAATAGCTGCAATTCTATTTGGAAACTTTGTCATTTAGGTCCTCCTATATATTTGCGTAGGCCATTGGCTTTCCGCAGGGATCGTAAAACTTTTTTATCAAGCTGCATGTTCCATTCTACAATTCTTTCCGGCATCATCTCCCACCATGAATCAAAACCATCATCCTCATTTGTAACCTCGATACCATCAAATCCATAGCGGTATTTTGCGGCTTTTTGTTCCCTACTTGGTAACTGAGAAACTATCGTTTTTATTTTCTCACGCATCCCCGGGTCTTTTAGGAATTCTGCAAGTTGAGGATTCACAGCGTCTAAATCAATATAACCATTATAATTCCAGCCAGCGGAAAGCAAACTTTCGATACTTGAATATTCGGTCACGATATTTTCAGAAGGATAAATATATGCAGGTATGCAGTGAGGGGTATCAGTAATTTTGATTTCAGCTATGTTCAGCTTTATGCGATTTTCCTCAAATGCCGATACAAGCGCACAATCTCCGTTATTTTTCCGCATTTTGAAGAATATCAGCCCCGGCTTTTCGTTTATCTTTTTTAGTTTTTCTGACAGGAAGGAATTATCAAATTCTAACGCTCCTTCCTTGCAAAAATCTTTTGTAATGAAAACATGTCCGTTTTCTGCATGACCAGCAACCCCTCTTCCATCTTCATCTTTTGAAATAAAATCAAATTTGAGGTTCCGAATAAGCGAAAACAAACCGATTGGCATTTTTTTAATTTTTTGTGATCTTGATGCATTAGCTTTATCCATGAAGGAAATAGACTTTTTTTCATAACTAATCATGCTGACAGATTGAAAAAATCTGTTGACTAAATATTCAGGGGTATAATCTTCAAATTCTTTTTCAATAATCTCTTTAATTAAATCGAAATCTTTTTGCGAATCAAAAGTTATTTTATTCCTTATGGAATAAGTTTTTCCTATCTGCCTTGCTCCCCTTACAATCAAAGGAAGGTGATTCTCAGATAGTTTCCACTCCATGAGGAATTTGTCAATTTTCCGTTTTATCTCTCTTTCCACAGCCACAACCAAAGTATATCACATTTTATGAAGAAAATTTAACTATCATTCTCACATTTCATTTTTTTACGAACCTCAGACAATATATTACCTCCCCCTGATTACAAAAAAATAGCGGCGAATTTTTCTTTTTCCTCAGGATTCAAATCATGAACCAGGCTTGAATCAAACATGTCGATTGCCCACCCGTCGTCTATAAGCTCACCAATGTTTTTGTAGCTGGTAATCACTTCTTCTGACGGCAATGTCTCATCGGGAAGAATCTCTGCCGTACACACTTCTATGCACCCGTCCTCAAATTTCGAGATGGATCCGTACTCGCCTGTGCCTTTCTTTAGAGTGGTGTGGAGTTTTGCTTTTTCGACTGTGAGTCGCTTCCTTTTTTCCTGCCACACAAATTGTTTTTTACCGTCTATTACAACTTCCTCAGCATACTCCTCCGCCTCATCAAAAATCTTTGACATATAGTAGCGTTTGTCCTTTACAAACCCCTCAAAGCCTTCGTTGTTTTTTCCGCGTGAATAGAATCTGAAGTTGATTCCCAAATCACACATCCGGTTAAAGAGTATGATGGCAGGTCTCCATTTTGTCATAAAACTGATTGAGTTTTCATCGCCGTTAATAAGGGACGACTTTCCTTCCCCAAAGCCATGTTCTAGCATCTCGTCGTTCGGAAGGCAGAACCAGTCGAATGAAAAATTATTTTTGTCCTTTCCGTAACGCTCGCTTCCGTAGGTTCCGATGAAAGAGAGGAAATCCTCGTGCGAAAAGAAAGTGATTTTATTCTCCGTTGGATTCATTTTTGTTCCTCCATCAACAATCTTCTTTAGGAATTTCTCAATAACCTCCTGGATTTTATCCTATTGTAATATATTGGAATTTGGCGGAAAGTTCAAAAAAAATGGAATCTAAACCGAGGATTCAGGCGGTCTTGATATATCCAAAATTAATCTCAATCTTCCTTTTTAAACCGCCGTACACGCATCCTGATAATCTTTCCGCACTGAACTATTGCCGTAAGCCTGTGCTGGCCGTTCAGAAGGTGTCCTTTGTTTGTTTCCTTAAAACTCTGCAAACGTCAGTTTTTCCTTTTTAAATCTTTTCTCCGATTATGCCACTCTTGCCAGGAAACAGGGGGCTTCTCGCGAATCTGCACTTTCAGAAGTACGGGATGCCCCACGCGAATCACCGCAGAAAGCCTGTGCTGACCGTTGACCAGCTCCCCATCTTCAGTAACCCAAATAGGAGCAACTCCCTTTTCCTTCCACTCGCCACTTTCCATTTTTCGTGCGTATTCAGCGACAAGAGATTCATTGAGCGGTCGATTACCAGTATTGCGGGAAAGCCAAGCCTCCGCCTGTTTCGGACTAATCAAGTCATAGAACGGCGGCATGGCTTTTTTCTTCTTACCGTCTGGCATGATTACCAGCCTTCATCCTCGAACTCGCCTTCATCACTCTTGTCAATCGGGATTTCGCCATCAGAACACTTGATTACATCAGCGGGAACATACTCGAACGGATAACTGTCAGCTTCCGAACAAAACGCATGGTCATCCACATCTAAGTTTTTCCATTCTTCCATAGTGCCGTCGTAGATGATTTCTTCAAGGTTACAGCAGCAACTAAAAGCAAACTCTTCGATTGCCTCAAGATTTTTGCTAAATCGAACGGATTTTATCTCTGAACAAGAAATTCCTTCTTCATCTTCATAACAGCCATAGCTCAATTTTTTAATATTATCGCCAAAAACAACCGCCGCGTCGTTAAGGTCGTAAAAGTCGAAATCATCATCAAAAACAGGACAGCCGTCTTCATCAGCATCATTTACAACAACTGTTTTAACTACTGAACTGTCTGTGTTTGTCGGCGGAACAGCCTTACCTTTTTGAATCCGACCACTGTTATCAAGTTCATTGTATTCAGCGATTGCAGGATTTGAGCCGTACAATTCAAAGAAAGAGGGCTGTGTCTTGAATCCGCAGAAAGTCCAGTCCGCTTCGTCCGTGTCGGAATATTCTTTTGCTTTTTTGAGAATGCTCACAAAAGCCTTGACGACTGCCGTTTCATCAAGATCATCATTTATATCGACTGCTATCCCTCCGGGTTCTGAGGACCCGATTTCTAAAGAAAAACTTGATTCTCCGATTTTAAGAGTGCCTTCCACCGTCTCACAATATAATTCAGGCTCTTCCGAAGTCAACTTGCCTGCAAGAATTACCTCTCCAGTTTTTTTATTCTTGAAAGCCGCCCGAATTTCCCTGAATGTTTCCTCACGAGTGTCGTCGATAAAATGCCCATGATTCCATGCAGGATAAATTGACCTATTGAAATCACCTGCATAATACCCCCTTAATAGCTTACCTCTTTCAAACACAAACTCATCATATGAGTCTGAGGCTACATCTGATTCACTGAAATCCCGCCAAATACTTGCGACAAGACGAGTCGCCTTTACTGTGTGGAATGCCCTCATAAGCCAATAAAGATTGTCGGGAATATCGCCATACGTGAAGTCAAGTCTAATTCCATCGCGACCAGCCGACTCATTGGGTTCAAACCGATTGCCTGAGAGTAAAAACGGAGCCCCCCTTTCATCGCCATTAAACCATTCGTAGTTTTCTTTGCACCAGTCGTACGCACGCTCTGCAGCATCTGCGTCATCAGAACCATCGCCTGTGTAGAACTCAATTCTAAAAATTCCCAAACCTAATTTCATTAATTTTCCTCCTTTGCAAACGGCACAAACACCGTATGCACTTGCTTTGTTTTTGTCTTAGTTCTATATATGACACCACCGTAAACACGAATCACATCGGTATACGGAGTCTCAAAAACATATTCTCCATCTTACAGATAACCTTCATTCAATATCTCAACATGAAAAAGCTTCATGTTTTTTCAAATATTCAAGTTCTTTCCCCATAAGTCACCTTCTCCATAATTTCTCAATAATATATTGGAATTTGGCGGAAAGTTCAAAAATATGAGCATTATCGCCGAGCCACTGCCTTGCCATTTCGGGTGAGACCAGCTTACCATCACCATAATTAGGACGAAAAAGCAGAGCTATGTATTCTGAATATTTTCCATCCTTGGCAACGGCTCCCTGTTTTGTCCAGAATGTAATGTCGTACTCATCGTCATTAACATTCAGATTGATTTCGTCTGGAGTAATATCTGCCACATCCGCATCTCCAGAACTACCAGATTTAATGTTTTCCATAATTTGTTTATTTCCTTAAAAACTCCGTAAGTTCCTTCTCCGAAGGATCTGAAACAGGCTTCATCTTCCTGTAATGCGTTATTGGAAAATCAGTGCCATACAGAATCCTTCCGGAAAATCCAGCTTCCATTATTTTTTCCACCTCACACTGTGCGGCAAAGGCTGTGTCGCAGAAAGTGCCGGAATAGTTTGTCAGCATATAAAGAATGTCATCGGCAGGCCTTGAATGTGCCAGCTGAACAACGACATTCGGATGTTCTGCAATTTGTCTTTCAAAGAGACGCGGAGAGCAGACCGCATCCTCACCGCAGTGAATCAGAATCCTCATTTTCCTTTTTTCAGCATAGGAAAAAATTTCTTCGGCAAGCGAAAAAGCAAATGAATCATCCATGTTCCAAATTTGCGCGAAGGGGTGTATCTTGAAACCTTCGTATGGAAGATTTCTCATAACATCGCTGACAGAAACCCCCAGAGCCTTATGCATATCAGGGACGCACCAGTAAAGGGCATGGGCTTTTATGCCTATTTCTTTTGCACAGGCAAGGGCGCTCCTCATTTCCTCCTTAATTCCATCATACAAATCTTTTGCAGAAGGTGAATTTTCCTGCAACTCAGGATGACCTGCCAGCGCAGAATGTTCTTTAAAATACATGCTGCTCGTTGTGCTGGAGAACCACAGTTCATCAGTGCCGCAAGACTTAAGGGCAGAAAAAACTCTGTCCGCGTAATAGTAGACTTTGTCAAACTGCCCGATATGAATGTGATAGTCCGTCAAAATCTATTTTCCAAGCTCTTTTAATTTTGCCGCTCTCCAGGCCAGAACAATCTGTTTGTTTTTTGCCGCAACTGCACAGAAATGACGGTTTATCTCCAGCGGATCGCCAGTGGGAGACTCGTTGGCGTTACGTACCATGCAGGGGGCGCAGAAAGCAGCCTTGTCGCATTTGCAGCACTCACCTCCTCCCAAGTCTTTCATTTTCAAGCCTCGAAGCCACTTGATTTTCTCGTTATTGTCCCAGATTTCCTGTAGCGGGGTCTCGGTCAAGTTGCCCAGCACCATCTCCTGCCAGCCGGGGCAGGGATAGACTTTTCCGTCTGCAACCATACAGCACGAAGAGATTCCCACTCCGCAGAGCCTTCTCTCCGGATTGAACTGAGCCTCGTTGCACCGCTTAACAAAGTCCGGCTCAAGAACTGAATTCTGATAGTCAAGGTCATCCGATATAATGTCGCTGATAACTTTTCCCGCCTCTTCAACGCTAAGACGGTTGGCAAGGTTTTCCGTCTCGTGGTTGTACTGCGCCATCATTATGTAGTCGGTCTGAGCGCGGATTTTGTGCTCATGGCACCAGCGCATTACGTCGCCGAAATCGTCCTTGTTGCCCTTCATCGTGGGGCATGAGACATGCAGCGGTATGTCGTTTGCAACAAGCTTAAGGATGGCATCGCGTGTTTTGTAAAAGCTTCCCTTAAGCTGGGTAATTGCGTCGTGATGCTCGGGATTCATCGAGTAAAGCGAAACCTGCACACTCGAAACATTGCCGTCCTTCATAATCTGAACTGTCTCGTCATCAAGCAAAGTCAGGTTGCTCAAGATATTCACATAAAAATCGTACTTTTTGGCGGCCTTCAGAAACTCCTTGAAATGGGGATGCAGCATGGGCTCTCCGCCGCTTAGGGTGACGGAAAGAACCTGCATCTTTGAAAGCTGCTCAAGGGTATTGTAATAAAGCTCATCGCTTATGTTGTAGAGCTTGAACTTATGAGGAATGTAGCAGTGGACGCATCGCTCGTTGCATTTACTCGTAAGCTCAATCTGAAAGCTGCTCAAGTGGGGTTTGTCGCCAAAATGCTTTTCGAGATACTCCTGCGTATCGCTGTCGGCACGCTGAATGGTCGGGGTAAAGTCCTCACGGATTGTCTTTGGCTGAACCGCATTGTATGTAAAGCCTGTGTCCTTTGCATTCAGTTCTTCCTCGGTCTCACCCTTTACAATAAAACCGTCAGCCACAAGGCCGTCATAGAATTCCTCCGCGTCCTTTTTGATTGTGTCGCGGTCAACTCCCACAAACTGCGGCAGGATTTTATCGGTAAGCTCGTCAAGAGTCTGAGGCTTCCTGTTCAGTGCACAGAGGAACACGGTGCCGCTTTCGTTCGTGCAGCGGTCGTTAAAGAGTCCTGTTGATGTAATGTACCCCACTCCGTCATAATTGCGGATATAGGTGTCTTTTTTCTGTCGGTAAAGCATGATTATCTATGAAATGAATTTGCAATGTCAAATGGGATACAATATTTCTTATCCTTTCCAAAAATATCCTTGAAAGTTCCGCCATCCGTAAATGCACTCGCACATTTAAAATCTTTATGACATATCTTGCATTTAACTTGGTCAACAGTTACAGAACCCATTTCACTTCCTTCACCCTCTGTTATTTTCTGACAGTTTAGGCATAGCAAATATACATTCATTGTTGTCTCCTATCAAATAAATTCAGCCCGCCTTATTTTGCATAGCGGGGCTTTGCCTACTATAAAGTCTGAATGCCTAAGCTGTACGTTCGCATTTCGCACATTCAGCTGGTGATGGCGGACAATAATGCTTGTTTGCAGGGCATCCAGCTGCGTAGCTTCCAGAAGCTGAGTTCTGTGCGATTACCTGAGGTTTTGTATAAGCCATTTTTTTTCCTCCGTTGTACTTCTTACGGAATTCCACCGCAAGGAGCAAGATGTATAACTGCCCAACGGACAGTAAACAACAGCAGGGTCTTTGCAGGACCCGCCATTATTTTAGCAAATTACAAACTCGGCCTTTGAGCCGTTTTTTAGCGTAACTTCAAATGTATCCGAGCCTTGCAAGAATGAAGTTTTCTCATTCTGCTTCTGTTCCAGTTTCTTAAGCTCTCTTTTTTGCTTCATTTCCATAATTTTATTGCCGGCACAATTTTTGATTTGTAGCAGGCAAAACAAAACAATGGCGCAAATCCATACCCATTTTGTTAATGGTGTCATTATCTTTTTCTCCTATTACGCAATTGAGAAGACAACATGAGTGCCGTTCTCTAGAGCAAACTCAATTTTGTCTGTATTTAACAAGAGCGATGAACCTTTGCTATTAGACTCTTTTCCCTGCCCTTGTGACTTATTTTTAGATTCTGAGCCACAGCCAAGCAAGGCTCTTGCAAAAAAAATACACAGAGCAGCACCTATAATAAGCACCCCAGCTTCTGTTTTACTATCCATTTCTCAAACCTCTCTTATTTTTATTTTGGAATAACAAAAAAATATTCTGTTTTATTCATCAATCATCATCATCTTCTTCTTCGTCGTCTTCATCGTATTCGTCTTCGGAAGAGGATTTTTTACCAGCATTCATTGCACCTCTAACACCCGCCTTAACGCCTTTTACGGCAAGATTTTTTGCACCATTAATTGCGTCTTCCGTAAGCTCATTAATTGAATCAAGGTCAAAAGTGGCGCTTTTAGTATTTTCATTAGTTTCATGAATAGAATATCTCCTATATTAATTCCATAAACAATGCGCAAACCATCATTCCGCAAGACTTCAATCAATATAGTCTAATCTGCAAGAATGATGGTTCTTTACAGCAGGCTATTCCTTAGCCTGCAAAAGCACCTATACCGAAAGGCGCGCCAATACCAGCAACGAGGATGAAAAGTCCCCAAAACTTTGACGGAAAGTCTGTCGGGCCCCAGCTATCACACTTCCACATCATAAGCACACCAATGAGGCTTGCCACGATTGCGATTCCAATTTTTACTAACATTTTAATTCTCCTTATATTTCTTGGATTTATTCTGTCCAACGGACAGTAAAACAGCAGCATGTGAAAACTTCACAAAACTGTTATTTACACTATAAAAAAATCAGCGGGCGCAGTAATGCCATAAAGACAGACCGCCCCCGCTGTGACTTTTGAGAAAGCTCGTAATGTAAATTGATTTTTTTTAAAAC
>JAFXWC010000071.1 GCA_017534445.1 Treponema sp.
ATACCAGTTGCAAATGTGCGGCGGACGTCTGTGTCGATGAGTGCGAGCTCAGCTGCTTCATAGTAGTACTTGTCGTGCATATAGTGAATTGCGTTAAGTGTGTTTACATACAAACCTGCCAGCCATTCAAGCATGATGTCGTACTTGTGCATTACCTCGTTGTAGTCAAGGTATTCGCTTGTGATTGGTGCCATTTCCGGTCCAACCTGTACGCCTGGTGTAAGACCTGCTTCTTCGTCCTTACCGCCGTTGATTGCGTAGAGCAAAGCCTTTGCAAGGTTGGCACGTGCACCGAAGAACTGCATTTCCTTACCAGTCTGTGTTGCAGATACGCAGCAGCAGATGGAGTAGTCATCACCCCAAATCGGGCGCATGATGTCGTCGTTCTCGTACTGGATAGAAGATGTGTCAATAGAAATCTTTGCGGCATAGTCGCGGAAGTTCTTAGGCAGTCTCTTTGAGTAAAGAACTGTGATGTTTGGCTCTGGAGAAGGGCCCATGTTTTCCAAAGTGTGGAGGAAGCGGAAGTCGTTCTTTGTTACCATTGAGCGTCCGTCCTGGCCAAGACCTGCAACTTCGAGGGTTGCCCAGATTGGGTCGCCGGAGAAGAGCTGGTTGTAGCTTTCGATGCGGGCAAAGCGTACCATGCGGAACTTCATAACGATGTGGTCTACGAGTTCCTGTGCCTGTGATTCTGTAAGGATTCCGTTCTTGAGGTCACGTTCGATGTAGATGTCAAGGAAGGTTGCAATGCGGCCAACTGACATAGCTGCACCGTTCTGTGTCTTGATTGCGGCGAGGTAGCCGAAGTAGAGCCACTGGAATGCTTCTTTTGCTGTCTTTGCAGGCTTAGAAATGTCGAATCCGTAAGAAGCAGCCATTTCCTTCATCTGGCCAAGAGCCTTGATCTGCTCTGCAACTTCTTCGCGGAGGCGGATAACGTCGTCAGTCATTGTGCCGTCACCGATGTTTGCAAAGTCCTTCTGCTTCTGTTCAATAAGGAAGTCAATACCGTAAAGTGCAATGCGGCGGTAGTCACCAACAATGCGTCCGCGTCCGTATGTATCCGGCAAACCAGTCAAGATATGTGCTGAGCGTGCCTTGCGGATTTCTGGTGAGTATACCTGGAATACTGCGTCTGAGTGAGTCTTATGGTACTCTGTAAAGATCTTGTGGAGTTCTGCGTTTGGCTTGTAGCCGTACATCTCGCAGCTCTGTTCTGCCATGCGGATTCCACCGAAAGGCATGAAAGCTCTCTTCAAAGGCTTGTCTGTCTGAAGACCAACAACCTGTTCCAAATCCTTCTGGGAACCGTCGGCAAAAATGTAGCCCGGCTTGTGGGAATTGATACCTGTAACAATGTCTGTGTCAAGGTCAAGAACGCCTGAGCGCTCCTTTCCGTCAAGACCAACAGACTTCTTGTTGTGCTCTTCCTTCTGGAGACGCTGAAGCTCTGCAAAAAGCTTGTTTGTAGCGTCAGTTGGACCTGCAAGGAAGCTTGCATCACCGTCGAACGGTGTGTAATTAAGCTGAATGAATTCACGGACGTTTACTTCGTCCTGCCAAAGGCGTCCGGTTTTAAAGCCTTTCCATTCTTCTCTCTGGACCATAGTCTAACCTCACTGAATATAAGAATTTGTTTAGGGTTAAATTCAATCGGCGGAATCTTTCTTTCCGTCTTGATTATATACTACTCCAATTGAAAAAATTAAGCAACTGAATTTTGTAATATTTACAATTTTTTTTGCTAAATATAGCGTTTTTGGCTTAAAATCAAGGAAAAAACGCTATTCTTAGAATTAAGACCTTTTTAAGTTTTAATATCAACTTTGAAAAACGATACTAATCAACCATCCATACGCAAATTTGACAGCAACAAAATCTACCAATATACTAAAAGCATGGATAATATACGGTTTAACATAGCAGCTTTCATGCTCCTTGCCCTACTAGGAAGCGTAGCCGCAATCAGAAGAGCACCATCCGTCTCCCGAAACAGGCTTTTTTTCCTGTGCTGCGCCATAAACATCATTTTTATAAGTGCAGACGCAGCAAGACTTCTGGCAAAAAACTCGCAAAAAACCGTAGAAGCATTCCCCTTTATCCTGCCCCTGCTTAGTGCAATCACGGCAATGTCGCTTATCCTCTGCGCAGCCTTCTTTACTGGCTACTTTTACACCGTTGTCCACGGAAGGATTTCCCTGCCCCGCCAGCAGTTCCTTATTTTTGCCCCTGCGGTACTGTCTGTCATTTTGCTTGCGGTAAACAAATTCAAACCGCTCCTCTTTTACCTTACGGAAGACGGCTCTTTTAAGCAGCTTCCCCTCTTCTTTGCCATAATAGCCTACTACCTTGCCTACATCAGCATACTAACCGCAAGGGCCTGGGAAATCATGACTAAAAAAGACAGGCCAATTGTAGTCTTTCTAATTTCAATCAGCGTTTTGTCCATACTCACGCAGATAGTATTTCCTTCCGTCCATGTAACAAACCTGGTGCTTCCACTTGTAGCCCTGCTTGCCTACCAGACCATAGAATCAACTTCAAACTACATAGACATAAAGACAGAGCTGCAAAACGAGACTGCCTTCTATTCTGCAAGCGCAACCCTTATCCGTGCAAAGGCAAAGTGGGAATGCCTGCTTGTAATACTGGACAACATCCCCGCCATGGACAACGAATTTGACAGCGCCCTTACAGACGGCTTTCTTTCCCTGGCGGCAAAATTCCTTAGCAAAATCTCAAAAAAGATTTCCGTCATGCATGTAAAGAGGAACATGTTCGCCCTCTGCTACAAAGAAACCAATGAACTTGAAGGAGACAGGGTGCGCTCTTTAATAGAAAAAAGATTCTCAAGCCCCTTCACAATCGGCAACATAAACATAGTGCACACATTCTGCTGCTGCAGGATTTCCTACCCCGAGCACTACTCAAGCTACGAAGACTTCTGCTCCTTTATAGAACTTGCGGCATTTCCCTACAACAGGCCAGCAAAAAAACAAATCTCCGCATCAGACCTGGACATAAATTCGCTAAAGAGAAAGAAGCTAATCCTAAGCCTGCTACAGACAGCACTTGCAGACGAAAGCATAAAAATCACCTACCAGCCCACCTTCAACAGCAGCACAAAAAAAGCGGAAAGCATAGAAACGGAATACTACATCAAGGACAGGTCAATCGGCTTGGCATACTCAAAAGAACTTATGGAAGCCGCAGAAGAACTTGGACTTGCAAAACAGATTTTCCTCTACACCTACCATTCAGTCTGCGGAACAATCCAAAAGGCCCGTCTCATAGACCACAAGGTTTCTTTCGTGGAACTGCCCCTTCCCCTAAGCGAGCTAACAAAGAATGATGCGGAAAAAACCATCTGCGAAATAGCGGACATTTATTTTATTCCACACTCAATGATAAGATTCATCCTTTCAGACACAGCACTCGCAAGCTACTCACCGCTTGTGCTAAGGAAGATACACAAAATTCAGGAGCAGGGATTCAGCTTTACATTCGAAGACCTTGGCAACACCCACGTAAACATACAGATGCTAATGAATGCCAACCTTGCGGAAGCCACGGTTATAATGCCGTCACTTGAACATGGCGAGCAGCAGGGCAAAATTACCCAGTCAATGAACACGCTAATAGAAGCATTCAAAAAATACAACACGCAGGTAAAGGCAAAAAAAATCAGCACAAATTCCCAGAACATTGCAGCCCAGCTATATGCAGTGGAAATGCTGCAGGGAGACTTCTATTCACCACCGCTCACACAAGAGGGTCTTGTAAAATTCTTTTCACTGGAGGCGCTGAATGCCTAACACAATAATTACTTTTGATCTATGCGCACTCATAATAGCGGCATCCTTCCTGATTATATTCCTTATCAGGCAACCCCTCATGATTTTTCAAGACAAGGTTTTCCTTAACATTGTAGTAGCCACAGTCATAATAGACCTGTGGTCCGTAATAGAGTCATCGGGGCTTATAAGAAATGCCCAAGGGCTTTTCCTACTAAGAAACATAATCATAGCCCTCTTTTTTTACACCATGTTCCTCTGGCCACTCTACTTTGCTGCCCTCTTTAACTTTAAGCTTAGCCTTAGAAAACTAAAGCCTGCAATCATAATTTTGATTCTGGCAATTTCCGCACTGCTGGTAATAAACTTCTTTACAAAGTCCCTCTTCTTCATAGACCAGTCGCTAAGATATACGGAGACAAGGCTCTTCAAAACAATCTACTCGGTGGCGCTTGCCATAAGCTTTATTACGGCAACATGCTTCTTTATTCCGGCAAGGGGCTACGCATCCGTAGAAAACACATTCATCTACATATTCGTAATCCTTTCCTGCATAGTAACGCTTTTAGTAGAAAACATTTTCCTTAACGAAGAAATTTTCCCGCTGACCATTTCCATCTCCATCGTAAGCATATATTTTACCATGCCGGCGCCAGAATCATTCGTAGACAGAATGACCGGCCTCTTTAACGAAGAAGGCTTCAACAAACTTTGCGCAAAAAAAATATCCGGAAAAAGAAAGACCTACTGCATAGCCGTCTGCCTGCACGATGCCAAAATTGTAACCGCCTTTGTTCAGCGTGACAGAACGAAAATGGTAACAGAAATCAAAAAAAGGGCCTTTGAAAACCTTCTAAAAAATTCCCTAATATTCAAATTCTTTCCGGGAACATACCTGATTGTCCTGGACAAGGAAGACGAAAACTTTGCAAACACCGTTCTTAAAAAGGCACACGAAATCTTTACAAACTTCCGCACAGGAAAAGAAAAGTCTATTCTTATACCGGCAACTGTAAGCCTTATCTGCTGCCCGGAACAGGCTTCTTCCACGGACGAAATAAAAGCCTACCTTATGCACATACTGGACAAGGGAATAAAAGAAAACCTAAGCCTTGTAAAAAGCCAGGACCTGCCTGTAGAAACCATCCACTTCCTCTTTAATACGCAAAACCTGCTCAACAACGCAGAAGAAGAAGGCCGCCTAAAAGTCCTTTACCAGCCAATATATTCGCTAAAGACAAAGACCTACGACACGGCAGAAGCGTTGCTCCGCATGACGGACAAAAACGGCAATGTAATAGGCCCATCTGTATTCATCCCCATTTCCGAGCGCAACGGCTCCATTCTGGAACTGGAAAATTTCATGATGAACGAAGTGTGCCGCACCTTTAGCGAACGCCACCTGGGAAGCTACGGTTTGCAGACAATAGGAATAAACCTTTCCTCTGTTGAATGTATACAGGACAACCTAAGGGACACCATAAACGGAATACTAAAAAAATACTCCCTGCCCCACTCCTGCATAAGCATAGAAATTACGGAAACTGCAGCAGGGCAAGCAAGCGAATCATTCAACACAAACATACATGCACTGTCGCAGGACGGCTACAGCATCTGCCTTGACAACCTGGGAACAGGAAACACATCGCTAAAAAAACTAATGTCCATTCCTTTCAACATCATAAAAATAGACAAGTCCATCGTAATCCCCTCATTTTCAGGCGGAGAAAAAGAAAAGGTTTTCTTCCAGTCAATCTTGGACATAACCCGCATATCCAAGGCAAAGGTTGTAATTCAGGGAGTAGAAACCGCAGAGGGCGCAGAGATAGTTTCAAAACTGGACGCGGACTACATTCAGGGCTATTATTATTCCACCCCGCTCGAAGAAGACGAGTTTGAGGAATTCCTAAAGAAAAACCGCTTGCCCGGAAGCATCTAAAATAGTTTTCTCTGATTTTTTTGGACGGTACTTTTACAGGCTCTACCATTCATTCCCTGGCTATAACCGGCAGACAGGCCATCTCTTTACGGGCTTTCCGGGGTTGCGCCTTTCGGCTCCATTACTCCACTTCGTTCCGCAACCCGCCTGCGGCGGGCCCCTACAATCCCGCGTAGGTTCATTCGTAAAAAAACTCTAGTCTGGCAAAGTCCATTTGCACATCATCATCAAAATTAAAATACACGGCTTCCTTCAGTTTGCCGTTTGAGGGAATCTCAACCTTACTAAAATCAACCATATTGCTGGCAGGGGAATCCTTGTAGGCGCGTAACTTTTTTCCGTCATAGCGCAGGTACAAAAACATGTTTGAATACCCTAAAGGCTGTTTTCCCAAGTTGGAAACTTCCAAGCGGCATTTTAACCGCCGTAATTTTTTGTCAAACTTAAGAGAGCCTATGTCTATTTTTATACCACCGATTTCCATGCAAGCGGCCTCTATCTTTAGGTCAGAAACAGTAAAGCACATAAGGGGCGCAGCATAATAATCCGGCGGCCAGCCATTCCACAGGACAAAGCTCCCCGTAAGCACAAGCGACTCCCCTATCTTCATCTTTTTGCTAAAGGGAGTCTCTTCGCTTGCAGATGCAAATATCCTAGAGCAAAAAAGGAGTAAGAGCAAAAATAAGAAGGCTGTCTTTTTCATACTGATTTTTTTACCTTTGTTTTTTCGGTTTGCTTTATAGACTGCACCATGTTGATTATAATGCATACACCGCAGAATAACAGGGACAAACGAATGTTCACAATAAGCTCATGCCTTACTACAGGATTGGTCAATACAGTATTTACGGTATATTTTATTATATCAAATAGGGAAACTCCTTCCGCAGAAAATTCTTTGTAAAATTCTTTTACAATAAGGGCAACGTAGCCAACGAAGGTTCCGGCAACAGTATAAAAAATACTTGCCCCAGATATTATAAGCACTCCAATTTTATTGAACTTACCCCCTGCCCAAAGATATCCCTTCCGGGCAAGAATATAGTAAACAAGCCCAGAAACCGCCGTTATCCTTTTGAGCATAAAGAAAAGGATTGTGACCAAGATTCCGGGTATTGGAAAGGTAAAAGCACCAAGTACCCCCTGGAGGTAATTGTTGGGTTTTATCTTTTCTTCTTCATAGGCTTTTTCAATATCATCCTCTAAAACCATAAACAAATTTTCCGTTGTCCTTAAAACCAAATTCTTTTTCTAACTTTTTTAAACCTGGAAAAATCATTTTTTATCCTTTTTGGGAAATGCCAATCAAGGCAAAAACAAACAAGGGGGAACAGCTGCATAGTGTCAAGAAGGCATTTCCCCCTATTATTTAATAGGTCCAATTTCGAGTTTCCGTAGTGCAGCAGAAAAATTGGCGGAAGCGATTTTTGAACCGAAAAAAATTCTGCACAAGCGTAGCGCGGAAGCCTTTTTTCGGGGCAAAAACCGCTGGGAGCCAATTTTTCTGCTGCAAATATAAAACTCGAAGTTTGCCCTAATATAATTTAGTAGACGATTGCGGGTGTCCAGTACTGCTGGTTGTAAATGTCGGTAAAGCGGTAGGTTACCTTCACCTTGCCGCTTCCCACATTCGTGTTGCTAATGCTAAGTGAATCTGCACCGCCAGCGCCAACCGTAAGCTGGTTGCCCAAGTAGTAGCTGTCCTTGTATTCGCCCTGGTAAGAGTAGTAGTCGCAAAGGAAGTCAATCTTGTCGCCCTCAGAAATAAGGGTTATGTTCTTTGCCTGGGCATGTGCATCGTCTTCGCGGTAGTCGGTCCTTGCGCCTGCCACGTAGCCGTGTGGATGCTCGTCGTCAAAGACAAGGATAAGGTTTACCCTCTGGCCGTTAAGCATAGCCGGAACGCGACCGGTAATAGTGTACTTGTCTCCGCCAAGCTCCGTTGTGTCCAGGTGGTAGTAGGCAACAGGCTGACTGTTAATGGAAAGCCAGGTCCTGTCGCTAGAGGCAATAAGGCTTCCGTCTTCGCTAAAGTCGTAAACATTGTCCAAGCCAAGGTCTACGTAACCTTCTCCGTCATCATAGAACATGTTAAGGTCAAGACCGTGAACAAGTGACCACTGGCCTTCCGTAAGGGAAAGCACGTCCCTGTTCTGTCCGTCCTTCTTCCAGTTGAGTGCGCCAGCGTTAAAGCGGTTGGCAGCAATGTATTCCCCTGCCTGCTTTGCAGAAAGCTGTGAGTCTTCCATAAAGCCAATGTTGCGCCCCGTAAGACCGCTAATCAGAATGTCGCCAAGTCCACCGCCAAGACCGCCACCGCTAGCAGAACCGCCGCCTGTTATAAAGGAAGTAAGCAAGTCGCCGATTGCATCTGAACCGGAAGCAGGAGCACCGCCAGTCATGCCGCCAAGGAAGTCAAAGAGTGAGCCTGCCGCAGAAGAAGTACCGCCTGCCGCAACCTGTCCGCTAACTTCAAGGTTTGCAAATTCCTTAATACACTGGGCATAGCTTGAATCCATGCCAATGTCGTCGTAGGTGTCGCACATCTTGTCCACGTAAGAGGCACGCGCGTATGGGAAGTAGATGGAAACACCGTAAGCGTTTGTCATGTTGGAAGAAGTCTTGTTGTATTTGATTGCACCCTTGAGGGCCTTTGCCAAAGCATTAGCCTCGCTGTTGTCCACGTTCTTGCAAAGGTCAATAAAGTCTACCTGGTCAATCTTGGAACTTGTTGCAAATTCCCTTGTCTGGTAGCGGGCATCAGAAACTTCCTTATATTCATTCTGCTTAATCTTTGTAGTAATGGACTTGGAGAAAGAAGAAAGCTTTTCAGGAACCATATTGGAGAATTCCGCAAGGTCAATAACAGAAAGAGTTGTCTTCTGACCGCGGCACTGATTTGCACAAGTTGCAACAAAGTCGTCTACAATCTTCTTTCCAATGTCCAAAGTAGAAAGAGATGTGTTGCGTCCAAAATCGTTAAGCCAGTTTGTGTAGTACCAGCCAATGCCAGGCTCCGTCTCTTCGCTTGCAATCATGTAGTCCGCGTGGCGGTTCATCATGAGGGCTGTTTCTGCAGTAGCCATAAGACATGCGTCAAAGCCAACAAAGTCAAACTTTACGCCGCCGTCATTAAGGGCCTTGTTAATTCCAGCAAGAGTCATTGAACCTGCAGAAGGATACTTTTCGTCGTAGCCATAGCCGCTTACAGAACCTCCGCCGTGATCCCAGAAAATAAGCTCGTAGCGGTTTGCGGGGAATTTTCCGGCCGTCCACTTAATAAAGGAAGAAAGTGTGGAAGGATCAATCATCTTCTTGGAACTTTCTTCCGCCAAAAGTTTTATGGAACCGTTTGAAACCTGATAAATCTGGTTCTTGCTGTTGCTGATTCCCTTTGTGCGCCAGCTCTTGCATCCGCCAGTGTAGACAATCAGGTTGATTTTGCCCAGGTTGGAAGCCGCCATTTCTGCAAGGTCGTTGGAAGCCATACCGTTCCTTGACTCCAAGTCGGTACCGCACATAAAGACCATGATTGTAACGTCATCGTTGCCGTTGCCAGCAATCTTTGTATATTTTTCCCTTGAACCGGGTGCAACAGTCTTGTCGTAGTTGTTGTAGGAAGTCTGAACGCTGTTGCCGGAACTTGCACCGGAAAAACCGGATGGAGCAGATGTGTCACCGCCCAAAAGGCTGCCCAAAATTGAGCTGCCGGATGAACCCTGAGAAGAAGAGCCTCCGCCAAGCAAGCTGGAAAGTATTCCGCCGCCAGAGCCCTTGCCCAAAAACTGAACCACCAGGAATATGATTATGGCCACAAGACCGCCACCGCCAAGCTTTACGCCACGGCTGGGACCGCCAGAGTGTCCGCTGCTTCCGCCATAACCGCCGGATGAATTTCCTCCCGATGAATTTGAATGTCCGTTGTAACCGTTAGATGAACCAACAGGCCCGGTACCAAGACCGTCCCCTCTTTTGTGTACGCCACTTCCGCCTTCCGTAACGTTTTTCTCACGTCCGCGCGGTCTCTTTGGATCCATAAAAAAGCTCCTTAAAAAAGATATAAAAACATTTTACATTTATATAGAAACATTTTATAAAAAATTCAACTTTTATTCAATTATTCAAAATATAAAGTTCACAAGGGGGAAGGTCTTCCCCTCGCTCCAGCCACGAGTCGCTTGCGCTTTGTCGTGTCTTCCGCTACCCCTTCTCCTAAGGGGTGGCAAGCCCCCCTTAAAATCCCCCCATCCAATCAGGGCTAGGCTTTGGTTTGCAAAAGGACGCTTTTTTTACTATATTATACTCATGAGCAAGTTCCTTCATATTTTGGCACACATCGGCATAGGCATTGCGCTACTCCTTGTGGCGGTAACGCTTTTTGCATTCATCTTTCTAAGGGCATGGAAGCCTTTTGGTGGCAGGGCAAGCGAGGAAGACCGAAAGGACTATTCCCGCAGGGCATTAAACTTTGACGGTAAAAAATTCCACAACGAAGAAGATTTTTCAGTCCTTTCCATGCAGAAGAATCCTGCCCCCGACCCAATGAAAATTTCAGGCCGAGCAACCCGCCCAAACTTTGACTTTCCCACAAAAAAGCCGGATTTTTCCCCTGTCAGCAAAGAGGAAGTCCGCGTAACATGGTTCGGACACTCTTCACTGCTCATACAGATGCACGGCATGAAGATTCTTGTTGACCCGGTCTTTTCCGAGATGATTTCACCTGTCTCCTTTGTAGGAAGCCGCCGCTATTCGCACCCGGGACTTAACGCGGAGGACTTGCCGGAAACAGACATCATGCTTCTTTCCCACGACCACTACGACCACCTAGACTATGACCTTATCCGCAAAATAGACAAAAAGGTAAGGCGCTACATTGTTCCCCTTGGAGTAGAAAAGCACCTTGAGCGCTGGGGCGTGCAAAAGCAAAAAATCACAAACATGGCATGGTGGGAAGAGACGGAAGAAAATGGCCTTTCCATTACATGCACTCCGGCCAAACATTTTTCGGGCAGGGGTCTTACAGACAGGATGAAAACCCTCTGGTGCAGCTGGGTACTAAAGGATGAATACCACAAGGTCTTTGAAAGCGGAGATTCAGGCTTTGGCGGTCACTGGGAAAAAATCCACGAAAAGTTCGGAGACTTTGACCTTGCCATTATGGAATGCGGCCAGTACGACATGCAGTGGCCAAAAGTGCACATGTTCCCCGAGCAGTCTGTGGAAGCCGCAAAAATACTGGGAGCAAAAGTTGCCATGCCAATCCACTGGGGAGCAATCGTGCTTTCCCGCCACGGCTGGGACGACCCGGTGGAGCGCTTCCTAAGGGCCGCCGAAAAAGAAGGCCTCAGGGTGATTACGCCATTCATCAGCCAAAGGGCAAACCCCGAAGAGCCGGAACTTTACGAAGACCGCTGGTGGCGACAGGCTGGAACATCCGTCAGCAAAAAAGATTCCCAGTGAGTGCAGCTAATTACCACGCGAGCTATTGAAACTTTTCTACGATTTGTATATAATTGTAGGAAATCTAGATTCTTTTATTGAAGGAAGATAAATCATGATATCAACAAATGAAATCAAAGTAGGTTCTGCCTTTGTTTTTGAAGGTTCTCCTTTTATTGTTCAGAAAAAGCTCGGTCAGAAGGGTGGCCGCCAGGGAATCACAGTTAATCTTCGCGTAAAGAACATCGTTACCGGTAGCACACAGGATTTGGGAATCGATGCTGGCGAAAAATTTCAGGAAGTAGACCTTGAAGAAAAAGCCGTAAAGCTTTCTTACATTGACGGTGAAGACTATCACTTCATGGATGCAGAGTACAACGACGTAATCCTTACAAAAGAAGACCTCGGAGACAAGGCTGGCTACCTTAAGCCATCTGAATCTGAAGGTGACGATGACGACTTTGAGCTCAAGGTAACATACTACGAAGGAAAGCCAGTTGGTGTTGACCTTCCTATAAAGGTTACACGCGTAATCAAATACTGCGAGCCTGGAATTAAGGGCGACACTTCCGGCAAGTCCCTCAAGCCTGCAACTTTGGACACAGACATTGAAGTCCGCGTTCCTCTCTTCTGCAACACAGAAGACCGCATCGTAATTGACACACGCGACGGTTCATTCGTTGAACGCGCAAAATAATTAAAGCAAAAACAACAGTGGCATCCCGGCGCCTTAGCGTGAAGGGTTGCCCTGACATCTGATCCTGTAGCTCAATTGGATAGAGCGTTAGCCTCCTAAGCTGAAGGTTGCGAGTTCGATTCCCGCCAGGGTCATTCAAGGTCTAAGAGGATGTTCCTTTTAGGCCTTTTTTGTTAATTGTTTTTACGTCATTGGGCAACAGGGGGTTGGACTACAAAATGAAGAAAATACTGCTTGCATGCATAATTGCGCTTTTTAAAATCAGTTTTGTGACAGCAGATAGTTTTACAGATTTGTTGCAAGAGCTAGCCGTTCAGACTGCGTGCCTTGGTAAATACTCTTCTGCAGAAGCCGGATTGGACAAAAGAGATCCTAGAGACTATTATACACCATCCCTCATAGCAGAACGTCTTGCAGAAATGTCCGGCGAAAGAACAAGGACTCTAACATTCTATGGAATCTGCTTTGACTATGCTAACTGGGCATACAGAACCATTGAAAAATCTCTGATTCTATATAACGGAGAAGGGATGCTTGGAAATCAATTCTGGTTGGCAGTTTGCTCCTCCGACCCCGGGCTTATTGAGTTGTCGAATCCTGTTTCAGCCGAAGAAGGAATACGTATTTGGAACGGAGTAAATGTAAAGACATACGGTTCCAACAGTTATATAAATATACAAACACACGGAAATGCTACCCGACATGCATGGCTGTGGGTTCAAAGGTATGACGGTGTATGGTTTTGGATAGATCCTACATGGACTGATAATTATGGTTATGTTGTTTACGGATATATCGGAAATGGAAAAGAAATTCAGTGTCGCCCAAACAAAGACCTTTGTTTAGAGTATCCCTATGAATTATATTCTCTTCCAGAACCGCCAAAAGCAGGTCAACCAGTGAATATTAGGAACAGGAACAGTAAAACTCCAAATACAAACAATTACCGGGATCCGGTTTTGCTTGATGAAAAATGTTCTATAAAAGATAACCAGTGTCTCTATTGGAAATTCACAGTCCCAAAAGATTGTAATTCTATTGAAATAGATAGTTCTTCCGATGCAATTCTCCATAGTGTTATGACGTATGTTGTTGTTCAGTCAGAGGCAGATGTAAGAAAGTTTGAGAAATTTTGTAATGGTAAAGAAGAAAAAATATACTTTATAAAAGATTCCTTTGAGCGCAATGCGAAATCCTACCATGTAACACTTACAGGTTTGATTCCTGGACAAACATACTATTTTTGCGCTTTTAAGGAATTTGCCCTTCTTTCTCGTGTCCAATATGAAATAAAAACAACTATCCGAACATGGTAAAGTGACAAATCGTCTTCTTAGCTTGCAAATTTATTTGCTAACACCAATTCCCCCCTGGGGCGTTGGTCGCAAGCTACGCTTGCTCTCCGAGTTTTCTATCGAAAACTCGCGTTTTATTTGCTAACACCAATCCATTTTAGCAGGTGTTGTCCGCACGCTTCGCGTGCTACCGAGTTACTTCTTAACTCGCAAATTTATTTGTTAACACCAATCCATTTTAGCGGGCGTTGCGGGCGGCGTTTGAGCCCGCAGAGGGGGTAGCACGCAACGAAGTGCGGGCGCAGGGGGAGACTTACCCCTCCTAGCGTGCAAGAATTATTTCTTAACCTTGGCCTTTTTTGAGTTGGTTTTTCTGTACCTGTCCAGCTGGAACTGCAGGCTTGCGATTACCTTTTCTATGCCCACGGCCTTAAGCTCCGCGCGGAAGTCGTTAACAAAGGCTTCTTCGTCCTGAACGTTTCCAAAGCAGAGCTGAATCATGTATTTGTCCCAAACCTCGCCAACCAACTGCAACTCGGCAGAAACGTCGGAAAAGTCCCAGATGATTGCAGGATAGGGATAGTCAATTGCCACCTTGTCGTATTCGGCAACAAGCTCTTCGTATTTGTCCCAGCAGTTTTCGGATGTGCGGACTTCCAGCTGGTCGTTGCGGCCCCACCAGAAATTCGTAGCAAAACTGTCGCGGTCAGGATTGTAGCCTTCGGGATAGCCCCTGAACCCGTCGTTCTTGATGATGTACTGCTTGCCGCGTATTCCGTAGTTCATCAGGTAGTAGCATTCGGGGTCATTCCTAAGAAGGTCATAAACCTTAAGCGCCCGCTCCGGGTACTTGCTGTTTGCATGAATGGCCATTGCACCGTGGGTAATAGATGTGCGGACAAGATTTCCGCTTTCCTTTCCATACCAGAAAAAGCCGCAGTCCGAATCAGGAAATTTTGCCTTTAGCTTTGGCCCCACTATTGCATAGAAAGTGTCCGTGTGGTGGAATTCAAGAGCAGTCCTTCCGTTAATGAATTCATCGCGGCTGTCCAAATCGCCAGCAGAAAGCATGTCTGCAGGCCACACCTTTGCCCTGCTCCACTCCTTCATAAGCTTTGCAAAGGCAAGAAGTTCATCACCCTCGTAATAGGGGGAATATATTTTTTCCATGTTGTCGCCGCTGACACCAAACATCTGGCTGGAAAGAATTCCGTCCAGCGGTATAAAGCGGCTCTTTGAAAAGATGTATCCGTTTGAAAGGCCAATCGAAAGGCTCTTTGTAGCAGGTCCCTTGTAAGGATATTCAATGCCCTCGTTCTCGCGCACATATTTGCAATAGGGAAGCACGTCTTCCCAGCACTGTATTCCTTTTTCCAAACCCGCTTTCTGCGCCCAGTCTTTGCGGTACATAAGGCCGTGGTTTATCCACTGGACGTAGTTGTCTTCCGGTATAAGATAGATTCTTCCGTTGTAGCTGCATGCATCCCAGTGCTCGGAGGGAACCTTGGCAAAGGTATAAGAACAATTTTTTCTGAGCATGGGAATGGAAAGAGGCATAAAGACTCCGCGCTGCACGTTGGGCCAAGCTTCCAGCCAGTCGGAGGCGGTTCCAACAAGATCCAGATTACTGCCCTTGTTGGAAAGCAGGCGGTTGTAGTTGAGCATATAGTCGGTCCAGGGAACATAAATAAGCTCTATCTCCGCATTCACCTTTTCGGTAAGGACCTTGTTCAGCTCGTCAAGAACTTCCCTTGTCGCATTGTTGGACGGAGGGTTTCCAAGTGTAAGGTATGTTATTTTCACGTGGCGGGACAAATCATCCTGAGGCGCATGGAAAATAAAAGTAAGCGCAACCAGACAAAACAAAACCGGCAATGCCAAAAGTAAATATGTAAAACGCTTCATTATAAAGAATAATACCTTTTACAAAGCCTTTTGTAAAGAGAATTTGGAGTTTTTAGAGGAAGATTCTGTTCTGCTCTTTTGCCCTACTCCTTTATCGCGGGTGGGCAATCCATAAACTTTGTGGTATGATATAATAATATGATGGACGCAAAAAAGTCTATGTCGGAACGCGACACAATCACAAAATACATTCTCCCTGCAATAGAAGCTTCCGGCTGGGACATGCAGAGCCAGATACGCGAAGAAGTAACTTTTACCGCCGGCCGTATTTTTGTAAAAGGCAGACAGACAAAACGAGGCGAAAAAAAGCGGGCAGACATCATCCTGTATTACAAGCCGAACATACCGGTGGCAGTAATAGAAGCAAAAGACAACAACCATTCAGTCGGAGCAGGATTACAACAGGCATTGGGCTATGCAGAAACTCTTGACATTCCTGTAGCAATCAGCTCAAACGGAAACGGCTTCGTAATTCAATACCGGAAAAACTGCGGCACAACAGGTGCAGACAAAAAGCCTGTAATAACGCAGGAATTAGGCTTAAATGATTTTCCGACAAAGGAAGACTTATGGGCTTGCTACAAACGCTACAACGGACTTAATGACACGGAAAGCGAAAACACGGCACTTTCCCAATATTTCTTTGGCACAGATTGCCACACGCCACGCTACTATCAACGTATCGCAATCAACCGCACGGTAGAAGCAATTGCCCGCGGACAAAAGCGGCTCCTTCTAGTTATGGCTACAGGAACTGGCAAAACCTTCACGGCCTTTCAAATCATCTACCGGCTCTGGAAATCCGGCACAAAAAAACGAATTTTATACCTTGCAGACCGCAACAATCTGATTATTCAGACTAAAAAGGGCGACTTTAAACACTTCAAAGACAAGCTCACCATCATAAAAAACAAAAAAATCGACAAGTCCTATGAAATTTATCTTGCATTATACCAAGGGCTTACGAATTATGACGAAGAAACAGACGCGTTCAGAAAATTCAGCCCAGACTTTTTTGATTTGATTATCGTTGATGAGTGCCACCGGGGTTCTGTTGATGAAGACAAGGCCTGGCATAAAATCCTCACGTATTTTTCAAGCGCAACTCAAATCGGTATGACTGCCACTCCAAAAGAAACAAAGGCACTTTCAAACATCGAATATTTTGGAGAGCCAATTTATACATATTCCCTCAAACAAGGAATTGACGACGGATTCCTAGCTCCTTACAAAGTTCTTCGCGTTGGAATGAATGTAGATTTGGAAGGCTACAGACCAGAACGCAACAAAACCGACATTGACGGAGAATTAATAGAAGACCGTCTTTACAACACCAAAGATTACGACCGAAACATAATCATAGATGAACGAACAGATTTGGTAGCGAAAAAGATAATGGAATATCTTAAAAATTCCAATCCCTACGACAAAACAATCGTGTTCTGCATCGACATAGAACATGCCGACAGAATGAAAAATGCCCTGCTCAATTATGCGCCGCGCGAAATAACTGCAAAGACAGACAAATACATAGTAAGAATCACAGGCGATGACAAGGATGCAAAAAACAATCTGGAAGATTTTATCAATCCCGAAAAGCCATTCCCAGTAATTGCCACAACCTCAAAACTGATGACGACAGGCACAGACGCAAAGACTTGCAAGCTGATTGTGCTCGATTCAATTATAAACAGCCCGATTGAATTCAAGCAGATAATCGGCCGGGGAACAAGAGTTGAAGAAGATTTTGGAAAGTTATACTTCACAATCATAGATTTCCGTAATGCAACAGACCGATTCGCGGACAAGGATTTTGACGGCACTCCAGTCCGCATAAAAGAAGCATCACAAGACGAAGAACTTTCTGAACAAACAATAGATGAAGGTGATGAAGAAAGTCCGATTGACCCGGTAACAGGCAAAGAGATTGCATTCCCAGAATACCGCATCGGCGAAGAATTCGAAAGCCCTGCTGTAGCAGCACAAGCCCCTCAGGAATATAAAAAACACAAGAAAGTCCGCATTGCCGGTGTTGATGTTCACATCCTTAGCGAACGCAAAGAGTTTTTGGACGCAAGCGGAAAACTGATAACCACAAGCCTCAAAGAATACTGCAAAACCGGAATACTCACTTCATACCGCTCACTCGACAATTTTTTGCAGACCTGGAACGATGCAGAAAAGAAGCGCGCCATTATAGAAGAGTTAGAAAACCAAGGAATCATCTTTGAAGAGCTGAAAGACGAAATAAAAAATGACCTGGATATTTTTGACCTCATCTGCCACATTGCCTGGGATGCCCCGGCCCTTACAAGAAAAGAACGCGCCGAAAATGTCCGCAAACGAAACTACTGGACTAAATATGGCGAAAAAGCACGAAATGTCTTAAATGCAATTCTTGATAAATATGCCGAAACAGGAATCGAAGCCATTGAAGACATGAAAGTTCTGACAGTTCCACCAATTACAGATATTGGTACGCCTAAGGAAATCATTGATTCCTTCGGCGGCAAAGCGCAGTACCTTCAGGCAATCCGCGAACTCGAAGCAGAAATTTATAAGGTGGCGTAAATATTCTGTCATTCCGAACTTGTTTCGAAATCTCATGTACCAAATATCTGGTTTTTGGTACACAAAAAATAAACATGTACCAAATTCATATTAAAGTGGTCGAATTCGACCACTTTAATATGATATAATAGGTTTTATAATGAGCGAATGGAAAAAAGTTAAAATTGGTGACATCTGCAAAATCGTAAAAGGCACAACTGGAATTGCAAGTGCAGAGCCGGGAGAATATCCACTTGTAGTTACTGCCGAAGAAAGAAAAACTTGTTCAACATATCAGTTCGATTGCGAAGCCGTATGCATTCCGCTTGTAAGTTCCAGCGGACACGGCAAAAAGTCTCTCAAAAATGTACATTATCAAAGCGGAAAGTTTGCGCTCGGAACAATTCTCTGCGCCGTAATTCCAAACAATCCGCAGGAACTGGATGCGTGCTATCTCCATCAGTATCTTCAATTTTACAAAGACATAATTCTCGTTCCTCTGATGAAAGGCGCTGCAAATGTTTCTCTTTCAATGAAAGATATTGCAACTGTAGAATTTCCCCTGCCACCAATAGAACGTCAGAGAGAGCTTTCAAATCTTTTTGTCTCGCTCCAGGAAAAGCAAAAAGAGCTCTCCGCCGAATATGAAAAGCAGACCGATTACGCAAAACTTCTCCGCCAGAACATCCTGCAACAAGCCATAGAAGGAAATCTCACCGCAGATTGGCGTAAACAGAATCCAGTCCAAAAAGGCAATCCCGACTACGATGCAGAAGCATTGTTTGAACAGATTCAGAAGGGGGAAGTCTCCCCCTCGCTCCCAAGCCAAGTCGCTCCACGAATCGCCACTGCAAGCAGTGCCGATTCTCTCCGCTTTGTTGGCTTGTCCGCTACCCCCTCTGCGGGCTCAAACGCCGCCCGCAACGCCCGCTCAAAATCACTTACACCTATTACGGATGGAGAAAAACCATTTGAAATTTCAGAAGGTTGGAAATGGGTAAGATTGGGAGATGTATGTAACATTATTGGTGGTTATGCTTTTAACAGTTTGGATTTAAAACCTGTTGGAGAAAATTACATTCTTCGATTAGGAAATATTCGTAATAATCAAATCCGTTATGAAGCAAAACCTGCCTATGTTTCTAATCAAATCATAAAAAATTTAGACGAGTACAAGGCGAAATTAAATGATATTCTTCTTACAATGACCGGAACAAGAGGAAAACAAGATTATCTTTATTCTGTAATAATAAAACAAGAACATTTAAATACATGTCAGATGTTTGTAAATCAACGCGTTTGTATAATTAGACCAAGGTTGTACCCAGAATTCGTTTACAAATGTTTACATTCTGATGTTTTGAAAAATCCAATATTTGATTCTGCAACTGGTAGTGCGAATCAAGCCAATATCGGAATAAAAGCTTTGAATGATTGGGCTATACCATTTCCCCCACTAAAAGAACAAGAAGAAATAGTAAACAAAGTAGAAAGACTACTCGCAAAAGTAACAACCCTAGAAAACCAAATCCAAGACCGTAGATTACTGTCTGATAAACTTATCTTTGGTATAATAAAAGAAAATCTGGAGGGGTAAATGAATAAGGCAGAAATGTTTTGGCAAACTTATCTTAATCTCGAAAAAGAATTGCTTGAGTTATCCAAATATATTTATATCACGGATGAAAAATTAATATATAGTAAAGGTTCATTAAAAAGCGAAAGCTATACTAAACAACTTGAAGTTTTTTCTCCACATATTGCAGATTTGATTGTCAGAACTTGCGTAGAAATTGAAGCTATTTCCAAAGAATTATATTTTGAATTAGGTGGAACAAAAGCAAGAGGTGATAAAGATTTATTTTTTGATGAAGATTGCTTAAAACAATTAGATATAAAGTGTAAATCATCAAAAAAAGCTGTATTGATTACTTGCCCAGCTTTTAATTTAACAGATGATCAGTATCGAGTATTTAAACCATTAAAAGAAGCTCACAAACGTCAAGGTACAGATTGGGAAAAAGCATATCAAGCTGTGAAGCATGATAGATATTCATCTATTTGTAATGGTACAATCAAGAATTTTATTCATGCCTTAGGAGCTTTATATTTACTGAATATATATTATAAAAACGAAAGAATTAATATAAAGTTTTTAGAAACAAACAAGTTAGACTTTTCTTTTGGCTCTAAAGTTTTTTCATTAAAAAAGCCAGATATAAATAAATATACTGTTGATGTTGTAAACGGGAAAGCAATAACGGGAAACTTAGAATCTGATGACTCTCCATACATTTTTAAATATACAGATTCTTCATATAATCAAATTCTAGATGCAAACAAGAGAGCTGATGAAATGAGACAGGAATATATAAATTCTCAACCAGAATTTCAAGAACCAGCTTTTATACAACAATTAAATAAGTCTTTAGAAAAAGAAAAAACAAATAAACACCACAGAATGATTCTCTCTTGGGAACTTTGTAGATATCGTATAAATAAAAGAATACCTGCAACATTACCTTTTGAATTAAGAAAAAAATTATTTGTTGAAAGCAATGAGTTTAATGGGCGAATCAGATTAAAAAATAAGCATAAATCAAAAAATGAAATAACAGAAGATAATATCCAGTCTGAAATTGATTTGGCAGGGGATTTGGCAGGAATGGAATTGGAACAACGATTTGAAGGATTAAAATTTTCGAAATCTTTTAATGAAGGTTATTGTGAATTGGTTATTGATAAAGGTAATGTAAAATATAATTAAACAATTATGGAGGAATAAAATGTATCAAGCAAATTGTTTTAATGTAATGATAGTTTCACCTTCTGATATATCAGAGGAAAGAGAAATAGCGAAAAATGTCCTTTACAGATGGAATGAATTAAACTCCCGATTTCATAATATTGTTTTCTCAGTTTTAGGATATGATATTAATGCTCATGCTGATTCGGGTGTGCATCCACAAGAAAGTTTGAATCATCAATTATTAGAACAAGCAGATTTAATTATCGCGATTTTCTGGACAAAACTAGGAACACCAACAACAGAATACTCAAGCGGTTCTGTTGAAGAAATAACAAAGCATATTCAACAAGGTAAAAGAGCCTTAATATATTTTAGCAATAAGCAAGTTTCTCCAGACAAATTTAATTCAGATCAATATCAAAAACTTCAAGATTATAAGAAATCTATTCAAGGGAGTGCATTTTATAAAGATTTTTCATCAGAAGACGAGTTTGGAAAAATGTTGTGCGATGAAATTCAATTGATTGCTAATGAATTAGAATCAATTGAAATAGGTATACAGAATCAACCTGTACAAACAAAAGTACAATTTTCAGAAATGGAGATTGAAGTTCTGAAAATTATGAAAGAAAAAAATCAATTACAGTTTGTAAAAATGATGGGTGGCACAACTTTTGGCGGTTGTTTAATTAAAGACCAACGACAATTGGCGGAAATCGAAGAAGCTATTGATTCCTTGGAAGATAAAGGCTTTATAAAAGCTACAAGCTATAAAAGGAATTTATTTGATTTAACCGCATCAGGATATAGAGTTTGCGACCAAATAAATGGTTAATTTGGGGCGTTGCGGGGTGAAGGGGTATCGAGCAACGAAGTGCGAGCGAGGGGAAGACCTCCCCTTTACTATATATTAAAACCAAGGAGCAAAACAAATGCCAAACGCAATAGTTTTTTCACCTGTACCGCCAGAATCAAACGTTTTGGAATACAAGCGGCAGATTCCTGATGATCATATAAAATTCTTGAAAACTGCTGTTGCATTTGCAAATGGAAACGGCGGAAAGATTATATTTGGAATTGATGATGAGACTCTTGATGTTGTGGGGCTGAATGATGAAAATCCTTTTAGAACCGTAGATTCAATTTCCAATATGATTTATGACAGCTGCACTCCTCCTATTATTAGCGAAATTTCGTTGCAGACAGTGCATGAAAAAACTGTAATTGTCGTCCAGATTTATCCAGGTGAGCATACGCCTTATTACATCAAATCCCTAGGACTTGATAAGGGCTGTTTTATTCGTGCTGCAGCAACTACAAGGCTTGCAGATAATGAAACAGTTAGAGCATTAATGTTTGAAGGTTCTAAAGCAGGTTTTGACAGTGCTATTCAAAAAGGAAAATTCGTTACAGAAAATGAAGCAAAAAATTTGTGCAATTCCCTAAAAGAGACAGCTCTTAAAAATTGTATAACAGAGGAACAAAAAAGAAACGTCAAAGATTTATCAATAAACAATCTTATTTCATGGCAGATTTTATGTGAAAAAGACGGCAAACTTTGCAGGACGAATGCTTATGATTTGCTAAGTGAAAATTCCTTGTGGTGCGCAAAAATCCAGTGTGCGGTTTTCAAAGGAACGGACAGAAATATTTTTATTGACAGGCGTGAGTTTTCTGGTGCAATCCAGCAGCAGGTTGAGGATGCATATAATTTTATTTTGAGAAATATTCATCTTGGAGCAAATATAGACGGTCTTTACAGGCAAGATGTCTATGAAATTCCAACGGCTGTAATACGAGAGCTGATTATCAATGCTGTAGTTCACCGTAATTATCTTGAAAGCTCTCATATTCAGGTAGCCATCTTTGATGACAGGCTTGAAATTACGTCTCCGGGCTCGCTTCCTAAAGGTGTTACATTTGAGCGTATTAAGCAGGGATTTTCAAAAGCCCGTAATGAATCTATTGCAAATGTTTTTCATTACATGCACCTTATTGAGCAATGGGGCACAGGTATTCCTCGTATTGTAAATCTGCTAAAAGAATCTGGCCTTAAGAAGCCGGAATTTATCGACATGGAAGTTGCAGTCAGAATAAATATTTATCGCAAGACCGACGATAAACCGACGATAAAACAGAAGACCGACGATAAACCGACGATAAAACAGAAGACCGACGATAAACCGACGATAAATAAAGATGCGAAAACGCTTATTCTTGAATATTTATTGAAACATGAAGAATGTACTCTAAAAGAATTGAGCGAAATGCTAGGTCTTAAGGCAACGCAAACAAAATTTTACATGCATGACCTTGTAGAATCAGGTAAAATCATTGCAAAAGGTGCAAACCGCAATAGGACATATATTTTGAATAAAACGGAATAGGATATAGGAGCAAAACAAATGCCAAACATTGGTGGAATTGTAAAAACATTACAGAATATAATGCGCAAGGATCAGGGCGTTTCTGGTGACGCGCAGAGAATAGAGCAGCTGGGCTGGATGATTACGCTTAAAATCATTGATGATAAGGAAGCGGAAATGGAGCTTATCAGCGATGATTATGTTTCTGTGATTCCTAGTGAACTGCAGTGGAGAAACTGGGCGGCTGACAGTGAAGGCATGACGGGAGACGCGCTTAAGGATTTTGTTGATAATAAGCTTTTTCCCGGCTTGCAGAATCTGGAAGTTGTTGCAGACAAAGTTTCTACAGGCAACAAGCGTGCTGTTTTGATTCGCGATATTTTTGCGGGCACTAACAACTATATGAAAAACGGCACTATTATCCGCCAAGTTGTGAACAAGCTTAATGAAATTGATTTTAATGCCAGCGAAGACCGCCATATGTTCGGCGATATTTACGAAGGCCTTCTGCGTGATTTACAGAGCGCCGGTAACTACGGTGAGTTTTATACTCCGCGTGCTGTTACAGAAATCATGACAGAGATTGTTAATCCGCGTCTTGGCGAAAAGGTTCTGGACCCGGCTTGTGGTACTGGTGGCTTTTTGACGAGCGCGATTGAAAACATCAGAAAGCAGGATGTTCATTCTGTTAATGATTTGAAGAAGCTTGAAGACACGATTCGCGGACAGGAGCTTAAGCCGCTTCCTTTTATGCTTTGCGTTACAAACCTTATACTGCATGATATTGAAGTTCCTAATGTTATGAACATGGACAGTCTTAACCGCGAGTATACAAGCATTGGCGCAAAAGAGCGTGTTGATGTTATTCTTGCCAATCCGCCTTTTGGTGCAAGCGTTTCGGATGGGGTGGAGACTAATTATCCTGCAGCCTTTAGGACTACAGAAAGTGCAGACTTATTTTTGCTTTTGATGATTCGCTACCTGCGTGACGGTGGCCGCGCAGCAATTGTTTTGCCGGATGGTTCTTTGACAGGCGACGGTGTAAAGCAAAGAATTCGTGAAGAATTTTTGACTCAGTGCAATGTGCATACGATTGTGCGTTTGCCGAATTCTGTTTTCCAGCCTTATGCCTCGGTTGCCACAAACCTTTTGTTCTTTACAAAGGGCGAACCAACTAAAGAAATCTGGTACTGGGAACACAAGCTTCCAGAAGGGCAGAAGTCTTATTCAAAGACAAAGCCAATTCAAAAGTCTGAGTTTGCCTCGCTCCTTGCATGGTGGAATAAAAGAACAGAAGGTGAACAGGCATGGCGCGTTCCTGTAGAAAAGATTGCCGAAAGCGGATGGAATCTTGATATAAAGAATCCATTTGTGAAGGAAGAGGAAGTAACTCATACTACGGCTGAGCTTTTGCAGATGCTTAGTGATTCGTTTAAGAAGAGTGAAGCTTTGATAAAAGAATTGAAAAAGAGTTTGTAAAACAAAACAAACAAATCCTTGAACACAAGATTCCGGGGTTTTAGGGGTGCGGGCAGCAACCCCTAGGAGAATGGGGTGTGCCGAAGACCGCAGGGCTGAGGCCAGGGGAAAGGCTTTTCCCCTCGGAAATCAATTTTGTGTTTCGCTCCCAGGCAAATCCGTCTGAAACCCCGCGGTGTCGCGGAATAGGAAATTAAACTCACTTCGTTCGTTCCGCTCCGTACCCGCAACGAAGTTTCAAGCTATGCGTGTTTTCAGCCGCCTTTGCCTTCCGCTGCATACAAAACTGATTTCCGGTCTAATTGGCATAGAAAAATAAAAGAAATTAATTTTAACTACGTTTTTTTGGTTACCTGTCTAAATATTTTATGAAAATTGATTTTCAGGCTTTTCCCCTCATTACTCCTTTATCTCGTTAAGAAGATACGGCGTTGTCTGGTAGACGTAGTAGTTGAGCCAGTTGGAGTAGAAAAGGTGGGCGGTGCTTCGCCAGCGGGAGCGGATGGGGAGGCTTGGGTCGTTGTCCGTAAAGTAGTTTTCGGGCATTTTGATGTCCAGGCCTTTGTCAAGGTCGCGCTTGTATTCGTTGGCAAGGGTTTCCGGGTCGTACTCAAGGTGGCCTGTCATGAAGATTGAGCGGTTGTCCTTTGACTTTACAATCGTTACTCCACTTACAGGGCTTGTGGCAAGCAGTTCCAGCTTGGGGTTTGCAAGAACGTCCTCGTCCTTGATTATGGTGTAGCGGGATGTAGGCACAGGAAAGTTGTCGTCAAATCCGCGGCAGAGTGGTTCGGTGGGCACAAGAAGGTTGCTGTAGAAGATGCCTGAATATTTTTTCTGCATTACGTACTTGGGGATTCCGTAGAAGTGGTAGAGGCCGGCCATTGCCCCCCAGCACAAAAAGAGTGTGCAGTAGGCGTTTTTCTTGGCGTAGTCCATTATGCGGCAAAGGTCTTCCCAGTAGTCAACTTGCTCAAAGTCAAGCTGTTCGACGGGGGCTCCTGTTATTATCATTCCGTCGAATTTTTTGCTAAAGACTTCGTCGGATGAGATGTAGAATCTTTCCAGGTGGCCTGAGTCCGTGTGGCGGCTAACGTGGTTTTCCATGCGCACCAGGGAAATGTTTATCTGGAGCGGAGTGTTGCTCAAGAGGCGCAGAAGCTGGGTTTCCGTAACCTCTTTTGTTGGCATGAGGTTTACGATGGCAATTTCCAGCGGGCGTATGTCCTGGGTGGCGGCGCGCTCGGACGTCATTACGAATATATTTTCACTTTCCAAGACCTGCCTTGCCGGCAAATCCGCATCTATTTTTATAGGCATAAAGACTCCTACATTATTTTGCCTACATTATAGCATATAGCAACAATTTGTAAAATATGCTATAATCCTGTAACGAAAAAAGGTTGGTGGGGATATGAATACAAGAGCAGACCGTAGGGCAGCGGTAAAAAAGCTAAAGGCTTTGGTGCTTAGCCCAAAAATAGAGATAAACGAATACCGCAAGGCTATAGAGAAGGAATTTTCATGCGAAATGCTTCCTGCCGGTGTTGAATGCACAGAACAGGATGCTGGCGGAGTAAAATACGACCTTCTTACACCCGTAGTATACGCTTCAAACAGGATTATCTTCTATATACATGGCGGTTCTTTTGTGGGCGGCTCACGCTCCAGCTACCGAAACTTCTGTTCCTCGCTTGCAAATGACGCTTCTTGCCGCGTGGCAGTTCCAGAATACCGTCTTGCCCCGGAACACCCCTTCCCTGCATCGGTAGACGACATTCTTACCGCCTTCCGCACGGTTTATGCTGATGAAAAGGCGGCTGCCCGTCTTGAAAATTCTGCGGCAAAGGAAGGTGAGGACAAACTCCCTGAATACACCTTTGGGCTAAAGGACGAAGATGAAGACAAAAAGAAGGAAGAGCCCGGCGCAAACATAATAATTGCATCTGACGGAAGTGGAGCAAGCCTTACTCTGGCCCTTATGTTCCGCATGACGGAAGACCAGCTTAAGAGCGTAAAAAAGGTTGTCTTTTTCTCTCCATGGCTGGACCTTTCGCGCTCATCACCCCTGCTCACTGGCCGCCGTGTTTACGACGAAGTGCTTTCAGGGGACTCAATGCGCAGGGCAAGCGACCTCTACACTTACGACAGTAATTCGGAAAACATATTCATTTCTCCGCTAAAGGCACCGCCAAAGAATTTTGAAGGCTTTCCACCCTTCTTTATCCAGATGGGAGAAAAAGAAATACTCATCCAGCAGGTAAAGCAGTTTGAAAGCCTCTTGGCACAGGCAAAGGTTGAATGCACCCTGGACATTTGGCCAGACATGATGTACATGTTCCAGTTTGCAGACGAGTTCCTGAATGAATCCCATCTTGCTGTGGAAAAGGCAGGAAAGGAAATTTCCAAGAGACCGGAAGAATATGAAGAATCGGAAGAAGAGAAATCGCAGCGGCAAAAGATTCTTGACCGCAACAACATTCGCTCGGAATAGGACGCTGAATTAGGATATGGAACTGCTTTCACCGGCAGGTAACGTGGACAAGCTGCGTTACTGCTACACTTACGGTGCGGACGCCGCATACATTGGACTAAAGAATTTTTCTCTTAGGGTAAAGGCGGACAATTTTTACGAAGACGAATACAAAAAAGTTGCCCAGCTAAAGGAACTATTTCCAGGCCGCCGCCTGCACTGTGCGCTTAACATTTCATTCCACAATTCAGAGATTGACCGTTTAATAGAAGACATTCCCTACTTTAAGCTTTACCCAATAGACGCTTTTATTGTTCAGGACCTGGGCATAGTTCCAATCCTTCAGAAGAACTTTCCGAATGCAGATTTGCACCTTTCCACACAGGCAAGTTGCATGAACCGGGAAGCCGTTAAAATGTACAAAAGCATTGGCTTTAGGCGCGTTGTTATGGGAAGGGAGGCTTCGCTAAAGGAAATTGCGGAAATAAAGGATGCAGTTCCAGACATGGAAATTGAATGCTTTGTTCACGGGGCAATGTGCATTGCATACGCAGGCCGCTGCCTGATGAGCGCATATCTTAACGGACGGAGCGCACAGGAAGGCTTTTGCTCGCACACATGCCGCTGGAACTACAAGCTTATGGCTCCCCTTCTTGGCGAAGAAAACGCAGGGCTGCAGACAGGTGCAAGTTTGCAAACTGGCGCGGTTCAGACAACAGACAGTGCATTGCAAACAAGCAACTCTTTGCAGACAGGCACCGCCTCGCAAACAGCCAGCCCACACACACAAGATTCACTCCCCATGCAAAAAGCAATAGAACTTGCCCAAAGCGGAGATCTGGTCCTTAACGAAGAAAAACGTCCCGATGAATATTTCCCGGTCTATGAAGGCGAAAACTTTACCGCAGTCCTTTCTTCAAAAGACCTCTGCATGATAGACCACCTTGCAGACCTAAAAAAAGCCGGGGTTGACTCCCTAAAAATAGAAGGCCGCATGAAAAGCATCTACTACGTGGCCATGGTAACCAGAGCCTACAGAAAAGCCCTGGACGCACTGGAAGGAAAAATCACCCAGGAAGATGCCAAGCCCTTTGTAGCGGAACTTTACAAGGCAAGCCACCGCCCCTTTACCACGGCATTCTACTATAACAGAAGCGATGCCGACGTAACCGTAAGCGGAGCCGCAGACAGCCCCTACCTCTTGGCAGGCGAAATAAAGGGTGCGCTAACGGCAGAAGAAAGCGACTTTGTCTTTAAGAAAGCAGCCCAGCTAACCAAGCGCAGGCAGGAAGAAAGGGAAAAACTTTGCCCACAGGCACTTGCAGCCCTTGAAGAGCGTATAAAAAATCAGCCGGACAAACATCTTGCCGCGGTAGAAAAAAAAGAAGGCTTTGCATTCTACACCCTTGCACCGCTCAACATGATAACCCGGCAAACCCTTCTGGAACTTGTTACCCCGGCCATCGTAAGCCGAAAGCTAAAAGCGGAAGAATTCTGCCTGGTAAACCCCAATACCGGCGAAGTTTACAACTGGGTATGCGACGGCCACCCATGCGCAATTTACACCAGCATACCCCTTAGCCAAGGCGACCTCCTGCGAGCACTGGACCCAGGCTACAAAGAAGGAATTTTCCGCGACAACGGACGCTAAGCCGTCACCCCGAACTGCTACGAATGTGGATTCAGGGGCTGCCATTTTTTATAACTGTTCCGGGGTTCGACAATCTCACCCACCAGGAACGACTACGCCGCCCCTCCATAGCCTGCCGAGGTTCATGAGCTTGCCGAAGAATGGTTCATGAGCCACAGATTCCGGGTCGAAGCCCGGAATGACGGCTGCCCCCCCCTAAACTGCTAGGCCCATATTTGCAAAGTACCATCGAGTGGCAATACCTTTGCAAGCATCTTTTTCTTGAAGCAAAAAAAAATCCCGCCCTAACACGGACGGGAATTCTTAAAAGCAAAAAAACTTTCTGCCGGGCAATTTTTAGCTTACCCGGACATAACTTAGTTAGTTAGGCAACTCTTAGTTTGCGAACAACTTTAGTTAGTCAGGCAACTTTAGTTTGCGAACAACTTTAGTTTGTTCCTTCTGCTTTCTTTGCACCTGCGTTTGCTGGTGTTACATTGATTTTCTTTGTAACAAAACCGCTGCGGAGGCACTGTGTACAAATGCGGATAGTTCTTGTCGTTCCGCCGATTTCTGTCTTAATCTTAAGAAGATTAGGCTTCCAAGTCCTCTTCTGGTGGTTATATGAATTACTTACAGTATTACCGTGTCCAGTGTGCTTTCCGCAAACATCACAACTTCTTGACATATCGCTTACCTACCTATTCAATCTGATATGAGTTCTTCAATATTACAGAAATAATGCCAGTCTGTCAACATGCAAAGGGGGATTTTTGCGCATTTTTTTTGTACTTGCCATAAAGCCTAGCCCCGATTGGAATGGCACGCGCAGCGTGTTCCGACCGAAGGGAGGAATGGAGGCGAAAGCCGGAACCATGCAAAGCGGGTAAATGACGCGGAAGTCTGACCGGACACGGAGTGCCGGGCACAGTAAAACCAATGCATTCGCTCCGAGAAAAGAAGGAAAAAATTCCAGGTTTCTACTTTGTTCCGTACTGCTTTTCTATTTCGGCAATCTGGTCGCGGTAGACTGCGGCCTGTTCGTATTCCAGGCGCTCGGCACATTCGGCCATTTCTTTTTTGAGGGCTTCGACAAGTTTTTTGCGCTGGGCGGGTACAAAGAGGTTGAGCGATTTTTTGAGGACTTCCAAGGTAACGCTTGCGTTTTGCTCTGCGTCTTCTTTTTGGTGAACGAGTATGTCTTCTACGGCTTTGCGGATTGTCTTTGGGGTAATTCCGTGTTCCTTGTTGTAGGCTTCCTGGATTGAGCGGCGGCGGCGGGTTTCGTCTATGGCTTCTTTCATTGCGTCGCTCATGCGGTCTGCGTACATTACGACCATGCCCTCGGAGTTGCGGGCGGCTCTTCCTATTATCTGGATGAGTGACGTTGTGCTGCGGAGGAAGCCTATTTTGTCTGCGTCCAGGATTGCAATGAAGCTTACTTCCGGAAGGTCAATTCCTTCTCGCAGAAGGTTGATTCCGATTAGTACGTCTACTTCTCCCGACCTTAGCGACTTTAGGATTTCAACGCGCTCGAAGGTGTCTATTTCCGAATGGATGTACTTTACCTTCATGCCAAGGCCAGTAAGGTAGTCCGTGAGGTCTTCCGCCATTTTTTTTGTTAGCGTTAAAACAAGGCTGCGTTCGTTTTTTGCGATGCGCTTTTGGACTTCCACGTAGATGTCCTGCATCTGGCCTTCGCTTGGGCGCACTTCCACGATTGGGTCAAGGAGGCCTGTGGGGCGGATTATCTGTTCAACGATGCGGGTGGATTTTTTTACTTCTTCGGGGCGGGGCGTTGCGGTAACAAAAATTACCTGGTTCATTTTTTTGTTGAATTCGTCTGCTTTTAGCGGGCGGTTGTCCAGTGCGGATGGCAGGCGGAATCCAAAGTCCACAAGGTTCTGCTTGCGGCTGCGGTCTCCTTCGTACATGGCTCCAATCTGGGGAACGGTAACATGGGCTTCGTCTATCATGCAGAGGAAGTCGTCCGGGAAATAGTGCAAGAGGGTTGCCGGCGGTTCTCCGTGGGTACGGCCTGAAATTGGTCCTGAATAGTTTTCTATTCCTGAGCAGTAGCCCATTTCGCTAAGCATTTCCATGTCGTAGGTAACGCGGGTCTTTAGCCTTTCTGCTTCCAGCATCTTGTTCTGTCCGCGGAGTTCTTCCACGCGCATTTCAAGTTCGGAGAGGATGCGGTCTTTTGCAGTTCCCAGCATGTCTTTGGGGACTACGAAGTGTTTTGCCGGGAAGAGGTTCAGTTCGTCCAGTTCTTCTATTGTATTGCCGTTCATTACGTCGTAGCGGCGGATTCTTGAAACCTCGTCAAAGTCCAGCTCTATGCGGTAGGCCTGGTCGGTTTCCATGTAGGGAGGAAAGACTTCCAGTGTGTCTCCCTTTATGCGGAAGTTGCCCCTGTCTAGCACCATGTCGTTTCTCTGGTACTGGACTGAAACAAGTGAGGCTGCAAACTTTTTTATGTCCAGGGCCTGGCCTTTTTCTACGTGAACCTGCATTTCTTTGTAGAGGTCAGGCATGCCAAGTCCGTAGATGCAGGAAACGGTTGCCACTATGATTACGTCTCGTCTTTCCATTAGGGCGTAGGTTGCGGCCAAACGGAGCTTGTCTATTTCTTTGTTTACCGATGCGTCTTTTTCTATGTAGAGGTCGCGGGCTGGCACGTAGGCTTCCGGCTGGTAATAGTCGTAGTAGCTTACGAAGTATTCCACTGCGTTGTTGGGGAAGAAGGTTTTGAATTCGCGGTAGAGCTGGGCGGAAAGGGTCTTGTTGTGGCTTATGATTAGCGTGGGGCGCTGCCACTTTTCTATGATTTTGGCCATGGTAAAGGTTTTGCCGCTTCCGGTAACACCCTTTAGCGTCTGGTAGCGGTCGCCAGCTTCCAGTCCTTTTACCAGGGCGTCTATTGCTTCCGGCTGGTCACCGCTTGGCTCGTAGTCGCTTACAACCTTGAATTTGCGCATGGAAAGCTCCTTGTGAACAGTTTCTTGTAAACAGTTTTTACCATTATATTCCAATATATGGCTTTTGGGGAAGGATATTGGGGAGGATTTTCTTCTTTATAGGGTTGGGGCCAGCTGAAAATTGCCGGTGACTGCGTGGCAGAGGACATCTATGGCGTAAATGGCACCCAGGGCAAAGCTTATGCAGAGGAAGGCAGGTTTGGAAAGCCTTTTCTTTACTGACAAGACGAAGGGCATGACACCATAAATTAGAAGCAGGGCAAAGAAGCAGAAGATTGCAGCAGACCTAAAGCACACGTAGCCGTCCAAGTTCAGGAAGTTCCAGGGTTCGGTGGTGTAGTCCCAGAGGCGCAGGTTCATGGCCTTTAGCAAAAAGAAGCCGGTAAAGTATTCAAGAAGTGCAGCGGCAATGCCTCCTGTGAAAAAGACGAGGACAGGGTGCTTCTTTAGCGGCCAGCAGGTAAAAAGCATCAAAAGTCCGCCGAATCCATAAACCGGAATCCATGGGCCAAGGGATGTTCCGCGGTTAATCCAGCGGCCTACGGCTATGCGGTAGAAAATCAGTTCGTAGATCCAGCCCCCGGCCGCGCAAAAAACCATCACTAAGACAAGGATTGCCACGCTTTCGGTGACAGAGCGTTTTTCTTTTTCTTCCATAATATTAATTTCGGTTGGCAAAAGCGATTACACAACACTTTCAACTTTTCTTTTTTTGTGGCAGTTTTTTATGCAACATCTTGCCTGAAATCCATGCCGTGCTTGTTTTGAAGACTGGTATTTTGTGGCGTAGCAGCTCAGGGGGACGGTTGCGAGCTACTGAGTTACTTAGTAACTCGCGGGATTTGTCTGTTAACACCAATCCATTTAAGCAGGCGTTGCGGGCGGCGTTTGAGCCCGCAGAGGGGGTAGCACGCAACGAAGTGCGGGCGCAGGGGGAGACTTCCCCCTCCTTGCGTAACAGATGCATGAGAACCCGCAGCGTAGCTTCAAGCGGACTTCCCCCACCTTACTGATTGACATTCCCCTTTTCCTCGGATTCCCTCTGCTTTCTCGCAAGTTCAAGCTGCTGATCCTGCCATGCAAGGGTCTGCTTCCACTCTTCCTCTTCCTGCTGCTTTTTAAGGGCGCGCTTCTTTTTTCTAAAGATGTCCGACAGGTCTATGATGACAAGCAAAATGAAAAATGCCGCTGCAAGTCCAAGCAAGAATGAAATTAGGCTTTTGCCTCCTGCATAAGAAGCTATGAGGGTTTTCTTGTTGCCGCAAACCATGGAGCTAAAGCCCCCAACCCCCGAAACGCTAGCCTTGCGGTCTCCAAGGGAAGCTACAAACGTAAATTTTGCATCAGGATCTATGCATGAGTAGTGGTATTCCAAAGTATTAGAGTGCCTCCTTCTTGTTACAAAAGGTCCGGACATGGCTTCTTTTATGCCAAGCAGTTCCGTTTCCTTGTCAAAGAAGAGGCGGCCGCATGCCTTTCCTTCCAGCTGATAGACATGCTTTAACTTACCGTCGCTGCCCTTTTCAAAGCAGGTTACGCTAATACAGATGTATTTTCCGCCCATATATTCAGCCGGGTCTGATACGGGTATATAGGCAGGAAACTCATAGTTGCTTATAAGGTACTGTTTTTCTTCCGCCGCATTTACGGCTTTTAGAATCTGCTCTGTTGTGGTAAGTTCCGGCAGGGCATTCAAAAGCTTCTTGTATTCATTACGCTGCTTTGACACCTTCCTGGAAAGGGCAAGGCTGGCTGCAATCAAGACACAGGCGGTAACAATGCAGAATATGTTGGATTTCTTAAAAATCTTGCCGGAATTCTCCTGATTGTTACCATTTTTTTTCTGGGCATTTTTTTTCTGGGCACACATAAAGTTCCTCCTAAGATGCAAATACGTATAATACCACCAGTATAGCGCACACTTTTTTTTTTGTATAGTAAGGCATTTTTACTGAGGCATTTTTTACCAATACTTGACTTTTACTTGACAGAGGCAAAAACGCGAACCATAATTTAGTGTATTCAACACAACGGAGGTTTTTCATGAAAAAACATTTGATTCAGCTTGGCGCATTGTGCATGACGCTAACACTAGCCCTCGCTTCTACTGCCTGGGCTCAGAACAAGGACGACTTTGTGCTTGTGGAAGGCGGCACTTTTACAATGGGGCATGAGGAGCCACACCAGATAAAGTACATGCTTCCGCATGAAGTAACCCTTACCGAAAGCTTTTACATGTGCATTCATGAGGTAACAAACAAAGAGTATGAAGAAGTGATGAAAAAAAATCCTTCAAAATTCAAGGGAGACAATCGTCCTGTTGACCAGATTTCTTGGTATGATGCCATTGAATACTGTGTGCAGCGCAGCCTGAATGAGGGGCTTACCCCATGCTACAAGGGCAGCAGAAAAAATGGCTACACTTGCGACTTTAGCGCAAACGGCTACAGGCTTCCCACCGAAGCGGAATGGGAATACGCAGCCCGTGGCGGAAAAAAGGATGCACTGGACACGGACTACAGCGGAAGCGATGACATTGACCGTGTTGCTTGGTACGAAGACAACAGCGGGAACAAGACACACAATGTAATGACTAAAGCACCCAACGAACTGGGCATCTACGACATGTGCGGAAACGTAAAGGAATGGTGCTGGGACGCATGGGAACGCCTCGATGATCCAAGTAGCGTAACGAACCCAACCGGCAGGAGCAAAATCGACAAAGACACATTTTTCATTTTACGTGGCGGTGAATATGATGATGAACCAGAGTACTGCACGGTATTTGACCGTAGCGATGATGCCCCAAACCGTGACGTAATAGGCTACGGTTTACGCGTAGTGCGCACCGCAAGCAAGGCAGACCTGGAGGCCGCACAAGAAGCCGAAAAGCCTTCTGAAGCAAAAAAGGCAAGGCCTGCACTAAAAAACAAAAGAGCACAAGGCAGGGCAAAAAGAAAGTAGAGTCCATAATCATTCTGGGCGGTACAATGGGGTAAAAGCTGCCCGGTGATCCATGGCGTTGCAGTTTGCTTTTTTTGCAAAGTTGCAGTGCCATGGATGCATGCCCTTTGTTAGCAAAAAGAATTGAATGGAAATATTTGTGATGGATAACAAGACCGTATTGACTGTTCAAGAGCAAAAAAAAGAAAAAAGGTATTTGTGGCTGGATTTCTTTAAGTTCCTATTTTTTCAGGTGTCCGGCTTGTCAAAAATAAAATACCTCTTTTTTCTCATTGCCATTGGCCTTATTGCCTTTCCGACTATTGGAATTCCGTCCTTACTGTATGAAAAATTCAAGGAAGATATTGTCTTGGAAAAACTGGGGATAAGCCTAGGGGCATTACTTGCAAGCGGATACATCGCAACAGAAATTCTCGTGTACTTTTTGGTCATCAAGCGACTGCCTCTTTTTGCGGATTTCAAAGCAAAGGAGAAAGAAAGCAATTTTGCGGATACGTGTACGGAATTATAAAGGCAAAGGATACCATCGTCCCCAGTTCCTACAAGAAATAAGGTAGCTGCAAAAGGAAGTTCCCCAGCGCAAAAATTCCAGAAGGTGGCAAAAAAAATCCCCCATTTGACTTTTGATTTTCCTTTTATTCTGGAGCATATTTCTATATATTACTGCCCCTTCGGGGATTCCTCGTGTTACGGGCTTTCCGGGGCTTGCCCTCTCGGCCGGTACCCTTCGGGTACGCACTCCGTGCCCCCTCCAATCCCGGCTAGGTTGCTTTTGAAATTCTGCATGCTGCTAAGCCGCCATCTTTGGCTCTATATTTCTTGGCAAGTAAGAGCAAAATCCCTCCGTGGATTTTTTCAGGGATTGCAGTACCCCTTCGCAATTCTGCATGCTGCTAACCCGCCATTCTTGGCTCTATAATTCTTGCAAGTAAGAGCAAAATCACTCCGTGGATTTTTTCAGGGATTGCAGTACCCCTTCGCAATTCTGCATGCTGCTAAGTCGCCATCCGTGGTTCTATATTTCTTGGCAAGTACGGGGGAAAAAAACATCCGTGGCTATACACTCATTGTCAAGCACGGGAAAAAATATTCGCATTCCTGTCAGATTCTGAATTTCTTCTGCATATATATAGTATAGAGGAAATGTATCATGCCAAATATTTCAAAAAAATCTTTTCACATACTGAATCCCCGCCTTGACCCTAACTTTAAGGCCATCTTTACCCAGAACACACAGGCTTCCAAGATTGCGCTAAAGTCCTTCCTTTCAGCTGCAATCGGACGTGATGTAAAGGAGGTTACAGTCGTTCAGAATGAGGATGCCAGCTTCTACAAATTCCAGCGGGCTGTGGACTACGACATTAACTGTGAGTTTGCGGACGGGACCAAGGCACAGGTTGAGATGCAGGGCTTTGACCAGCAGTACGACTACGGTAAGCGTGCTGAATACTATGCGGCGCGCCTTGTCTCTTCCGTGATGGAGGTGGGTGACGACTGGAACTCCGTGGCGCAGGCCTACCAGATTTCCGTGCTGGACTTTGTCTTTGACAGGGGCAACACAAACCCCATCCACCACTACCAGATGGCAGACCTGGGCGACGGTGCAAGGCTTTCCGGCAGGCTGAACGTAATCTTTATGGAGCTGCCCAAGCTTCCAAAAGTGGTAAGTTCAGATGATGTAAAAAACTTGCCAAGCTTGCTCAAATGGTGTAAATTCTTAAAGGAAGCGGACAATCCTGGGAGCCAGGATTTGATAAGGGCAATAGTGGAGTCGGAGGACGGCATAATGAAGGCAAGCGACACTCTTAAAAACATAAGCGACGACGGCTGGCGCTGGGTAATACAGGGGCAAATCGAAGGAAAAAAGCGCGACTACACCAGCGGCCTTCTTGCGGCGGAAAGAAGGGGAAAACATCAAAATGCAATCGAGACTGCAAAAAAACTCTTAGACGACGGGATGCCTCCTGAAAAAGTTGCAAACTATTGTTCCCTGCCTTTGGAAGAGGTATTGTCTGTTGAAAGGTAAAAAAGACGTGGCTGGCAATGAAGGGGCTTTTGGTAAACAACTTACCAGACTTATCAAATGGTGTAAATTCTTAAAGGAAGCGGACAATCCTGGGAGTCAGGATTTGATAAGGGCAATAGTGGAGTCGGAGGACGGCATAATGAAGGCAAGCGATACTCTTAAAAACATAAGCGACGACGGCTGGCGCTGGGTAATACAGGGGCAAATCGAAGGAAAAAAGCGCGACTACACCAGCGGCCTTCTGGCGGCGGAAAGGCGAGGTCGTGCGCAGGGGCTTGAGCAAGGCATGCATCAAAATGCGGTTGAGACTGCAAAAAAGTTACTGGCAGAAGGTATTGCTCCCGAAATGATTGCAAAGTGCTGTTCCCTCTCTATAGAAGAAGTAAAGGTGCTGCAAAAAACACCCCTTGCCACCCCCTAATGCCTGCCCCCAACTCGCATCTCCACATAGCGCACCCGGCCAGCTTTAACGGCATCTTTTATCTGCTTTTCACGCCCGCTTAAGGTAGAAGAGCCTGTTTTTACCTCCACAAAAAGAACCTCGCGTATTTCCTTACCTTCTGCGGCACCGGGGAAAGCCACAAAATCTATGGGCTTTCCAACAAAACGCGCATCTGCGGGATTGCAAGGAAAACCTGGCAAATAAGGAGCAAGCTGTTCAGCCGCCTGTCCCCCAAGAACCGACCGGCTCCGCTTTACAGCATCCTCACGGGCCCTTTTTACAACAAATGAATCAGCCGCTTTCTGTATAAAGCGCCCAATCAGTATGCCAAGAATCAAAAAGAAAGCAAGAAGAGCCGCAGCTGTAACAAAAAGCGGAATATTTGTTTTTATGAATGTCAGGATTTGATCCAGCTCAAGATCCTGAACCGAAGAATTTGTGCCCATAAATGCAGTTTAGCACTTTAAGGGCACTTAATCAAACGGAACACGGCCAGAAACAAAGCGGAGATGTTTAACAAACCTGTTCTAACGCAAACCGCAAATTCTGCCGATTTATAAGAAGAGGTGTTTTATGCTTAGAAAAGCCTATCCGATTATCTTAGCCTTTATTTCCCCTGCCCTGTTCGCGCAAACCACATCCCGACCCGCGGCAAAAAGCCAGACACCAATACAGCCCCAGGTAAAAGAGGAAACATCACTTGGCCTTACCCAGCTGGACACTTCTGCCATAGACACAACAGGCCCAAGCGTCCAATTCAAATTCAAGTACCAGAAGGGCGACAGATACGCAATTCTTTCCACAGTAAACGAAGACGTATTTGTAAACATGCGCTACGACCACCACGGCGAAATAATAAACCGCGTAAGTGCAGAAGTTACCGCCACGGATGATGCAGCAGGTTCCGGCACAAGCGAATGCACCTTTATGACAACAGAAAACGCATTTGGCCTTGGCGGCAGAAAGACTTTCAGCTGGGGCGAAGAATACAAAAGCATCTTTGACCGCTCATCGCTAGGCAAATACACAATCGGCGACGAATACTTCATGCCAACCGTCCGCGATGTTCCCATTTTCCCCGACCACGCAATAAAACCAGGCGACACATGGGTTCAGGAAGGACACGAAGCCCACGACCTTAGAAAGAACTTTGGGCTGGAAAAACCCTACAAGGTACCCTTTACGGCAACCTATAAATACCTGGGCACCGTTGGCCGCGAAAAACGCGAGGTAAAGCAGATGAGCTATGCCGCAGCTTCAATTAGCAAGCAGAGAAACAACCAGGTAATCAAAAAAGAGGGAAACGTCCTCCACGTCTTCCACGTAAAATATTCGCTCTACACCCAGGCCCCGCAAAGACCATCCGCAAACTACTACGGCGACTACCCCCAGACAACCATGGGCTTTAGCGACGAAATAATCTACTGGGATGCAGAAAAAGGCGCAATTGACCATTATGTAGAAAACTTTAGGATTCTTATAGAAACCGCCTACGGCAACATCTACGAATTCCGCGGAACTGCCCACGCAGAAGTAACCGACTTTATCCGCACCGGAACCGACGACGAGCTTAGGGCCGTTGAAGAGCAGATAAAGGACCTTGGCATAGAAAACGTTACCGTCAAAAAAAGCGACAAGGGCCTTACCCTCAGCATGGAAAACATCCAGTTCAAGGCGGAAAGCTCCCAACTCATGCCCAGCGAAACGGAAAAGCTAAAAAAGCTTGCCCAAATTCTTGAAGCCTACCCGGACAACGACATCCTTGTAAGCGGACACACCGCAACCGGCAAAGGCCGCGACCCCCAGGAACTTAGCGAAGCCAGGGCAAAAGCCGTTGCAGACTACCTTATCCAGCTTGGCGTAAAAGACAACTACCACATCTTTACCCAGGGCTTTGGAGACAAAAATCCAATCGCCCCAAACAACACGGAAGAAGGAAAGTCAAAGAACCGCCGCGTAGAAATTACGATTATGGATAAATAGATTCACTTGCTACAGGAGGGGAAAGTCTCCCCCTTCGGCCGCACTGCGTTGCGTCCTACCCCCTCTACGGGGCACTTCCTTTGCAAATGCCCTGTAACGCCCCAAAATAAATTCGTATTTAATGAGTCCAGAATATACGCCACATTTTTTTACTAAAAAAAAGCGCAGCCTGATTTACAGACTGCGCAACTCTCTGACGTCAGATTATTAGAAAGTCAAATTAGAAAGGCAGGCGGTATGTTACGCCAATGCTGGCCATAAAGAGGTCCTTTGAAAGCTTGAATGGATCATAGTCTTCATCAAAGTAGTTAACCCACATACCAGCAGCTGTCAAAGTAAGGTTTTCAATTGGGGTTACTTCTACACCACCACCAATTGCAAAGCTGTCCAAAACAGGTGAGAAATAGCTGTTTGACTCGTCGTTTGTTCCCTGCTTTGAGTAGGAGAAACCAACGCTTGCTCCAATCATGTCATTGATTTTGTAGTCTGCACCAAGGGCAAATTCAATGGAGTTGTCGTAGTCTGTTTCACCAAGGACAGAATCCATTGTAGCCTGCTTGTTAAAGTAGTAGTTGCAGCTGAATGAAAGAAGAAGAGGGTCAATAACGTTGTATGCAGCACCAAGACCAAGGCAAGCAGGAAGGTCTGTATTGAATTTTTTTCCATCCTCAATTCCCAAACCGGCAGCCAACTTTCCGTCTACGTTGTCAACCTTGTACTTTATCTTGTTGATTGTTGAATACTGAAGAGAAAGGTCAAGCTTGTCGATTGGGCGGGCATGAGCACCAAATACAGCGCCAAAACCAGTTGCCTTTGCATCGTAGCCTATTGTGTCTCCATCGTTTACAGTCTTAAACATAGCATTTCCAGAAGTAAGCTCCATGGACTGAGTTCCGTAAACCATGCGGACTGCAGCACCAACAGAAACCATGCCGTCCAAGAACTTGTAAGAACCACCCAACTGACCACCGTAAGTAATGGAGTTTATCTTAAGGCTGTGGTCTGGAGCAGCACCTGCAGCGGCCTGAGCCATGTAACTGTACGTTTGTGCGGCAGCAGTTTGTCCTACAGCTCCCAATTGCGTAGCAGCTTTCTGTGCATCACCTGCAGCGGAAATAAGTTTTGCACCAATTGCAGCAGAACCGTCATCAAAATTAAGGGTACCACCACCAGCGTAGATACCAAAGTTTGCAAATACGGCAAAGTCGCCCTTGTGATAAACTGCATCAAAGTCAGGATAAAGCCATACAGTTGTTGTGTCAGAGGATGAAGTCACTATATTCTTAGATTCAAGAAAAGCTTTAACCACGTCATCTTCAACTTCATGCTTATATTCCTTGAATACAAACTGGTTGCCTGCTTCTATCCAAAGACCGTCGTTCATAAAAGCTGTACCTGCAATGTTGTAGAATGCAGCTTCCGGGCGCTGGAATTCTGCGTTGCGGCTTGGGTTGCGCAAATATCCCGTGCTCATGTTTGTTTTGTTTTCAACACCACCGGCAAATACAAAGGCCACGCTCATGGCTGCGGCTGCAAAAACCAAACTTCTTTTCATGTCAATATTCTCCTTACAGCTCTCTCTCCTGTAAATATAATGCACAAAAAGGTGCATGTCTATTTTTTCGGCAGAATTATTGAAATTTCTTAAATTAATGAATTTTTTAGCGTGGTAAAGACCTTTATGCCCTTAATCCTGCCGTCACGCGCAAAAAGACTCTGGCTTTCACGGGGGGTAAGGGAGTTTCCGCTATGCTCCTCGCTTTTTCCATCCATCTCAAGCACGATTTTGTCTTGGTCACCAAGCTGGTAGCTTACGCTTGTTCCGCAAACAGTAAAATCAAGACTTAAATCATCCTTAAATTCACTTTTGCACAAGAAAAGCGGCTTAAAGGCAAGGCAAGAATGTTCAACCCGAACGCCAAGCTCTCCTGCACGGGTAATAACTTCTTCCTTAACCTGCCCTGTCATGCCCGGCTGTTTTGCCCCCTGCATAGAAGGGGTGTGCGAATACGGATCTTGGGGGAAGGCACCGTAAAGCTGGGGTCTCTTGTTAAAGCCAAGGCCCGAACGCACGTCATAGTAAATAGAAGCAAGTTCCTTTGCATTCTGCTCGTCACCGGACAAAGCTGCGGCAACCACGTTTTCCTGCACGGCAAGAAGCAGTTTGGAAACCATGTGCCAGTAGATGCTTCCAAGGCCCTCGTAAGCATAGAAGGTTCCAGAGCGGCCGGTAAAGCTTGAATGGTTGAAAATCTTTTCGTAAAGGGCAAGCAGCTCCTTTTCTTCTTCCGCGCTAGGCTTCATTGCATCAGAAAGAGAATGGATATAGTCCTGCATTATGCGGGCGTTAAGGAAGGCCGGGTTAAAGTGGTAGACTCCGTTTGCATCCTGGCAAACAACCCTTCCCTCTGAGCGGACGACAAAGTCCTTAAGATTCTGCAGCATAGAAGAAGCTATATTGTTCTTTTCCTCAAACTTTGGCAGTTCCTTGTTGGGGTAAAGCATGTAGGAATTCTGCCTTTTCTCATAAATGCGGCTGGAACGCAGGGCCTTAAGCACGTCCACGCATTCCTTTCCGCCAAGAAGCTGGGAAGACAAAACCGCAACCTGTCCTTCAAGCATTTCCTGCAAATACTTTATGCTGAATGATTTTTCCCCTGGCACAAGAACGTTGTAGGAATGGTAAAGACCGTCGCTTCTCTTGTTGGCCCTTACGGTATAGACAACGGCTGCTTTTATAAGGCCAAGTCCGCTTAAAATTTCCTCTTTGCCAAGGAATGTCTCCGCCCCAAAGCCATTATTATAGAGGGAATTGCGCTCTTCTTCAAAAATTTCTCCCGACTTGCAGACAAAATCGTAAAGTTCAGCACCGGAAAGCTTATCCTTACGATCCTTGTGCTCAGCAAAATGCTCAGAAAGCTTTCTAAAGGCAAGGGCAGTCTCTTCGCTTACGGCAAAAGTCTTGTCCTGGGACTGGGCAAAAAGGGTCTGCAGGAAGGTAAGGTAGCGGTTAAGGTAGCAGCTGGTAACAACGGAAAGCCCCCATCCGGCAAGCGCATTGTTGGCGTCGTTCCATTCAGGCCTTTGGGTGTTAAGCCATATTCCGCCGCCCGGCACAAGGTTAGCCGCCTTGCTTATGACAATCTGCAGCAGTTTCTGGGTAAGCGTAACAAGGGCAATGCTTCCGTCCTTAGCGGCAACAAGCTTTGCGTCCCCACCCTTCTCTTTGGCAGCCTTAATCAAAGCGTTGCTTGTCTCGCGGTCAAAGAAAATCGTGTCGCGGGGGTTCTTGAGTATGCTCTTAAAGTCTTTGATTCTGTAGGGAACAGCCGCCGAGCTAAAGAGCCTTGTCGTAAGAGCAGAAAGCAAAAAGTCACGGTCAAGCTCATTCTGCCTTTCCAAAAGCTTCTGCAGGTAGATAACCTGGTGGTCTCCCCAGTAGCCAATAAAGGCCCAAGGATTGTTTGGTTCAGGAACTTCCCAGTCAAGGCCACCGCGGAAGATTCTGTAAGGATTGAATCCGTCAAAGGTCATGTTGTTAAGGAAGGCACAAATCATGGAAGGCGTGTACTCTGGATAGGAATAAGAAAGGGCCTCCCAGTTCTGGAAGATGTCGCGCCAGTTGCCCTCGTAGTTAAGGATTTTGTTGCCAAATTCGTCGCGGAGCTTTATGTTGAATTTGTTCCAAGGTCTGCTCGGGTCCCCATGCCGTCTGGAGAAGGTAAGCGGCATATATTCAAGGGCAAGCTTAAGCAAAAGGGGATGTCCAGAATTCTTGGCAGAATCAACAAGCTCAGACCGGGCCACAAGAGCCTTTCCCTTAAAGCAGGAAAGCATTTTTTCCGCCAAGGGTACAAGTTCCTTGTTTCTTTCCCCTACAAAGCGCATAAAGTCGGCAGGGCTTATCCTTCCACCGTCTGCAAAGATTCCGCCCCTCATTATATTGAACATTACGTTTGCCGCATGGTGCACACAAGTCATCTTGTCGGCTGTGTCCTGCATACCGTCAGCCTGGGCAATAAAAGAGTCCATCTCCTTCTTGCAGTCAGCAACGTCTTTTTCAAGCGCCTCTTTAGCCTTGGCCCTGTCCATAAGAAGCTTCTTCAAATTGGCCACGCGGGAAGAATCAAGGAAAGTGTCAAAGACCTGGCTCCAAGCATCCTTTTCGCCCGCAGCAAGGGTCAGCTTTTTGCATATAAAGCATGAGGCACGCTTTCCCTTAACAACGTCCTCGCCCAAAAGTGAATCTGCCTGCGGAAGTCCCTCTCGCGCAAGAATGGCAAACTTAATTGGCGTGTCAGGCGAAATCATTGTAGTTCCGTCCGTAAACCAGCAGGTGTTGGCAAGAAGACACTCACTGGGTTCAGCCTTGTCCGACACCACGGAAGAAAGAGAAAAAAGTGCAAGGGAACTTTCCCTGTCCATGTCCGACTGCTTGTAGGCATCCAAAAGAACGCTGGAATTGTTCTGCAACTCACTTGCGGCAGCAGCAGGCATTATGTTCTGGCAGCCGTCAAGAATGGAAAACTCAACCGGGCAAGAACCATTGTTTTCCACCTGGACCTTGCGCACAATGCCAAATTTGTCGGAACTTGTCCAACCGTAGCGGAAGGTAAGGCCAAGAGCGGAATTCTTTTCCTCAAAAATAACTTCCGTACCGTTGGTGTTCTTGTAAATTGCCCTCGATACAGAAGGATTTGCCGCAGCGCGAACAGCCGGAGTCGAAGAAAGGGATGCAAAGGGTTCCCAAAGGACAACCTTGTCACCAGACTTAACCGCAAGAGCCGTATAGGGACCGGTCACAGTCTTTGCATCGGAAACCTTGTCCGCCGTGTAGTATGGAAAAACAGCATGGTTCGCGTCCATTCTGCCGGCAGTAACACCGCCCTGAGACCAGCAAAAGTTCCACACGTCCGAGGAACTCGTTATGGTCATAAAAAAATCTTCCATCAAGTCATAGTCTTGAATTTTATAAAACTGCTCGCCGTTTAGCATTACAAAATTTTCATCAGCCGCCATAATTTTGCCTCCAAAGCCTTTCAGCCTCTAAAAAGATACAAATTTTAGAGTTTTTCTTCCCTATTTTTACAGTAAAGCAGAAAGGGCCTTTATGTCAAATGCAAAGTTCAAAAAACCGAACAATTAACACCGTACTGAAATCTGCAATCCTGTTATATCCCCGCTGACAGTATATAATCTTAATTACGCTTCATTGCCTTTCGGCAACGCGTTCCGCGCCCCTACAATCGGGCGTAGGTTTGGTTGGGAGAAGTGCAAATGAAAAAAAGTAACATCTTGTTTATCACCCTCTCTCTGGCAATTCTTGCAATCGCAACGCTAAGTTCATGCGAAAGGCCCAAAAGCCAGGACCAGACCCTAAGCGGTAGTAAAGAAGTTCCCGGCTGGAAGCTAAACGCACAAAAGCCCATAAGCTTTACCTGGTACATAAACTACAGCTGGTTCAAGGGAAAGTGGGGAAATTCAACCGTCTCCAAATACATCACGGACAAAACTGGCGTAAGCATAGACTTTATAACTCCCCAGGGAAACGAAAACGAAGAGCTTGGCTCAATGATTGTAGCGGACACCCTGCCAGACATAATAACCCTGGACTGCCGCCAAAGCCTTGTTACCGAAATGATAAACGCGCGCAGGGTCTATCCCCTTGAATGGCTTGCAAAAGAATACGACCCCTATTTCTTTACCGCCGCATCAAAAGACAAGCTCAACTGGTACACCCAGGAACACGGCCATGTTTTTGGCTACCCCAACGCTTCTTTTACCCTGCAGGATTACAATAAGTACAAGGGAAACCTTACCTCCCACGAGACCTTCCTTGTCCGCAGGGACATCTACGAGGCAATAGGCTCACCGGACATGTCCACACCGCAGGGCTTTCTTGCCGCACTAAAAAGCGCAAAAGAAAAATTTCCCCTGGTAAACGGAGAACCTCTAATCCCCTTCGGCACGGACGAATTTACCGCCACGGGATGCCAAAAGCTTCAGGAAACCCTCTGCCACTTTCTTGCAATCCCCCCGGAGCAGGACGGAAATTTCGTGGACTATTCAACAGGCCTTACGGAAAACCCGGACTACATCATCTGGCTCAAAACCTTTAGAAAGGCGCATGAACTTGGACTAATGCCAAAAGAAGTTTTTGTAGACAAGCGGGCCCAGATAGAAGAAAAGGCAGAAAAGGGACTCTACTTTTGCCTTCTATATTATAACTGGGACATGCAGAATGCCCAGAACTCCCTCTACCAAAAAAACAAGAATGGCACCTACATTGCGGTAAAGGGGCCGGCAAATTCACGCGGAGAAAAACCCAAGCTTTCCTGCATGGGAATTTCCGGCTGGACGCTAACCTTCATCTCAAAAAAATGCAAGGATCCAGCGCGGGCAATACAGTTTCTGACTTACCTAATTTCGGAAGAAGGCCAGATGGACACCTACTTTGGCCAGGAAGGAAAAACCTATTCCATGGTAGAAGGCAAGCCCGAGCTTTTACCGCAAGTGGAAGAGCTTGCCCTTAGGAACAAAAATGCCCTGGAAGAAAAGGAAGGGGTTCTTTACACCTACTGGATGCTAATGGACTCAGGATGGCAGGCCCAGTGGAAGCAAAAGCTTTCTCCCGCAGTCTCCCAACCAGAATTGTGGACAAGACCATACGTAGAGCAGTATTTTGCCTACGATGCAATAATCCTTCCGCCAAATTCAGACGAAAGCCTAACCCATCAGGAAGTGTTGCGCCGCTGGGGAACAACGCTCCAAAACCTGCTCCTTTCGGAAAGCGAAAAAGACTTTGACCTTATCCTAAATGAATACAACCAAATTAAGCACACAGAAAAATACAAGAAACTCGTCCAGCTCCAAACCAAAATAATGAATGACAACAAAAGGAAGCTGGGGCTAGAGGCAAATCAGTAGGCTTATTTTTCAAGGCAAAATTGCATTTTTTACTTCAGCCCGCTATAATATGGAAGGGATAGTTTTTACGGCATGAAACACATTCTTACAAAAAAAATCCGCGAACTATTACGGCGGCTCAAATTCAGCTTTTCCACAAAAGTCGTACTCGTATACACCTGCCTTGTCTTTATTCCGGTGGCCCTCTTGTTCACCCTAATCATCAGCAAGACAATCACAAGGCAAAGGCAAGAACTCATAGAATTCTGCAGCCTTTACATGAAGCAGAACGTAGATTCCATCATCCAAAAGATTGACACCGTTAACAGAATGAAGACCATGGTCTTTGCGGACAACGAGCTTAACCTTATGCTTGCAATGCCGGAAAACTACACAGACGCACAGATTGTAGACATAACAAGGCGAAAGGCTTCCGACTTTGAACGCATGCTTACCCTTGAGCCCTTTAACGCAATCCGCATTTTTACACCGCGAACCATCATCCCGGAACGCTGGCCGGTAATCCTGCGCTTTCCCAGAACAAACCTCCCTGCCCTAAAGCCTTGGGAATTCAACTACTCTGCAAAGTACATAAACGACAGGCGCAACGAAGAGCTTTCCGTCTGCGCAACAAGGGAACTCCTTTTGGGAAAAAGATCCATAGGCTACCTGCAAATTTCCTATTCAATGAAGACATTTTTTCCCTTCCTTTACAAACAGCAAAGCCCATGGGAAAACGACTACGTCTTTACGCTGGGACGAAGCGGTTCCGGCAGCCACTTCTTTAACATAACAAACGACTCCATAAAATTCGTCCAGCAGGAACTTGGAGAAAAATACATAAATCATCTTGAAAAGGAATACTTCAAGGCAAATAACAAGGAAGAAATTCACTGCACCATCTACAAGGGAAAAATCCTCATCTGGCAAAGGTCAAAAGAACTGGGCACAATTTTTGTCCACACCTGTTCCACATCCGTAATCTCAAAAGCCGTTGCGGGAATCATAATAGCCCTTGTACTGTCGCTTTTGTTTTCTGCGGTGCTTCTTTTCTACCTGATAAAATTCACCACCGGAAAAATAATGCGCGGCGTTTTTTCCGTAATACACGGAATGCGGAAGGTCCAGCTTGGCGAGCTTGGGGTTCAGATAAACGTTGAAGGAGACGACGAAGTTGGCCAGGCACAAAAGACCTTCAACAAGATGACCTCTCAGCTACAGAACCAAATTGCCCAGATAAAGAAGGAACAGCAGCTTATTGCGGAAACGGAACTTAAGGCCATGCAGAACCAGATAAATGCCCACTTCCTCTTTAACGTCCTTGAGACAATAAGAATGCAAGCCGTTCTTGCGGACGAAGACACCATTGCCCAGACCATTGCGGTTCTTGGAAAGATGATGCACTACTGCTTGCGCTGGCGGGTTCATTTTGTGGAGCTTGCAAAAGAAATTGAATACATCCAGTCCTACATCTATCTTCTGAATTTGCGCAACGACTACATAATAACCCTGGAAACAGAGGCCGACGAAAAATACCTTCACCTTAACATTCCAAAGATGGTACTGCAGCCTTTGGTAGAAAACGCCTTCTACCATGCAATAGAAGGACAGGCAAAGGATTCGGTCATAAAAGTATTTACCCAGGAAGAAGGAGACATACTCTATCTTTGCGTGCAAGACTTTGGCTGCGGAATGGAACAAAAGCAGATAGACAGCATACTTGATTACCTAAAGAAAGAAAGCGTAGAAGAAAAGACTACGGGCCACATCGGCATAAAGAACATCCAGCAGAGGCTTTTTATGTTCTACGGAGACGGATACAAAATTCAAATTGAATCGGAAAAGGGAAAGGGCACGCTCATAAAAATTCCTGTTCCAAAAGGAGACCTAAGTGTTTAAGATTTTACTTGCTGATGACGAAAAGACAATCCGCGCGGGAATAAAAAAAATCATCCTGACAAACGTAAAGGAAGACATTTCCATTCTTGAGGCAAGGAACGGAGAAGAAGCCTTTACAATTTGCACAAGCGAATTTCCCGACCTTTTGATTACGGACATAAGGATGCCCGGCACTGACGGAGTTGCCCTTATGGAAAAAATTTCTGCCCTTGCAAAAAAGCCCTACATGATTGTGCTTAGCGGCTACGATGACTTTTCCTACGCAAAAGCCGCAATAACAAGCGGGGCCTTGGCATACGTGCTAAAACCCGTGGACAGGGAAGAATTCATTTCTGCGGTAAACAAGGGCATTCAGCTTGCAAAGGAAAGCCGCAAAAAAATGAACGAGTCCCTTATGCAGGAAATTGCAAACAACAGCGATTCAAACCCTCTGTCTTTTCCACGGGAACAGTTTCCGGGCGGCCTCTACTGCATTGCAATCAACGGTCACAAGGCCAGGGAGACCCTCAACAGGATTACGGGAAGCTCCCCCTGCTTCTTCCTTAGCGAAAATTCAATCTGCCGATTTTTTATAATCCCCTGCGAGGCACTTGAAAAAATAACCTCTTCCGATGAGCTTTCAAACATGTACACAGGAATAAGCCCCCTTTATTCTGCCCCCGAAGCCCAGTCAAATTTAAAGAAGATAAAGACCCAGGCGCAAGAGGCTCTTCTTTCCTGCTACTTTCCGCAAAAGCACTGCGGCATCTTTAAATTCAGCGATGAGCAGGCAGGAGAAAATTTTGGCGACATAGAGGCAAATTGGGAAAAATGCATCTCTTTCGTGGAACTGCATGATTTTGAAAGCGTACTAAAGTGCATAAAAAGTCTTTTTGATTTTAGCGGAATGGAAGACGGGCAAAAAAGCGCAAGGCTCCTTTACCTTTACGAAAAAATTCTTGAAGGTCTTTTCCGCCGCTATCTTTCCATAAGCCAAAACGACGCTTACCTGCATTCAAAGGAAGTGATGATAGAAAGGCTTTTCCGCTCCGCTTCCGTGGAAGAATGGAAGTCATTCGTAACGGACTACGTAATATACCTAGCTGCAATTTTCAACAAGCAGAACGGTGGCACTCCTTTTGTAACAAAGGCAATAGAGTATATGGAAAAGAATTTCACCAACCCGGACATAAGCATGGCCACGGTGTCAAACTATGTCTCCGCAAACTACACCTGGTTCTCCGAAAAATTCAAGGAACAGACAGGATCCAGCTTTAATGAGTACCTAAAGAAGCTTAGGATAAACAAGGCAAAGGAACTTCTGGAACTTGGAATCTACAAGGTCTACGAGGTTTCGCAAAAGTGCGGCTACCGTGACTCCAAGCACTTCATAAAGTCCTTCCATGCCACGACCGGACTAAAGCCAAGCGAGTGGGCCCAGCTAAAGTCCAACTAACAAAAACGAGAAGAATAAGCCTGTATCTGCTAAGTTACCATTCACTTTTTATTTGGTGTTTGGTACGATGATGCAGTTTAGTTTTATGCCCTTGCGGTTGGCGGCTTCCGTAACAGTTTTCTGGGTAATTTTCTTTGGACCGCGGGGGGTACGGTGAGGTTCTGCGTCACCAATAAGGATAATCACCTTTTGTGCATCGTCGCGCCACTTGTAGAAGTAGATGCTGGCATAAAGTGCCTCGTAAACAGCCTCAGGCACATCACCACCCTCAAGGCCGCGTATTACCGGTGTATTCAGGTATTTTACAAAGGTATCAACATCGCTGGTAAAGTTGAACATCTTTACAGGAAGTCCGTTAAGAGAATAGTCATCCTTGTAGTCACGGTAGCACAAAAGCCCCATGCGTATGTCCTTGAATTCCCTAAGCTGCTTTCTTAGTTCGGGAACCCACTTTGCGCGCAGGGTCTTCATGTCGTTTCTCATACTGCCGGTTGTGTCCACCGCAAAAACTATGTCCACCTTGTCCTTTGGCTCAATGCTGTCCATAAGCTTTACAAGGTCCTTGGTAAGAGTCTGGGGTCCTTTTGAATAGGTTAGAAGGCCACCGCCCGCGTTAGAAATTTCCTTGAATTTCTTTGCGGCCTTGGGATCAATTCCACCCACTAGTTCAACGGACTCTTTTTCCTTTTTGGCAAGTTCTTCCTGCTTGCGCTTGGCTTCTTCTTCCGCCTTTCTTGCTTCTTCCTTCTTGCGCTCAGCTTCTTCCTGGGCAAGTTTTTCCTGCCTCTTGCGTTCAGCCTCTTTTTGGGCAAGCTCTTCCTGTTTGCGCCTTGCTTCTTCCTCGCGGAGTCTTTCTTCTTCGAGCCGCTTTTGCTCAGCTTCCTTTTGGGCAAGTTCTGCCTGCTTGCGTCTTGCCTCCATTTCCTCTTCTATGGCCTGCTTTCTTTTGCGGGCAGCCTCTTCGTTTGCTAGGCGGGACAGCCGTCTGCGTTCAGCTTCCTGAGCCTCAAGCTCTGCCTGCTTCCTCTTTGCCTCTTCCTCCGCTTCCTGCCACTTCTTCTTTTGCTCGGCAAGTTCCTTTGAATTTGGAGCCGCACTGTTAAAGTCAAAGACAAAGGGGTTGTCCTTGTAGCGGCCAGTGTAATCCGCATATTTCTTCTGGAAAGTGCGCACGTTAACAAAAGTACCCTTTCCAAGAGTTACCGAACCGTGCCTTTCCCAAGGATAGCCGTATATGATTACCGGAGGAATATAAATTAAAAAACAGTCGCCAAGCTTTGGATGCTTAGTCACCGTGGAAGAAACCAGCGAATAACGCGCTCCCCTGCTTTCAAGAAAGTTTCCGTTAAGAAGACGGCGCTCATGACCGTTAACCGGGTTGAACTGTTCAGCACGGTAGGCATAGTTGTCCATCTTGCCCTCTGGGTCTGTTGAAGTTTCCACCAAAAGCACACTCTCCACGCCGTCTTTTTTCCTTACGTAAAGATTCACGCCCTTGGGATCAGTACCCGGAAGCTTTCCGTCATTGTATTCAACATAAATGTCGCTCTGAAAAACGGTCATCGGGTCATCCGCTTCGCCAGCACTCAAATCCTGCTGACAAAAAGCCCCCGCTGCCTTAAAAAGTAAAACGAGACTAAAAACTATTTTGACATAAAAAATTTTGTTACGCATATAAATTTATCGGTAAATTGTAATGATTTTTTGATTTTGTTTTGCATCATTCATTGGACACAACCACAATTGCATTCAAGGACTTGCGCCAGGGATAGCCCAAAAGCACACTCTTCCCGTCAATATAAAGAGCAGTTGAATGCCCGCCGTCAAATTCCATTGCATCACTGCAGCCCAAAGCCTTAAACAAAAGCGCGCAATGCCCGTAGGAAAGCCCACAGCTGTTATTTTCTTCCACTACAAGAACATACATAGTCTTTGCATTCCCGCTAAGCCCCACCCCCACGCGAGCCCTAAGCGACTGAACCTTAAACTGGCAGGGAACACCGTCCTTTAGCACAACAAAAAATCCCCCCACTGCATTCTTCCAGCCCAAAAGAGCCTCCTCCGTCTGGTTCCCCACAATGGAAGCCCTAAAGCCCTCACCGCAAGCCCCATTTTTCAAAGAAGACTCAAACAAAAGCGCTGCATATTTTTCCACAGGCAGGCTTACCTCCTTACCGTCCATGCGGAAAACACCCTTTAGCCTGTTAAAAACATAGAATTTGCTCTCAAACTGGGTGGCATTAAAGGCAACCCTGACACAAGACTTCCTCGCGGCAGAAGAAACGCTCCCCTTAACGCAGGCAAGAGAAAGCGTAGGCTCAGACAAATCAATGCGCACCACATAGTAAACCAAGGGAAGGTCCCTATCCTCAAAGCGGAAAGTATCAATCCCCCTGCACAAAGGCGACCATTCAAAGCGGCTTGGAATATAGGAAGATTCTAAAGAAAGCTTTTCCTGTAAAGCAGAAAGGTCTTCGCTTGAACTCTGCGAAAGGCTTGCACAGGAAAAAAAGAGTGCAGAAAAAAACAGGATTAGGCTGGCGGACAAAAAAAAGAACCTCCGCTTTTGGACGGAGGCCCTTAAACAAAAGCCATTAGAATGATTTTGAATCATGACCCTTGTGGTTCTTCTTCATCAACTTGCGCTGCAAAGTCTTGTTCTTGCGGTTGAGGATTGTAGAAGGCTTTTCGTAGTATTCACGCTTCTTCCATTCACGGATAATACCTTCTTTTTCAACCATTCTCTTAAAGCGCTTAATTGCCTTTTCAAGATTCTCGTTATCATCAACGCTGATTGTTGCCATTGTTTTTTCACCATCCTCGCCCGAGAAGTATCTTCAGGAATTTGAACTTTACAAAATTCCCAAAAAAATGTCAAGTAGCCAGATAGCTTTTCTGTAAGTGGAGCCCAAAATTGACTTCCATGTATTTTTCCTTTTCTGGACGGCAGCGTCTTTTGGTACTGTCATGACAACTGCAAACAAGCATTCATCGTGGAACGGCTTTCCAGGGTGCCGTCTTTCGGCTCCATTGCCTGACGGCAACGCGTTCCGCGCCCTTCCAATCCGGCCTCATGCCTCCGCTACAAAATCTATTAAAGCCTATGCGGATGGCTACTCTTACAGCCTTCCAACTTTACCTTAAGTTTCGAATCCGAATCCAGATAAACGCTGTAAGTTTTGTTGCCATCGGAAAGATAAAGGGTGTCTTCATAAGTTATGCTTTCATAAACAAACTCAACCCTAAAAGTTCCGCTCGTTTCCGAAAAGTCTATCTTTCGCGAAGAACCGGGTTCCACCGTAACAGGAAGCTCCGGCATACTATCGTGGTCTATGTAGATAAATTTTACATTACTATCTGTTTCGTTTTCTATGGTAAGGCTCACCTCATCATAAAGAAGCTCAATTGAACTCATTAAAAAACTGCAAGAGGTAAAAAGCAGGCAAAGTAGCGCAAGCAAAAAAAACTTTTTCATATTTTTAAAAGTCTAAAACATTTGCCAACAAAATACAAGGTTAAATGCCACCCGCTTTGAAGCTTTGTTATGTGTCACTTCTTTAAATCGCCTTTTCGAGCTCTTTTTGCAAGTTTTTCTTTATTTTTATAAGAATCAGATCGGCCTTCAACTGCAAGAACTGTGATATAAAATTTCTCATCTTCCAAATAACCGATTATCCTGTATTTTCTGAAAGATGCATCCTTAAATCGCCAAAGGCCTTTCAAATTTCCAACCAGCTCCGTTCCACCAATATCGTAAAGCCCCTTTTTATCTTTTGCAACCGAAACTTTTTCTTTGAGATAATTCTTAATTGCCAATTTTTCCGTTTCTTGCAGTTTAGAAATTTGCTTTGCAGCCTTTGGAGCAATTTCAATTGTGAACATCAGTTAAAGACCTCATCAAAAGAATAAGTCTTTTTACCTTCTGCAACCCACTCATTATATGACTGCTCAGCAAGATAGTAGTCTTCTATATCGTCTAACTGCTGTTCTATGGCTTTTGTCGCATAAAAGGTCTTTGTCCTGCCAGTTTTCAATGCAAGATCTGTCAAACGCTTCTCCAATTCCGGTTTTAATCTCAATGCCAACATAAGCACCTCCTAATACCAGTCTGCTATACAAGTATAGCATATACAGGCCTAATGCATCAAGATTATTCTTTCACATACTTTTCATTAACCCAATGAACCGAAAACATAATCAATCATTTTGGCGGTATCTTTTGCAATTCGTGCAAACAGAATTCTGTTTGCGACCAGAGCCTTGATAATACTATCTTTATTGCATGAACTAAATTAGATTTTCCTGCCTCACACCAGTTTGGCGGCTTCTTCTATTGAAACAGGTTTGCCCCAGAGGTAGCCTTGGATAAAGTCGCAGCCTATAGAAGTCAGGGTTTGGAGCTGGGCTTCAGTTTCAACACCTTCGGAAATTACTTCAAACTTCATTACGTGGCCTATGTTTACAATTGTGGCAACGTACTGCTTGGAGGCTTCGCTTGAATTGAGCGGGTCTATAAAGGCCTTGTCTATTTTTAGAAGGTCAGCGGGCAACTTGTTCAGGTAGTTCAAGGAAGAATACCCGGTTCCAAAATCGTCTATGGCAATTTTTATGCCCATGTCCTTTATTTCTTTTATGCGCTCAAGTGCCTTGTCTACGGAATCTATCATGATTGATTCGGTTATCTCAAGTTCCAAATGCCTTGCAGGAACCCCGGATGAGCTTATGAGTTCTTTTATTTCTTCTATAAAATTATTTTTCATAAGATGGCGCACGGAAACGTTAAAGCCCACAATGATATCACTTTCTTTTTTTGCAAGTATGTCTGCAAGGAAAGATACAACCTGTTTAAAGACGGTTATGTCCACCCGGTCAATAAGGCCTGTCTTTTCTGCAACCGGAATGAATTCCGCAGGGCTTATCATGGAACCGTCCAAGTCTTTCATACGGGCAAGTGCCTCAAAGCCACGCAGCTTGTGATTCATGTCGTACTGGGGCTGAAGGTTCAGGTAAATGCCGTTGTTTTCCAGGGCACTTCTTATTTTGCGCTCGGTTTCCAGGGTGTGCTCAGTCCTCATCAGTTCGGGAACAAAGCGGATTATGCCGTTGCCTCCGTTCTGCTTCTTAAGGTTGTGCATGGCAGCATCCGCGCAGGAAAGCAGGAAGGTTCCGTTGTTTGCATCAGCAGGGAATTCCGCATAGCCAAAGCAGGCCGTAAGAAAGTAGTCGCAGTTGTCTATGGTGATTGTCTTTTCAAGCTCAGACTTGTAGGCGTTGATTGTGTCCAAAAGCATGCCGTCAGACTTGTAGCATCTGATTATAAGGGTAAACTCGTCTCCGCTAAAACGGGTAACAAAGTCAACAGTCTGGGTTTTCCCTGAGTCTGCAAGCTTTTTCCAGCGGGAAGCCACTTCCGTAAGAACCTTGTTACCAACTTCGTGCCCCATTGTGTCGTTAATGCCCTTAAAATTGTTAAGGTCTATGGAAACAACCGCAAAATGGGGCTCGCGTTTTATGAATTCTTCCAGAAGCTCCGTACAGGCAAAGCGGTTGGGAAGTCCAGTTAGGCTGTCGGTAATAGCCTGGTGCTGGATGCGCTGCTGGTAGTTACGCAAGGCTATGTTGCTGACAAATATTATAGTAATGGCAATGAGCGTAAAGATGTTGGAAAAGATGCCCGGAATGGCGGTGTAATTTTTCATTACGATCAGGCGCATGAGCATTATGGGAAACTGGGTTAGCAGTATGGCTACCGCCGTAATGTAGCCTGGCTTTCTAAAGAAAACCACAAGAAAGATTATGCAAAGGTTTGCCACTGACGAAAAAACGCCGGTAAAGATTGAATATGGAATTGGGTTGCCAAAAACACTAAAGATGCCGTCGTTCATGCCAATCTTAAAGACCAATAAGGTTGCAAGTGCATAGAGTAGAAGTATAAATGCAAAGGCTGTCCAAGGTGCTTGCTTGCGGCTATAAAGGCTGTCAAGGGCATTGTTTATGTTCTTGTTGCCGTCAAGCGCGACATCATCATTCTTCATGCATGTTCTCCCTTCAGGGTATTGGCCCTTAATGCTTAGCATCTATTATATCATGGTTATAGCGAAAAGAAAAGGGTTGTACGGAAAAGTACGCACAACAAGTGCAAAACCTTATGAAACAGGGATAGCATTAATTTTAACAGGAAAAGCACTTCCATTCCGTCTCCATTACAATGCTTTTCCGTCCCTTGAAAATATATACAAAAGGAAGAAAATCGTGTAAAATTGGGGTATGGATAATGATTTTGACTTTGTGATTGTTGGCGCAGGTCCGGCGGGCATGGCGGCGGCACAGTATGCTTCCCGCGGAGGGCTAAAGACGCTGCTTTTGGACGCAGGGCTTCCCGGCGGACAGGTGGCAATGATTTTTAACCTGGAAAATTATCCCGGATTTTTTCCTGCAGCAAATGGCTTTGACTTCATTGCAAAGATGAAGGCCCAGGCAGAATCCTTTGGCGCGACAATTTTGCAGGCACAAGTTTCTTCTATAGATAAGATTCAGAATGATTATTCAGTAAAAACTTCTGCCGGAACTTTTACCGCACCAGCAGTCCTTCTTGCTACGGGGGCAGACCACAGGAAGCTTGGCATACCCGGCGAAAAGGAATTTTTTGGCCGCGGTGTTTCCTACTGCGCTACCTGCGACGGCCCATTTTTCCGCAACAAAAAAATCGTGGTTGTTGGCGGCGGAGACAGCGCTTGCGACGAGGCAACCTATCTTTCAACAATAGGCCATGTGACCATCGTTCACCGCAAGGGCTCTTTTAGGGCACAAGAGGCGGTTGCAAAAAGGGTGCTTTCAAATCCTGCCATTACGGTAAAATTCAACTCAAATGTAACGGCTGTTCTGGGAGATTCAAAGGTTTCTTCCGTTGAGCTTACGGACACGCTTACAGGAGAAAAGTCAAACCTTGCAACAGACGCAGTCTTTGTTTCCGTGGGAATGCTTCCGCGTACAGAGCTTCTTTCAACCCTTAAAAAAGATGAAGGCGGCTACATAATCACCAACGAAGACATGGAAACTTCTATACCGGGTCTTTACGCAGCCGGAGACGTCCGCTCCAAGAGCTTTAGGCAGGTGGTTACGGCATGCGCAGACGGTGCAATAGCCGCAAATTCAGCACAAAAATTCATAAGAAAAATGCGCGGGGAAGAATACAAATGAAATTTCCGCAGGTAATAAAATTTAGCAAAAAAAAGTCATCATCTCTTGTACTGGCACTGCTTCTCCTGCTTACACCGGCACTTGAAAGCCAGTCCGTAGACCTTATGCAAAAGAAGGCCCAGACATCGGGAACAGGACAAACTCTCCTGCACACCGACAAAGAAAGGGAAAGCCTTGCCGCAAAGCTTCCAGAAAAGATTGACTTTTGGACAAAGGCAGACAACGACGTACTTGCCCAGGCACTTGTAGACCGCATGGACAACGCAGAACTTCTTTCGCAGATTCTGATGTTCGGCTGGGCTGGAGCAGAACCAAATGCCCTTTTGCACCAGTGGGTTACGCAGAGGGGGCTTGGCAGCGTAAAAGTCTTTGGTTGGAACACGGACAACATTCATCAGGTTGCGCGGGTAATAAAGATGCTACAGACAGAGGCGGCGGCCCGTCCCTACAAGATTCCGCTCTTTGTTGCAACAGACCAGGAAGGCGGCTGGATTCGCCACGTAAAGGGTTCCACTTCCGAAACACCCGGCAACATGGCAATCGGTGCTTCAGGCTACCCTATGGACGCATATTATTCTTCCTATTATATCAACAAGGAAATAAGCGCACTTGGAATTAACATGAACTTTGCCCCATCGGTAGACCTTTACACAAACCTTGACTCAACAATCATCGGTTCACGCTCCTTTGGTTCAGACGCAGACAAGGCAGGCATCTTTGGAGAGGCATTTTCTCAGGGTTCAATAGATGCGGGGGTGATTCCAACAGCCAAGCACTTTCCCGGCCACGGAGACACAAGCTTGGACAGCCACGGAAAGCTTCCAGAAATTCAAATTGACTACAACACCCTTGTTTCCCGCGAGCTAAAGCCTTTTGAATACCTTATAAAAGCAAGGATTCCAGCGATAATGAGCGGACACCTTATGTTCCCCCAGATAGACAATAACCCGGCAAGCCTTTCAAAAAAAATGCTTACCGACATCTTGCGCGGAGAGATGGGCTACGACGGACTTATCATTACGGACGACATGATGATGTACGGTGCATGGGCTTTTGCAGGAACTTTGAGCCGTGCGGTTACAATGGCAATAGAAGCCGGCAACGACATAATCCTCTCCTCTTCTACAGCAGGATTGGGAGACAGCCTTTGGACCCAGAACATAAGCAAGATGAATACAGACAAGGCCTTCCGCGCAAGGGTAAAGGACGCAGCCTACAGGGTTATTTTTGCAAAGCTGAATTATTTCAAGAGCGACAACTACGCCCCACTCTACCCCGACGAGTCCCAGATTGATTCCCTTATTCCAGACCGCGAAGGACAAAAATTCTTTCTTTCACAGGCATGCCGCTCAATAAGCCTTTACAAAAAGGGCAGCGAATTTCCCTTCAAAAACCAGGAAGGCGGCAGGGTTCTTATTGCAGGACCTTTCGTTGATTTTTTAAAGGAAGGAAAAAAACGCTACCAGGGGGCAGATTCCTACTACTTTGCATACGGACTTACAGAAGACCAGAGCAACCTGAATGAATGGAACGCCTCTAACCTTACAAGCGTTGCTTCTGCATACGACACAATTATCATAAACGTGTTTGACGCACACTCGGCTTCCATTGCAAAACGCCTGCGCAATTCAAGGAAGAGGGTAATCATCATGTCCACAATGTCTCCTGTTACCATACTGGACGACTTTGACTGGGCAGACACAATTCTCTGCGGCTACAGCTGGTCATCATACTCCTACCAGGCAATCTTTGCAGCCCTAAGAGGAGACTTTACGCCACAGGGAATAATACCGCTGGAGATAAACAAATGAGCATGGAACACGGATCTGGAACAATGGCAGAAAACATCCCCGGAAGCATTCACGAAAATACAGAGGAAAAAATCCGCGCAGAAGTGGAGGCCCGCTTTTTTGCCCAAAACAAAAACTTTATCTGGACCCCCATGAACACAGAAAAAATCAAGAGCCTGATTCTTGAAATAAACAGGAAGATGAACAGCCTCTACGACAAGGTGCAGATTCTAAAGCAGGATTTTGATTCCGGTGCAGAAAAGGGGATTGAGCTTTACAAAGAGTATATAATAGAAGGCTCCCTCTTGTATGAAGGACACGGCGACTTAATCGATGTAACGCCAGAACAAATGCACTATCTTTCTGAATATGGAATAAAGGGACAAAGAAACATTTACGCTTCCCACCAGAAAATTGAAGACCGTGCCAACCAGCTCTTTTTAGGAAAGGACGTAAACTGGAACACGGACATTTTTGACCGCCCAGAATTCAAACACTTGCCGGTTTGCTACTATGTGAATTCCGTCTTTTTCCAGAGCAAGACTTATTCCTTGCAAGACATGCTTTCCATGGAAAACGATGAATTCAAATATCACATTGAAGTTTACTTTGACCCCGAATCTTGAACCACGGTTGGTGAACCCGCAGCGCAGCTTCCAGCGGCCTGCCGAATCAGCCCCCACTCTTCCAGGTAGGCAAAGACGGATTTTTCTCCAACCCAGTGGGCAGCACCAGCGTACACAAAAGTGGTTCCTCCCATCTCCATATAAGACTGAATTCTTTTTGCCCACTTTTCGTTGCGCTCGTCTTCACTTGTAAGTTCTTCCAGTTTTTTTGGGTCTCCGGAAAGATATGCTTCGTAGAGATTCTTTGCGGCAGAGTTCATCTCTTCCTTGAATTTTTCTGCGTCTATTCCTTCAAGGATTTCCTTTAGCTGGCCAAGCTGCTCTTCGTAAGTTCCACCGCTTATGGAATCCAGCTGCTCCTGCAAAGTTTCAAGGCCAAGGATTTCCCTGTTTTCTTCCTTTGCAAACTTGGCAAAATATTCGTCCAGCGAAAAATCTGCCGAAAGTTCCGACTGGGCTTGGGGGGAAGAACAAAGGGCAAGTATCATGCACCAGGGTTCAAGAAGGGTAAGAAAATCAATACTCTCCTGGTCCAGTATAAGGCGGAGCTTTTCCTTCTCTTCTGCGGTAAGATTTTTTGTAACGACACGACCTTCTGCCTTGGAAAAACTGTGGGTGGTCCTTTCCCTTAGTTCATCAGAAAATTTTTCCAGGTCGGAAGCGCTAAGCTCTGCAACTATTCTGTCCGAAGCACGGAATGCCTGCAGCACCCTTTTTTCCAGCGGATAAAGCCTTGCATCCCCAACGTGGATTGTTCCCTGAATGTATACGGTAAATTTCTTTCCCAGAGAATTGTAGCCCCGGATTCTCCAGAGCATTCTTTCCTCTTCTTTTTCCAGCAGGGGAGTATCGTATCCAAAAAGACGAGAGGCTGCTTCCGAAAGCGAGACACATGATGTTGCCGCAAAAAGAACTGCCAGTAAGCCAAGCAGGACTGCGAGCCTAAGCCTAACACTCACTCGATTGTGCCCTGTTTGCGGAGATAGTCAAAGACGGAATTCTTTCCAACCCAGTGGGCTGCTCCAGCATAGATGAATGTGCTTCCGCCATTTTCCAAAAATTCCTTTATGTCTTTTGCCCAGTCTTCGTTGCGCTTGTCGTAGACCAGCTTTTTGTATTCCTCACCAAAGTCCCCGTATTCCGCAATGTCGCTTTCATTTGAAGCATCCGAGATGGAGGCTAGCTTTTCAACGTCACCTGCAAGATAGGCATCGTAAAGGGCCTTGAGTTCCACCCGTGTTTCTTCCTTTGACTTTTCGTCGGAACATTCCTTTATAGAAGATTTTAGTATGGTAAGCTGCTGTTCGTAAGTTCCAAAGGTAAGTATGTCAATCTGAACCTGAATGTCGTCCAGGCCCACGACTTTGCGCGCGGCATCATTGGCAAGCTTTAGAAAGTAGTTGTCAACAGAATATTCATAAGTAAGTTCAGTCGTCTCCTGAATTGTCTTTTCCAACAGTGTCAGGGCTGCAACCCAAGGCTCCGCTCCGTCAATCATGGCAAAGGCCTGTGGGCTTCCCAAGAGGGAATTCATTGTCTCTATTTCTTCCGGGCTAAGGCAGGCGCTGACTTTTTTTCCGTCTGCTTTTAGAAAGCTTTCCTGAACAAGGCGCATGGCATAAAACTGCATGTTTTGCATGTCGTCTTTTGAAAGTTCCCCTGCTATACGGTCTGCATTGTTAAAGGCATCGAGAACTTCCTTGTCCAAGGGATAGAGTTCTTTGGAGCCAACATGAATCGTTCCCTGAATGTATACTACGGAAGGATTTCCATTTTTGTCCGTTCCGCTAATCTTCCAGAACATGCGGGGCTTTTCTTTTGTAAGCGTTGCCTTTTGTACAGAAGCTTTTTCCGAAGCGGAAGCCTTTGCACTTGAAGCACTTTCCTTTGCAAAAGAATTTGTGCAGAAAAGAAATGCCGCTGCAAAAAGAATGAATAAGGATTTGCAAAACTTTTTTCTTATAAACATACTCTTCTCCAAATAGTTTACAATTTTATTATCAAAATCAACCTACGCTATCCCAATAAAAACTACCCTAAATATTGTAAAAATTCAATAGAAATGGCATAATATGCGCTATGAATACATTTCCTTTAAAAAATGAAGAGCTCAAGGAGCTTGTAAAAAAATATCCCACGCCATTTTATCTTTATGATGAAAAAGGCATTGTAGAAAACATCCGCTACTTTACAAAGGCATTTTCTATCTTCCCAAAATTCCGCGAATTTTTTGCGGTAAAGGCTTGCCCCAACCCATACATCCTTAAAATTTTGGAAAAGGAAGGATGCGGCGCAGACTGTTCAAGCCTTCCAGAACTTATTCTTGCCCAAAAGAGCGGCATGACCGGCCACATGGTAATGTTCACAAGCAACGACACTCCGGCAGAGGAATTCATTCTTGCGGCAAAACAGGGTAACATCATAAACTTTGACGACATAACCCACGTTGAATTTGTGCGCAATGCCCTTGGCGGAACCCTTCCAGACACGGTATGCTTCCGCTACAACCCTGGCTCAGAAAAGCACGGCGGAAATTCAATTATCGGTAAGCCGGAAGAAGCAAAGTACGGTCTTACAAAGGAACAGATGATTGAAGGCTACAAGCTTTGCAAAAAGTACGGTGTAAAGCACTTTGGCCTGCACACGATGGTTGCCTCCAACGAGCTGAACCCAGACTTCTTTGCAGACACAGCCCGCATTGTTTTTGACATGGTGCTCCTTGTTCAGAAGGAAGTTGGCGTAAACATAGAATTTGTAGACCTTGGCGGTGGCGTTGGTATTCCATACAAGCCTGAGCAGAAGAAGGTTGACCTTGAATACGTTGCAAAAGAAATAAGGAAGCTCTACGACCAGATGATTGTTCCCGCAGGTCTTGACCCAATGGGCATTAGCTTTGAATGCGGAAGACCAATCACTGGCCCTTACGGCTGGCTTGTAACTACGGCTATCCACGAAAAGCACATCTACCGCGACTACATTGGTTGCGATGCCTGCATGGCAGACCTGATGAGGCCTGGTATGTACGGAGCATGGCACGGAATAACGGTAAGCGGAAAAGAAAATGCTCCGGCTGACCACGTTTACGACGTTACGGGAAGCCTCTGCGAAAACTGCGACAAGTTTACAGTGCAGCGTTCACTTCCAAAGATAGACAAGGGAGATTTGCTCATCATCCACGATGCGGGTGCCCACGGAAGAAGCATGGGATTCAACTACAACGGAAAACTCCGCGCAGGTGAACTCTTGCTTAGGAGTGACGGTTCCGTAATGCAGATCCGCAGAAGGGAAACGGTGGAAGACTACTTTGCAACTCTTGACTTTGCAGGACTTGACTCCTTCAAGGCATAAGGAATTTTAAGGCACAAGGAACTTTTATGAAGACCCTAAAGAAACTGATTTTTGCCGACATAGTTCTTTCTATAATATTTGCGGCTTTATGTTTTCCCTTGCAGGCAGACATAAGTGCAGTGGCTTTTCCCATTGCAATTTTAGCTGTTGTCCTTGTCTACATTGCGGGGGCATACATGCTAATAAAAAAGAACTCAATAAAGCACATCACTTTTATAAGGAAGGTTTTTGAATACGAAACAGTCCTTACCCTGCTAAGCTTTATTTTTGCACGGGCAGGAAAAACTGAGCATCCCTATGTCTTTGACCTGATCAGCATATTGCTTTGGATTGCAATAACGGTGGTCTCTGGAATAATAGTCTACTATTACCTTAACCCCAAGCGCATCTTTACCTTTAACCCAAGCTGGGAAGAAGAAAGCAAGATGTATCCGCAAAAAAGCTACAAGGGCATAGCCTACCTTGCAGTCCAGATTGTTGAATGGGTGGATGCAATCGTTTACTGCCTCTTTGCAGTCTTTATACTCAACATCTTTATCTTCCAGCTTTACGTTATACCGTCGGAATCAATGGTACCAACCTTCCTTATTAAGGACAGGGTATTTGTATTCAAAACAGTTGCAGGGCCAAGGTTCCCCCTTAGCAAAGTGGGTCTTCCCTACATCAACCGCTACAAAAGGGGCAACGTAATAGTACTGCGCAACCCCCACTACAAAAGCGACCATTCTTCGGAAGTAAAGAAAATCATTTCTGACTATGTTTCCATGATTACGCTTAACCACGTGATTCTTGACCGCGATGAAAATGGCGAGCAGAAGGCAGACCCGCTGGTAAAGCGCATAGTTGGACTTCCCGGCGAACAGATTCTTATGCAGGACGGAAAGTTCTACGTGCGTACAAAAGCCGACGGTCCAAACGGACAGTTTGCCCCTTGCCCCGATGATGAAAAGTGGGCAATGTGGGACTTGAATTCCCTTGGCTCCGCAACAAAGAACAAGGTGCGTGACTTTCCGCTTTCAGCAGAAGACTGGACGGACGTACTCAATACGGAAAAAGAAAGAAGAGCACTTGACCTTGCAAAAGCGGCGGATGAATGCAAGCTTCTTGCGCTAAACTTTGAACGCTATGCAAGGGGCGGTGACGCAGAAGAAGCAGAATTGGAATCTATGTTTTCCCAGGAAGACTTGTTTGAATACAACTTCTTTAGCAACATCAGCATGAACGCAATAAAGCTTTTGCAGGAAAACGGCGGTGCCCAGTGGTTCGCAAGATTCATGACAGGCTGGACAAACTACAGTCAGTACCTTTCAAACGGACTTGTCGGCGGCGACCTATACTCAGATGCAAATTTCCGCTTGAACGTAATGATAAAACTTGAGTGCGGAAAAATAATCACAAGAATAGCAAATCTTGTTGCAGACGGAGTTTCCGCATCCGAATGGAGCAGCGACGAGGCAATCGCAAAATACATGGCCAACGCGCAAAAGCTAAACTCCTACCTTGCACGCCTTGACCAGCGCAACATGCCTGCCTTCCCCGCAAACACAAGCGACGGCAGCCCAAGCTACATACCGGAAAACTGCTACTTTATGATGGGAGACAACCGCTACAATTCTCTGGACATGCGCCACAGCTACGACTACAAGCTAATCCCCATCACCAAGTTTGACGAACTTTCCATTACCTACTACAGCAACATGGAGCCGCAGTTCGTAAACCGGTCAAAAATACTAGGCCGCGCAAGCCTCCGCATCTGGCCGCTGAACAGGTTCGGGCTTATAAAGTAAAAATATTTGATTTTATTCTTTTGGGCAGCAGTCTTTTGGTAAACTGTCCCTTCGGGAGCCAATCCTGCAAGGGGCTTTCCGGGGTTCCGCGGGTCCCTACCCGCTCCATTGCCATTGTGACCGCCGCCCCTTCGACACAGGCTCAGGGGACGTCTCTCACAATGGCAACTAACGCCCCTCCAATCCCTGCTGCTAGGCCACCGCTAAAAAAAATCAGCTTACAGATTCAATTTATAGTTTAAACAGTTCAGTTAGTATCGTAACAAAAAATCGGCATTTAACCTTATTTTGCACTTGCATTCTTTCCAGCATCTTTTTCTGCCACATCCTTTTGTGCGGCTTTCTTTTGGGCACACAATTTGCATGTGGGGCTGTTGGAACAACCGCAGCAAGAGGGGGCTGTTCCTGTTTTTTTTGCGGTGTAGAATTTTTTAAATAAATGGAGGACGACAAAAGCGCAGTATACAGCTATCAGTACAATTATAACAATGCTTACCATGTCGTCCTCCTTTTTTTACGAACAATCTAGTTATGCAGCAAATGAGCCTTTCTTATCTGCTTCAGCATAAGGGTTTTTGCGGAAAAGCGCAACAAGCAATACTGCCAAAAGCACAAAGGCTATTACTGTTCCCACACCGAACACTCCGTGTGCAAAGAGCATTCCCAGTTGGTAGAATATAAGCGTAACAATCCACGCAAAGACATTCTGGAACAGTATTGCAAACCAGAACCACTTGCGGCTCTTAAGTTCATTTGCCATGGTTGCAATTGCGGCAAGACAAGGTGAATCCAGCATGTTGAACAAGAGGAATGCAAAGGCTGCAATTGCAGTAGCAAACCATCCGCCAACTGCATCAGAAACAGCATTCTGTGCCTCTTCTTCTTCAAGTGCCGCCTCTGCTGTCTCGTCATCCACGTTTGCAAGTACGCCCATGGTTGTAACAATCGCCTCTTTTGCGGAGAAGCCAGATATAGAAGATGCCGCTGCTTTCCATCCGTTTTCCGCATCACCAAATCCAAGCGGAATAGAGATGTAGCGCACACCGTTTCCAACTTTGGCAAGAACAGAATCCGCTGAATCTTCCACAAGGCCAAATCCGCCCTCGCTTGCTTCTACAGCATTTCCTTCTTCGTCAACATAAGCTTCTTGTGCAGGATTAAATCCGTAGCTTGAAAGGAACCACATTACAAGGCATGCAAGGAAGAGAATTGTTCCCGCCTTCTTTATAAAGCTCCACAAGCGTTCCCATGTGTGAAGCAGAACGGTCTTTAGCTGGGGAATGTGGTACTGGGGAAGCTCCATAACAAAGGGGGCTGCAGGACCGTGGAAGTATTTTGTCTTTTTAAGAATGATTGCTGCAATCAAAACTGCGGCAACGCCAATCAGGTACATGGAAGGTCCAACCCAGGAGCCGTTTGTTCCCGTTACCTTGGAAGCGATTACTACGCCAAACATTGCTATTACAGGAAGCTTTGCTCCGCAGGGAATCCAAGTTGTAGTCATAATCGTCATGCGGCGGTCGTTTTCGTTTTCAATAGTGCGGCTTGCCATGATTCCAGGAATTCCACAGCCGGAAGAAATAAGGAGCGGAATGAATGACTTACCCGAAAGCCCAAACTTGCGGAAGATTCTGTCCATTACGAATGCAATGCGGGTCATGTAGCCAACATCTTCAAGAATGGAAAGAAGCAGGAAGAGAATTGCCATCTGAGGAAGGAAGCCAAAGACAGCGCCAAGTCCGCCAAGAATTCCGTTTACAACGCAGTCGGTAAGGATTTCGTTTGCACCAGCATTGTTCATCAACTCTTCCACCCAGCCCTGGATTCCGCCTGCAACAGTGTCGTTTGCCCAGTCTGTTCCCATAGTACCAATCGTTGTTACGGAAACCCAGTAGACGAACCACATTACGAGTGCAAAAATGGGGAGGCCAAGCCAGCGGTTTGTTACGATTCTGTCTATCTTGTCGGAAGTGGTAAGCTTTTCGCCTTTCTTGGTAACAATACCCTTTAGCAAATTTGTTATGTAGTTATAGCGTTCGTTGGTTATGATAGATTCAATGTCATCACCAAGCTTTGACTCAAGTTCCTTTGTTAAAGATTCAGCCTTGGAAGCTTCGGCAGCAGAAAGCAAAACTTTTTCAAGAACCTTTTGGTCGCGCTCCAAAACTTTTATTGCAGTCCATCTTTTAAGTCCGTCCTTTACGTTTGAAGGAAGGAGCTTTTCCACCTTGGCAATTGCCTCTTCCACATCAGCAGAAAAAGTTGCCTGGGGAACCTTTGCCCCGGAAGATGCGGCTTCTTCTGCAGCAAGTGCAACTTCTTTTACACCCTTTCCGTGAAGGGCTACCGTTTCCACAACCTTGCAGCCAAGGCGTTCGGAAAGCTTTGCAGTGTCTATAGTGCCGCCGCTCTTTTTTAAAGAGTCCACCATGTTTAGTGCAATGACGACAGGCTTTCCAAGTTCAAGAATCTGGGTGGTAAGGTAGAGGTTTCGCTCAAGGTTTGTTGAATCCACAATGTTGATTACGGAAGAAGGCTCTTCGCTGCAAAGATAGTCACGGGAGACAACCTCTTCGTTGGTATAGGGAGAAAGCGAATAGACACCGGGCAAGTCGGTAACAACAAGTTCTTTTGCCCCCTTAACCTTTCCCTCTTTTTTTTCTACAGTTACTCCCGGCCAGTTACCTACATACTGGGTTGCACCTGTAAGGGAGTTGAACATAGTCGTTTTTCCGCAGTTTGGGTTTCCCGCCAAAGCTATTTTAGTTGCCATTTATTCCACCTCTATATTTTCCGCATCATCCTTGCGGACAGAAAGTTCATATCCCCTGATTGTAACTTCAACAGGATCACCAAGTGGAGCCACCTTGCGCACGTAAACAGAGCATCCTTTTGTAAAGCCCATGTCCATAAGGCGGCGTTTTAAAGCCCCCTCGCCATTCAGCCGGACTACAGTTACGGTAGAGCCGACCTTTGCATCTTTTAAAGTATTCATTATCATTCTCCTGTCCCTTTGCCAATCACTTTCAAAAAGCTGCAAAGAAACTCTATTCCATGAGAAAATGCACACAAAGTGCGGTAAAAATGTAAGCGAAAAATTATACGATAATCTTTGAGGCCATGGACTTGTCCAGTGCAAGACGCGAGTCCTTAACCTTTACGATGAGACCTGTACTGACTTTGGAAATTACAGTAACGGAAGAGCCCACGTTGAATCCAAGCTCATTAAGATGCTGTTTTACAGCAGAATCGCCACCAATTTTCTTAATCTGGACTTCACGTCCTGCATCAGTAAATAACAAGGGCATAATGTTTCTCCTTACATGAAACAATTGCAAAAGCCATCCTGCCCGGCACGCCACTGCCCTTTTTGGGAGAATAAGATTTTGCAAACCATTATTACAATTTGCTAACCATGATTAATATAATATAACTTTTATTAGTTGTCAATAAGCGTTTTTAGATAAGATTAACTTACAGGCAAAAGATTTCCGCCGTCCATACGGTAAATACTGTCAGCATAGTTTCTGGCCTCGCTTTCGTGAGTCACAAGAAGCACAGCTGCCCCTCGGTCGGCAGCAGAACGCAGCAGGGAAAGGACGTACTTGGTGTTTTCATCGTCAAGGTCATCGGTGGGCTCATCTGCAAAAATTATGCCAGGTTCAAGCAGCAAGGCCCGGGCAACCGCCATCCTCCGCATCTCCCCGCCGGAAAGCTCATTCAGCCTTGCATGGGCCAAGTGGCGTATTCCAACCATATCCAAAAGATTAAGCGCACGCTCCTCGTAGTCATCACCATCCGCATAAAGAGTTGCGGGAAGCTTAACGTTCTCCAAAACGTTCAGTGCAAAGAGGCCTGTCTGTCCCTGGGGAATTACGCCAAAATTCTTATTCCTAAGCAGGGAAAGTTCCCTGTCGCCCATTGCATACAAGTCTTTTTCATCCAGCAAAACTTTTCCGCTGTCAGGAAGCAACAGCCCCGAAGCCATGTAAAGCAGGGTACTTTTTCCGCTTCCAGAGCGGCCTATTATTTCTGTAACCCTGCCGCTTTGAATTTGAAGGTCGCAGCTTCTTACTGCCTCAAAATGACTGGATTCCCTTGTGGGCCTATAATATTTTTTTGAAATGCCCATCAGATTCAAAAGCATTTAGTTTCCCTCCCTTAGGATAAGTCCCGTATCGATTTTGGAAATAGATGCAGCCGTACCGCAAGATGCAAGCAAAGAAGCCGTCATTGAAAATACAAAAGAAAAAATGGCCAGCAAAGTCATTCCTGCCACGCCGGGCAAGAGGAATGGAAGGTTCAGGCTTTCTTTTATGAGCGGATGAAAGGAAAGTGCAAAAAGCAATGCCAAGAAAATTCCAGAAATGCATCCTCCTGCGTTCACAAAAAAAGCTTCCCTCATCACAAGAGAGGAAACTTTTTTTCTGGAAGCCCCCATAACGCGAAGAACGGCAAACTCTTTTTTGCGCTCTCCGATTGTCATTGAAAAAACAACAGCCATAACCACAAGGCAAAGAAGCCAAATTATCCCGACCATAACGCCCACAACTTTTGAAACACCCGCCAAACCGTCGGAGACACCGCTTGTCATGCTCTTTGTGCGGACAGCCTTTACCTGCTTTACGTCATGCTCAATGCGCCGGCACAAGTCGTCCAAGTCCTGTCCTTCTTCAGCTTTTACCATGATGGAAGATATATAGCGCCCAGCCCCCTTTAGCATCTTTTCGTTTACCCCCTTTCGTATGGAGGCATCTATCAAATCCTGTATCGTATCAATACTTGTGTAAACAGCATTGTCCAATCCCGTTCCTGTTTCGCCAAGCTGGGCAACAACCTTGCAGGGCACGTCAAAAAATTTTAGAGTTCCCCCAACGGAAGAAAGAATCTTGCTTCCTATTATTACGTCTCCCTTTTCAAGCACACCGCCAAAATCTTTGGTAAGCCAAGGCTGTACGGTAAAATCACTAGCGGGGTCAAAACCTATAATCTGTAGACCAACCGAGCAGCAGCCAGAACTTAATGTTGCAAGGAAAACCTGGGCACTGGCCTTCTCCACTCCGTCAACGGAAAGAGTTTCTTCAAGGCGGCTTCTTGGCATATAAAAAGTGGTGCGGTTTCCATAAAGCAGAATCGATTCTAGTCCTTTCTTAACAAAAGCACCGGACGGCGTTACAATGATGTCGGCTCCAAGGCGGTATTCAAGGCTTCTTAGCCCCTTCCTTAGAGAAAGAAGAAGCAGGCTTCCTCCAAAAATTGAAAGAGAAAGCAAAAGGGCAAATAAAAAAAGAGCAGCACTCCTTCCTTTTTTACCAAGCAGGTTGGCAAAAGGCAATTGGGTAAATTTCATCAGTTACTTTTCCTTGAATAAACTTTTCTAAAAAGCAGGGCAGAGTCCAAAAGGCAAAGCAGGCAGAGTAAAATTGCCACGGTAAAGACGGAAGGCTTCATAACCAAATGGCACCTCATGTTTGCCATTTTGCAAAGTGGAATTATCCTTCCGGGAACAAAAAGCGCAGCCAGTGAATTTAAAAAAATTGCAACTCCAAGCCCCAGCTTAACCCCGTCCCTAAAAGAGACAAGCCTTGCAAGCGCAAGCAGAGAACAAATGGCTCCCTGCAGCAACACAACCCGTTCAGCCCAGTGGCACATCATCCAAGAACCATCTTCCTTTGGACCGCATGCAGAAAAAGCAAAGGCAGTACCAAGGCACAATATTAGGGAAGCAAGCAAAAGTGCAAAATCCATAGGCCTAACTTTTTTCATATAAACTCCTCAAAATATTAGCATAGACTAACTTTTTTTTAGGGGAGTTTACCTACTTTCTCGATTAGTGTCAACAAGCCCAAAAAAATAAAAAATTTTCAAAAAACCGCTTGAACAAATTGTTAGCATAAGCTAATATTAGCATACACTAACTCAAATTGCAAAAAAGTAATTACAGAGGTTTGTTTTGAAAAGCTTAAAAAGATATATCGCACTCCTTTCACTCACAGCAATATTCATTCTTTCGTCAGCGGCAGACACAAAATCATGGAAAGCCGTGGCAACGGAAATGCAGGGAATTCTTGATGACGCATGTTCGCTTTATGAATCAGGCGATGCGGAAAAAGCCTACGAGCGGGTTAATGATGCCTACTTTGGCCACTACGAAGTTGACGGTTTTGAGCGCAACACACAAAGCCGCATAGGTGGAAGCAGGGCAGGAAATGTAGAAGTCCAGTTCAGCAGGGTGAAGGGCGCAATAAGGAACGGCAAGGACAATGGCGAAGTCAGGGCAGAAGCAGACACGCTAATAGCCATGCTCTTTGAAGATGCACAAAAACTTGACCCGCCGCAAATGTCATGGACGGAACTTGCAAAAACACTCAACGAGGAATTTGATGAAGCCGCAAAGATGTACGAAGAAGGACATTTGGTAACAGCAGAACCAAAATTCCGCAAGGCCTACGCCCGCTACTACGGAAAGTCAAAATTCCAGGAAAACGTGATAAAGAGCCTGTCTCAAGAAAAAGACCGGGAAATAGTTGACCTTTACACGGAAACAAAAAACATGATTATAAGCCGGGCCGACAAAACCCTTACCTCCAAGTCCATCAAGAGGCTCGGCTTATTAATAGAAGAAACTTCGCTTTCGCTTACAAAATCACAGAACCGCCTACAGTGGTGGGGAACTGTTGCCGCATCACTGATGATTCTTTTAAGGGAAGGCTTTGAGGCAATTCTGATTGTGGGTGCCATCATTGCCTACCTTAGAAAAATAAACCAGAACAACAAACTGGAAGCAAAGGAAAGTGGTGTAAGTGCAAAAGAAGTAAGCCTAAGGCCAGTCTTTAACGGTTCAATGCTGGGTATTTTGGCTTCAATCGTAATGGCAATAATCCTGATTGCAATTACGCGCTTTGGTTTTGCGAGCGGACAGGGGCAGGAAGTTGTTGAAGGCGTAACCATGTTCATTGCGGTTGCAGTTCTCTTCTACACTTCAAACTGGATGATTTCAAAATCTTCGGAAGCTTCATGGTCAAGCTTCATCAAGGGAAAGGTTCAGACTTCAATAGACAAGAGTAGCATGTTCGGGCTTGCATTCACATGTTTTCTTGCGGTTTTCCGCGAGGGGGCGGAAGTTATTTTGTTCTACCAGGCAATGCTTGCGGGTTCGGACGGTTCGGGAATTGTGTGGGCTGTACTGCTTGGAATTGCCGCATCTGCCATTCTGCTGATTTTTGTATACAAGGCAATCATAGTTGCGGGTAAGCGCTTGCCACTAAAGCCCTTCTTCCTTGCCACGTCAATCCTTATGTTCATCATGGTGGTTGCTTTCGTTGGAGGAGGAATCAGCGAATTTGTTGACGCAGGTTGGATTGTTCCCCATGTTGTGGAGGGAGTGCCAACAATTTCACTTCTTGGCATTTTCCCCTACAAGGAATCACTTATAGCACAGGCTATTGCACTGGCCATAGTTTTGGGCAGTCTTATAGCAGGCTTGGCTATTTCAAAAAACAAGGCAAAAAAGGCCGCATAGTCGGCTAAAAATAGAAGAATACATATTCTTTAAGGAGTTTTTTAATGAAAAAGACATTGTCTTTGGTTCTCGCAGGCGCCGCAATGGCGTTCGCATTTGTTGCTTGCTCTAAGAGCAATGGTTCCCAGCCGGCAGCTGCTGCTACCGAAACACCGGCAGCTTCATCCGCAGCAGCAGAAGTTGCAGAAGAAGATGAAGGCGGCTTCGTTGAGCATGACATTGGAGACGAGCAGAAAGCAGGTTTCCTTGCAGTAAACGGCGTATATTTCCAGGCAGTAGACATGAAGTCTGGTGAAGGAAACCTTCAGTTTGGAAAGGACTACACCATGCACATAGAAGCAGACATTGCCGCAATGGACAACGACCTTGGCTTTGTTGTAGACCAGTTTGTTCCAGGCCTTACCGTTGACTACGAAATCGTAGACCAGGCAAACGGAGAATCCGTAACAACAGGAACCTTCATGCAGATGAATGCATCCGACGGTCCCCACTACGGAGCCAACATCAACCTGAACAAGGCAGGAACATACACAGCACGCTTTATCATCCACAGCCCTGCCGAAAACAACTACTTCATCCACACAGACGAAGACACAAAGCCTGGTTCAACACTGCAGAAGTACTGGCCAAATGACAAGCCTCTCACAGTTGAATTCAAGGACTGGGCATTCGACGGAAAGAAAGTCGAGCCGGAATTCAACTAATTTAATTTCATGGATTGGGGAAAGCCATTTTCCTTAAATGATTTCCCTAAGTGATTTTGCAGCCATGTTTCGGACAAAACCGGGGCATGGCTTTTGCTCTTTTTTTAACAAACCATGGCAAAGAATTTATATCAAATCGTGCAGAACCTTTTGTTTCTGCCCCTGCTGCTTGCAATCATAACGTCCCTGGCATCCAGATTCGGAAGCGGGAGAAGCCGCAGGATTCATTCAATTTTTATAGGAATCATCTTCGCGCTTGCATTAGTTTTTTCACTTATGCGCGACAGAAGAATCATAAAATACAATCAGATAAACAACATTTACTTGATTTTTGCAACGCTGGGTCTTTCGCTTGCCTACTGCATTATGACATGGATTTTGCCGGCCATGCAGTCAAAGTGCCAGCGGAAAAAATTACTGGGGGCAGCAGAGAATTTAACGGGCCTTTTGGGTCTGCTTGCATTCTCCGCCCTTCTCTTCTACCGCTTGCCTCCCATGGCTTCCCTACCCTTTCACTTTGTAGGGATGGACGAATCCTATTTTAGCACGGACTTTCTTTTGCGGATGACAGGCTGGATTCTGGCATTCTTGCTTTTGTTCCTTTTCTTCCTGGCCTTCCGCAAGGTTCTGCTCACTTCCCCAAAAAAGTGCACGTCCGTCTGCACGACGTTCTACCTTGTCCTTAATTCCGCAGCCCTGCTTATTTCATTAATCGGAATCATCAATTCATATTACAGAAGAAAATTCAAGCTGCCAAAATTCGTAAAGAAAAACCTGCTTACTATTTTTGAGCTTGAAAACAAAATCCTTTTGTTTACGCTGATTATCCTTATTGCATTCGCCGCCGCATTCACCATCTACAACATAAAAATCCACGGGGAATACGCAAACGCCGCTGAACACAGGAAGCTAAAGGCAAATGCAAAAAAGAACCGCCGCTGGGGAATATTCCTGCTTTTGCTCTCAGCTTATTTTTGCATTGACCTTACCATAGTCAGAAAAATATCCCAGAAAATTGTGGAGCTTTCCCCTTCGGAAGAATTCCAGATTGAAGGAAACGAAATCTTCATTCCGCTGGAACAGATTGCGGACGGACACCTGCACCGCTTTACCTGGACAAGTGAAAAAGGAAAGAAGGTTCGCTTTATAGTTGTCCAAAAGAAGGGGAACAATTTTGGTGTTGGATTTGACGCATGTGAAGTCTGCGGAAACGTAGGCTACTACGAGAGAGGCGACGAAGTGGTCTGCAACCGCTGCGACGTTGTAATGAACCGCAACACCATAGGCCTAAAGGGCGGCTGCAACCCAATTCCCCTTTACTCAAAAATCGAGGACGGGGGCCTTAAGGTTTACACCGAAGACTTGGAAAAGGAAGCCAACCGCTTCTAAGGAGGACAAATGTTTTGGAGAATGGTATTCAGGGCTTTGGGCCGCCAAAAGAAAAAAATGCTGATGATTGCCTTTACGATTGCCCTTGGTTCATCCCTTGCCACTGCCATGCTGAACGTAATGTTTGACGTGGGCGACAAGGTGAATCAGGAGCTAAAGACTTATGGCGCAAACATCAGGGTGGTTCCCCAGTCCGCAAGTCTTTTGACCGAAGAGTTCGGTTTTGACGACAATATTTCTCAGTTCCTAAAAGAAGAGGAGCTTGGAAAAATAAAGACGATTTTCTGGGCCTTTAACATAGTAGACTTTGCGCCTTACTTTGAGTCGAGCGCATACCTAAAGGACGGGAAAAAAGTTTCTGTTTCGGGAACATGGTTTAAAAAGCATCTGGAACTTCCCACAGGTGAAACTTTGGACACAGGAATGACAGCCATGAAAACATGGTGGTCTGTTCAAGGTTCATGGTTGGACGACGGTGATGATACGGGTGCAATGGTCGGTTCAGCATTTTCCAAAAGGAACGGAATTTCAGTAGGCGACACAATCAGCCTCTTTAGGAAAGCAGAGGGAAAGCAGAGGGGGCAAACATGGATTGTAAAAGGAATCTTTGACTCTGGAAGCGATGAAGACGAAAAGGTTTACATTACAATAAAATCCGCCCAAAAGCTTTTTGAAAAACCGGGCCTTGTTACCAGCATAGAAGTCAGCGCGCTTACAACCCCGGACAATGACCTTGCTCGCAGGGCTGCACAAGATCCGTCAAGCCTTAACCGCAACGACTGGGACACATGGTACTGCACAGCCTACGTAAGTTCAATCTGCTACCAGATTCAGGAAGTAATTTCAAACTCTTGCGCAAAGGCAGTAAGGCAGGTTGCAGAAAGCGAGGGCGCAATTCTGAACAAGACGCAGCTGCTCATGCTTTTGATTACAATACTAAGCCTCATAGGTTCCGCACTGGGGATTTCAAACCTTGTTACCGCAAGCGTAATGGAACGCGCACAGGAAATAGGACTTCTAAAAGCGATTGGCGCACACGACGCCCCCATTTCAATCCTTGTGCTTACCGAAATTCTAATCACTGCAATTCTTGGCGGAATAATCGGATACTTTGCAGGCCTGGGCTTTGCACAGATAATAGGACAAAGCGTATTTGACTCAGCCATAAACATAAAGGCAACAGTCATACCCCTTGTTGCCATTCTGATTTTTGTAGTAACCATGGCAGGATCCGTCCCGTCCATAAAACTGCTGCTTTCGCTCAAACCCGCGGAAGTTTTACACGGAAGATAATAAATGACTAGGCAAAAATTTTATTTCAAGATGATTACAAGCTCCCTTATAAGGAGAAGGTCACGCATGCTGGTTGCACTGTTAGCCGTTGCAATCGGGGCGACAGTCCTTTCTGGCCTTGTAACAATTTACTACGACGTTCCCCGGCAAATGGGAAAGGAATTCCGCTCATACGGTGCAAACCTCATGCTTGTAAGCGCAGGTGCGGAAGACATTGGCAAAAAAGCCCTTAACGCGGCAGAGGCACAAATTCCCGCAAAGAGCCTTGTGGGACTGACGGCATTCCGCTACGAGACGATGAGCCTTAACCGGCTTCCCTTCATGGTGGGTGGAATTGATTTTTTGGCAGTGCAAAAGACAAGACCCTACTGGGGAATAAGCGGACAATACCCCAAGGAAAAGGGGAAGGCTCTATTGGGACAAACGGTTGCCCAGACAGTAGCCGCAAAAGTTGGGGACAGGATTTCCCTTTCAGGAAGTGATTCGCAGGGAGAAGAATTTACGGCACGCTTTACAGTAAGCGGAATCCTCCAGACTGGTGGCGGTGAGGAAGATTGCATTTTTATTGACCAAAAAGAAATGGACTTGCTGATGAAGAATTCAGGTCTTTACGATTTTGCAGAATGTTCAATCAGCGCAAATGCAGTGGAACTTGAGGCGATTGCAAAAAAGATTTCTGATGCGGAAGCTTCCATAAGTCCACGGCTTGTAAAGCGGGTCACAAAGAGCGAGGGCAGCGTGCTAAAGAAGCTTCAGTCCCTGGTTTGGATTGTAACCCTTGTTGTTTTAATTCTTACCATGGTCTGCGTTGCTACGACGATGATGGCCGTGGTTGCCGAAAGACGAAAAGAGATAGGACTAAAAAAAGCGCTTGGAGCTTCAAACAAAAACATTGTAAAGGAATTCCTTGGTGAAGGTCTTTTTCTTGGTGCCTTGGGTGGCGTAATAGGAGTGGCACTAGGATTTTGGTTTGCACAAAAAGTGAGCATGAACGTATTCAGCAGAAGCATTTCCTTCCAGCCCTTGCTGGCTCCGGTAACGGTTCTTGTTTCTGTCATAACAACCGGCATTGCCTGCATGATTCCTGTAAGGAACGCGGCAACGGTAGATCCTGTAATAGTATTGAGAGGTGAATGATGGCTTTATTAGAAGTTAACGATATTTCAAAGATATACAAAATGGGAAGTGTGGAAGTGGCAGCCCTCCACAAAGTGAGCATGAAAGTAGAAAAAGGAGAATGGGTTGCCATTATGGGACCTTCCGGTTCGGGAAAGAGCACCATGATGAACATAATAGGCTGCATGGATAAGCCCACAAGCGGAGAGGTATTTCTGGACGGCAGGAACATAGCAAAGGAAAGTTCTGCAAACCTTACAAACATAAGGCGGGACAAAATTGGACTGATTTTCCAGCAGTTCCACCTGATAAATTATTTGACCGCAGTGGAAAACGTCATGGTCTCGCAATACTACCACAGCATGCCGGACGAAAAAGAAGCCATGGAAGCTTTGGAAAGGGTTGGTCTTGCGCAAAGGGCAAGGCATCTTCCCCACGAGCTTTCTGGCGGAGAGCAGCAGCGCGTCTGCATAGCACGTGCCCTAATAAACTGCCCCCAGCTGATTCTGGCAGACGAGCCAACAGGAAACCTTGACGAAGCAAACGAAAACATGGTCATAGATATTTTTAAGCAGCTGCATAAGGAAGGCAGGACGGTAATAGTTGTTACCCATGCCCCGGAAGTTGCGGAATATGCAGAAAGGACAATCGTTTTGGAACATGGTAAATTTGCAAGGGAGATTGTGAACAAGAAAAAATGAATTCTTGAATGAATGATTGCGCCGCCCAAGAAGCTTCCAAAAAGTTAAGGCAGCTTCAAAAGGACGGCGCTTTTTTTATTTTCCTATTTGATTCAATGCGCTGTCGGCAGCTATCTTTCCAAAGACACAGATGTCCGCAACGGCATTTCCACCCAAGCGGTTGGCACCGTGAATGCCGCCTGTAACTTCTCCCGCAGCATACAAGCCCGGAATAATTTTTCCACTGGCATTCAAGACCTGCGCCCGGCTGTTAATCTTAAGCCCGCCCATGGTGTGGTGAACGGCAGGCTCAACTTCTATTGCATAAAAAGGAGGGGAAGCAATAGCCCTGTCCATGCTCTTTGGGTTCCGTCCAAAATCCTTGTCCTTCTTTTCCGCCACAAAAGAATTCCACCTTTCAACAGATTTTTCAACCTGAGCCGAATCAAGACCAATCTTTTCTGCAAGCTCGCCAAGACTTTGTGCCTCCGTAAGAAGATTGTGCTCGGCATAGCTTTCAATTGCCTTTAGGGATTCCCTAACACCCTGGTCAAAGACAAGAAAAGCTGTCTTGCCCGGACAGTCCAAAATTGCTTTTGAAACAAGGTCCCTGGTCTGCATCTCGTCTACAAAACGCATGCCGCTCCTATTAAGCAAAATAGCCCCGTTTCCCCGGACAGCCTCCGTAATCATGCTACCGTTTTTTGGAACCACAGTCGGGTGAGTCTGAATCTGATCCATTTGTGTTGTTGCTGCGCCAAACTTCTGCACCATGGAAAAAGCGTCTCCAGTAGCCCCCCTCTGGTTGGTAGTGCCAAAGCCTGCAAGGTCGGGCCTGAACTGCTCAACCATTTTTGAGTTTGCGCCAAAACCGCCGGTTGCAATGATTACCGCCTTTGCCATGATCGTGTACTCGCTAGAGCCCGAGGAAACCCTAACACCGCAAGCATTCCCGTCTTTTCCCATAAGGATTTCTACAACCCTGTTCTTTAGGCGTATGTCTGCCCCCTGCTCTTCCGCAGCCTCCCGCAAAAGAGGAACAAGATGCTCACCAATTGCCTGTCCTCCGCGTGGCCTGTGAATGCGCTTGTTGCTTGCACCGCCAAAAATTCCAACGTCGCTTAAATCGGCACCAACAATGTCTGACTGTAGCCATTCAACCATTGCAGCAGAATTGTCCACCAGTGTTCTTACAAGCTCAGGGTCATTCAGATTTTTGCCACCCCGCATCGTATCCTGATAAAAAACTTCGGGTGAATCCTCTATGCCAAGCCGCTTCTGTTCCTTGGTATAGGAAGCGTTTATTCCGCCAGTTGAAAAATTTGTGTTTCCGCCAACGATGGGGCTTTTTTCAAGGACGATTGTCTTTGCCCCCCTAAGAGAAGCTTCCGTTGCGGCAACAAGACCAGCACCTCCTGCACCAATTATTACTATGTCACATTTGGTGTTTTTGTAGACATGCTTCTTCTTTTCCTTTCCGGCACTGGAATCAAGGGCTGCATCAAGGGCATCAAGCAGACCATCACTTGTAACGGTTGCACCGCTTACAGTATCAACGTCATCCGTATCACCACCGCTTTGAAGGAACTGCTCCAGAATAGGCTGAATGGCTGGCTTTCCGATTCCTTCCGTTTCCTGTTCAGACAAAAGCTCTGCAGCGCAAACCTCGCCGTCCTTAATTGTAACGGAAACTTCTACAGGTCCGTTCCTACCCTCACCGCTTCCAGTCCAAGTTCCATCCCTAAAGGTTCTTTTTCCGCCGCAAGAAATAAGCGCAAGACAAAAAAAAGCAAGGGTACTTTTTATTATTTTTTTCATCAGAAAAACTCCATAAAGAAAAATTAGGCGCCCCATGTAAAGGTTGCCCAGCGGTCGTTGAATTTGCCAAAGATGGCCGCAAAGATTTTTCCCCGTATTGAATGTTTTTTCATCTCCTCGTTAAAGCTGCGCTCTTCCACAAGATTTATGCCGGGAAGAAGGTCTGCAATCTCCTGGGCAGAATCGGTTCCGCTTTTAAAGACAGCCTTTGTGTTCTTTACGGTGTCGTGGTGCTTCTGCTGCTTTACCATCATCTTGCAGTTCTGCTCGGCTATGAGGGTACCTTTCCTAAAAGAAGTTTTTAGGACCGTCAAAAGCTGCTTAATTTCTTCCATAGTAAAGTACATGAAAAGCCCTTCTGCAATAAAAATCAAATTCCTGTCCTGGGGAATGAGTTTTGTCCATGCGCTTTCAAGTACGCTTCCTGCTATCATCGTAACGCGATCCCTTTGGGGGAAGGCCTTTTTTCTTACGGCAATTGAATCGGGAAGGTCAAGGTCAAACCAGAGAATCTTTCCGTTGTCCACACGCTCAAAACGGTTGTCAAAGCCGCAGCCCATGTTCACGATTGCAGAGTCAGGATTTTTCGCAATCATTTCCTTTAGACTTTTGTCCAGCATGATTGTGCGGGCAACAACGCCTTCGTGCGACATGAATTTGTCGTAGGGCCTTGTGTCTACACCGATTGTCTCGATAATCTTTACGGCCATTTCGTCCTTGATTCTTGCATTTGACCTTTTTGTCTCATTTGCCTTGATTGCAAGGGGAATAAGCGCAGTTGTCTGCACGTCGCCCAAAGTAAGTTCCATTGTACGCTCCAATTAATAAAAGTTAGCATATAGTAACATAACAATGTTATTTATTCAAGGGGTAACACCAGCAACATCACTACAGTAACAAGTATAGCAAAATGACATGGCAGCATGTTGCTAGAAGGAATCTCGCAAAAATGCTAAAATACAAAAATCCAAGGAGCAATGAATGGTACTGTTGGTAGTAGACACACAAAAGGGATGCTTTAACGAAAGTCTATATGAATTTGAAAGGGTAAAAAAAAACATAAAAGACTTAATCGCAGTAGCAAGGGAAAACAATGTTGAAGTTGTATACGTTCAGCATGACGACGGCCCGGGCAAAGACTTGGACAAAGCCACGGACAATTATGAAATATACGAAGACTTTGCGCCAAGAAGCGGAGAAAGGCGTTTTGAAAAAAATGTAAACAGCGCTTTCCATCCCATGACAGGTTTAACTGAATACCTTCAGTCTAAGGGAGAAAAAGACATTATAACAATAGGAGTCTCAACAGACTATTGCATGGACGCAACAATAAAAAGCGGCTTTGAAAAAGGCTTTAACATATTTGTTCCTGCATACACAAATTCAACATACGACAACCCCTACTTTGACAAGGAAACCGCCTACAAGTATTTCAATGAGTTTATGTGGGGAAGGCGTTACGCAAAAATAATTACCCTTGAAGAAGCAATCCAACTCTTGCAATCAACGCACACCGCAGCAAGCTAAGGAATAAGCCAAAAGGAGCTCTTATGAAAAAGATAGGATTGGTTGGCGGCACAGGCCCTGAATCCACACTAATGTATTACAAAAAGTTGTTTCTTTAACCGCAATCACCATGCACATGGTCTTTGCGGAATTGGTCTCTATCATCAACAGGATGAAAAAGGACGACGGAATAGAAGGAATCATACTGGGGTGTACAGAACTGCCATTGATTCTTAATTCTGCCAACTGCCCCGTAAGATGTTTTGATGCAGTAGACATTCACTTAAAAAAACTGATTTCCCTTGCTATGGAATAAAAGCACATATATGGAATAAAATGAACTATGGATATAAAAGAAAGCATAGCCAGCACACGCAAAGGTTTTGAAGAAAGTTTTGCCACAGGAGATTTTTACAACAGGCAGACCCAGGACTCTGAGCACTTGGAAAAGATTCTTGCCTTTTTGAAGATAAGCAGCGGCATGAGAATTCTTGATCTTGGAACAGGAAGCGGATACCTTTCTTTTCCGCTTGCAAAGAACAATCCCGGCTGCCAAGTTGTAGGCCTTGACATTGTGAATGATGCGCTTGGCAAGAACCGCGAAAGAGCAGAGGCAGAAGGAATAAAGAACCTTTCCTTTGTAAGCTATGACGGAATAGACTTTCCTTTTGAAGCGGAATCCTTTGACCTGCTTGTAACAAGATACTCCCTGCACCACTTCCCGGATATAGAGCACAGCATTGGCGAAGTGAGCAGGGTCTTAAAGAAGGGAGGAGCGCTTTTTATCTCTGACCCCTGCCCCAACGAGTGTGACAAGGACAGGTTTGTTGATGACTATATGCGCTTAAAAAAAGACGGGCACATCAAGTTCTACACCAAGGATGAATGGAAAGACATAGGCGCAAGGCATGGACTTACCCTTACCGATAGTTTTACAACTTCAATCCGCTTTCCCAAGAAAAAGGATACCGCTTACGGATACAGGGAAGTTCTGGAAAAACATGACAAGTCTGTAATAGAAAGCTATGACTTTGCAGAGACAGAGACGGAACTTTATCTTACCGAACAGGTAAACAACATCCTGCTTAAAAAGTAGAATTGCCATGAAAAACATTATCACAGTTCAACACACGCAGTCAGTTCATCACACGAACGGAATGGTTGGCTCATGGACGGATTGGGATCTGACGGAGCTGGGAAAGGCAGAGGCAGATTGTATTGGAAGAAAGCTTGGAGATGAACTAAAGGAAAAAGATGTGGCCTTGTATTCTTCGGACCTAAAAAGGGCAAGGCAAACCGCAGATGAGATTGCAAAATACCTTGGAACAGAGCCGGTTCTTAGGCAGGAACTTAGAGAAAGAAACTTGGGGAAATGTTGCGGAAAGTCCGTGCAGTGGCTTAGAGAAAACTTTGAATGCCAGGAAAAGACGGTTGACGACAGATTGTTTTCTGACGGGGAAAGCCGGCGTGATGCCTGGAAGCGGCTTTTGCCATTTTACCAAGAAATAATGGCTGGGGACAAAGAAAACATTGTCATAGTATCGCATGGAGACCTGCTAGGTATCTGGAATGCAATGTTCCTTGGGCTTGAAGTGGAATCCTTACAGCGGATAGATATTCATGGGGCTGCTGGCGGAATATCGCACATGAGCGTGGATGGCAATGGCAAACACCATGTGAGCAATATCAATGACATGTCATACACCGGAAGCTAAAAAAAGTGAGGCAGAGAGGATAACAACCAACCCCACTGCCTCGATTGGAAAACTCACATGTATTTTTGCTAACAAATGACGCGCCCTCCTTGGCGCTGCTTGTTTTACAGGATAAAATGCTGCGGAGTCTACCGGACACGGAGTGGCGGGCACAGTAAAAAATTCAATGCGCTCCAAATAAGTAAAAAAAACTAAGAAAAATTCAAAAAATGCTAGGCTTGCAAACATTCACAATAATAAGTAAAATATTTTCTATAAAATAAGTGGCATCAAAAAATCCTCACACAATTTCCACAGCTAGGGAGAGAAGATTATGTCGGAAAACGCAATTAAAAGCGGAAAAAGGAATCTTGTATTCACAATCATTATTGCAATTGGAGTGCTTTCTGCTGTGCTTAACGCATTACAGAGCACGGCGGTTCTAAGCCTTGTAAAGACTTCTGCAGGAAGCGCATACGAAGATGACTGTGACCAGATTACAAAGGCCTATTCGCTTGTACTTACAAACAAAATGAACACCTATTTGCGCGAGATGAACGTGTACGCAAAGAGCGACGCGGTTCAGTCGGCAGATGAAAAAAAGATTATCGAGTGGATAAAGACCCGCTCCTCCTACCGCATTCCGGAATTTGACAAGGTTATTTTCTGTACACCGGACGGAATTGCATATTCAGACACTGGTGCGGAGGAAGACATTTCTGGAACTTCCTACTACAAGGCTCTTATAAAAGACGGAAAATTCCAGTACATAGACGACCCGGTTATGGACAAGCTTACGGAAAAGGCCATAATCCACATTGGACGCTTGGTAAAAATCCGCGGAAAGACCGTTGGCTTTTTTGCAGGCGTAATGAGCCTTGACACCGTTCAAAAAATCGTAGGCAACATCCGCTTGGGTGCTACCGGTAACGCCTGGCTTTTGGCTGGAGACGGAACTGTTATTGAATACCCGGACCCTTCGCTTATACTAAAGAAGAATTTCTTAAAGCTTGAATCAAAATACAAAGACCTTCAAGATGTAGCAGAAAAGATGTGCACCGGCCAGACAGGTTCAGCATGGGTTAACGACCTTAACGGAAAGAAGCAGTTTGTAACTTATGCCCCTGTTGCGAACACCCCTTGGTCTTTTGCCTTTTCTGTTGCAAATTCCCAGGTTAACGGAACCGCAATGAAAATTTCCTACCTTTTGGTCTTGTCCTGCATAGCAAGCATTGCAATCCTTGTACTTATCTCCGGCTTCCTTATCTACAAGGAGCTGCGTCCACTTCAGAAAGTTGAGTCTGCAATTACCCAGATTGCTTCCGGCAACGCAGACCTTACAAAGCGCATAGAAGTTCAGTCCAACAACGAGATTGGTGCAGTTGTAGACGGCTTCAACAAGTTTACGGACAAGATGCAGTCTATTGTAAAGGAACTAAAGAAGTCCAAGGAAACGCTTGGCCTTGCGGGCGAAAAGCTTCACACAAGCACGGGCGAAACGGCAAATTCCATTACGATGATTCTTAACAATATAGAAGGAATGAGCAGCCGCATCACAAACCAGTCTGCGGGCGTAGAAGAAACTGCAAGTGCGGTTAACCAGATTGCCTCCAACATTGCATCCCTTGAGCACATGATAGAAAAGCAGGCACAAGGAGTTTCTGAGGCTTCTTCTTCCGTAGAGGAAATGATTGGCAACATTGAGTCGGTAAACGCTTCCGTAGAAAAGATGGTTGAATCTTTTGCAAACCTTGAGCAGAGCGCAACATTCGGTGAAGCAAAGCAGAGGGGCGTAAACGAGCGTATTCAGGCTATAGAAAACGAGTCACAGGCACTTCGCGAGGCAAACACAGCAATTGCTTCCATTGCAAGCCAGACAAACCTTCTTGCTATGAACGCGGCTATTGAGGCTGCCCACGCTGGAGATGCAGGCAAGGGCTTCTCCGTTGTTGCGGACGAAATTAGAAAGCTTTCGGAAACATCCACTTCGCAGAGTAAGAGGATTGGTGAAGAGCTTAAGAAAATACGCAAGTCAATAGACACGGTTGTTTCTGCATCAGCTGAATCAAGCAAGGCATTCCAGGACGTTGCAAACGGAATCAAGGAAACAGACCAGCTTGTTAAGCAGATAAAAGAAGCCATGACGGAACAGCAGGCAGGCAGCAAGCAGATTAACGAGGCACTTCACGAGATGAACGATTCCACTAGCGAAGTACGCTCCGCTTCATCGGAAATGTCGGAAGGCAACAAGGCAATCCTTGAAGAAGTAAAGGAACTGCAGAACGCAACGCTAAGCATGAAAGACAGCATGGAAAAAATGCGAAAGGATGCAGGCCTTATCAACGAGTCTGGAACTGCGCTTACCGAAGTTTCAAGCAAGATGAAAGAGTCAATCAACGACATAGCCTTGCAGATTGACCAGTTCCAGATTTAAGGGAGAGTAAATTTATGAAGAAGTTTTTATATACATTAACAGCATTGGCAGCGGCTTTTCTTGCAGTACCAGTCATTTCTTCTTGCATGCAAAGCGGTGCAAAGAACCAGAAGGATGACCTTTCCCACCACGTAATCATAACCTACATGACTACTGGCGACCGCCCCACAAACGGAGCTACGGAAAAAATGCTCAAGGAACTGAACAAGATTCTTACGGAAAAGGTAAACGCAGAGCTCCAGATTTTCTACATTCCCTGGAACGACTATTTGGTAAACTACAACATGTGCCTTTCCCAGCTGGACGGTTCGGTAGACCTTGTAGGAACTGCATCAGACTGGCTTGATGCCTGGAACAACATCAAGAACGGAACCTTCCTTGGCATGAGCGACGAAATGGTAAAAAAATACGCGCCCAAGACCTACGAATCCGTTTCCGCCGAGCACTGGGAAATGTGCCGCATGAACGGAAAGCTCTACATGCTGCCGGAAGACAACTACGCCCAGTGGATTAACCACGGCTTTATCTACAGGAGCGACTGGGCAAAAGAAGCGGGCCTTTCAAACGGAGTGCACAGCTGGGAAGAGCTTACAAGCTATTTGGAATACGTTGCAAAGAGCAAGCCCGGCATTATCCCCTGGAATTCCGACGGAGGCCTGGACACCTACCACCCGGAAGGCTACATTGAATCCAAGAGCGACTATGTTCCGCTCGAAGGCATTTCCACAAACCTCTACTTTGGCGTACACAGGAACAACCTTACAAAAGTCTACTCACCTTTTATAGAAGGAAACGAACTTGTTGAATACGCAAAGCTGATGAAAAGATGGAATGAAATAGGCGTTTGGCCAAAAGACCTAGCACAGTCTGTCCACGCAAAGAACCGCGAAGAATTCAAGGTTGGAAAAGTTGCCGTAGAAGAGCACCACACCCAGACCTGGTACACGGAAGTGCGCCCTGCCCTGCAAAAGAACGTTCCCGGAGCAGACTGCGAATTCTTCTGGTTCGGGGAAGAAGCTGGCAACATTACCGCAATGACGGTTACCCACGGAGCAATGGCCGTTTCCGCCGCATCCCCAAACCCGGAGCGTGCCCTTATGGTTTACGACCTTTTGCGCAACGACCCCGAATGTTACCGCCTGCTCAACTACGGAATCGAAGGAGTCCAATACGTTCTTACCGGAGACGGTTACCGCGACACGCCGCCAAGCTACGACCCTGCCACACAGAAAATCACAACCAACTACTGGTGGGGACGCAACGACAATCTGGAAGTGCGCGACAAAAGCGGTTCATGGGACAAGTTTGAAGAAAAGAACGCCATCTACGGCAAGCACAAAATTGACTACCCCTACCCCAAAATTGTCTGGGACATTTCCAACATAGGCCCGGAGCTTGCAGAACTGAACAACGTCTGGGGAACCTACATGGGCAACATCTGCTACGGAAGGGAAGAGGACGTGGAAGCCTACGTCCAAGAATTCCGCCGTGCATGCAAAAGGGCCGGCATAGAAAAAGTCATCTCCGAACTCCAGCGCCAGGTTGACGCAGCAAACAAGTAATTTTTTCTTTTTTATTCTGGAGCACACTGAATCTTTAACTGTGCGGAAGGCTACCCCTTCCGCAATTTTTTTTTATCCCCGCTTTCCAGGGTTCCGCGGGTCCCTACCCGCTCCATTGCCTAGCGGCAACGCGTTCCGCGCCCTTCCAATCGGGGCTAGGCTGTATTTTTTACCCTATTTACCTCCAATGACTGCAAAAGACAAGTGCATATATTCAATAATTGTAGTGCAAAAAAAATGTTAAGAAAGCACTGGATGGAAACGGGAACCATGGCAAAAGCTTTGCATAAAAAAGCGCGGCAGGGATTGGAGTACCTTTAGTCCCATCCGCAGGATGGGATGAGCCGCGCAAGACGGCGAAGTACGGAAAGCCCACCCACAAGGCACTCACGGTTCTTTTTGCGGCTGACGGTAAACAATAACCAGTGCCGCAAAAAATATCAAAAAAAATATCGACATTTCTTTCTCTTGCAAAAGTCCCCGCCACAAAGTATACTTGGAAAATCATGGTAGAAGTTCAGCAGGAAGAGGAAAAAAAGGCAAGGGCACTTTTAATTGGCGCTCCCAACAAGGGAAAAGGTTCCAGGCCAGACGCAAAGCCAGAAGAACTGGAAGGCCTGGTAAAAACGCTGGGTATGGAAACGGCAGGAATTATCGTTCTTAACCGCATTGAACCAACCCCGGCATACGGCATAGGCACTGGAAAGACAAAGGAAATTGCGGCCAAGGCAAAGGAGCTTTTTGCGGACTGCATAATCTTTGACTGGGAAATTGACCCAACCAAGCAGCGCAACTGGGAAAAGCTTTGTTCAATTCCGGTTTTTGACAGGAACGAAGTGATATTGCGCATTTTTGCATCCCGCGCGCAGACTAAAGAAGCAGTCCTTCAGGTGGAGCTTGCCCGCCTTACTTATTCCCTTCCCCGCTTAAGCCACATGTACGGAGACCTTGCACGCCAGAGGGGTGGCTCATACGGTTCAAAGGGTAGCGGAGAAACCCAGCTGGAACTTGACCGCCGCCAGACGGAAGACAAAATTGTGCAGATAAAGAAGGAGCTTGAGCAGGTTACGCAGACAAGGCGCACCCAAAGAAAGCAGAGGGAACGCAATTCATTCAGGAACTGTGCCCTTGTTGGCTATACCAACGCAGGTAAATCAAGCCTGCTTAATGCCCTTACCGGGGCAGACGTTTTTGTGGAAAACAAGCTTTTTGCAACCCTTGACCCTACGACAAGAAAATTTTCCCTTGGCGAAGGTTCTACGATTCTTCTTACGGACACGGTAGGATTCATCTCTAACCTTCCCCACACGCTGATTAACGCATTCCGCTCTACTTTGGAGGAGGCCTCTTTTGCAGACCTGCTTCTTATTGTAGTAGATGCTTCTGACCCTGAATGCCGCAAGCAGTACGAGCAGGTTATTAAGGTTCTTGGGGAAATTGGCGCGGACAAGATTCCACGGCTTGTTTTGCTTAACAAGTGGGATGCGGTTAAAAGCTACTGTCCGGGGAAGAAGACCGGCATGGGCAGTATTGAGGATTCAGCGGAGGCGAATGTGGCTGGTGCGGGGGAATCTGATGCTTGTGCAAACGGGGGGCTGTTAGCGGAAGAATCTGACGCTTCTGCTAACGGTGGCCTGTTGGCAAAACAAAACGACGCTTCTGCTAACGGTGGACTGTCAGCAGAACAAAATGACTCTTTTGCAAACACCGCCCAGTTAACAGAACAAAATGACTCTTCTGCAAACACCGCCCAGTTAACAGAACAAAATGACTCTTCTGCAAACACCGCCAACAACAGCGCCCTAATCGCCAGCCTAAACGCAGCCTTCCCGGGAGCAGTAAAAATCAGCGCAAAAACAAAAGAAGGTTTTAGTGAACTGTCGCAAAAAATTACCGAAAATCTATTGGGGAGCCTAAAAAGCTACTTAATCCCAATGGCAAACGCAAACCTGGTGGAACTTGCAAGAAAGAACGGCACCATCCTAAAAGAAGAATGGCTTGAAGACGGCATTCACCTGGAAGCAAGAATCCCGGGTGTTATAGAAGAAAACGGAAACGCAACAACAAGGACAATGGCGCTTCTTAACCCATACGCAGTCTAAAAGACGGAATAAAAAGCAAAGGAAAGAAAATGAGATACAAATTTACAAAAACCTTCTCCCTAAAGCGCAACCCCAACAGCAACTGGCAGGATCAGGACTTCTACGACGAAAAATTCAACTTCCTTCCAAAAATCCTGCTTATCGTATTGGCATCGGTAGTAGCAATAATCACGCTTGGAACAATCATCAACATAGCAACCCGCGACACCGCAATCGGAAGCAACTACCGCCACTCAGACCCAGAGCCGCAGAAAGTCATAAAAAAGTCCCAAAAGACCGACCAGAGCGTAGACGCCTTTACCGCAATAGGCCAGCTTAGGGTAAACACAAAGAGTGCCGAAGAAAACACGCCGGGTGCACTGCTGGTAGTTTCCCCCTGGTTCACATACGCCTCGTCAGACACCGCCCTTTTCGAAGAGCTACAGCAAAAGGAGCGTCAGGAAAAGTCCCTCATAACAAACTATTTCTCCCGCTTCACCAAAGACGACCTCTTAGCCCGCGGAGAAGCAACGGTCAAAACCGACATCGTGGAACTCATAAACAGCCAGCTGGTAATGGGTAAAGTCCGCGCAGTCTACTTTGACCAGTACACTTTCTTTGAATAGTCTTAAATATTTTCATTCTGGACGGCAATTTTCTCTTTAAAGCTGCCATTTTTTTCTCGGTCTAACAAAAGTCCCTTGGCATAGCATCCTACAAAAAGTGTCCAGGTTTTTGGGTTCAGTTTATGCCTGATAAAACAAGGCAGGATTTTGTCCAAAGAACTTGAAGAAGATCTTTATGTAGCATATAGTATATACCATCAAAACTTTTTAAGGGAATATTATAAAAAGGAATATATATGCTTTCTATTCTCTACACAGTTATAATCTATCCAATCAGACAAGTTATTGAATTCTTTTATGTGCTTTTTTCACAAGCGTCAAAAAATCAGGGTATATCGGTAATAGGAGTTAGCCTTGTATTCACCTTGCTTTGCCTTCCCCTTTACGTTGTTGCCGAACACTGGCAAGAAATAGAGCGGGCTGTCCAGATCAAAATGAAGCCTCAAATAAAAAGAATCAAAAAAGCGTTCAAGGGTGACGAGCAGTATATGATGCTTTCTACATATTACAAGCAGCAGCATTACCATCCGCTCATGGCATTGCGCTCAAGTTTCGGCCTTTTGATTCAGATTCCCTTTTTCATTGCCGCCTATTCATTCCTGTCCCATTTGTAGCAGCTTAATGGCACATCATTTTTGTTCATAAAGGACATGGGTAAGTCAGACGCACTTTTTTCTGTTGCTTCGTTCACCGTGAATATACTTCCAGTTTTGATGACGGTAATAAACCTTGTCTCAGGCCTAATATATTCACGCGGACACGAAATCCGTGAGAAGATTCAGATTTTCGTTAGCGCGGGTTTGTTTCTGGTCCTTCTATACAATATGCCAGCTGGACTTGTCCTCTACTGGACGATGAACAATCTTTTTTCCGCACTAAAGAATGTATGCTACAAATTACCAAAAAAGGCTATGCTTGTTTCCGCATATTTTGTGGCATTGCTACTTTACCTTGCTGCAGCTTTTTACCTTCTGTTCATCCACACAGGATATTTCGGAAACAGACTTCTTTTGGTTATTGCAGGGCTTTTTATTCCCCTTTCTCCGCTGATTATAAAATTTGCAAGAAAATTTTTCTCGTATTTTTCAATCGACGTGGAAAAATCACGGCTTCTGATATTCTTATTGTGCTGTGCCCTCATGTGCATTCTAGTGGGTGCCGCGCTGCCTTCGTTTGTGGTGAAATCTTCTCCCGCAGAATTTTCAAACATTGACGGCTACGGTTCTCCTCTTTATTTCTTGACCAACACGTTTTTTCAGGCTTTCGGCTTTTTCGTTTTTTGGCCTCTCTGCCTCTACTTTCTTTTCAGTAAAAAAATCAAGTCGATTCTTGCTTTGACCGCACTTTTTGCCGTTGCATGTGCCCTTGTGAATTCATTCATATTTTCGATTGACTACGGAAACATGTCATCAAGCATTGTGTTCGATTCAAAACCAACGACACCTATCTTGCCATCACTTGCAAACCTTGGGGTCCTTGTACTGGCAGTAACCCTTGTTCTGATACTTGTAAAGCAAAAAAAGCTTAAATTCTTCAAAACAAGCCTTGCAATCCTGACATTTTCTCTCGCGGCAATTTCAGCCTGGAATTCAGCCGCAATTCAAAAAGTTTATAAAACTTTGCCCCCGGCAACCCAACTGAATGAAAACGAAATTGCACCCATTTACTCCCTTTCAAAAACCAAGCGCAATATTGTAGTTCTATTCCTCGACAGGTTCACATCTTCTTTCTTCCCGGAAATCATAAAGGAGACTCCAGAACTTAAAAATATATATTCCGGCTTTACCTACTATCCCAACACGATTTCTTACGGACTCCATACGATAGTTGGATCTCCAGCCATGCTAGGTGGATATGACTACAGACCAGAGCAAACAAACGGACGAAAAGACCTTCCCCTTGTGGACAAAATCAACGAGGGAATAAGCACAATGCCGGTTCTGTTCAATTCCTTGGGATTTGAGACGACGTTTGCAAATCCAATCGATGCAGAAGCATCAAGGGATTTTATTAACGCATATCCATATCTAAAAACGCCGAATACAAATGGCACTTACCGAAAGATTTGGTACTCAAGAAACGGAAACCAGATGATGCCAGTAAAGAGCAGGCTTATAAAACGGAATTTCATCTGGTTTAGTTTTTTCAAGATTTCACCTGTCATTGCAAGGGAAACAATCTACAAACGCAACTGGTGGTCTTCTCTAAACCTACAGGACACCGACAATTTCTTGGACTCATATACAGGACTTGCATTCCTTAATGAACTTACGGACACAGATTCCCAAAAAGACACATTCACTTTGATTCACAACCTTTTACCGCACGAGCCTATGTATTTGGATGCTCCCGAATACACCCTGCCAAAAGACAGCGCGAGTGCAAAAATAAGTACATCTGCATACGGCGGGATGATAGATTTCTATCCTGCAGCTGCAAGTATTCATCTTGTCGCAAAATGGCTTCAACACTTGAAAGATGAAGGTGTTTATGACAACACAAGAATTATCATAGCAAGTGACCACGGACTTCTTATTAACACTGGTGTTTTTAAGGACAATTCGGTCTGCCAAGTGGAAGGTTGCAATCCACTTCTTCTTTTCAAAGATTTCAATGAAAGCGGAAGCCTTAAAACGGATGATTCTTTTATGACGCAATGCGATGTTCCGTATCTTGCTACAAAGGACATGAATGCCATTCATCCTTACACAAAAAAACTGATTGACCAAAGTGGAAAACAAGGCGACCAGCACCTCTTTATGAACCATAACAACAAGCTTGAAAAGCACACAAAATATGCCTACTCCGCCAAGGAAAGCGAATGGTATACCGTACATGACGACATTTTCAATCCTGAGAACTGGAAAAAAGGCCATTAGGAAAAATTTGGGTACGATTTTGGACGGCAATTTTCTCTTTAAAGCTGCCATTTTACCGCAAACAATTAGGCCTTTTGTTACGGCGTTCCGGGGTTCCGGGGCCCCTACCCCTCCATTGCTATCGCAACGGCTACGCCGCCCCTCCATGCCGGCCTAACTCCTGCCCCGGAAAATTCCATCCTTGGATTTTTCCGGGGATTGCAGAATTGCCTTGCAATTCTGCACGCTGCTAAGCCGCCCTCCATGGCTCTTTAATTTTTATCAAGAACGAAATACGTTTCTCGTCTTTTTAAAAAACAGGTGTTGAAAATAGGGGTTCTTAGGCATATCGCGATACGTTGAGCGATATGCCCTTAAGCCGTGCCTGCCCGGAAAAAATCCCTCCATGGATTTTTTCCGGGATTGCAGAATCGCTTCACAATTCTGCACGCTGCTAAAACGCCCATCCATGGGCTATTTAAATTTCATCAAGAAAGAAACACGTTTCTCGTCTTTTAAAAAAACAGGTGTTGAAAATTGGGGTTCTTAGGCATATTGCGATACGTTGAGCGATATGCCCCTAAGCCGTGCCCGAGAAGGAGGGGTGGTTTGGAACTCGCAACGAAGTTTCAAGCGGGGGAGGAAACATCGGGCTTCGGACTCCGAGAGGTTTCCTCCCCTCCAAGTTCGGGGTCCAAGGGTCCTCCCTTGAAATTCCAATTTATTTCCTATAATAATCCCTTAAATTTAAAACTCAAATTCCGAAAATCAAAGTATGCCGGCAAACAATAGTTACAGCAAGCCAGATTTTTGGTCACAGAAAGCCTTTAAAGAAGGCTATCCAGCAAGAAGTGTTTACAAACTTGAGGAAATCGACAAAAAATTCGGCATGGTAACTAAAAACTGCACGGTTCTGGATTTGGGATCAGCGCCGGGAAGCTGGACAACATGGCTTTTAAGGCGGCTGGAAGGAAACGGAAAGGTTGTTTCGGTAGACCTTAACCCGCTTGCAAAGAGCGTAAAGGGCGAAAACCTAGTCTTCTTCCAGGGAGACCTTCTTAGCGAAGAAATCCGCACCAAAATTCAGGAAAACGGCCCCTACAGCCTGGTTGTCTGCGATGCCGCCCCTCTTACGACAGGAAACCGCACCATAGACACCGCAAGAAGCAAGGCTCTGGTGGACATGGCAATCTGGTATGCCCAGACAATGCTAAAAAAAGGCGGAAATTTCTGCGTAAAAATCTTCCAGAACGGAGACCAGCAGAAAGAACTGCAAAAAATGCGTGAAATTTTTACGACAGCCAAGGGTTTTAAGCCCGAAGCCTGCCGATCCACGTCATTTGAAACGTATTTAGTTGGAATAAATAAAAAAATTTAGAAAAATTCATGCAAAACACAAGACTTTTACATGACATTTTTGTATAATAAAGGAGCAATAGGAAGTTTTATGAAAAAAATGGTTTTCTCGAAAAAACGTTTCTCATCTTCACCGTCTAAGTTGAGTTATTATTCAAAAGTCTTTATCACTTGCTCCGCAAGCATTGTCTGCACAGCCGGTATCGTAATCGGCTCAACACTCGCAGTCCTTCACGTGAACAACACCAACGGACAGGGCGGGGGTTCAGATCCCAAGCTTTCAATGATTATGTCCGAGGCAGATTCATTCGGAAAGCTTACGGGCAGCGACATGGAAGCTGACTCACAGGCCCTTGGACTTGCAGCCCTTATGGGAGAAGACCACGACGTTGAAGCAAAAACGCCAAATGCAGAAGAAAACGAATCCACAACACTTACATATACTTCCTACAGAGTTAAAAAAGGCGACATGATTAGCCTTATTGCCGGTGCCTACAACGTTACAACAGACACAATCTACAGTGCAAACAATACAATAACAAACTCCCGTCTTATCCAGCCGGGCCAGTACATCAAGATTCCTTCAATGTCAGGAATCCTTTACACCACAAAGAAAGAAAACGAAACTCCTGCAACAATCGCAGAAAAATATTCAGTAGACGCAGAACGCTGCGCACTTGTAAACAACCTGGACCAGAACGCCCAGCTTAAGATGGGAACAACAGTATTCGTTCCTGGCGCAGAAATGGACTGGGAAACAAAGCTTGAAATCAACGGCGACCTCTTCAAACTGCCGCTCCACAGCTACTTCTACATTTCTTCACGCTGGGGTTGGAGACCGGACCCATTCGGAAGCGGAAGACGCTCATACCACGGCGGTATAGACATGGCTTGTCCAAAGGGAACCCCAATCTATTCTGCAAAGGCAGGACGCGTAGTAAGCACAGGTTACAGCAACGTTTACGGTAACTACGTAATCGTAAGCCACGGCCAGGGCTACAAGACACTTTACGGCCACATGACCCGCATACTTACTTCTACAGGAAGCTTTGTTGACACAACCACAAAGATTGGTCTTGTAGGTAGCACAGGTGCAAGTACAGGTCCTCACCTGCACTTTACAGTTTACAAGAACGGCAAGTCTATCAACCCGACAAACGTTGTAAACTTCGCAAAGCGCTAAGCCTAAAAGACAAAAACATAAAACTATCCTTAATTCAAGAAAAGCCTCTAAGACTTCGGTTTTAGCGGCTTTTTTACATTTAGGAGCAAGAATAAAATGCTAAAAATCATAAAATACAGCGAACAGTATGCAAAACCTTCCATTGAAATATGGAATGACATAGTTCAAGACGGAATTGCCTTTCCGCAGACAGAATTGCTGACCGAAAAAACTGCAAGCGATTTCTTTAATTCACAATCATTTACGGGGCTTGCACTTGATTCTGATTCAGACGAAGTTGTGGGGCTGTACATCCTTCACCCCAACAACGTAGGCCGTTGCGGACATATTTCCAATGCAAGTTATGCCGTAAAAAAAGACAGGCGGGGCCAGCATATTGGGGAGTTTTTGGTAAAGGACTGCCTTAAAAAGGCAAAGGAAGTTGGCTTTAGGATTCTGCAATTCAATGCCGTTGTTGCTACGAACACATCCGCACTAAAGCTATACAAAAAGCTTGGTTTTGTTCAGCTTGGAAAAATACCCAATGGATTTTTGCTTAAAAATGGCGAATACGAGGACATAATCCCCCATTATATAGAACTAAAATAAGACAATCAGCCCAAGGGGCGTTGTCCGCTTACGCTACCGAGTTTCCTCGAAACTCGCGGGATTTTTATGTTAACACCAATCCATTTGAGCAGGAGTTGTCCGCTCGCTGCGCGAGCTACCGAGTTACTTCGTAACTCGCGTTTTTTTTTACTAACCTGAAATAATTTTTGGGGCGTTGCGGGGCATTTGCAAAGAGATTGCCCCGCAGAGGGGGTAGCGGAAGACCGCTTGCGGGCTGTAGCGAGGGGGAGACTTCCCCCACCTTAGGCAAAAAGCGCAGGGGGTATTCGCAGCGAAGCTTCAAGCGGAACACAAAACTGATTTCCGTGCTCTACCTATTGAATTCGGTTTACAAATATTTGATGGCGGTATATAATAGTAATATGTCAGATTTGCTTACAGATTTACAATTTGATGAATTCCGAAAACTCATTTACGATACCAGTGGTATTACATTTTCGGAGACAAACCGCTCAATTTTGGACAGCCGCCTAAAGGAACGCCTTAGAGAAAAGAAAATCACAGACGTTCAGCAGTATTATAAAATGATTACCACTGATTTGGAAGAATTCAAGAAATTCTTGGACAGCATAACCACAAATTTGACAAGGTTCTTCCGAAACCAGCCGCATTTTGACGCGCTAATCAATTACGTTGTTCCACATGTAATAGAAGAAAAAAAGAAGGTGGGTGACACAAAAATCCGCATTTGGAGCGCGGGATGTTCAACCGGGGAAGAGCCCTACACAATCGCCATGTTGCTTCAAGACAAGCTTCCGGCCCCCTACTCCTACGAGATTATGGCATCGGACATTTCGCTAAAGTCAATCTTGGTGGGTCAGCAGGGATTCTACCCCTTGCCGCGCATAACAGGCATTCCCAAAGAATACTTGGACAAGTTCTTTACCCAGACGGATTCCGGCTACCAGGTAAAGCCAGAACTTATGAGCAACGTGCACTTTGACTACCACAACCTGCGCAACGAAAGCGGTGTCAAGAACTACGACATAGTTTTCTGCCGCAACGTTCTTATCTATTTTGACGAGGCGGCGCAAAAGGCTACGATAGACCGTTTCTACCGCTCAATGTCAGACCACTCATACCTGTTCATAGGGCATTCGGAGAGTTTGTTTGGAATGGACACCAAATTCAAATTCCTAAAAACCGAATGGGCCTGTCTTTACGAAAAGAACGAACTTTAGAAGCCACTGCTTTTTGAACTCACGGCAGCCCCAGCCACAAAGCGGAGGTTGCCATAACAGAATTGCCCGGAAAGTTCAATTTGCGGACAGTTCCAATACAAGCCTGCTTGTTTTTGCGGGAGGGAAAAGATAAATATGGACGACATACAAGTTTTAATTTGCGACGACTCAGCCTTGATGCGCAATCTTATCTCCAGGGTTGTAGACAGCACGGAGGGTATGAAGGTCTGCGCAACGGCAATGAACGGACGCTTCTGCCTTCAGAAGATTCCGCTTACCCACCCGGACATAATCATTCTGGACATAGAGATGCCGGAAATGAACGGGGTGGAATTCCTAAAAGAACGCAAGATGCAGGGAATAGACATTCCTGTTCTTATACTTTCATCAGTAGCAACAAAGGGTGCCGCTGTAACCATGCAGTGCCTGGAACTTGGAGCCGTTGACTTTATAACAAAGCCGTCCGGTTCCGTTTCCAACAACATAATGTCTGTTTCCGCAGCCCTTATTGAGCGCATTGCATCCTACGGTTCACGCTATGCCCGCAGAAAGGGAAAGAGCGTATACCCAACGGATTTCTTTGTCCAGCAGACAAAATTCAAGGAAGCGCAAACCCTTGCCAAAAAAGAAAGCCTTGTAAACAAAACGCCCGCGCCAACAGGCACCGGTGCAAAGGCCCCTGCAGAAGCAAAGACAGAACTGCCAATCTTCTCCGCTTCAATCTGGAAACCAGCCGAACCAAAGAAACCGGCAGTAATAACCCCGGAACGCAACCCCGGCCCAATAGAAATAGTGGCAATCGGTATTTCAACTGGAGGCCCCAACGCTCTCCGCAAAATGCTGGCCAAGCTTGACCCAAAATTCTCCCGGCCAATCCTTATCGTACAGCACATGCCGGCAGGCTTTACAAAAGAATTTGCAAATTCGCTTAACCGCATCTGCCCGCTGGAAGTAAAAGAAGCAGAAGACGGTGACCTTATCCACCCAGGCATGATTTATGTAGCCCCGGGAGACTTCCATATAGTCGTGGAAAAATCAACCCTCTGCAACGTAATAAGACTAAGCAAGGCAGACATGAGGAACGGACACAGACCCTCTGCAGACGTCATGTTTGAATCCATAGCCAAAATCTACCAGAACCGTGCACTCGGCGTAATCATGACCGGCATGGGCCGCGACGGTGCTGAACAGCTTGCAGAAATGAGGCGGCAGGGAGCATGGACTCTTGGCCAGGACGAGGCTTCTTCCGTCGTATACGGAATGCCCAAGGCAGGTTGGGAAAACGGTGCGGTACAAAAGCAGGTTGCCCTGGAAAACATGGCGGAAGAAATCAACCGCATGGTGCGTGAACACGCAAACGGCTAAACAAGGGGCTTGTGGCCAGCGGTCATATTGAGCTCAGCAAAATATCCTCTTGCCACAAGGCTTTCTTGCCCTTATTTTTCTTTCGGACGGTGCTTTTTTTAGTTCTACCAGGCATTTATTGGCTAAAACCGACAGACATGCCTATGCGTCACCGCCCTTCCAGCCTTCGCTACCGCTCATACCGCCCCAGGCGGTACTATCGGGCTTCCACGGCGGCGTAAGTCTTTTGCGCATTTCACCAAAAAATGAATTTTTTACTTGAAAAACAAAAAAGCTATGTTATAATTAATTTAAAATGTAAAAGTTCATATTAATAGAGCTTTTTCAAAACTTTTATGTTGAACGGTTTTATCGTTCAGAGAGGAGCATTTATTATGGCAGAATTGAAATCTGGAATTATTTTGCAGGACGGCGAAGAGCTCATCGCAGAAATCGAAGCAGAACTCTGGGCAACCAGCGCAAACCCAATTGCAAAGACATTGGGAAATCTCCAGAGAACTATCAATGGTCTTTTGGGTACAAGAAAGAAGGGCTTTGTTGTAATCACAAACAAGCGCGTTGTTGAAGTATCAAGCCTCATCCAGTGCTTTAAGTTTGAAACAGCACACCAGGTAAAATTCCTTCTTCCTTCAAGCGTAAAAGAAGTTGGATACACAAAAGAAGCAAGCTTTGGCTTCTGCTGCCCAGCATATCACCTTTACTATGAAACCTTCACACAGTCAACATCTGTATTGCTCAAGGTTTCTACAGACGAAGAAGCTCAGAAGCTCGTAGACGCATTCTACGCTGCTCTTACAAAGTAAAAAATGCAAAAAAATAAGTTTTTCAGGTACTGCTACCTGAATACTTACGCATTTTTGCTGCTTTTTTTGAGCATTCTTGTAATGGCCATACCGCTATATAAAATATCGGTGTGGCTTTTGCTGCCGCAGGGGATTGTAGCCTTATACATACTTTCCCGTGCGGCAAAACTTTTTTCCACCTGGCCGGACAAACAGCGTAAGTATGAAGTTCTATTCGGAAAAAACAAGACTCAATACAATCCCGAATCATTCAAGCTCTTTATGCAAATGCCTTGCGGAAGGCTTTTAACAAAAGCTGTCCTTAGCGACCTTGGCAAAAAAGACGAATACCCTACCCTAAAAAAACTCTACAAGCCCACCTTCATCCAGGCAATAAAAAACGCCTTTGCCCCACCCATAAAAACCGCCGTCTACATAAACAAAGACTTCATAAAATACCAGACCCCCTCAACCTCTGAGTCTTAACTCCTTATCCGTAATAGCTATAAAGGACAAGCGCATGTTTTCAACAAATGTAATGCAAAAAAATATGTAAAGAAAGCACTGGAATGGAGGCAGTAAACACGACAAAAAAGCATTTGCGCGGTGCGCCCCCCATAAGCGTATCTTTAGCCCCCCGTAGCTATACTCAATGCAATACAGGAAATCAGTTTGGTGTGCAGCGGAAGTCAAAGCCGGCTGAAAACCCGCATGGCTTGAAACTTCGTTGCGGGTACGGAGCGGAACGAGCAAAGCGAGTGCGTAGCGTTATGCGGGCAAAAAGTATCAAAATGGCTAGTGGGACGTAGGAAAAAAGCAAGGAGGGACCCTTTAGGGAGGATTCCTTGATTTTTTCCGTTACGGCTTGACGCTGCGCTGCCAGTCGGGACCCGCTAGCTCATTTTGATTTCTTTTGTTAAAACCCCAACGCTTGCCCATAGCCAAAATTTAGATTATACTATAATAGATGAACAAAGATTTTGCGCCATACTTGGCCCGCATAGAAGAAGAAATTCACAAGGCCCTTCCAAAAGTCTCCGGGAAGGAATGGCAGGATACTGTTTTTGGAGAACTCTACCCAGCCGTTACAGCCAACCACATAAGCCCCCTCATTACCCCCACCCGCTCACTGGTTGACCTTGGTGGAAAAAGATGGAGGCCCCTGCTCCTCGTGCTAACAGCCCAGGCTTTGGCAGAAAAAGACGGCGGTACAAAAGCCCCGTCTTCCAGCAACAATTTTGATACAGCCTGCCACCTGACCCCCCTTGTGGAATTTACCCATACAGCAAGCCTTATCCACGACGACATAGAAGATTCCTCAGACACGCGCCGGGGTCAGCCTGCCGCATACATAACATACGGTTTGGACACGGCCCTAAACGCAGGCTCATGGCTTTATTTTGCCGCCACAAGCTGCATAGACACGCTCTCCTGCAAAGACGAAGCCCTAAAGGCAAGGATATACGCCCTCTACAACATGGAGCTCAGAAGGCTTCACTTGGGACAGGCCATGGACATAGCCTGGCACCGCAACAAGGGCTTTATCCCCAGCCCAGATGAATACCTTGCCATGGTTCAGTGCAAGACCGGAACACTGGCATCCCTTGCTGTAAAACTTGGCTGCATGGCATGCCAGGCAGACGATTCTACCGCAAAAAAAGCCGGTGCTACAGCCGCAAAGATTGGAGCCGGTTTCCAGATTATAGACGACGTAATAAACCTTAGCACAGGAAACCCCGGTAAAAAGCGCGGAGACGACATTGTGGAAGGAAAAAAATCACTTCCAGTCCTACTCTTTGCCCAAAGCAAGGGAAATACTTCCAAGGAATTCAAGGAGCTTGAGAACTGCTTTGAACAGGCCGCAAAAGAAGGCATAAACAGCCCAGCTGTAGAAAAAGCCATAGGAATTCTTGAAAGCGCAAATTCAATTGCCACGGCAAAGCAAAAAGGCGTTTCGCTAATAGAAGAAGGTTGTGCAGAGTTTGCAGAAATTTTTGGAAGCGCAAACAAATACGCACTTTTAATTCAGGACTTGTTCCGGTCAATGGTACCGGCAAAGATCTAAAAGGAGGCACGCATGAGAGAAACTTCAGAAACCTTGAACAATCAGGCCATAGAACTTGCCTCCAAGGGAGAATTCAAGGAAGCAATAGCCTGCTTTATCCGCGCAATCTCTATGGAACGACAGAACTACCTCTTGTGGTACAACCTGGGCATAACCTACCGCGATGCAGGCAACCTTGAGGATGCAAAAAACGCCATACACAAGGCCTACGTAATGAACCCCTACGACGAAGAAGTCATTGAATCACTTGCAATCATCTGCTTCAACATGGGAAGATTCGAAGAAGCATTCCGCTACTGCACTGCAGGACTTGGCGTAAACGATGCAAACTACCACTTATGGAACACCCTGGGAGTCCTCTACTTTAACCAGTCCGACTACGGAAGCGCAAGCGAAGCCTTTGAACAGGCTCTTTCAATAAACCCCTATTACTACGATGCGCTTTTCAACCTGCGCGACACCTACTCGGAACTTGGCAATGAGGCTGGAGCAAAGGCCTGTGCCCTGCGAATGAAGGAGCTAAAAAAGTAATGTACAAAAAAGGAATCGTCGTAAAAATAGAAAATGAGCAGGTAACAATCCTGCCCTTCATAAAAGATGCGTGTGCCTCTTGCAGTCACAACTGTTCGGAGCACGGGGGAGTCCACTGCGAACCATATCTTGCCACAAACCCGCATTCAATTCCCTTAAAGGAAGGAATGGTTGTAGGCATTGCCGCAGAAAAAAAAGCGGAGGCAGTACAGGGAATTGCCTCCCTCCTCTTCCCCTTCCTCTTTGCGGTAGCAGGATTCATCTTTTCTGCAAAGATTGCAGGCCTTCTTGGAATGATTGCCACCGAAGGATTCAAGGCCTTGTGCACGCTAAGCTTTCTTTGCGCATCCGCACTGATTGTCCTTGTCCTAACAAGGATTTTTCCTCTTTCCGGACAGAACCAGATTGTAGAAGTGTACAGGAATGAAGTCTGAAACAATTATTCTCACAGCAACACTTCTTCTCTTGACTGTATTCACCTCATGCTCGCTTCAGTATGACAAAACCACGGACACAAAAGACACCGTTCCAGAAATCATCTTTACCAACGTAAAATTCAGCCGTTACGAAAAGAACAGCCAAAAGCTCAGCCTTTCTTCTTCAAAGCTGGAGGAATACAAAAGCGACGGTGCCTACTTTGCAGTGGATGCAGAATTCTGCACCTGGGACACAAAAGGAAACCTGGACACAATAGGCAGCTGCGGCCTAATAAGCATACTTCCCCAGACAGACATCTACACCATGTTCAAGGGCGTACAAATAGAAAACAAATCGCAAAACATAAAAATCAATTCGGAATCAATGCAGTGGAACAGCCAGACGGAACAGCTGCTCTTTTCCAAAGAAGACGAAGTTCATTTTACCCACAACGGGCTTGAGCTTTCGGGAACAGGCTTTTCTGCAAGCGGAGTTTCCGGCCGCTTCGAATTTGAGGGCCCGGTTCAAGGCTCATTCTCAACAGATGATTCAAAGGAGGCAGAATGAAATTCAAGGCGCACATCACAGCACTCCTGATTGCAACAGCAGCCCTTACTGCCGCCGCTGAAAAAATAACCTTCAGCGCAGACTCAATGAGCGGAATCTCGGGAAAAAACTCAGACAGAACCACACTAACAGGCCATGCAAACATAAAGGCAGACTCCCTGGAAATAAACGCAGACAAGATTGAGCTATACGGAACAGACTTTCGCTTTATGAAGGCATCCGGCAACATAAAGGGAATAAACACAAAAAGCAAAATTGAATTCACATGCACTTCCATGACATACGACCGCACGTCAAAAATTGCAGTTCTTAGAAACACCGTTCACCTTATAGACAAGGAAAACGATGTTACAGCAGATGCGGAACTAATTGAATACAATCAGAACACAGAAGTCGCAGTCATGCAGATAAACGTGTATCTTGTGCAGGAAGAAAACACTTGCACCGCAGCCCACGCAGTTTACCATAAAAAGCAACAGCTTTTGGACATGAGCGGAAATCCTCAGGTGGTGCAAAACCAGGATGTATTCAGGGCACAGGAAATATCTCTCAACCTAAAGACGGATGAAATAACCATGGACGGCCACGTACGTGGTTCCGTAACCACAAAGGACTCTTCAAACTCCAACAGCACGTCCGATGCAAAAAAAGACGGCAGCAAGGATGACGACAAAAAGGATTCTGAAAAAGCAAAGGATTCATCATCAAAAGAAGAAACAACTGACAAGGCTTCCGAAAAGGCTGATGACAAAGCATCTGACAAAACTGATGAAAAGGTTGATGAAAAAGCTTCCGACAAAACTGATGAAAAGGTTGATGAAAAAGCTTCCACCAAAACTGATGAAAAAAGTGCCGACAAAGAAAAGTCCAGCAAAAAAAAGAAGTCTAGCAAGAAAGACAAGAAAGCTTCAAAAGAAGACAAAAGCGAAGACACCAAAAAAGAAGACAGCATAAAAGAAAAAGGCAAGGAGGAGAAAGATGCAAAGCAATGATACAGGTGACTTGTTCTCCGACCCCCAGCAGCCAGGCACCCACTCTCTAAGAGTCTCTTCCCTGCACAAGTCTTTTGGAAAGAAAAAAGTTGTAAAAGGCGTTGAATTCTCCATGCAGACAGGAGAAGTCGTTGGACTTCTGGGGCCAAACGGTGCCGGAAAAACCACAACCTTCTACATGATTGTAGGCTTTTACAAACCGACAAGCGGCGAAATATATTTGGACAACCAGCGCATAACAATACTCCCCATGTACAAGCGCGCCCAACTTGGAATCTCATACCTTCCCCAGGAACCTTCAGTATTCAGAAAGCTTACCGTAGAAGAAAACATCTGGGCAATTCTAGAAACCCGCCGGGACCTTTCCAAAGAGCAAAAAAAACAGAAGCTAGAAGAATTAATAGAAGAATTCGCAATACAAAAAATCAGAAAGCAACAGGCATACACCCTGTCTGGTGGTGAACGCCGCAGAACGGAAATTGCCCGCTCCCTTGCCATAGAGCCAAAGTTTCTCCTTTTGGACGAACCTTTCGCAGGAATAGACCCAATCGCAGTAGCAGACATCAAGAAAATGATTAAGCAGCTTTCACAGCGCGGAATAGGCATTCTGATTACGGATCACAACGTCCGTGACACACTGGAAATCACAGGAAGAGCAATCATCATCTCAACCGGAGAAATCATAGTACAGGGCAACAAGTCAGACATACTCGCTTCCCCCGAAGCCCGCGAAATATACCTTGGCAAAGACTTCTCCATGTAGGCAATTCACCCAAGGAATTCTTCCTTGAGCAAGCCCATCAAATGCAGGTTGTATACTTTCTCTCCCTTTACCGCGGCATTTATTTTTTTGCCTTCGTGCTTAAAACCGACTTTTTCCATTACGCGGCCAGAAGCAATGTTGGGCTCAAAATAATTTCCAGAAATCCTGATGATGTCAAGCTTTTCAAAGGCAAGCCTGCAGATTTGCCGGGCGGCTTCCGTTGCAATTCCCTTGGACCAGTATTCAGTCAAAAGGAAATATCCCAACTCGCCGTCCTTTCTAAAAATGTCATTTCTTTTTTCAACAGAAACAGTTCCAACAAGCTTTCCGTCAGCATAAATTGCGCGCCAAAGACCATCCTTTCCGTCGTGCTCAGAAACCATGTTAACCCACCAGTCAGCATCCTCCTGGGTATAGGGATGGGGCAACCTGTCGGTCAAATAGCTTCTGTCCACCGCATTGCAAACTTCCCTAAATTCTTCTTTATTTTCCTTGCTAATTTCCCTAAGCTCAACATTCATGCAAGGCCTCCTTCAAGTCCCGGTACCTTTCCAACAAGTCATAGATTCCGTCTTCGGACAAAACGCCCCGCTTTAGGTCCAAAGGAAGCTTTTCCCCTTCGTCCAGGGCAAAATCCTTCTTCCAGTCCGCGCTTGTGTAATAGGCCTCAAGCCTTTCCATCATGTCCCGCAAGTTTTTAAATTTGCCAACCTCTTTTTCAAGAGCATCCACCCCTGCCCTTGCCGCGTCAAAAAGAGCCTCCATCTGCGAAATGCGGCTTATTGCTTTTGAATTTGCCATATATGATACAACTTTACTATAGAATTTTTATGAATTCAAGCTTTGATTTTTTTTCCGATAAAGTAAGAAAAAGTAACACTTTTTACTTGCCAAAGTGTCTAATAAATTGACGGAGTTAATTAACCGCGATGAAAACTTTAACGAACCGTGATTTTGACGAACTGTACAGAAAATACGCCCCAATGGTTTTAAGGCGTTGCCGTGCAATTCTCAAAGACGAAGAAAAGGCATTGGATGCCATGCAGGATGTTTTTCTACGAATCATGGACAGCAAATGCAAAATCAAGGAAGCCTGCGCAAGCCTTTTTTACGTAACGGCGACAAGAGTTTGTCTGAACAAGATTCGCTCTGACAAACTGCGCTCGGGACCAGACTTTGACGTGATTTGCGAAACAGTTGCGGATGATTTTTCAGAAGTTGAACGCGAAAAAATTGAGGCGGGAATGATACTGGAGAACATCTTTGCGGGACGTGACAAAAAAGACGCCCTGATTGCAACCTTGCATTTTGTAGACGGCCTTACGCTGGAAGAAACAGCCGATCAGGTTGGAATGTCTGTTTCGGGCGTGCGGAAAAGAATTTCTGAGCTGAAAAAATATTCGTTGAAAATTATGGACAGGGGGCAGGTATGATTCCACAGTTGTTATTAGAAGAAATTCTTCTTGACGAAAAAGACGAAAGGGACTACTACGATAAATACGGAAAAGAAGCCATTCAGTCGGCACTTTCAGAACTCAGAAAGTCAAACGAAGAGATTCTTGACTCATATCCGCTGGAAGACATGCACGAGAAAATAATTCAAAAGGGTTTTGCCGCACAGAATTCTTCTGATTCAAAAACCAGGGCGACAAAAAAGGCAAATGTTTCCATCTGGAAATATTCAGCGGCGGCAATACTTATCTTTGCACTGGCAACTCCTCTTGTCGTAAGGAATTTCAAGAGCACAAGGCCAACAGTAACAGAAGTTTCAGATCCCCACATAAACATAAAGGGAAACGCGCACCACCAGATTAAGCTTTACCGCCAGATTGGGGACAATGCCCAGCTTCTAAACAACGGAGAAACCGCCCGTGAAAACGACTTGATTCAAATTACATACACGCCGGGCCTCTACAACTTCGGAGTAATTTTCAGTGTGGACGGAAACGGAAACCTAACGCGCCACTTCCCGGAAAATTCCTGGACAGCCGCAAAGCTGGAGAAAACAGGAGAAGAAGTTCCGCTTTCATTCTCCTACGCCCTTGATGATGCCCCTGACTACGAGTGCTTTATTTTTGTAGCCTCGCAAAATGAATTCAACCTTTCAAAACTGGAAAAAATCAGCAAGGAAAAATACAGCATAGACTTCCTTAAGAAGGGCTCCTACCTTCCAAAAGATTGTGACGGTTCTATCTTTATATTAAAGAAGAAATAGTGTAAAATTATGGAAGTGACTACTATGAAAAAATATTTTTTGTTTATATTGATTACTTTTGCATCTTCTATACTTGCACCGCTAGGACTTTTTGCCCAGGCAAATGGCGGTGAGACCAACGGTGTTGAACGCTACGCAATCTTTGTGGGCTCCAACAACGGAGGCAAGAACAACCAGCGCCTCTTATACGCAGGAACGGATGCCATATCTTTCCAAAAGACAATGGCAGAAATAGGCGGAATACCGCGCTCAAACGGAATCCTCCTGCTTGACCCTACAAAGTCAGACTTGGACGAGGCAATGCAGACTGTCTCTCACATGATTAGCAAGAACAAGCAAAAGTCAAAGCGTTCAGAATTCCTCTTCTACTATTCAGGACATTCAGACGAAAATTCCCTGCTTTTGGGAAAGTCCACATATGGATACTCAAACCTTAAAGCTGCAATTACGAATGTTCCAAGCGACGTTCACGTTGTAATTTTGGACTCATGCTATTCAGGAAACTTTATCCGCACAAAGGGAGGCCAAAAGAAAAAGCCCTTCCTTATGGATGACTCTTCCGTTGTAAAGGGACACGCATACCTTTCATCAAGTTCCTCCCAGGAATTCTCCCAGGAGTCTGACGAAATAGGCTCATCTTTCTTTACGAACGCAATCGTCACAGGCCTTCGCGGTGCGGCAGACTCTTCTGGAGACAAGAAGGTTACCCTGAACGAGCTTTACTCATACGCATTCAGCGAAACCCTTTCCAAAACGGAGAACAGCTCTGCTGGCCCCCAGCACCCAAACTACAACATCACCCTCGTAGGTTCTGGAGACCTTGTGCTTTCCGACATATCAAATTCGGACAGCATAGTAATGCTTACTTCCGATGTAAACGGACGCATGATTATCCGCGACAAGAACGGAAAGCTTGTTTCCGAAATCAACAAAACGGAAAAGAAACCGGTATACCTTGCCCTTGAGCAGGGAGAGTATTCTGCAACCCTTATTACAAAGAACCTTACCATGACAGGAACATTCGCACTTAAGCCAGGGAAAATGTATGAACTTTCTTCAAACTCCCTTTCACCGGTGGCATCTTCCTTTAACAGGTTGCGCGGCGATGAAAATGGAGAAGAAGCTTCCACAGAGGCAAGCGAAGAAGGAGAGATGTATGTTCCGGTTGAATTCTCACTCATCAACAACGAAATTTCAAGCTCCTTCCACAAGAAGGTTGTTACATCCTTCTCTTTGGGACTTTTGCGCTCAAAGGTCTACAAGACAAACGGAGCAATGGTTGCGCTTGGCATTAACGATACCGAATACCTTAAGGGTGCTCAGGTAAGCGACCTTTACAACAAGGCAGGCTACGTTGAAGGAGTCCAGTACACGACCATCATCAACCGCGCAGTAAGTTTAAAGGATGCACAGGTAAGCGGCATCTATAACACGGCAGAAAATGTTACCGGTGCTCAGGTTGCAGGAATCTTTAACAATGCAGAAGACGTGCACGGCGCTCAGGTTGCAGGCATTTTCAACAAGGCTAAGGAAGTGAAAGGCAGCCAAGTGGCGGGAATATGCAACTACACGGAAAAGCTTAGCAAGTCAGGAGCCCAGATTGGAATTGTAAACGTGGCAAAAGAAGCGGAAGGAATTCAGCTTGGTCTTGTAAACTATTCCAAAAACGGTGTCTTTGAATTTGGAACATCCTATACTTCGGACAACAACATCCGTGCAACTTTGAGTTCTGGAAACAAGCACCTGTACACAACCTTGGGGGTATCCGGCAAGGCAAAGTATTTCTTTGACAACAGTGACTTTGCAGAGTCAAACATGGTTGCAATGGGAGGCTTAGGTTCCCGCTTTCAGATTGGAATAATAGACCTGGACGTTGAAGGAATTGCAAACTTTGTAACCTACAAAACGGATGACACTGAGAACGAAAAGAAGAAGGATGATGACGAAGAAGATGTCAATTTTAGAGCGGAATTCTTCCCGTCCGCCAGAGTCTCGGCAAGCTACTCACCAATAAAGCACCTTAGGCTTTTTGGCGGAGCAATCTTCTCCTTTGAATACGACGGTGACAAAGAGGCCTTTGACCATCTGGACAACAACCTTACGATAAATGCCGGAGATCTAAAGATTCACCCGGAGTTTGAGCTTGGCGTAAAATTCTCATTGAACTGAGTTGGTGCAGTTAGGGTTGCATACCCTTATTTCGCCCCAAGGGGCGGGGGTATTCAACCCTTCCCGCGCAAATAAAGATAAACAATTCCGATTGAAACCACCGGTTGACTTAATACTTTTTTTTTGTATAGTACTTTTAATACAATTTTAGGAGTATTAAAATGAGAGTATCAAAATTAATCTTGGCTTTTATACTTGCATCTTCAAGTATTTTTAGTCTTGTAGCCTGTTCTGATGGTGGAACCAAAGAAGAATACAGTGGCTACAGTTATGACTCAGAAGAAGATTCTGTTCGGGTTATTGCTGACGGCCCAGTTGGAATAAGTGCATTGGAATATGAATATTCCAACTTCACCTTGTGGGATGCAGGAACGGTCCGCGTTTCTGTAACTTCCGATGACACAGACAATGACTTACAAATGTATCTTATGGACAGTGCAAATTTCGAAAAATTCCAAAACACATCCACAAGAGCATCTGCTTCATATTACACGGGACTTTCGTCAAGTACCGGAACATATTCATATTATGGTAGCCTAACAGTTCCTGCAGGAACATACTATTATGTAATTCTCAATACAGCAATTCTTGAAAGTCACATCGTAACGCGAAGAATCACCGTGGAATACTAAATAATATTTCTTGCCCACCAGCCTACGCCCGATTGGAGGGGCGAGTTGCTTGCAACTCGTTGCTGGTGGGTGAGCTTGTCGAACCCCAGCAATGGAGGCGTAAGCCGGAACCCCGCAAAGCGGGGCGAAATATGGCCCTGACTGGCCACGTAGTGCCAGGCACAGTTAAATATGGCCTTTCGTCCAAAAAAAATCTTAAAAAAAGTGACACATTTTATAACCTCGCGTGTATAATAAATAACGAGGTTATAAAATGAAAAAAATATTTGCTTTACTTCTGACAATTTTTCCGGCAGTTCTTTTTGCTGCGGAACTAAGAATCTCTGTAATTGACAAAGACCTTGATTTTCCGCTTGAAGGCGCAAAACTTACATTGGAATCAAATCCCCGCATTACGGACTTTGCTGACGAGGATGGAAATGCGGTCCTTCAGCTTCCGGACAACGTAACTTCCGGCACAATCAAGGCAACCCTCCCGGGCTACAAAACAGTCTCGGTGAAATTTTCAGGGAACAAGAAGCTTGTCATCAACATGAGTCTTGCAGACGTAATCGAAGGAAAAGAGCTTGTCGTAAACCGCGCCGCTCCAGAAAAGACGGAGGAAAAAATAGGCGTTGCAAAAGTTATGACAAAGGAACAGATGCATACGACTGCAAACATAGGTATTGCGGAAGACTGCATGTCATCCGTGCGCACCTTGCCCGGCGTTTCATTCAGCGGTGCATGGGGTTCAGAACCTTCTATCCGCGGCGGTGACCCAAGGGAAGCGGCATGCCTCTTGGACGGAATGTACACAATTTATCCATGGCACTGGGGAGGCGGAGTTTCTATCTTTAACCCGTCAATGGTTGACTCCATAAAGCTTTCAAACGGAGTCTTTTCCGCAAAATACGGCCGTGCCAGTGCAGGCTTGCTTGAGGCAAACACGATAACCCCTGACTACGAAAACTATCATGTTAACGCAGGCATTTCAACTACTTGCGCAGACGCATTTGCCCAGATTCCTTTTGGAAAGGATGTTGGCGGAATGCTTGTAGGTGCACACGTTAGCTACCTTGACCCGGTTGTTTGGGCTTTCAAAAAGGCAGACGCTGGCGACCTTGACTATATTGAGCGTGCCCCCTACATCCGCGACTTTTTCCTAAAGACAGATTTGACTCCTACACCGGAACTTTCTGTTTCATTAATAGGCTTCTATGGCAGCGACGGTCTTTCAATTGACCAGACGGAAGAAGAGGACGGCGTAAAGACCCATGCCATAATGGACTACGACATTTACCAGGCCCTTGGCGGAATCAACGTGAAGTACCTGGCTACGGACAAGCTTCTTTTCCACGGCAGTCTTTCCTACAACGGAATGTTCGAAGACATGGACATGAATATTACCGAAAGCGGTTCCGTAAAATACAACAATGAATTTGTTGACAACTTTGGAGCCTTTTTCCCCGGCGTTAATTACGGCGGCTATTACAACATTCCAAGCCTAAAGTCCAGCATGGTGGAAAAAATCCAGAACCACCTTGTCTCTGGCAGACTGGAATCAGAAATAGAGCTTAACGAACGCAACCACCTTTGCGCAGGCATAGAAGAAACATTCTCCACCGCAAAGACTACGGAAGAGCAGAACGGTTGGGTAGACCTTGAAGTCAACGGAAACTGGCTTTTTAGGGACGTTAATTTTTCCAGTGTAAGCAAGGGAAACTGCATCTTGGACAACGCTGCTTTCCTTACCTGGGAATTCGGAACAGACAATGACCCGCTTCAGGCAGAAGTTGGCGTGCGCGGCGAATTCATTACCTTGTGGAACAAGGACGATGACTTTAGGCTCAACTTTATCCCGGATATATGCCCACGCGCATCCGTAACATTCACCCCTTGGCGCAACCTTGGCGAAGTTGAAAAGGTTTCGTTCACAGTAGGCTCTGGACTCTTTGTCTCCATTCCCCGCGAAACCATGATTCTTACAAAGGACATGGGCGTAGAGAACTTTGACATGCACTCCAACAGGGCAATCTTCTCCGTACTTGGAACAAACGTAGACTTGGCAAACGGCTGGAACTTCAAGCTTGAGTCTTACTACCGCTACTACCTGTCAAGGATTTACGCCTATTCATCAACGGACGCAAGCAGCAACTACCAGGACATAGAGTTTACCGCAAAGTCTGACGGGAAGGGACACGTGTTTGGTGTTGACTCTATGATAGAAAAGAAAGCAGGCGACAGTTGGGACGGCTACCTTTCATACTCATTCATCTACTCCCGCTTCATGAACCCGGCAAACATCAAGGACGGTGTTTATGCCCCAAGTTCCATGTACGGAGACCCGCTTGACGAATGGTACTACCCAAGCTACCACCGCTTCCACACGCTTAACCTTGTATCAAACTGGCACTTCAAAAAGGGATGGACTTTCACAGTAAAGGGAACCCTTGCAACCGGTGCTCCAAAAGAAGAAGTTGGAGACGTGGGCTGCTATGCCGCAATGCTTGATGACGGAACTGTTATCCAGCGTTACTCAAGAAGTTCCTTCTACAGCGACACCCTAAGGAACACCATTTCCTGCCCAGTAGACTTAAGGATTGCCTACCAGTGGAAGAGCCACAACGACAAGGCAAGCTGGGAATTCTACTTTGCACTACAGGACGTATTCGTAAACCTTTACACTCCAAAGGGCGAAAAGTCTTTCGACAAGTACACGGGAGAAATGAGCGACGTAAGGGAATCTGTTGACTTTAGCCTTGGAATTCCTGTTCCTTCTTTGGGACTAAAGGTAAAATTCTAAAAAAAGCGTAAAAAGAACTAAAAAACCGTAAAATTCGCTTAAAAAAAGTAACACTCCGGTCAATTCGGGGTGTTATATTTATAGAAAGGATATTAAAGACAATCATAATTCAGGAGTAAAAAAATGGAAAAAGGATTTAGCTTAATCGAATTGTTCAAACTCGGCGGCCCCTTCATGTGGGTTCTCCTTGCATTCTCCGTAGCAACAATCGCAATAGTCATTGAACGCTGCATCTATCTTGCATGGCACAACTGCAAGGTTGCCCCGGTACGCGACAAAGTTATCAAGTTCCTGCACGAAGGAAAAAAGGCAGAGGCAGAGAAATACCTTGCATCATTCAACCACAAGCAGACAGTTGCATCAATACTGCTTGCCCTCCTGCAGAACGCAAAGTACGGTGAAAGCAGAATGGAGCGCGCGGCAGAGGCAGAAGCACAGGAAAGACTTCGCCGCATGGAAAACGGATTCAACTACCTTACGGCCCTGTCATCCCTTGCACCGCTCACAGGATTCTTGGGAACAGTTTCAGGTATGATTGGAGCCTTCCAGTCAATCGCCCAGGCTACTGACGTAAACGCACAGCTTGTTGCGGGAGGCATTTACGAAGCTTTGATTACAACGGTATTCGGTCTTATCATTGCAATCGTTGCCCTCATCGCCTACAACCTTCTGATTCAGAAAATTGACCGTTTTGCGGCAGAGGCAACAAAGGCAATCAACGACCTTGTTCCAGAACTAATCGACATGGAAAAAGCAGACATTGCAGTTGAGGCTGGCTATGATAAAAAGACTTACACGGCGTAACCTGGAAGACGCGGGAAGCTCTGGTTCACTTAACGACCTTTCCTTCCTGCTGATAATATTCTTTATCGTAATTGCAGGCTTCAACGTAAACAAGGGATTCCTTCTGAACCTGCCTTCAAAAGAAAAGCCGATTGTGGTGAACACTCAGGACATACTAAAGTGCAACCTTTCGGCAGAGGGGAGAATCTTTATGGACGGAAGCGAAATCAGAATGGAAGACCTGTCCGTAAAAATCAGCGAAAAGCTAAGGACTTGGCCAAACTTGACCTTCCTGCTTACGATAAATTCCGAAACGCCTTACCAGAAAGTTGTGGACGTTATTTCAACAATCAGAAGCCTTAAGGTGGAGAATTTTTCATTCAGAATGGAAGATGGACGCTAAGGCAGCACGAGCAAATTGGAGTGAACTATGGTCAATCTTAGGATGAAGAGACGGAAGCTGTCCATCACAACGTCTTCAATGTCGGACATCGGCTTTCTTCTGCTGATTTTTATCATGCTGATTTCACTGATGAACCAGCGTTACGAAGAAAAAATCAACTATTCAGAAAGCACCGTCTTGGAGCGCACACAGGCTGATTCAAACTTTGAGATTTGGGTTCAAAAAAACGGAGTCATTTCCGCAGAGGGACAGACGCTTGATCCCGTAGGGCTTGAGCGTGCAGTTGTAGGTGCAATAGCAAAAAATCCTTCGGTGCGCATACACGTTATTGCAGACAAGGACACACCATACAAATACGTTAATTCGGTTGTCGCAGTCTTGCAGTCGCTTCAGCACAGAGTAGTAAGTTTTGTTGTGAGGGAAAAATAAAATGGGCATTGAAAAGTTTTCAAAGTATTCAGGGCTTGTTCGTCCGCTTCTTTTTGGGCTTGCCCTGCTTCTTCACATAGCCGCCTTTTACCTCTTCAATTTTTCTGCAAAGGAAGCTCCGGTAGAAACTGTTGATTTCCGCGAGGCAGAAGTTTTTAAGCTGGTGGACATTCAGGAATATGTTCCGCCGCCACCAGCCCCTGTTGAAAAGAAGCAGGTAGTAAAAGTTGCAAACCAGCCTAAGTCTTCAGAGAAAATCGTGGAGACAAAGGAAGAGGTTCAGGTGGAAAAGACGGCATCCTCCAGCGAGCAGGAGGAATATCTTCCACAGCATAAAATTTCTTCCGTGCCCATTATTCCAAGCAGGGAGGTTCTTTCAAGAATCGTTTACCCGCCAATGGCATTAAAGCAAGGAATAGAAGCCGTCGTTTACCTGGAGCTTTTCATAGACTCAAACGGCGTGATTCGCAAAATAAAAGTGCTGAAAGATCCGGGCCACGGTTTTGCAGAAGCTGCGGTTGCGGCCCTAAAGGGAATAACTTGCGTTCCGGCAAATGCCAACGGAAAAAACTGTGCTGTCCGTTACCGCTACCCGGTAAAGTTTACGCTAAGCTAAAGTATTTTTCTTGCTTCTTATTTTTCGGACGGTACTTCTGCCGGCTCTACCATTTGTTTTTTGGCTAATCCGGCAGACATGCAAACTCGTCACCGCCGTTCCGGGGTTCCGCCTTTCGGCTCCATTGCCGGGGTTCGACAGGGCAAAGCCCTATCTCACCCACCAGCAACCCGCCTGCGGCGGGCCCCTCCATGGCGGCGTAGCTTGCTTAATAATTCTCTGCGCTTATCTCAAAGTAGCTCTGAGGGTGTGCGCATACCGGGCATACCTCAGGAGCCTTTGTTCCAACAATGATGTGTCCACAGTTTCTGCATTCCCAAACCTTCACGGAACTCTTTTCAAAAACTTCTTTGGATTCAACGTTCTTTAGAAGGGCACGGTAACGTTCCTCGTGGTGCTTTTCTATTGCGGCAACCCCGCGGAATTTTGCGGCAAGCTCAGGAAAGCCTTCTTTTTCGGCAGTCTTTGCAAAGCCTTCATACATGTCGGTCCACTCAAAGTTTTCTCCGTCTGCGGCAGCATTAAGGTTTGCCTTTGTGTCTCCAAGTTCGCCCAGTTCCTTGAACCACATTTTTGCGTGTTCCTTTTCGTTGTCAGCAGTCTTTAGGAAAAGCGCAGAAATCTGCTCAAAGCCCTCTTTCTTTGCAACAGATGCAAAATAGGTATACTTGTTCCTTGCCTGGCTTTCACCGGCAAAAGCCGTCTGCAAATTCTTCTCTGTCTGCGTTCCCGCATATTTGTTTGCCATACATTTCTCCTAAAAAATTATTTCTATTTTACAGGCGCACTAGGCGCTCTCGTAAATCGGTTCAAAATCCTCAGCAGGATGTCCGCACAAGGGGCATGTGTAATCCGAAGGAAGCTCTGGGTTCATATACTCGTAGCCGCATATCTTGCACTTCCAGCCGATGATTTTCTTAGAAGACTCAACCTTTACCTTTGGCTTTACATTGCTCTGGTAATCGGCATAAGTCATTGGAGGCATTGAGCCCGTCACTTCCGCGTCCTGAATTTCTGCCACAAAAAGCGTGTGAGTTCCCAAGTCTGTCTTGGAAAGAACCTTGCAAGTAAAAACAGAACAGGTGTGCTCCACCAAATAAGGACATCCGTTAGCATCCGTCTTGTAGGCAAAGTTTGCAAACTTGTCCACATTCCGTCCGCTCTGGTAACCAAAATGCTTAAAAAGGTCAAAGCCAGCACTCTTGTCCAAAACAGAAAGACAGAAAACACTGCTTTCTTTTATCAGGTCGCATGTGTAGTTCTGATTCAAAAGAGATATTGCAATCCGAACAGGATCAGATGCAACCTGAATGCAGGTGTTCGTAACGCAAGCGTTTATTTTTCCTGCACCAACAGAGCCAAGAACGAACAGGCCGTAGGAAATATTGTAAAGTGCCTTATTGTCCATCTATCTGTCTGCCCAAAGTCCGTGAAGATTGCAGTAGGCATAAGCCCTTACAAGTTCGTCGCCCTCGGAAAGCACAAAAGAAGCCTTTGGTTCTGCGCCCGGAGCAAGTTCCCTAAACATAAAGCCGCATTTGGTCTGAATGCCAATCCATTCAATAAAATGCTTTTCTTCCATAGGATGAATAACAGCCCCAACCGTTACCTGAACGGAGCTTCCGTTTTTAGTAACAACCGGAACATGTTTTTCAACGGCGGCATCAGTTGTGTTTGCCTTTAGCTCAACAAGCGAGCCGTCAGCACAAGAGGAAGCAGCTCCACCAGCCGGCATGGCAAGCACCTTTCCAGAATCCTTACACCTGAAAAATTTCATTTCCATAAAAACCTCCTCTTAAAATGATAGTATGCTTTATTCCTTTTGTAAATAGAAACAAAAAGCACTCCTGCAAAAAAATCGCCACACCAAAAATCCGCACCACCAAAGCACGGAAAATTGGCATGACGAAGCCTTCACTTTCTTTACCACCAAGAGAAGAAGAGCCCCGCAAGAGGAGAAAGCACAATCATTATGCAAGAGAAAGAAAATGACTCTATGCTAATAAGAGTTGCCCTCTGCTCAGAAGGGAACATATCCTGCAAGCGGGTGTTGGTCCTAACCTGAAGCGCATCATCCGCCATAGAAGCCATAAAGCCACCGAGCGTCATCAAAAGGTAAAGCCCAGTATGCTCAAGCGCAATTCCAGACAGAATCACCGCCGTGGAAATCAAAAAGATAACCCGGTAGCGGACCTTCCTTGCCAAAAGGATTAGCCTTGCGCCGATTATCCCCCCCATCTGGAGCACAAGAAGAGCCGCCCCGAGTGCCCAGTTTGGAATTCCGGCCATAGGAAGTTTTGCCTGCAAAAAGAACAAAAGCAAAATATCCAAGGCACCCACAAAAGAATTTGTGAACATCAAAAGCAATGCCTTTCTTGCTTCCTTTAGGAACAAAAAGCTTTTCTTAAAGCAGGAGCCAATTTCCTTCCAAACATTAAAGTCCTTTGCAAGCGGAGAAAGCCTTACTTCAACAAGCCCAAAAAGAATCACAAGCTGAATCAAGGCCGCAAAGACGCCGGTCGCATACGCAAGCCTGTAGCCAATCACCAGCGCAAAGCCAGCCGTCAAAGTGGAAAGCCCCTCGCACACGCGGTAGATTACAAGCTGGTTGGAAGCATAACGGTCAAACTTTTCCTCCTGCCCCACAGACTTCAATGAATCGTAAGCCAGAGCATCCCCAGAACCGGATGCAAAGTTGTAGCAAAGCGCATGAAGCCCAATCGAAATGCACACCATGGCAAAATTGTTGGAAAGAATCATCACAATGTCCGCCGCAATCCGCATGATGCAGGAAATCACAAGCGTCTTCTTCCTTCCAAAAACATCCGCCAGAACACCCGACGGAATCTCAAACAAAATGCTCACGATATGAAAAACCGTCTCTGCAAAACCAATCTGCGCAAGAGAAAATCCGCGGGCCGCAAGAATTGCAACCCAAGCTCCAGAAAGAGAAATCTGGCCAAAAACCGCAGATGAATACAATCTTCCAATTTGTTTCTTAATATTGAACATAATAAGCCGCCCCTTTACGGCAAAAATAATAAGTCGTAAAAAAGGGAAGTGGTTCTAATGCGTTGGATTTTTTTTAGAAAAGGGAATTACAAAAGCGATGAATCGTTTAATGCAAAACCACAGTTTTCTGAAAAAGGCCCACTACCCCTATTGGCGGGTAGAGATATAGCATTTTTCTAACAATAAAACTGAAGTTTTCCACATAATAATTTTATCCTAACGCAAGAATAAAAACTTGTCAATAATTTTTTTCTGCTTTTCTAAATTTTTCGGACGGTAATTTCTTTTGTTCTACCATTTTGCCCTTTGACTAATTCGACCGGACATGCCTCTGCGCCACCGCCCTTCCGGGGTTCCGCGGGCCCCTACCCGCTCCATTGCCTTGCGGCAACGCTACCGCGCCCCTCCACGGCGGCGTATGTTGCATTCAAAAAACATCCATTGATTAGATTTTTTCAAACATCTCTACAAGTGCGTCTTTTGTTTTTTTGGGAAGAGAATCTATTTTATTAACTAATCTTCTGTAAAAGATGAATTTATATGGTTTTCAGGAGAAGGATTGGATCCAGTTAATGGAACTTGGGATGGAGCAGTAGTCGATTATTTTTATGACAGTTCTACTCATGCAGACAAATGGTGGTGGCAAACAGTGATTTTTTACTAAATTATAACACAAAACGCCACTGCCCGTAATGGAGAGCCCCGTTTTTGCAACTACTTCACAAGCATTTTTCCTTTAAAAAAAATTTCTTGTATTTTTCTGCTTGACAAATTATTTCAATGCCAATAAGATAAAACCAAGATACAAATAATCCTTTAGGAGACACACTGCCCATGATACTGTAAATCTGATTTCCGTAAACAAAGCAATTTCTCGCACGAGAAGTTATTCTGGAAGTCAGTTGCAGTTCAATTCATTTTTAGTCAGTGTGAGCAACACGGTTGCTGTAACTGGCTTCTTTTTTGAGAGGCCAAAATGTCAATACAAATCACAAAACTCAATTTTTCCTATCCCTCTTCGCATACAAATTTGTTTGAGGATTTTTCGCTTTCAATTCAGGACGGCTGGACTTGTATCGCAGGCAGCAACGGCTCAGGAAAAAGCACTTTGCTTAAACTGTCAGCCGGACTTCTGAATGCAGACGGCGGTAAAATTTCTTCTGACGGAAATGCCCTTTACTGCGCCCAGGATTGCTCTGAAATTCCAGACAACCTCTACAATGCCTTTTGGTCAGATGACAATGAGGTAAGAAAATTTTTCTCTATTCTTTGCGTAACAGAAGAAATGCTTGAACGCTACGAAAGTCTTTCTGGCGGAGAAAAAAAACGCATCCAGATTGCATCGGCACTTGCGGAAAAGCCAAGCCTACTCCTATTGGACGAACCAACAAATCATCTTGACGAAAAGACAAAGGCAATGATTTTAAAGGCTCTCAAAAGTTTTAGCGGCACAGGCATAATCGTAAGCCACGACAGAAGCTTTGCAGACTCACTCTGCACACGAACAATTTACCTCTACAACGAAGCCTCGTCTTTTGCAGGCGGAAAAGAACGCACCGTTTACGACACATATCCATGCGGCCTTTCCAAAGCTCTGGAACTAAGACAAAGCGGAGCGGAACAGTCGCGCGGTGAATGGGAAAGGCTTAACGCAAAGGCTTCCTCTGAAAAAGAGCGAAGCGCAAAACTCGAAGCGCAAAACCAAAAGTCAAAGGCAAGGCTTTCCAAAAAGGCAATCGATTCACACGACCACGACGCGCAAAGAAAAATCGACACGGCAAGAATATTAGGAAAAGACCGCTCAACAGGAGACGCAAAGGCCCGGCTTTCAAGTCAAATCCGCCAGACAGAAAACGAGCGGGATGCGGTAAAAAAATCACTCAAACGCAAGGAAGGTTTTTCCCTTAGCGAAAGTGATTTTTCAAAGACCATTGTCATTCAAGAAGAAATTCTTAAAACGCCTTCCTACAGCCTAAAAATTCCCCACATAGAAATTAACAGCGGAACAAAGATTGCCCTTACCGGAGAAAACGGAAGCGGAAAAACCCTCTTTGTCAAACACGTAATTTCCCTGTTGGAAAAAGCCGGCCGTCAAAAAGAGATGCTCTATCTTCCCCAAGAAATTTCTTTGGAGCAGACAAAAAGCATTATGTCAGACTTTTACGGGTTGGAAGAAAGCGAGCGCGGAGAAGTTCTTTCCACACTCTACAGGCTTGGAAGCGAAGTCGAACGGCTGGCCTTTCTGCCATCAGAAAAATCGGAAGAAGAAATGCAGGATGCCCCAAGGTTAAGCCCCGGCGAACTAAGGAAACTGATGATTGCCCTTGCAGTTCAAAAACCGCTTTCACTCTTGATTCTGGACGAGCCAACAAACCACATGGACATCACAAGCGTAAGGGCTTTGGAAAATGCACTCTCATCACTGGACTGCGCAATGATTACGGTAAGCCACGACAAGATTTTCTTGGAAAAAATATCAAACGCAAGTCTTGTCGCAGAAAGAAATGGAAACTTAGGAGAAATAAAAAGGAGCCTATAAAATGGAAATCAAAGAAATCAAAAGCAACAAAAAAGAATATCTTCCCCTCCTGCTTTTGGCAGACGAACAGGAAGACATGGTTGACCTCTATCTTGAAAAGGGACGCATGTTCGTCCTTGAAGATGACGGCATAAAAGCTGAATGTGTTGTTACGGACGAAGGGAATGGCCTCTTGGAAATAAAGAACATCGCTACCAATCCCAAAAGTCAGGGAAAAGGCTACGGCAAAAAACTGATTGAATTTGTAGAAAAAGAATTTCATAATGATTATGATACTCTGCAAGTCGGAACAGGCGACAGTCCGCTAACAATCCCTTTCTATGAAAAATGTGGATTCAAACGGCATCATGTCGCAAAGAATTTTTTTACGGATAACTATGACCATCCCATTATCGAAGCTGGAGTTCAGCTGGTAGACATGATATACTTACAGAAGGAGCTAAAAAAAATGAACATGATTGATATTATTATGACCAGACGGAGTTACCGCGGTAAATACAAGGAGCAAAAAGTTCCCAAAAGCGATTTGGTAAAAATCATGGAAGCAGGACTTGCCGCTCCTTCAGGATGCAACAAGCAAACCACAAGTCTTATTGCCATTGACGATCCTGACACACTAAAAAAATTAAAGGAAGTAATCGTTCCTTCAGTTGCAGAAACCGCACCCGCAATGATTTGTGTCCTAACACAAAGAATCAACGCATACAGGGACAGATGTTTTGCAACGCAGGACTATTCAGCCGCAATAGAAAACATGCTGCTTGCCATTGTAGAACTTGGCTACCAAAGCTGCTGGTACGAAGGCCACATAACAGATGAAGATAAAATCGGTCAAAAGATGGCAGACCTTCTTGGAGTTCCAACTGATTACGAACTGGTATGCTTTCTTCCGGTAGGCATTGCAGAAGACGAGGCTAAAGCTCCAAAGAAAAAGCCTTTTGAAGAAAGGGCCTGGTTCAACAAATTTGGCAACAGAGAATAACCTGCACGGAAAAATTCAAGAATCTCTTTAATGCAAAGCTTTTATAATTATGATAGAATAAAAGCATATTGAAAACGAACACAAATATTATAGCACGCGTATCATGCGTACAGAAAAATCTCTTTACCCTTTTGCCTTGCGATGAAAACGGAAATGCAAATCCAGACTCCGAAATCAAGGGGAAGCTAAAAGGGAAGTTTTACAATCTTGGACTTGAACCGCCTGTCGTTGGTGACTATGTAAAAGTCTTTACCAACGAATATGGCGATGCATTGATCGATGAAGTGCTGCCGCGAAAAAGCGTCTTCAAGCGTCCCAACAGGAGCGGTCACGCGGAAGCCTTCCTAAAGAACCTTCTTGAAGAAACAATTGTTGCAAACTTCGATTATGTTTTTATTGTCACGTCGCTGAATCAGGATTACAGTGAAAACAGAATAGCCCGCTATGTTTCAATCACACTGAATACCGGGGCAAAGCCTGTCGTAATTTTATCCAAGGCTGACTTGTGCTCAGACTTAGAGCTTAAGGTGGAAATCACAAAAGCAGTATGCAACAAGGCCGATGTCTTTGCAATCAGTTCCCTGACAGGCTATGGCATTGAAAACCTAAAGCCCTACCTGCAAAAGGACAAGACAATAGCAATTGTTGGCTCATCTGGAGTTGGCAAGTCAACCTTGCTAAACACATTGAACGGTAGCGACTTAATGAAAGTGAACCACATCCGCGATGCAGACGGAAAGGGGCGGCACACAACAACTTACCGCGAACTCTTCCGCCTAAAAACTGGCAGCTGGATAATAGACACTCCGGGCCTGCGCGAAATAGGCGTACTTGATATGGAAGAAGGAATAGACGAAACCTTTTCCGACATAGTAAGTCTTTTTGGCAAATGCAAATTCAGCGACTGCACACATACACAGGAGCCCGGCTGTGCAGTTCTTGCCGCAATAAAAAACGGAAGCCTGAGCGAGGAACGTTGGCAAACCTACCTTCAGCTCCACACCGAAAACGATTGGGGCAAAAAAAAGATGAAGCAAATTGCAAAGTTCATAAGGAACTATCAGAAAAACCGCTACATAGAGGAATAAAAATGATTGTTATCCGCAAAGCAAAAAAAGAAGATTTTGCCGCTCTTGAAGAATTGTACACCGAACTTGAAAAGGATGCCGTCATGTATCAGCCGGAACATTTCATCCTTAGCAAAAAGGGAGAACGCACCAAACAGTTGGAGCTTCTAACAAAAAGCGAAAATCAACTTATGCTTATTGCGGAAAAAGACGAAAGAATAGTTGGCTTTGCGCACGTTTTGTTTGCAAAGGCAAAAGAAATTTCCTGCCTTAAGCCACAGAGCAACATCTATCTTCAGGATTTGCTTGTTACGGAAAAATGCAGAAGCAAAGGAATAGGAACGCTGCTCCTTAATGCCGCCAAAGAATACGGCAGAGAAAAAGGAGCAAACTTTTTCCGAACCCAAGTTTTTCCCATGAACAAGGCAGGCATGCGCTTTTATGAGCGCAACGGCTTTTCTGCAAAGATGATTACAATAGAGTGTCCGCTGTAAAAAAATAAAAAGGCCATCCTCCTAATCCATCAATTGAAATAAAAAGCTTGAAGATGTAAAATATTTAAGCACAGGAAAAGTAGCAGGAGGTAAAAATGTCAATTGTAGCTGCCTTCATGCTTCCTCATCCACCGATGATAGTCCCAGAGGTTGGGCGTGGAAGTGAAAAACAAATAGAAAAAACAATTAAGGCTTATGAAAAAGTTGCAGATGAAATTGCAGCTTTAAAGCCAGAGACCATTATAATCTCAAGCCCACACAGTGTAATGTATGCAGATTATTTTCACATCTCTCCCGGCTACAGTGCGTCAGGTTCTTTTGCGGCATTTGGTGCAGACCAAGTAAAATTTGAAATTGACTATGACGAAGAACTGGTAAAACTTTTGGCAAGCAAGGCTGAGGCTGCTGCTTTTCCGGCAGGAAGTCTTGGCGAAAAGAAAAAGGAACTTGACCACGGCACCATGGTTCCCCTCTACTTCATCATGAAAAAGTACAAGGATTTTAAGCTTGTAAGGACTGGACTTTCCGGCCTCGATCTTCTAAAGCATTATGAATACGGAATGCTCATAAAGGATGCGGTAGAAAATCTGAATAGAAAGGTTGTATATGTAGCAAGCGGAGATTTGTCCCACAAGCTTCAGTCATACGGTCCATACGGTTTTGCAGAAGAAGGGCCTGTCTATGACGCAAGAATTATGGAAGTATGCTCAAAGGCAAACTTTGGGGAGCTTTTTGATTTTGATGAAAGCTTCTGTGAAAAAGCCGCTGAATGCGGACACAAATCTTTTGTCATTATGGCAGGCGCGCTAGACGGCAAGTCTGTGTCGGCAAGCCAATATTCCCACGAGGATGTAACCGGAGTTGGATACGGAATATGCTCTTTCATTCCAAAAGCAGACGATGAAACAAGACATTTCCTTAAGGCAAGGCTAAGAACTGTAGAAGAAGAAATTGAGCAAAAGAAAGAACAGTCTGACGTATATGTAAAACTTGCAAGGGCATCTGCAGAGTATTATGTAAAAAACGGAAGTGTCATGAAAACACCAGATTGGGTAGCAGACGAACTTCTGAATGTAAAAGCAGGGGCTTTTGTTTCAATTCATAAATTCGGTGCACTCCGGGGCTGCATAGGAACAATCGCTCCCACACAAGAAAATCTTGCCCAAGAGATAATTCAAAATGCAGTGAGTGCCGTTTCTAAAGACCCTCGTTTTGAACCAGTTGATGAAAGTGAATTAAAGTGGCTGGACATAAACGTGGATGTTTTGGGCGAGCCGGAAAAAATCAAATCAGAAGCAGAGCTTGACGTAAAAAAATATGGGGTCATCGTGCAAAGCGGATACAAAAGGGGCCTGCTGCTCCCAGACCTTGATGGCGTTGATACCGTTGAAGAGCAGGTTGCCATTGCAAGGCGCAAAGGCGGTATTGCTCCCGGCGAAAAAGTTGACATGTTCCGCTTTCAGGTTGTACGGCATTATTAGTCAGACACAACCAATTGGAGAATAAGATGCCGTTTTGTGACGTATGCTTTAGGCAGTGTAAAATAGAAGAAAACTCAACAGGCTTTTGCGGAGGAAGAGTTTGCAGTGACGGAAAGATAGTTGCTGGCAATTACGGAAAAATAACATCCATTGCACTTGATCCAATAGAAAAGAAACCTCTAAAAATGTTCAGGCCTGGAAAGAATGTGCTATCAGTCGGCTCTTACGGCTGCAACTTGCGCTGTCCCTTTTGCCAGAACAGCGAAATTTCTTGGTCACAAAAAGCATTTCAATTCAAAAACACAGCTGAATATTTTTCGCCGGAAGAAATAGTAAAGGCCGCAGTCAATTTAAGGAAGAAAGACAACATAGGAATTGCCTTTACTTACAACGAGCCCCTTGTCGGTTATGAGTTTGTCCGTGACACCGCAAAATTGTCAAAGGAAGCAGGCATGGAAAATGTTCTGGTAACAAACGGATGTGCAAGCCTAAAGGTGTATGAAGAAATCAAAGCTTACATAGATGCAATGAATATTGACCTAAAGGCTTTTTCCGACAGTTTTTACAAGGATTTTCTTGGCGGAGATTTTAAAATGGTAAAAGATTTCATACGCAATGCAGTCCAGTCTTGCCACGTTGAACTTACCACTTTGATAATCCCAGGAGAGAATGACAGTGAGCAGGAGATGCGGGAACTTTCGCTTTGGATTGCCAGCTTGGAAAAAGACTTCGGCAAAAAAATACCGCTCCACATCACAAGATTTTTCCCGCGTTTTAAGCTAACAGACAGGGGGCCTACTCCTGTCGAAAAAATAATGCAGCTTGTTGACCTTGCAAAAGAAAACCTGCAATTTGTTTTTGCAGGAAATGTCTGACATAGAATACAGAAAAACTATTTGTGTGCTTTCTTGTATTCACGAGGAGACTGATTGTAGTACTTCTTAAAAGTCTCGGCCATGTAGCTTGCGCCGGTAAAACCTGTAACGTCAGCTATTTCCGCCATTGACATGTCGCTAGTCTGAAGAAGGTCTGCAACTTTGCGGCTTCGGTAGTGCATCAAATATTCAATCGGAGATTTTTCCGTAAGCCTGTTAAAGATTTGGTTGCAAAGGCTTTGGCTTACCCCGCCGGCAGAGGCAATGTCGCTAAGAGAAATCCGTTCTGTGTAATGCTCATCAATGTAAAGCATCATCGCCTTGAGCCTTGAATTATGCCCAGTGCTTTCTTCCATACTGCGAACATGAAGTCTGTAGGCATCCGTAAAACGGCGCATTATTATGTCCCAGATTTCAAAAAAACATTTGGTGATCAGGAATTCACTCCCCTTGCAGTCATGTTCCATTTCTATCATAAGCTGATAGATTGAAGCCGCATCAAAATCTTCCTTCTTAAAATGAACAAAGGGAACCGTCTTGTCTGTTACAATAGGACGAACAGCCTTTTGTTCAACCGCAAAACTTGAGCAGATAATTTTCGGATTAAGAATAGCGATTAAATAGCGGGAAACTTTATTTGTGGTGGAAAGGGAATAATGGATGCTTCCTGAATTTACAAAAAGAGTGTCTCCGCTTTTCAGGTTAACGCAAGTTCCTTCCACCATGTAGGCCATTTCGCCGCCTTTTACAGAAACAATCTCAACGTCCTCATGGTAATGCGGCACCCTCTCCCACCCGCAACCGGCAACTAAATACCCGTCGAAAATGTAAGAGGGAAAAGACGGATCATCGTACTTTACAATTTCAGAACCGTCTTTACGCTTTACGATTATGCCTTTGCGCCTTTCCGCCATATTTCCTCCTTGCAAAAAAACATAACAAAATTACATTTTCCATACAGAATAGTTATTAAATAATGTAAAAATTATAATTTTCTTACAACATTTAATCAAGTATAATAACAATAATCATAAAAAATCAATAACGGAGGTGCGTATGGAATTTATTGCAGCAACAGAAATTAAAGAATTGGCAAACCCGGGCGTTGTTTCGCGCCAGCTTTTGAATCCAGAGAATTCAACAAGCAAAAGGGTTACTATTACAGAAGTTCACCTTGTTCCAGGTGCCAGCCAGCCCCGCCACACTCATGACGCGTCCGAGCAAATTTGGTATGCCACAAAGGGCAAGGGAAAACTCCTTCTTGCCGATAACAAAGAAAAAGAATTCAAGGCAGGAGACGTTGCCCGTTTTGCAGACAAAGATGTTCACGGACTTTTGAACGACGGCGATGGAGAATTTATTTACGTTTCCGTAACCGCCCCTCCAATCAACTTTGGATATGCTTACAAGGAGAAAAAATGAACATAGGAATCATCGGCTACGGCAGCATGGGAAAAATGCTTGCTCAAAAATTTTTGGAATCAGGGCGCACAAGCAAAAACACTTTGTTTGTATCCAATAGAACAAAAGAGCGCCTGAACGAAATTGCAACCAAAGCGACTGTTTGCAACACAAATTCCGAGGCTGCCAAAAACGCCGATATTCTTTTTGTATGCGTCCGCCCCTGCGACTTAAAGAATGTTGTAACGGAAATTAACGGCTCGCTAAAAAAAGACGCACTTCTTGTTTCGCTGAACGGAAGCGTCACTTTTGAAATGCTTGAAAAAATCGCGCCGCGCAAAATAGCCAAAGTGATTCCCAGCGTTACGGCAGAGATAAACCGCTCGCAAACCTTGGTTTCCTACAACAACTTTGTTCGTACCGAAGACAAAATAAGCCTGGAAGAAATTCTTTCCTGCATGGGAAACGTAATTGTTCTTCCAGAAAATGAAATAGGAATGGGCTCAGAACTGGTCAGCTGCATGCCTGGTTTTATAGCATCAATGTTCGACGTTGTTTGCAAGTCAGCAAAGAAGCACACGTCTTTGCCGGATGAACAGATTATAAAAATGGTTTTGAACACGGTAAGCGCAACAGGAGATTTGATGATTCAAAAGGGACTTTCCTTTGAAGAAGTTGTGGCAAGGGTTGCAACAAAAGGTGGCATAACGGAAGAAGGTTCAAAAATAATCTACAGCCAATTCCCAGCAACAGCAGATGCAATGTTCCAAAAGACACTGGACAAGAGAAAGCAAACCGCAGAAAACGCGGCAAAAGCTTTTAGCACAGGAGATTAAAACCATGGACTACGAAATCACAAACCAGATTAGCGCAGAAGAATACAACGAAATGAGAAAAATCGTTGGCTGGCAGGCATTATCCAACGAACAGGCAGCAGACGGTCTAAAGCACACAAGCCATTTATGCTGTTTTAGAAAAGACGGAAAGGCAATCGCATTCTGCCGTGTGCTATGGGATCAACTGTATGTTGCTTATATTGCGGATGTAATAGTCCGCCCGGAATTCCAGGGCAAGGGTCTTGGACGGGAACTGATGAACAACGCAATGGAGTTTATTAAAAGCCAGCTAAAGCCCGGATACAAAATCATGGTCAACCTTATGGCCGCAAAAGGAAAAGAAGACTTTTACAAAAAGTTCGGATTCATTTCGCGTCCAAACGAAACCTTCGGTTGCGGAATGTGCCAGTGGATAGGAGAAAATAAATGAAGCACGGAATCATTGACTACGAAACAATCGGCCAAGGAATTCCAGTTCTTATAATCCACGGATGGGGAATAAGCAAAGTCACAATGAAAGCTGCCTTTGAACCCATATTTGAAAAGCTTTGCGGCTACAAAAGGTATTACATCGATTTGCCCGGAATGGGACAATCCGAGCGCGGAGACGTAAAAAATTCCGATGATATTCTTGCCTTGCTTTATGATTTTGCAGTCAATGTCATCAAAGAAAAATTCATAATCGTTGGTCAGTCTTACGGCGGGCTCCTTGTGCGCGGATTCGTGAACAAGCATCAGGACTTGCTTTTAAAAATAATTCTTTTGGTTCCCTGCGTTATTCCCGGAGTAAAGAAAGGCAGAGTTGAACCTTTGGTTACCGTGGAAAAAGATGAAGGGCTTTTGTCGTCGCTAACAAAAAGTGAATACGATAGCTTTACCATGATGAACGTAATGCTTACCCGAGAAGTGTGGGAGCGATACAAAAAATTCCTTATGCCAGCGCTTGCAAGCGCCGACTGGGATTTTTTGAATCACAAGCTTAATGGAAAATTTTCATTCGACCCGGACAAAATGGATTTCCCCTGCAAACTTCCCTGCCTAATAATTGCGGGCAAACAGGATTCTGTAGTGGGTTACAAAGATCAGTTTGACCTTATGAAAATTTACACCAATTCAACTTACTGCGCGGTCAACAATGCGGGGCACAACATTCAGATTGAACAGCCTAAAATTTTTGAAGACTTGGTAACTGCCTGGCTAAATTAAAGGAAAGAACATGAAAAAAGCCATTATATTTGACCTTGACGGGACTCTTTGGGATGCAACAGGATGTTCCGTGGATATTTGGAACCGCGTTTTTGACAAGCATAAAAAAACGAGTATGCGAATGACACAGGAAATTTCTTCCAGTCTTATGGGAAAAACCATGCCGGAGATTGGCGCGGCCTTGTTCCCGAACATGACGGAAGAAGAGCGTATGAGCATAGTCAATGATTTTGGAGACGAAGAAGTTAAATATCTGTCAGAACATGGAGCGAATGTTTTCGATGGCGTTGAGGAGACTCTTTCGGCACTTGAAAAGGACTATAATTTATACATTGTAAGCAATTGTCAGGATGGATACGTTCCCGCCTTTTTGCATGCGCATAATATGGGGCATCATTTTAAAGACATAGAAATGTCAGGCCGCACCGGCATGGAAAAAGGCGAAAACATCAAGCTGATAATGAAGCGGAACGGTATTGACAATGCTGTTTATGTAGGCGACACTGCCGGGGATGAAAGTGCGGCAAGATATGCGGGCATCCCATTTGTCTGGGCAGCTTATGGATTTGGCAAAGCAAAGGCACCGGATGGGGTAATTCAGACCATTGGAGACTTGGCAAACTTGTTATTGCATAGAAAAGATGGTAAAATAAGGTATGACAACAATTTATTTTGTAAGACACTGCAAGCCTGACGGAAAAATACAGGATGACAGGAACAGACCTCTGACAGAAGAAGGTCTTGAGGATTCAAATAAGGTGGCAGAAATTCTAAAGGACAAGAAGATTGTCGTCTTTATTTCAAGCCCTTACAAGAGAAGCCATGATTCAATAAAAAAAGCCGCAGACTCTTACGGCATGGCAATCCAGACAGACGAACGCCTTCGTGAACGCAAGGCAGGAAAAGGCAGCAACAACCATGAAATGTTCAAGAAGCGTTGGACCGACTTATCCTTTGCGGAAGATGACGGAGAATCCATTGGAGCCGTGCAGAAAAGAAACATAGAAGCCTTGAAGGAGATTCTAAAAAAATACCAGGACAAAAACATTGTTATTGGAACTCACGGAACCGCTCTTTCAAGCATAATAAATTTCTTTGACAAAAGTTTTAACGGCGAAAGCTTTATGAAAATCATAGACTTTATGCCATGGATTCTAAAGATGGAATTTGACGGAGAAAAATTTCTTTCCAAAGAAGATGTCTTTCACATACAAAAAGAGTACAAAGAATAGAATAAAAAATCATGACGTTTCCAGAATTCATGTTCAGCAAAAAAAACAAGATTCCCGCCTCCCAGCAGAACACGCCGGACATTGAAGGCTATTACTACACCGCAAATGACGGAAGCCAAATGGCCTTTTGGACCTACAAGGCCGACCGCGTTTCAAAGGAACACAAGCACGACTACGACGAATGGATGCTTTGCGTAGAGGGTGAATACATCGTTACGATTGACGGCACCGAACATACCTTGCACGCAGGAGACGAGCTTTTCATTCCAAAAGGCAGCTTGCAGGGCGGAAGGGTAAAAGCCGGAACCCGCTCAATCCACGCTTTTGGAGGAATGAGAGTTTGCCCTTTTGAAATAGTCAGCTACAGTGACGAAATGAAAGAAGAAGTCCTTTGTTTTTTGTCGGAAGAATTTGCCCAAGCAGGAAAAACCTTTGAACCTAACTCCCGACACAAACTTTACCAAGACATAAGGAACAACTTTGTGCTTTTCCTTTGCATGAAGGACGGGGACCGCATAATCGGAACAGTCGCCCTTAAAAGGCTGGATGAAAACAACTGCGAACTAAAGGCCATGTACCTGAACCAAAATTATCAGGGAAAGAAACTTGGCTACAAACTTGCAGTCTCCGCTATTGACTTTGCGAAAAAGAAGGACTTCAAAAAAATCTACCTTGATTCAATGAAGCAATACGACAAGGCTCTCCGTTTGTACCGCGCACTTGGATTCAAGGAGACCGGTCGCTACAACGACAACGAAAAGGCAGATGTCTTTATGATTCTGGATTTGTAAAACGGAGGAAAAATGATAAATCACATTGGAACGCAAACGATTGAGACGGAGCGGTTGATTCTGCGCCGCTTTGAATACTCGGACATTGATTCAATGCTTAGGAATTGGATTTCCGACGAAAAGACGCAATATGATTACGGAGAGCCGTTCTATCCAACCCCAGAGGCGGTGCGGAATTTGCTTGACACAAAGTATATCGTTTCCTATTCAAAGGATGATTATTACCGCTGGGCGGTTATAGAAAAAGAATCGGGCGAGTGCATAGGGCAAATCGCTTATTTTACAATGGATACAAACAATCAGCATGGTGAAATTGAGTATGTTGTCGGCCCAGCCTTTCAGGGAAAAGGATACGCCACCGAAATGGCAAAAGCTGTCATTGCCTTTGGCTTTGAAAAAATCAACTTGCATAGAGTTGAAATCGATTGCCGCACGAAAAATGAGGCATCGAGAAGAGTCATCGAAAAATGCGGCCTGACTTATGAAGGAACCTTCCGCGATTTTTTCTGGCGCAAAGACCACTATGAAGGAAGAATGGTGTTCTCTATATTGAAAGAAGAGTATGAGGAAAAGAGGAGAAAATGATGGAAGGACTTACTGTAAAATACAACGAGCTTACGGCTGAGCAATTCATTGAGCTTTGGCAGGCAGTACACTGGGGAGAAGGACCGACACTGGAGCAGACACGGCTTGCTATGGCACACACATTGTTCAGGGTTTCGATATTCGACGGTGAGAAAATAATTGCAATGGCCCGCGTAAACGGAGACATGGGACTTGATTATTACATAAAGGATGTCGTTGTGCGCCCGGAATATCAGGGTAAGGGAGTCGGACGGATGCTCATAAACGAGATTTTGAAATTCATCAACGACAATGGAATAAAAGGTACGGAAATTTTTGTTGAGCTTTGCGCCATGCCGGATAAAATTCCCTTCTACAAAAAATTCGGCTTTGACTCCAACGAGGCACAGAGGCTAAGGCAATTCCTGAAGGTAAAATGACAAATCATGCGGAAGGGATGAAAAAATGCAGATACGGAAAACGAATCAGAATGACATTGAATTATTGATGCAAATCCGCCTTGAGATGTTGAGGATTGTAAACGGTCTGGATGAAAACGCTGTCTTTGACAAAACCCTTGTCGAATGCAGCCGCGAATATTTTTTGAATGGCGATCAGACAACAGTCTTTGCAATGGACAAAGATAAAATCGCGGGCTGTGCAAGCCTGAGCTACATCAATGTCATGCCAACTTTTGACCATCCAACAGGAAAGAGGGCGCATCTTATGAACGTCTACACAAGGGCTCAATTCCGCAGGTGTGGAGTTGGAAAAATGATGGTTGAGTTTTTGATTGAAGAAGCAAAAAGCCGTGGCGTAACGGAAATTAGTTTGGACGCAACTCAAATGGGCCATCCGCTTTACAAGAGCCTGGGATTCAATGATAATGGAGAAGGAATGAATCTTTCTATTTGAAATTAAAAGTCAAAATTAAAAGGATTATTATTTTGGAACAGTTAAAAAATTGGAATGAAACCCGCATAAAAACAGAAAGTCTTGAATTGTTGCCTCAGGGCATGGCGTTTTTTGACACGACCCACGCGTATGCAAGTGACAGGGAAAACATGCGCTTTATGATCAACCTGCCAAATGAGTCAGAAGATGCAACAAAAGAATTTCTAAAAGGCGCAGAAGCTGAATGGAAAAAAGAAAACCCCAGCTTCTTTGAATTTGCGATTTTAGAAGAAGGAAAACACATCGGCGGAATCAGCATATATTTAGACGAGTCCAAAACAAGCGGCGAGCTTGGCTGGTGCCTTATTAAAAGCGCACAGGGAAAAGGATATGCGGCAGAAGCGGCAAAGGCCCTTATAGCATGGGCAAAGGAGGAACTCTCCATTAACAAATTTATTGCCCATTGCGACAGTGAAAACATAGCCTCTTGGAAAACCATGGAAAAGCTCGGCATGAAACGCATTTCTTGCACAGGCGGCCGGTTCAATAAAATTGCCCCAACGGAAGAGCGCAAAGAATTTTTATACGAGCTGTAACAAAGGAGGAAGAAGTGCAGCCTAATTTTTTGTTTGACCTGGACCAGACCCTGCTGAATTTTCACGCTTCGGAAGAAAGGGCATTGGAAATCATTTCAAAAAAATACGGTCTTGATTATTCAAAAGACAAATATGCGCATTTCAAAGCATACAACAAGTCGCTTTGGCTGGAACTGGAAAAAGGAAGCATATCACGAAAGGAACTATTTGCCCTTAGGTTTACAGATTTTATTGCCCAGTGCAAGGGCGAATCACTGGGGCTTAATCCTCTTATGATAAACGAGGAATTCATCGTAACGATGTCGCAGAACGGCGTGCTAATGGACGGAGCAAAGGAATTTGTAAAACGGCTAAAAGAAACAATAGAAGGATGCCGCATTTACATAGTTTCAAACGGAGCAACCGTAAATGCAAATGGAAGAATAAAATCCACCGGATTGGACAAATACCTGGACGGAATTTTTGTAAGCGAAGCAATGGGCGTTGCAAAGCCTTCCAAAAAATTCTTTGACATAGTATTAGACACAATCGGGGCAGAAAAAGAATCATGCATTGTGATTGGCGACTCACTTACTTCCGACATGGCCGGAGCACAAAACGCATCCATTGATTCCCTTTGGTTCATGCCGCAAGCAGAAAGCACTTCAAGCATAGAAAGTGAAATGAAAAAATATGATGTCGATTACTGCGCATCATCATTTAATGAAACATACGACATCCTAAAAAAATGGTCAGGAGAAAAAAATGGAATTAACTTACAAAATCCTTACTGCATCTGATTACGACGAACTATTTGCCCTTTGGAATAAGGTTGAGCAAAGCAAACGTGCACTAAACCCAGTTGACGACAGCCGAGAAGGAATAACGCGCTATATCCAGAGAAACCCAAACACTTGCTTTGGGGCAGTCAGCGAAGGAAAAATTGTGGGTGCAATTCTTACAGGGCATGATGGACGGCGGGCAATAATCCACCACCTTTGCGTACACCCAGACTTTCAGCACAGGGGAATAGCCACAACCCTCGTGGAAAAAGCAGAAGCGGCAATAAAAAACGAGGGCATACAAAAGATATTCGGCCTTGTTTTTAAAGACAATGACAAGGCAAACGCTTTCTGGGAACGCATGGGCTACAGCATACGGACAAACCTTAACTACAGGAACAAAAGCCTGAACGATGCAGTGCCGACCGGAGAATAAAAAGCACAAAGCCACAGGCCATCCCTAACAAAGGCAACTAAAAGTAGCAGAAAGTCAACCGCAGCTTGGTTTTACACAAAGGTCTTTTGCGCTATCCTTTTTCTTGGAGGACAAGAATGATATTTTCAGAAAAACTTTCAATTCTAAGAAAAAACAAGGGACTAACTCAGGAAGGCCTTGCGGAAAAAATCAATGTTTCAAGGCAGGCGGTTGCAAAATGGGAATCGGGACAGGCCTACCCGGACATTTCCAACCTTATTCTGATAAGCGACTTGATGAACGTTACGGTGGACTATCTTGTGCGCGACGGCGAGTGCATGATGAATGTTCTTCCCGGAGAAAACCCCGATCTTGACCAGCTTATTCAATTCAGGCTTGAAGCTAACGTTAACACCTATGCCGCCTTTATGAACGAGGTGGCTTCAACAAGGCTTGATTCCCACGACTTCCGCTACCAAAACGGTGATTATGTTTACCACGACACTTATGTTGGCGGAGAGCAGTTTGCAGGCGAAGAGGCTGTTTGGAAAAGCGGAAAATCCGTCTACGCCATGAATTATCTTGGAAGGGTCCTTTCAAAAGAGTTCAGCGGGAATTTTCTGAAGGACGCACTCCGGCACGCAGACAAAAAAATGCCCTACCGTGGCCCTGAGTATTACGAGGACGGAGAGTACATTTACAAATGCAGCGTTAACGGAAACTTTGAATGGTTCCAAGGCTACGAGGAAATTTTCTGGCGCGAAAAAAAAGTTTACGAATGTTACTTTCACGGAGGCCTGACCAGATAAAAAGGTCAAGTTAGCAAACAAACAGCAGAAGTAACAAGACTAACGCAAAAAAAATCAAAAAGACAAATCAAAAATATTTGCTTGCTGAATTTTAAACTAGGCTTTATAATTTCATCATGGAGGAAAAGTTGATGAAAATAAAGTACCCTATCAGCCTCAAGCAGATACTTCTTTTTTCTTTTCTGATTATTCTGGTGCTTGGAGTTTCTACGGCCCTTGTTTCCACACTTGTGCGCGCAGATGACAAAATCAAGGCAGAGGAAAACAACCTTGCCTTGAACGGACGTACTGCGCAAACTGTGAGGACTTCTTTTGACAACATTCAGGGAAACTCCTACGTTCTCTTTGAGGCATTTGCGGCTGTTAGCGCCCCCTCACAAAAAGAGGCTCTTGGACAGTCATTTTTCCTCTCCAACCCGGACGTACTCTTCCTTTCGAGCGAAGAGACAGGTCTTCTTGTTAATCCAGCCCGCAAGGAATTGGAGGCCAAGATAAGTGACTACCTTGCTTCCGGGGATGCGGCATTTGCCCTTTCAAACACCCAGGATGTAAAGACCAGATACTTTAACACATCCAAGGCTTTTAATTCCCCATCGCTTGTTTTTATCTATAAATACGGGCCCTACGACAATTTTAAAAGTGGGGCTGTAGGATTGGACACTGCTTCCTTTGCAGAGCTTATGTCTACCGGTTCCAACAACACGACAATTCTTGTTGACGAAAGCGCAGCGGTTCTTGTAAACCCGGACTTTGGTTCAACCAAGGAGTCGCGGAAAGATTTGCTTGGTCTTATAAATGAGCTTATCAGGAACCCGGAGGTGGATAACACCCAGCAGGTTGTAGACGGAGTCTTCACGGCGGTTCACCAGATTAAGGATGACCTTTTTGTAATTACGAGCATTTCGGAAAAATCTGTTTATGCTGTCATCAACAGGACCACTTACAGAATCATTCTTTTTTCTCTGGCGGTATTTTTTGCGGCAATAATCCTTATAAGGCTTTTTAGCAACGGCATTACCAATCCAATTAAGGACTTGGTTGTGGCATCATCAAAAATTGAGCGCGGCGAATTTGAGCTGGACATTGAACCAAAGACCCAGGACGAAATTGGTCTTTTGACTTCTTCTTTCGTGCAGATGGGCAAAGGGCTTTCTGAGCGCGAAAAACTTATGGTGTCCTTTAGCAAATTCACCAACAAGACTATAGCGCAAAAGGCGGCAAGCGGAGAGCTTTCTCTTGGCGGCGAAAACAGGGAAGCGACAATCTTCTTCTCTGACATTCGTTCTTTTACAGCCATGTCGGAAAAAATGACTCCGCATGAGGTTGTTGAATTCCTTAACGCCTACATGACGCGAATGGTCGAGTGCGTAAATAAGACAGGCGGTGTTGTTGATAAATACATTGGCGACGCAATCATGGCTGTTTGGGGTGCACCAGAATCTGGAGGCAGTCCTGCAAAAGATGCCCTTAATGCGGTTACTGCGGCTCTTATGATGAGGGACTCACTTGCAAAATTCAACAGGGAGCGGGCCGGCAGGGGGCTTCCTCCTGTTAAAATTGGATGCGGCATCAATTCGGGTCCTGTTGTTGCGGGACAGATTGGTTCGGAAGAGCGTATGGAGTATACGGTAATTGGAGATGCGGTTAACCTTGCAAGCCGTACAGAAGCACTCAACAAGCCGTTTGCAACAGACATTCTTATTACGGAAAACACCTACTCGCTTATACGAACAAGCATTGTGGCAGAGGAAATGCCAGGCGTTCACGTAAAGGGAAAGACCGATGCCATAAAGATGTTTGCCGTAATCAATCTTGTTGGAAGGGAAGGCGCAAAGACTCTTGATGAGGTGCGTTCTATAATTGGAACATTCGCTCCGGATTTATCCAAGGTAAATACTGATGATGAAGAAAAGAAGTACAACATACAGGCTTAACAAAGTCGATTATTCAATTTTCATAATCTGCTCAATTGCCGCTGCGGCCATGTTCTTTCTGTTTTACCGCGACTTGAATTCCTTCACGATAAAACAAACCGAAGAGCCGATTGCGAAGATCTATTTCAAGAGGAATACTGCGCAGAGAAAATTCCTAGACAGCGACGTGTGGGAAGTTCTTGCAAATTCAAGCAATGTTTACGACGGAGACAGAATCAGAACTTCTACGGATTCTGAAGCATACACGGAATTTTCTGACACCCAGATTCAGATTCAGCTCAATGAAAAATCCATGATTCAGATTTTTAAGAGCAAGGATAAGAAAGACGTTAATTTTATAGGCGGAGAAATCCGCGTTGCAAACAAATCTGGCAGTGACGATAGCCTTACAATCCATTCTGGCAACAAGGACATTTCCATTTTAGGCTCATCAGAAGCGAAGCTTTCCCTACCCGACATATCGGATGCGGCTGCAGCTGGCGAAGAAGAAGCCGGTGACAGTGCAGTGGTGGTAGAAGTTGTAAGCGGACGTGTTGAAGTAAAAAATCAGGATGACAAAAAGAATTCTGACACAGAAAGCGTACTTGTTAAAGCGGGAGAAGCACTTAAATTTGGAAGCGGAAGGTCTGCGCCGGAAAAAATTGCAACAGTCCAGGAAATAGAAGCAGAACTTGCCGCTCAGAAGGAAGCCGAAGAAAGGGCCGCCCAGGAAGAAGCAAAGCGTCTTTTGGAACTGGAAGAGGCCGCAAAAAAAGAAGCGGAAGAATTAGCCGCAAAAGCAGAAGCTGCAAGAAAAGAAGCAGAACAATTGGCCAAAAAGAAAGCTGCCCAGAGAAAAGCCGCCCAACAGGCCGCAACAAAAAAACGCGCACAGCAAGCGGCCGCCAAAAAGAAAGCAGCAGAAGAAAATGCGGCAAAGAAAAAATCAGAAAGTACAGTCACAACAGTTGCAAAAGAAAAGCCAACTGTACAGGCAGAACCCAAAGGCCCCAAGCTACCAACAGAAGTTGCAGCATCCGGTGTGGAAAAAACACTGACACGCAAGTCAATAAATTTACTGCACCATGATTTCATTGACGAAAAAACAAAAGCCCAAAAGTACAACTACGAATATTATTTTTGCATAGCAGAACTAACGGACAAATTCAAAATCATTCCAAAGGGCTCAATCCTTCAGCTGGAAATAAACGGAACTGCAAACAGGAACATAGCCTACCTTGCCATACAAATAGGAACAGGAGAAGAACCATGGCAAAGGGCACACGCATTCACAAGGACAAGTCCAAATGATGGAGCCGGAGTAATAAAAGATGTTCCCTTTACAATAAAAAAGAATATTCTAATCGACAAAGACATTGTGAATACAGACACAGCCTACATGGGAATTGCATACGACCCCGAAGTCCTGGACGAACCAGTTAATATGTCCGATTTTAAAATTTCAGTAAACCTTGTTTCTCCTTCAGCCACAAGCGATACAAAAGAAGCAAAAAAAGGCTTAACAAAAACATTCGAATACAAGTCTGTCTTGCTCAGACCAAACACTACAGACTACATTCTACCTATTGCGGCGGATAGCATTTTCGGAGAAAACGCATCTATTCCAAAAGGCAAAAAGATAAGGGTCACAGTAAGCGGCACAAGCGACACACCTATCAAATTCATGTTCGCTAAACTAATAGACAATAAAAATGATGACTGGGATGTTGTCTGGCTTAGAAACAATGACTATAGCGCACTTGGTTTTTCACAGAACCCGATACCTGCAAACAAGGCTTTCTCTTACAAGCACACCTATAAATTAAGCAGGCCTGTGACCAACACTTACTATTCCATGTTCGAGCTTGTGGTTCCCAAGGATCAAGTACCATCTGCGCCAACCTTCACCGACTTAAAGATTACCATTGAGCTTTTGTAGCAGGATGATATTAAGGCGGTGTTGAAGAACGTTAGCATAAGCGAAGCAAAGAGATTCATTCTCCACAAACAGGGTTTGCTCGGAAAGCATAAATTTACCGGAAAAAGCGGCGTGCTTGATTTTATCCGTCAGGCAGGCTGCATTCAGTTTGACCCGATTGATGTTTGCGGCAAAAACGCAGAGCTTGTCTTGCAGTCCAGGGTAAGTGGCTTTTCAAAGCAGATGCTATGCGAGCTTTTGTATGAAGACCGAATGCTTTTGGACAACTGGAACAAAAATCTTTCGATAATCCCTGTTGAGAACTGGAAGTATTTTAGGCGCGACCGGGAATGGCATCTTAAAAACGAGCGCAGCTTCGAAGAGATTCAATCTGTTTGTAACAAAATCAAGAAGCACATTTCGGAGCACGGGCCACAGTGCTCGGCAGACCTAAAAATGCCCGAGAAGGTTGACTGGTATTGGACAAAAACAAAGCTTTCGCGCGCGGCACTGGAACACCTTTATTTCCGTGGCGAACTTGCAATCCACCATAAAAAAGGAAATCTTAAATACTACGACTTGATTGAAAACTGCATCCCAAACAATATACTGAACGAAGCCGAACCATGGCCAGATGATTTTGACCACAAAAAATGGCGCGTACTTGAAAGAATTGGATCCGTCGGCTTACTTTGGAACCGTCCTTCTGACGCATGGCTTGGAATTGGCGACTTAAAAGCCGACACACGGAATAAAATTTTTGACTCGCTTTTGGACCAAGGAAAAATCATTCCAATAAATGTAGAAGGAATCAAACACACATTATATTGCCGCTCGGAGGATGAAAGAATCTTTGGGCTTATAAGAAAAAAAGAACTTGACCCCGCAAAAAACCGCTGCGAATTCATAGCCCCGCTTGACAACATGATGTGGGACAGGAATCTAATAAAAGCTATTTGGAATTTTGACTACAAATGGGAAATCTACACGCCACAAGCAGAACGCAAATTTGGCTACTACGTGTTGCCCCTTCTTTACGGAGAAAACTTCATTGGCAGAATCGAACCTGCCTTTGACAAAAAAACAAAGAAACTCGAAGTCAAAAATCTGTGGTATGAAGAGGGCATAAAAAGAACAAAGGACATCAAAGAAAAAGTGGAAACTGCAGTAAAAAAATTTGAAGCTTTTTGCAAATCATAAATATTAGTGATGCATTGCTTGACAAATAACCGCTTTAAATATATAGTTTGCATACAAACTAATTTACAGGAGCGGAAAATGAATATTAAAGATGTTGTTAAAGTGATTCAAGCCTCGGAATGCGCACAAATTGCCACCTTTGGAAAGGATGAGACGGAAGGTTTTCCAGAAATCAGGGCGCTTTTAAATCTTGCAAATCCAAAGAAATATCCCAAGCTCAAAGACAAGGCAATCAGTGTAGATGGAGAAAAGCTTACAATTTATTTTACAACAAACACATCTTCCCGCAAAATCAGGCAGATTCGGGAGAATAAGAATGTGTGCCTTTATTTTGTCCTTCCCCAAAAATTCAAAGGCATTTCAGCCATAGGAACAATAGAAGAAGTTACCGACATGGATATGAAAAAAGATTTTTGGCAGACCGGCTGGCTTATGTACTATCACAAGGGGGCAACCGATCCTGATTACACGCTGATGAAGTTCACCTCAAGATACATGCACTGCTGGGGAAATTTGGGAATCCATAATTTTGGCCAGCCTGTAAATTCCGGCAAAGAGGAAGACTGATGAAAAAGGGGCGGACAGACGGGGGAACTCTTATCTCGCAGATCCACCAAGTGTGCCAGCGGATCTGGCATGCGGTTTTAAGCCGCAACGGACTTGAAGACTTGGCGGGTGCCCGCGGAAGAGTTATTTTTGCCCTGTGGAACGAGGACAATATTCCCATTAAAAATCTGGTGGAAAAAACAAGCCTTGACAAAGCAACCCTAACAGGCATCATTGACCGGCTTGAACGCGACGGATATGTTAAGCGCATTCCAAGTCCAGGAGACAAACGCTCTACCCTAATTTCCAGAACCGGCAAGGATGAAATTTTCAAATCCAAAATCCCCGAAGTTTCCGACCAGCAGAACAAACTTTTTTACAAAGGTTTTTCCGTCAAAGAAATCAAGGACTTTGAAAACTACCTAAAACGCATTCTGCAAAACTGCAAGGAAGCGGAGGCTGAACTGGAGGACATGCAATCTACAGCTTCATGAAATTCTGTATGTCCATCTGGATGGCAATGCTAAGGTTTCCGTTACGAGTTCTAAGCTCGTCTATCATCTCCTTTGCCTTGGAAGAATCTTTTAGGTGTATGCTGTAGTCAAGCAAAAAAAGAGTTCCCATGTTTGAAGTCTTAACATCCTGAAGCTCCACCTTGGAAAGATATTTTTCAAATATGTCGTCAAAGGCACCGTTATAGTTCATATCCTCTGGAATCGTTATGCGAAGAATCTGGTCGTCCGAAAGCCTAAGGCAGCGGCTAATCACAAAGAAGATTATCGAAACAAGAAAAAGCAGGGCAAAGGCCACTACATAATAGCTAAGCGCAATTGCAACTCCTGTCGTAAGGGTAAAGAAAATGTAGAAAATATCCTTTGAATCGCCTGGAATGGAACGAAAGCGTACCAAGGCAAAAATGCCGGCAAGGGACAGGGCTTTTTTTAAATCCGTTGCGATGAGCGGAATTACGACCACGACCACTATGGGCAAAAGAAACACTGTCGCCATGAAATTTTTTGAGCAGCCTTTTTTCTTTTGCGAAAGGTAATATCCCAGTGTGATTAAAAAGCCCGCAGCCAAAGCCAGCAACATGTTGAACAAAATAAGGGCATCCTTCGCTGCAAAAAAAGTCAAATCCTTAATGCTGTTCATCTTTATTCCTCCTGTTCAAATTGTATTCGGTTCCGTATTTTGAGAAAGACCGGCTGTATATTTTACGCGATGACAAAAACTTTGCAAACCAAAGGGGAAAGCTTTTGAATGCCTTTGCTTCCATGAGCCAAGTACCCTCTGGCAAGAGCGGCTTTCCGTAAACCTCAGAATCAAGCTTTAGGTCTTCCCTTCTGGAAAGAATGTTCCTGTCCAGGGTAAGCCTAAAATCCGAATCATCCTTTTCAAAAAAAGCAAGCCTTTCGTAGGAAATAAAAACCCGGGGGACAAGTTCGTACCTTTTCTGCAAATCCATTATTTCCTTAAGAACCTGCCAGTTGGTGTTTTCGTTTTGCGGAAGCTCAGATACAGTCAAAAAAGACACAGCACTTTTGTAGGCAAAGGGTGTGCGCCTCTTGTAAACCACGCCGTCAAACTTTTTCTTGATTTCAAGATAGACAGTCTGTCCCGGATCCGTAACGCGGCCATAGCTACGCAAACGAAGCTTCTCTTTGTAGACAGGTTTCTCCAGGCTTTTTATGGCAAGCTCATCCTGTGGGGTGTCAAAATAAATATTTGAAATTGAATAGGTCTTGCCGCCAAAATTGTAGGGGTCAGAATTCATGTATTGCCCCAAAAGCGGCATGAGAGCATTCAAATCTTCGTCGCAGAGCTGGTACTTAAGCTCTACCCTGCTGAATATTTCTATCGCCAAAAAAAACCCCAAAAAAAATTTGACAAACCGCAAATATTGAATCAAACTGTAAGGTATATACCTACAACTTTATATTATTACAGGAGAATGATTATGAAGCAAGTAGTTTTTGGAATTTTTTTATCCCTGACCTTTGCGCTCTCTGTTTTTGCAAAACCGGGGGAAATCAGAAAGCCTAACATCAATTTTGAAGCATCAACAACAAAGAAGATGGCGGTAATAAAAATCAACACAAAGACAGGCTCCAACGACTTTGCAACAAAGCCAGTTGCATCGGTTGTAACAGAAGCAAGAAAGACCTGGGGCGACGTACGCGATGACCCTGCCCCCTGGTACGAAGACTGCACCGTAACCGTAACAGACGGCAACAAGAAGGAAGTCTTAACAAAAACAGCCGCAAAAGTAAAAGTGCGCGGAAACTGGACAACCTCCTACGACAAAAAGCCATTCAGAATCCGCTTTGCAGAAAAACAGCCCATGCTGGGAATGAACAAGGGCCAGAAAAACAGGGACTGGGTTCTGCTTGCACCATACAAGGACTGGTCCTACCTGCGCGACGCAACGGGCCTCTACCTTGGCAACATGATGGCACCAGGTTACACAAGCGACTTTAGGCTTGCGGAACTCTACCTGAACGGAGAATACTGGGGTGTTTACATCGTAGCGGAACAGCAGGAAGTATGCGATGACAGGGTAAACATCACAGAACCAAAGAAGGGCTACAAGGGAACGGACATAGGCTACTTCTTTGAATACGACGCATACAGTCCGGCAGAAAAAAACAGCTTCAAGATTAACTACAAGGCAAAGCTCAAGGACATCAACGGTACAGAAATAAAGAACCTTCAGGAAGGCTACACAATCAAAAGCACAATCACCGACAAGTCCCAGAAAAAATTCATTGAATCCTACATGAACAATGCATGGAAGATTTGCTACGATGCCGCATACAACAACACTTTCCAGGAATTCAAGGCCGACTACAAAGACATTGTAAAGTCAAAGGCAAAGAACTCATACGACTGCGTCTCAAAAATAATCGACATAGACTCAATGGTTGCAGCCTACATCATTTCGGAAATAGCCTGCGACCCTGACCTCTACTACTCAAGCTTCTACATGTCTGTTGACTTTGGCGCAACAGGAGACAAAAAAATCCGCTTCGAGGCACCATGGGACTTTGACTCAACAATGGGCAACAAGAAGCACTGCAAGGACGCACAGGGACTTTATGCAGCAGCATGGCAGAGGGACGTAAACTACAATGATACAGAGACTTTTGCAAACCCATGGATGATGGTATTTGTAAACTGCGACTGGTTCCAGAAACTCGTAAGGGAAAAATGGAACTCCATGCAGAAAGACAAGATTCTCTCAAAGCTTGTAGCCAACATTGACTTTGCAACAAAGAACTACAAGTCAAACTTTAAGGCAGACAACAAGCGCTGGGGTCACGTCGGAATAAACAACCCGGAAGTTTCCCACGAATACTGCGAAGAATCCCTGGCATGCAAGAACCAGGCAGATGCAGCAAAGCGCCTTAAGAAGTGGCTAACGACACGCTTCAAGTACCTGGATTCAGTCTGGGCAAAAAAATAATCCTTTAGGCGGCAGGCCTTTTCAAACTGGGGGCTGTCTAAAAAGTAAGAAATGCGGTGATTAAGCCTGTCGAAACCACCGCATACAGCGTAACAGGTCATTTCGACAAGCTCAATGACCGCAGGTGCCGACCTTACTGGACAGCTCCGATTTTTTTACAATTTTACAGGCAGGATCTTAGCCAACCAATTATTCCATTTGGAAGCTCTTTGTACATGGGTCTTCCATCGTCGTAGGTCAGGTTGCAGTGCATGGGGTTCACAAGACAATGCTGCCCCATCTCAAAGCCAAAGTTAATGGATGCAATTCCCCCGTCACCGTTGTAAATCCATTCGGGAGTAAAGACATAACATTTCTTCATCCTATTCAGCCGCTCAAGCCGGGGTGCAACTTCCTTGTCAAAGTCGGCAAGCTCGTCATGCTTTGCTATTGCAAAGAAGAAATTCAAGCCGTTCCTTTCGTAGCGGTCCAAAACAGAATCATCAGGCAAATTTGAAGAACCAATCGTCACCATTATGTCAAAAAATTCTGGATCTGTGTCCTCCAGCCTAAAGCACATGTTGGCTCCGCTTGAACTTCCAATCACCGCCTTTTTTGAGATGCGTCCAAGCGCATGCTTTTGCTCAAATTCCTTTGCAAGGGCAAGGACAGGCTCAAGGTAAGAGTCGTCCCATCCGCCAAGACACTTACCTTCTCCGTCACGATGCTCATTGGCAAGGGGAACAAGAAGGTAGGCACCACCAAGGGCTTTCTGGTATTCCTCCTTGGAATAGAATTCTGCCCCGGTGTAATTTATGCAGACTTCGCCTTCAAGCGCATTTGTGAACCCATGCATAAAAAGAATCAGTGGATACTTCTTGTCCTTGTCCCAGCCGTGCTCCGTGGGGTCGTAAAAATAATAGTCCATGCCGGAAAATTTTTCTTGGCCAAAAGGAGAGCACTCAAAATGGTCCTTGTGAAAGTTCTTAAAATATTCACCAACTTTGTATGTCGGCTCCCAGGAAATAAAGGCACCCTCTGGCATTTTGTCTGCCCAAGGTGGCAAGGGTTTATCGCTCATGTTAATCCTCCTATTATAATCATGAAAAAATCAAGCTCCAGCACTCCCATAATGTTTTAAACCGAAGCGCCAAAAAGAGCAAGAGGCAATTCCCGCAAGAAGAGCAATACAGGGAGAAGCAAAGCGCAAGGAAGGAAAGGGAACACTCTTTCCCAGCAAAAGCGCAACCGGGTAATAGCCTGTAAAAGCGTAAGGAATCACAAAGGTAAGCAAAGCCTGCATTCCCTTGGAATAAATCGGAATAGGATAGTCTGTGTAATTCTTAAGACCATAATTGTTGTTGGTCAAAAGTGAAACTATTTCCTCGCTCTTGATTGCCCAAAAACTTATTGCTCCGGTAATAATCGTAATAGACGAAAAAATCACGAATGCCGAAAGCATGTTAAGCAGGTAAAAAGCAAGAGACGCAAGGGTCCAGTTAATTCCAAGCCTTCCCATACTGTCCAGCAAAAAGAAAGCAGCCAATCCCAAGCGCGGAAGAAATGTGTACTCAAACTGCTGCAGAACCATGTACAAGAGAGGATTAATAGGTCTGGTCAAATACAGGTCAAACTTTCCTGTCCTAACAAGCTCACCCATATCCTTCATTGGCCGCCAAAAGAAGAAGCCGCTAAGACTGTAGGGAAGCCAGCTTGTGGTGAACATAAAAAGAACCTCGTCCCTACTCCACCCCGCTATTCCGTCAAAGTTGTGGAATATTACCATAAAGCCCGCAAAGTATACGCCAATAAGAATTGTGTTTGCAACCAACTCAAAGACAAGCGCACCATGATAGGCCATCTTTCCCTTAACGTATATCGCGACAAAGTGCCTGTACATTCTGAACAAATTCTTTGCTCCCATATCAGCCTCCTTGAACTACAAGCTTCTTTGTTCCAACCTTCCATGTTATTTTCATCAGGCAGAACAAAAACAAAAGCCAGAAAAATTGAACCGCAAGTTTTGAAAGAATCAGCCTTTCATCCATCGGACTTGTTAGTATCGTAACCGGAATTTCATACATAGCCCTAAATGGAAGAAAAGCATTCAGCTTCTTAAGGAAATCAGGAAACATTGCGCAGGGAATCCACGTGCCGGACAAAAGCTTGTATATGGCCCCCAAAAGCATGTTAAGCGGCCAAGTGACAATCAGCCAGAAGGCCATCAAACCGATTATGAGTGAATACAAGAAGGTTATCGCATAAGCAAGCAGAACCGAGGCAAGACCAAATCCAATCTGCGGAAAGCAGACAAGCGGCATTCTAAAGAAAAGCACCGACACAATTCCAAGCGGCAGGCAGCAAGTAAAAAACTTTACCGCACTTTCTCCCGCGTGCTTGGAAAAAACCATGGCGCTAAAATTTATAGGCCGTATAATCTGCAGGGCTATATTTCCGCTCTGAATCTGGCTGTTTATCCACTGAATGGCATTGCATTCCATAAAGCTGGAAATTACTGTTGCCACAATCACATAGCGCAAGGTCCCGTCCTTTGTCATGGAAAGTGCTGTCTTTGCCTGCGACATAAAGAGCGCATTCCACAAGCAGAACTGCATGTAAAGGTATACGACTTTTGCAAGGAAAGAAGCCCACATTGAACTTTTGTATGCAAAGCCTTCCTTTATGCCAATAATCATGTAGTCAATATACTTTCTTATAAAACTATTGTGCATAGGCCAAAGCCTCCCGGCTAATCATGCCGTTCAAATAAATCCTCTTGATTATTTCCTCAAGATCAGAAGTATTGTACATGGACTTAAGCTCGCTTACGTTTCCGTCGTAAAGCAAAAGCCCCTTGTCTATGACCAGCATCTTTTCGCACAAAGTCTCAATGTCAGATACATCGTGCGTGGTAAGGATGACTGTTGTCTTTCTTTCCCTGTTGATTTGCAGGATAAAGTTCCTGATTCTCTCTTTTGAAAGAACATCGATTCCGATTGTAGGCTCATCCAAAAAGAGAATGTCCGGGTTGTGAAGAAGCGAGGCTGCAAGGTCAGCCTTCATCCTTTGCCCCAGGCTCAAAAGTCTTGGCGGCTGGTTGATGAATTCATCCAAAGCAAGGATATCCGAAAAAAGTGCCATGTTCTCTTTGTAAACAGAGTCGGGAACATTGTACATGTCCTTAAAGAGCTTGAGGGTATCCAAAACAGGTATGTCCCAACAGAGGACACTCTTTTGTCCAAACACTATTCCAATTTTGAGCATTATCTTCTTGCGGTCCCTGGGATAGCTAAGGCCGTTTATGCTAACGCTTCCTCCATCAGGGGTGAGTATGCCTGTAAGCATTTTTATTGTTGTTGACTTACCCGCACCGTTTGGCCCAACAAAAGCTGTAATTTCTCCGGCCGGAATTTCAAAAGAAACTCTGTCTACAGCGGTCTTAAAGGACTTTCTGTTTATCCTGTAAATCTTTGTCAAATTGTTAGCAATTACGCTCATAGTACTAGAACCTCCGTTCCTTTTTCTATATAATAGCGTAAAAGGAATAATTAGTAAAATGAATTATTTTGAATAAAACAATCGAAATAATTGATTGTAATAAGAGGAGGCCTTATGAACATATTTCAACTGGAAACTTTTCTGAAAATTGCAGAGACAAAGAATTTTACCACGGCTGGAAACATTTTGGGCTATGCGCAGTCAACGGTAACAGCCCAGATAAAAGGCCTGGAGGATGAACTTGGTTGCCTCCTCTTTGAGCGATTGGGAAAGTCTATCGTACTTACCGCGGAAGGGGAAAAACTTTGCGTCTATGCAGAAAAAATGCTTCAGCTAAAACGGGAAATCTTCCTTGAAGTTCCACCTTCAAAAGAGCCGGCTGGAATCATAAAACTTGGAATCTCAGAATCACTTTGCTACGACAAATTCCCCAAGGTGCTTTTAAAGTACCGGAAGAAATATCCTAAGGTTGACATTCAAATTCAATTCATAAACCACGACACTTTTCCACTCATGCTAAAGAACGGTGCGCTTGATTTGGTCTACACCCTGAACCCAATAATAGAAGAAGAGGGGCTTTTGCTTTTGGAGAAGCACAGGGAAGAACTGGCATTCTTTGCTTCCCCAAGCCACCCCCTTGCAAAAAAAACGGCTATCACAGAAAATGACCTGCAGGACCTTCCACTTTTGCTGACGGGACACAACTGCAACTTTAGGCACATGCTCTTGGAGGATTTAAAGAAACATTCCATTGCCCCCCGCGTGGCTTTGGAAACAAGCAGCAAGGAAATCCTCAAGCAGTTTGCCATAAACCAACTAGGAGTCGCCTTCATGCCGGAGATGGCAGGACGGGCAGAAGTAAAGGCGAAAAAACTAAAGCGCCTTGACTGGAAAGGAGAAGATTTTCCTATATTCTCCCAGCTGCTTGTATACAAGGACAAACGCATCTCCAGCCCCATAGAGGCACTGGAAAAGATGCTGATTCAAGAGGATGCGGAATAAGATTCAAAGGGTCTGGCTCTTCCACAAGTCTGCATATTTTTTACCCAAGGAAAGAAGCTCCTGATGGCTTCTGCATTCAGTTATGTTCTTGCCTTCCACCACGGCAATCTTGTCCGCATTTTTTATTCATGAATTTCCGCGCGTTTCGCGGCAGTCATTATTTCCTGCTCAGTGGCATTTGGCTTTCCGTAGGCAATGTTTTCCCTTATCGTTCCCACAAACAAAAAAAACATCCTTTTGGTTCCCTGCGTTATTCCAGGCGTAAAGAAGGGCGAGTTGAACCTTTGGTTACAGTGGAAAAAGATGAAAGGCTCTTGTCATCGCTAACAAAAAGTGAATACGATAGCTTCACCATGATGAACGTAATGTTTACCCGAGAAGTGTGGGAGCGATATAAAAAATTCCTTATGCCTGCTCTTGCAAGCGCCGACTGGGATTTTTTGAATCACAAGCTTAACGGAAAATTTTCATTCGACCCGGACAAAATGAATTCCCCATGCGAACTTCCCTGCCTAATAATTACCGGCAAGCAGGATTCTGTGGTGGGTTACAAAGATCAGTTTGACCTTATGAAAATTTACACGAACTCCACTTACTGCGCAGTCAACAATGCTGGGCACAACATTCAGATTGAACAGCCTAAAATTTTTGAAGACTTGGTAACTGCCTGGCTAAATTAAAGTGCATGGTGATAACATAAAAATATTGGGTCTCTTCAAAATTCACACCACAAGCAAAACCTTCAGACAAAGATTGTACCCGTATATAAAATCAAAGATTGAAACGACTTGAAAAACTTTTTGCAAAGCCTTAAACTCATGCACGAAGGAAAAACTTTATGGAACAGTTTATAAATCTTGACGAAAGCTATTTTTTGGAAGCAGCAGAATTATACAAAGACTCATTTGCAGGCGAGCCATGGAATGATGACTGGAGCAACAAAGAACAACTTCACCAATACATACGAGAAGTTTCCGGTGCCTACAATGCGCTAAACTACGGCCTTTTGGTAGACGGAAAATTGGTTGCCATTTCTCTGGGAGGAATCCGCCACTGGTGGGAAGGTGCAAATTATAACATAGATGAATTCTGCGTTTCAAAAAGCATGCGGGGAAAAGGCATTGGATCCAGGTTCATGTCCATGATAGAAAAAGACCTTCAGACAAAGGGCATCCCCGGAATCATTCTCCAGACAGACATAGACAAACCATCATTCCGCTTTTATACAAAGAACGGATTTACAAATTTGGAAAAACATGTGAGCCTCTTCAAAATTGCAGGACTTCACATAAAAACAGAAAGGCTTGAACTTGTTCCCCAAGGGCTGCGATTTTTTAAGACCACTCACGAATACTCAGGCGGAAGATTCAACAAGATAGCGCCAAAAGAAGAACGGAAAGAGTTTTTGTACGAAATGAAAATATAACCGCAAAAGAACAGGGGTAAAAATGGAAAGAACAAACATCACTTACAAGACACTAACCGCCGCTGACTATGACGAACTGTATTCCCTTTGGAATCAAGTTGAACAAACAAAGCGTGCCTTGAATCCTGTTGACGACACCCTCGAAGGAATCACGCGCTACATAAAGAGAAACCCCACAACCTGTTTTGCCGCAATCAAGGACAAAAAAATTGTAGGTGCAATCTTAACCGGACACGATGGAAGGCGGGCAATCATACACCACCTTTGCGTACATCCAAATTTTCAGCGGTTGGGAATTGCACGCACCCTTGTTGAAATGGCAGAAGCCGCATTAAAAAACGAGGGAATACAAAAGATATTTGGGCTTGTATTCAAAGACAACGAAACTGCAAACTCTTTCTGGGAACGGATGGGCTACAGCCTACGCACAAACTTAAACTACCGCAACAAAAGCCTAAACGACGCAATCCCAACAGGTGAATAAAATGACGATAGAAACACAAAGACTAATATTAAGAAATTACACGCTGGATGATTTTGACGCCCTCTACGAAATAATGTCGGACGCAGAAACAATGCAGCACTACCCCGCTCCATTTGACCAGGCACGAACACGCGGTTGGATTGAATGGAATTTAGACAACTACAAAAAATACGGTTGGGGACTTTGGGCAGTAGTCCTAAAAGAAAGTGGAGAATTTATCGGCGACTGTGGAATCACCCTGCAAAATATAGACGGCGAAGAGCTTCCAGAAATTGGCTACCACATTAACAAAAAATACTGGAGGCAGGGCTTTGCAAAGGAAGCTGCCCGAGCAGTCAGGGACTGGGTATTCGAAAACACAAAATACGATGCAATTTATTCCTACATGAAATACACAAACATCGGTTCATACTCAACTGCAATTGCAAACGGAATGAAAAAAGTAAAGGAATATCCAGATCCAAAAAACGAAATATCCTATGCTTATGCCATTACCCGGGAAGAATGGAATTCGCTTTTAAAATTTTCAAAAGCAAAAAAAGAAGATCTTGAAGAAATCTTCATGCTCTACAGAAATGCGATTGCAAAAATGGACGAACAGAAAATTCCCCAGTGGGACGAAATCTACCCGGACAAAAAAACTCTTTCTGATGACATAGAAAAAAATCAGATGTATGTTGGAAAAAAGAATGGAAAGATTGCCCTTTGCTTTGTGCTTAATGAAGAATGTGACGAAGAATACAAAAAGGCAAAATGGATTTGCCCCAATGCAAGGTTCTGCGTAATACACAGGCTTTGCGTAAACCCAGACTTCCAGCACCAAGGACTCGCAAGCCAAGCAATGAATCATATAGAAGAATTTTGCAAGAAGGCAAAATATGATTCCATCCGCCTGGACTGCTTTACCCAAAATCCCTATTCAAGAAAGCTCTACGACAAGAAACACTATGCCATCACAGGCTATGCTGACTGGCGCAAGGGCCGCTTTGAACTAAGAGAAAAAAAGCTATAGGTGTCCATGAACGAAATTACTTACTGCAAAGAGAATGACGAGATTGAATGCATCCGCTACAAGAACTGGACAAAATCCTATCCTCCGCATACGCATACCAGTCACCTTACGATTGGCTATGTTGAAGAGGGAAAACTTTGCATTGTTTTTGACGGCAAAGAAAAAATTTACGGGCCTGGCGACGAATTCAAAATTCCCCCGAACATTGTGCACGAACTAAAGCCTGCCAGCAAAGGCGGCTATTCCATGGTTGTAACCTGCATAAAAATAAAAGATCAGGATAAAGAAAATTTTTCTTCCATTAGCGAAGCAAACCTTTCCGCACTTAGGGATTCCATTCTTGACCGTCCGGAAAACCTCTATCTTATAGAAGAGATGGCCCACGATTCAAACATCAGCCCTTTTTACATGATCCGGCAATTCAAAAAGGCTTTCGGCCTTACTCCCCATCAGTTTCAAATTCAATGCAAGGTTAGAAAGGCACAAAAACTTTTGGAAAAAGAAAAAGACATCAGTGGGGTAACTTACGAGTCTGGCTTTTGCGACCAAAGTCACCTCAACCGATGCTTTCACAAAATAGTTGGACTTACCCCAAAGGATTATCAAAAATCAATTGAGGACGAAAACTAGCACAGAGCAGGGAAAAACTTTGCAAACATAAAAAGCCCTTCTTCCCCGGCATTCACTTCATGAGGAACTTTTGCAGGCATGATGGAAATTGTTCCGCTCTCATAGGCAATCTCTTTTCCGTCATTTATGCAAATTCCCTTTCCAGAAATAACTTCGTGGGTTTCCAGCTGAGTTTCATGGATGTGATTTTTGATGCTCTTGTTTGGCGCAATTCTTACAAGATGAAAGCTGAACATTCCGCCGGTTTCACTCCCCTTGATGATATGCTTTAATTCAACACCTTCAAAGACAGGATGTTTTGACCATTCAATTTCATCAAAGGCAATTGTTTTTCCCGGAAGCTTAAGCATTCCGCAGTTGAATTTTTCAAAAACTTCATTTTTCATACGACGCTCCTTTTTCCCGATTTTCTCAGGCTTTTCTTTTATTAAATACATGGTACAAAAGACAGCAAAAAAAATATTGGATAAAATTGCTCTTTTTAGTTTTTTCCGCAACCAAAAGTAACAAAAAAGCAAGTGGCAGTTGGTTATACAAAATGGGCTGATGTGCTATCATGAACTTATCTGGAGGTAAAAATGATTTTCTCTGAAAAACTTGTAGTATTAAGAAAGAATAAGGGAATGACGCAGGATGCCCTTGCAGAAAAACTGAACGTGTCCAGGCAGGCCGTAGCAAAATGGGAATCGGGACAGGCTTACCCGGACATTTCAAACCTGATACAAATCAGCGACCTTATGAATGTAACCGTGGACTACCTTGTGCGCGACGGTGAATGCATGATGAATATTGACTCGGGAAAAGGTGCAGACCTTAATGAGCTTATAGAATTCAGGCTAGAAGCCAACGTGAACACTTACGCCGCCTTTATGAACGAAGTGCAGTCCACCCGGCTTGACTCCCACGATTTCCGCTACCAAAACGGTGATTATGTTTACCACGACACTTATGTCGGCGGTGAGCAGTTTGCGGGGGAAGAAGCTGTTTGGAAAGGAGGAAAATCTCTCTACGCCATGAATTACATGGGGCGCGTTCTTGGCAAGGATTTTAGCGGAAACTTCCTAAAAGATGCCCTAAGGCACGCAGACAAAAAGATGCCCTACCGTGGGCCAGAATTCTATCAGGACGGAGAGTACCTTTATAAGAGCAGCGTTAACGGAAACTTTTCCTGGTTCCAGGGCTACGAAGAAATATTCTGCCGTGGAGAAAAAGTTTACGAATGCTACTTCCACGGCGGACTCACAAAATAAAAAAAAATATGTTGACAAATTATATTTGACCAGATATAATGTAGTAAAATACATACAAGGGGTCAAATATAATGGCACAGGAATACGAACAGCTACTGCTCAAAAACCAATTGTGTTTTCCGCTCTATGCCTGCGGACGCAAAATTGTAAACGCCTACACTCCATATTTAAAACCTCTGGGGCTAACCTATACGCAATACGTAGTGCTTATGGTCCTCTGGGAAAAAGAGAGCGTCAACGTAGGACAGCTAGGCTCAACACTTCACCTGGATGCAGGAACACTCACTCCCCTATTAAAGCGTTTTGAAAAGGACGGATACATTACAAGGGAACGCTCAAAAGAAGATGAGCGCATCACAGTCTTAAACATCACTGCAAAGGGAAATGCCCTCAAAAAAAAGTGCAAGGACATTCCTTCAAAGATAGCAAAAACAATCAAGTCTCTCAGCAAAGAAGATGCCACTAAACTCTACGAGCTGCTGTACAAATTTCTTGAAGAAAAAAACGAATAGGAGGTTAAAGTGAAATTCGCAGTTAGATTCTACACAAAGACGGGAAACACAAAAAAACTTGCAGAAGCTATTGCCCAAGAACTGGGTGTTGAGGCCTTGCCTTTAAGCGAGCCAGTAACAGAAGCCACGGACATTCTCTTCCTTGGAAATTCTTACTATGCTTTTGACATTGACCCGGAAGTAAAGGCATTCATAAAATCGCTGGACAAAAGCAAGGTTGGAAAAATCGTGAACTTTGGCTCAGCGGCAATGCTAAATTCAACCTACAAAAAGGTTAAGGCAGAAGCAAGCAAAGTTGGAATCCCTATGGACGAAAAGGAATTCCACTGCAAGGGAGAATTCAAATGGCTCCACAAAGGAAGGCCAAATGAAGATGACTTAAAAGCAATTGCCGAATTTGCAAGGCAATACAAATAGGAGGAAAAATGATTTACGATTACGAATTGACTACAGGAAAGGGTCAAACAGTTAAACTTTCCCAGTACAAAGGCAAGGTTATCCTTATTGTTAACACAGCAACAGGATGCGGCTTTACACCACAATACGCGCCAATAGAAAAGCTCTACAAGGACTATCACGAAAAGGGACTTGAAATTCTGGACATTCCATGCAACCAGTTTGGAGGACAGGCACCAGGTACCAATGATGAAATCCACGAGTTTTGTTCTATTCATTACAACACAACTTTTGAGCAGATGAAAAAATCAGACGTAAACGGAGCAAACGAACTCCCCCTTTACACTTACCTAAAGTCACAAAAGGGTTTTGAAGGTTTTGATGAACACCAGTACAAGCCCCTGCTTGAAAAAATGTTTTCCGAAGCAGATCCTGACTGGGCAAAAAAGCCGGACATCAAATGGAACTTTACAAAGTTCATAGTTGACCGTTCCGGGAATGTTGTTGCAAGGTTTGAGCCAACGGCAGACATCAGCAAAGTTGAGGAATGCATCAAATCATTGCTGTAAAAAAGGACTAGACACTTTGGTTCTTCCACAGGGATGCATATTTTCCTCCCAAAGAAATAAGCTCCTGGTGGCTTCCACATTCAGTGATGTTCTTACCTTCAACCACCGCAATCTTGTCGGCATTTTTTATTGTGGAAAGCCTGTGCGCAATCACAAGTGTTGTCCTTCCCTTTGAAAGCTCATCAAAAGCGTTTTGGATTTTAATCTCTGTAGCCGAATCCAAGGCGCTTGTAGCTTCGTCAAGAATCAGAATTGGAGGATTCTTTAGGAAGCAGCGGGCAATTGAAATTCTTTGCTTCTGACCGCCAGAAAGCTTTAGCCCCCGCTCTCCCACAAGGCTATTGTAACCTTCGGGCATTTTCATTATGCCTTCGTGAATCTCCGCGCGTTTTGCAGCAGTAATTATTTCATCATCAGTGGCATTGGGTTTTCCGTAAGCAATATTTTCTTTTATTGTCCCTGCAAACAAAAACACATCCTGTTGGACAAGGCCAATCTGCCTGCGCAAATTTTCAAGCTTTATTCTTTTTAGATCAATTCCGTCAAGAGAAATAGAACCGCCCGTAACTTCGTAAAAGCGGGGAATCAAGTTGCAAATGGTAGTCTTGCCGCCACCGCTTTCGCCAACAAAGGCAAAATGTTCACCAGCCTTTATTTCCAGATTGATGTTTTCCAGGACACTTGTTTTTTCATTGTAAGAAAAGCATACGTTCTTAAAGCTTATGTTTCCCCTGGCACTCAAAAGTTCCACAGCATCATCAGCCTCTTTTATGGAAGTGTCTGTCCTCATGATTTCCAGGAAGCGGTTAAAGCCAGCCATTCCGGTAGAAAATTGCTCAACGTTAAAATTAACAAGTTTTCTTACTGGATTTGTAAAAGTTGCAACAAAGAGATTTGCAGCAATCAAATCGGGAAGAGTCATTTTTTTCTGCATAATAAAATATCCGCCCAGTGCAACTACCAAAAGCGAAAGCAGAGCCATAAAAAAATCTACGTTTGCATGAAAAGTAGACATTACCTTGTAAAAGTCTTTTTTGCTTTCCTTATAAGTTATATTGCTTTGGGCAAATTTTTCCACTTCAAGTGATTCCGCCGTAAAGCCCTGCGTAACACGAATTCCCGTAAGCGAATTTTCCAAGGCTCCATTTATGACTGCGGTTTTGTCTTTTACAAGCCTTGAACTTTCCGAAAGCTTTTTTCTGTTTCTAATAGCAATAAAAATAACAAGGGGCAAAAAGGCAAAGACAACAATTGCCAGTTCCCAGCGGATTCTAAGAAGAATGAAAAAGCTTCCCAAAAGGGTAAGCAAAGAAGTCATTATGTCTTCCGGGCCGTGATGGGCAAGTTCGGTAACTTCAAAAAGATCGGTTGTAACCCGGCTCATCAGGTGGCCGGTAAGATGGGTGTCAAAAAAAGAAAAGCTCTGCTCCTCAAGCTTGGCAAAAATATCGCGGCGCATGTCAGTCTCAACCTCAACGCCAAAAAAGTGCCCCCAGTAATTTACAAACCAAACGCAAACCCAGCGTATGCAATATACAGCAAGCATAAAGGCTATCATGCAAAAGAAAAGCCTCATGGCGCCCTTAGGGATGAGAGTATTTAAAAGATGCCTTGTTACGAAGGGGAAGGAGACATCGATTACGGCAATAAAAAAAGCACATATCATGTCGGCAACAAAAAGATCCAGGTGTGGTCTGTAATAGCTAAAAAAAACCTTAAGTGGCTTGTCATTGTAATTCATTATTCAAATATATCAAACTTTTTTTTCAAAAACTACCCTTTTTTGTAGTTGCTTTTCCAGAATGTTATAGTACAATAGAAACATGTAGCCTTAATTTGCAAAAATGGAGACAAAATATGAGAATTCGCCGCCAACTCATGCTAAGCCAAGCAGCCCTCACGCTCTTTGCAATACTTGTACTGATTATTCCTATTTTTATTTCCCATAAGGCATCCCTCAAAAAACAGATAAGCGAAGTCACCGAGCTGCAAGTCGAAAACGTAAACGGACAGATAGCGAATTTTCTTGAAAAACCCCAGAGAACAATAGAAACCGTCATATCCTACATGGAAAATTTGGATGAATATTCAAGGGAACCTGTGGAAGAATTCCTTATTGCACAGGCAGCAGGCATCCCCGAATACTCCATGATTTATGTCTCCAGCGCAACCCCAACTTGCAAGGGAGGATTCACCTACACAAACATACACTGGATAGCGCCATCCGATTTTGATGAATCCAGCCGCTCCTGGTACATAAACGCAAAGAACAACATGGGCAGGACAGTATTTTCAAACCCCTACATAGACGAGCAGTCAAAAGGCATAGTCGTAACCCTTTCAAGAACCTTCAAGAACAAGAAGGGAGAATTTGCAGGACTTGTTGGCGTTGACCTTATTTTGGATGAAGTCGTATCACTTGTAGAGGGAGTACAGCTTACGCTAAGCGGACAGGCATTCATGGTAGATGAAAACGGAGTATACGTTACCAATCCCGACACTGCAAAAGTTGCAAAGGACAATTTCTATACTGAATACGGATTTTCAGACCTGGCAGCAGAAATACCGGACAACGCACCATACCTGAATCTAAAAAATTCCGACCAGTACTTTGCCGCAAGAAAAATGCCCAACCTTTGCGGGTGGACCTTGGTAACAATTGGCCCCCTCAAGGAACTCTACACAGAAATCAACCACAACATGAACATGCTAATCCTACTTTCACTCGGAGTTCTTGTGGTAGCCCTGGCGAGCTCCTTCTTTGTTGCAATAAGAATTTCCCATCCGCTAAAGAAAATTGCCACTGCCATGACAGAAATTTCAAGCGGAAACGCAGACCTGTCCAACCGCCTAGACTACAACATGAATGATGAGATAGGTGAAATCTCCAACGGATTCAACCGCTTTACCGAAAAGCTAAGAGACATAATGGTTGAGCTAAAAAGATCCAAGGACGTGCTTTCTATTGCGGGAGAAGATCTTGGAGCAAGCACGGAAGATACCTCCAATGCCATAGGACAAATTCTAAACGACATCTCAAGCGTAACGTCACAAATTGTAAACCAGGGAAATGGCGTTGAAGAAACAGCGGGAGCCGTAAACCAAATTGCCTCCAACATAAAGTCCCTGGAAAAAATGATAGAAGGACAGGCAGCAGGAGTTTCAGAAGCCAGTGCCGCCGTAGAAGAGATGATTGGAAACATAACATCTGTAACGTCAAGCGTGGAAAAAATGGCCCAATCATTCGAGTCCCTTCAAAAAGACACACAGACAGGTGCGGAAAAGCAACAGGCCGTAAACGACCGCATCACCCAGATTGAAACCCAGTCCCAGCTATTGCAGGAAGCAAACTCAGCAATTTCAGCCATAGCAGAACAGACGAACCTTCTTGCCATGAATGCCGCAATCGAAGCAGCCCATGCAGGAGAAGCAGGAAAGGGATTCAGCGTTGTTGCAGATGAAATCCGAAAGCTTAGCGAAACCTCAAGTGAGCAGTCAAAGACTATCGGAAATCAGCTCATAAACATACAGGAATCAATAGAAGAAGTCGTAGCCGCATCCCTTGAATCAAGCGATGCATTCAACTCCGTATCGTCAAAAATCAAGGAGACGGATCAGCTGGTACGCCAAATAAAGTCAGCAATGGAAGAACAAAAGATTGGCTCCAAGCAGATAATCGAATCCCTTCACGACATGAACGACACGACAAGTGAAGTAAAAAGTTCATCTGCCGAAATGCGCGACGGAAACCAGATGATTCTCCAGGCCGTACACCAATTGCAGGAATCATCCGTAAACATGAACCGCAGCATGGACAACATGGCAAACGGTGCACGCAAAATAAACGAAACTGGAAGCGAACTCGTAACCATCTCGTCTAAGCTAAAAAATGCAATCGACGGAATAGGCGACCAGATAAACCAGTTCCAGGTGTAAGAAAGGAAATTGCAAGCATCCCGATTTTCTTACGACATGTAGTCCTTTAGGCTTTTTACCTCGCAGCCTTTTTTCTCATAGTAAGAAAGCATTTTATCCAGCTTCTTAAGATTGTAACTTGTAATGCAATCAGAAATAACATGAACAGCATAAGCAGATTTTTTCATGTTAACGCAAGTGGCCTTTACGCAGGCTGTGGCATCTCCCCCGGCTACATAAAATTCTTTTATGTCTTTATCTTTAACGAATGCGGCAAAGTCTTTGCTTGTAAGGGCATTACCCTTTTCTTTTACAAAAATATTATCCGAAATGATTTTCATTTCCGGGACAAGTTCTGCACCTTTTGTTCCGGCTATAAAGGCTCGTATGAAGGGAATCTTGTTGTGGTGCTTAATATACACAACCTGCATTCCTTCTGCCTTAGCCCAATCTATTGCTGTGTTAACATTGGCAATTATATCCTTGTAGTGCTTTGTTATGTCGTTTTGCAAGTCTATGACTACAAGGGCTTTTTTGCTTTCCATACATTCTCCTTAAGTTTTTTTTAGAATACTCTAAATATAAAAAAGATGAAAGCCTTTTATAAAGAAGGATTTTTAAAGAAGCAAACCCAAAGCCCTTATATGCTTCGAGTTTGCCCTCTTTTTTACAAGACCTTAGCTTCTTCTATTTTGTCTTCACCATTATCTTCATCACTTTCTGAATACTTGTATTTTTTCAGATTGGCCCATGAGACAAGGCAATAGCTTGTACCTGCAAGGCCAAGAATGAACATCATCAAAGCCGCACCGGATCCTTTTCCGCTTCCAAAAAGCAGCGAAAGAATTCTATTGGAAGCATTTGCGCTCATAAAGGGTTCGCAAACTTTATCCACCATGAATCCGCCAAGAGCAAGACCTATTGGAATTGTAAAGAACTGCAAGGTGTTTCTGCAAGCGTAGACCCGCCCCTGCAATTCCACGGGAATCACATTGCGCATGATAACGTTTTGGTTTGCCCCCATTACAGGAACAAAAATCCAGCCCAAAATTTGAGCGGCACACCAGACAATGGGACTTCGCGAAAAGGCAAGCAGGAAATTTTCTGTTCCAAGAGAAAATAGCATGGCCAGAAAAATAACCCTTACCCTGTCTTTTGGCTTAGGCATAACAGTCGCAATAAGGCTTCCCACTGCCATTGCAATTCCTGAGCATGAAGTTACAAGCCCCAGCACCGCATTACCAGCACGTGGAATAACTTCCCCAGGCAAGGTTGCATTAAAAGCTGATGCAATCAGATTCACCCCGGACATAAAAAGAATTATGTGAAGGGGAATTGGATTTTCTTTTAAGAAACGCAAGCCCTCTTTTGCAAGCTTAAGCACATTTTCTTCCGAGTTTGACTTTGAAGAAAATTTTTCAAGCCTTACAAAAAATGCCAGTGCCGTGAATGCAATTGCAAACGAAAGCAAGTCCACCGCAATAACAAGATCCAGTCCTGCAAGCCCATACAAGGCAGATGCAAGCAAAGGGTTCCCAATAGAAACGATTGAACGCGACAAAGACTGAAGTCCACTTGTTTTCTGATAGAACTTTTTTGGAGTTATGAGCGTGTAGGCAACTTCCGATGCCGGCTGCTGAACAGTATTCATAAGTCCAGAAAGCGCATTTACCGCATACAAATGCCACATGGAAAGCAGCTTTGTCTTGTATAACACAAAGACAATAACAGTGCAGAGTGCGGCAAAAGCATCGCAGGTGAGCATGGTTTTCTTTTTGTCGAATTTGTCGGAAATGGCTCCTGCAAAAATGCTCATAAGAACATAGGGAGCATAGGTGCAGATTGTTAAAGCCGCTGTGCTAAGCGCAGAACCTGTCTTTTCATACAGCCAAAGCGTCAGGGCAAATGCCGTCATGGCACTTCCGAGTTGGGACATACTTTGAGTGCTCCAAAGTATGTAGAAGTTTTTTAAGTCTTTTTCTAAGAATTTCATTTTCTTTGCTCCTCTTTATTTTTCTAAAAACAAAAGAGCAAAGCCTGAGGAATTTATTTTCCTCCATGCAGAGTCCTCAAGCCTTGCATGGAGACACATCTCTACAGATAATCATAGCAACCTCCTTTTTCAAGAATAAGCTAATTGTAACCTGTCTACAAAACTTTAGCAAGTGGCAAGGGATTTTTGGGAGCTTCTTCCATCTTTCCGATTTGCTTCGTCATCCAAACAATTCCCCGCCAAGAGCCAAGCTTGAATCCTGCGTTGTCAAAGTGTCCCACTTCCACAAAACCAAGGCTCTTGTGAAGTTCAATGCTGGGCTGGTTTGTGTCTACCAAGACACCGTAGATGTAACGGTAGCCCTGCTTTTCCAGAATTCTGGAAAATTCTTTGTAAAGGCTTGTGGCAATTCCCTGCCGTCTTGGTGCATCGGGAGCAAGAACAATCGTCCATTCAACATTCCACTGGTAGGCATCGTGGGGTCTAAGTGGAGAGCCGCACGCATAGCCAAGAATTTTTCCATCATCCGCTTGGGCAACAAGAAAGGGATATTTTTGGAGCGTAGATAAAATTTTCTTGCGGTATGATTCAACATCAGGATTTTCTACGGTAAAGGTTACATAATCCAATGGTACGTAAAATCCGTAAATGTCGTGAACCGCTTGGGCATCATCTTCTGTTGCCATTCTGATTTTATAATTCATATTTGCCACCTTTTTCTTCTTTATTTTGTGAATGAAGCTTTCTGTATTCCCTGGGGCTGCATCCTATCTGCTCATGAAAGAGCTTGTTAAAGGTTGTTGTTGACTGGAAGCCAGATTCATAGGCGCAGTCCGTAATGGAAAGCCTTTCGTTTTCCAAAAGGTTTATTGCATTCTGGACCCTTATGCTTGCAAGGTAGGAAGGAAAGCTCATCTTTGTGTATTCATTGAAAAGCTTTGAAAAATAATACTGACTCAAGCCAATTTTGTCTGCAACCTCAGACTGGCTTATATCTTCCTTTGAATGTTCTGCAATGTAGCTGCAAGCAAAGCGGATGTATTCCCAAGACTTGTCAGAAAAATATTCTGGTCCAAGACTTTGCCTGCGTTCCTTCAAAATAAATTCTCCCACCAGCAAAAGAATCTCATAGACCAGAATTTTGCAGCGGCTTTCTGCAAAGAAAAGTTCCCGGTCGCGGGTTTCTTTTATTTTGTAAACCAAGTCCCTAATTTTTTCTGCCAGCTCAGGATTTTCTTTCTGCCTGATTAAATGGCAATCACTCATAAAATGCAAGGCAGCAGACAAATCCGAATTGCTTTCGATTAAATACGAAGAAAACTGAATAAAGACAACCCCATCCGGTGGAACGCAAAGAAGCTCATGCAATTCCCTTGGCCAAACCAACACCACGTCTCCAGCCTTTGGCTCATAAATATTTCCGTCTATTTTGTATTTGCATCCATTTTTTAAAGCAACAATAAATTCTGCTTCGTTGTGCCAATGAGGGGGAAATTCTTTTGGTATGCCATTTTCCGCAAAAGCCAAGCCATGAAAGTGGCGGTATTTTATAATTTCTCTTTCCATATTCCTATCTATATAATAGCAAAAAATGGGCAATTTTCAATAAAATTCTTCTTTTCTTTTTTAAATTTATGCTTCATTATAATATTAAGATTTTTTATTCAGGAGTTTTGCAGATGGAGAATTTTACATTTTATTCACCCACCTTTTTTGTTTTTGGAAAAGATACTGAAAATCAGGCCGGAGAATACGTCAAGAAATTTGGAGGAAGCAAGGTTTTGATTCACTTTGGCGGAAAAAGCGCAAAAAGCTCCGGTCTTTTGGACAGGGTTGAAGCTTCCCTAAAAAAAGAAGGTATTCCTTTTGTTTCGCTTGGTGGTGTAAAGCCAAACCCAAGAAGCGGACTTGTATACGAAGGAATTGAACTTTGCAGAAAGGAAAATGTTGACTTTGTTCTTGCAGTTGGCGGAGGAAGCACAATCGACTCTGCAAAGGCAATAGCGGCAGGTGTTTTGTACGACGGAGACTTCTGGGACTTCTATTCTGGAAAAATGATAGAAAAGGCACTTCCGGTTGGAACAGTCCTTACAATTGCAGCAGCAGGAAGCGAAGGAAGCCCCGACTCTGTAATTACAAAAGAAGAAGGAATGTTTAAGAGAGGAACAGGAAGCAACGCAATCCGCCCAAAGTTCAGCATTTTGAACCCTGCCCTTACCCAGACTTTGCCGCCGCATCAAACCGCAGCCGGAATCACGGACATTATGGCTCACCTTTACGAACGCTACCTTACAAACACAAAAGAGGTTGAAGTAACCGACAGACTAATAGAAGCACTTCTTCTTACGATGAAGCACGAAGGCCCAAGGGTTATTGCAGACCCAAACAACTACGAGGCCCGCGCAAACATTATGTGGGCAGGAATGATGGCACACAACAATTCTTGCGGTGTGGGAAGAAGCCAGGACTGGAACAGCCACAACATAGAGCACGAACTTTCTGCTCTTTACGATTGCGCCCATGGTGCTGGACTTGCAGTAACAATGCCGGCTGTTTTTAAATACGTAATGAAGCACGACGTAATGCGTTTTGCAAAGGTTGCAACACGGGTCTGGGGCTGCCAGATGGACTTTGATCATCCTGAAGTTACCGCTCTTGAAGGAATAAATGCCTTCCAGAATTTTCTTGTTTCTCTTGGAATGCCAAAAAATTTTGCGGAACTCGGAGCAAAGGAAGAAGACATTCCAAAGCTGGTGCAGGTGCTTTGCCGTGGCGACGGAAGAACAGGAAGCATTTCCGGCTTTGTAACACTTAACGAAGATGACTGTGCCAAAATCTACAAGATGATGGTATAAAGTTGAATGGCAGGAAGAGGAATTTTATGGCAAAAGCAAAGGCATTGTTTATAGGCGGAACAGGAACAATAAGTTCTGCAATTGTAGAGGAACTTTCAAAAAAAGCTGAGTGGGAACTCTGGCTCTTAAACCGAGGAAACCGTGCGGCAGAAGTACCTTCCAACGTGCATCAAATTCTTTGCGACATTTCAAACGAAGAAGATGCAAAGAAAAAACTTTCCGGCATGGAATTTGATGTTGTTAGCGAATTCATTGGCTTTACCCCGGAACAGGTTGAGCGCGACTACCGGCTCTTTAAGGGAAAGACCAAGCAATACATTTTTATTAGTTCCGCATCCGCCTATAACAAACCTGCCGCAAGCTACGTGATTACGGAAGGAACCACGCTTTCAAATCCTCACTGGGAATACTCAAGGAATAAAATTGCCTGCGAAGAATTCCTCTTAAAAAAATACCGCGAAGAAAATTTTCCTGTGACAATCGTTCGCCCAAGCCACACCTACGACAAGAGAAACGTTCCCCTTGGAGTGCATGGGAAAAAAGGTTTTTATCAGGTCATAAAAAGAATGAAGGAAGGAAAACCGGTAATCATTCAGGGTGATGGGACAAGCCTTTGGCATTTAACATTCAACAAGGATTTTGCAACAGGCTTCATTGGCCTTATGCTGAACCGCCACGCAATTGGGGAAGCATTCCAAATTACAGGAGACGAAGTTCTTTCCTGGAACCAGATCTACCAAACCATTGCGGATGCACTGGGAGTTGAACTAAAGGCTTACCACGTTGCCTCTGATTACTTGAGTGCGGTCGGAGACAAGTACGGCTTTGACTTTGAAGGAAGCCTTACCGGAGACAAGTCTGTTTCCGTAGTATTTGACAACTCAAAGCTAAAGAGACTTGTTCCGCAAATGCAAACCACAGTTCCTTTCAACCAGGGAGTAAGGATTGCCCTGGACTATGTTTTTTCGCACCCGGAATGCCAACTTGAAGACCCGGAATTTGATGCCTGGTGTGACAAAGTAATTTCAGCCCTGGAAGAAAGCAAAAAAGCAATATGAGGCAAGGAGAAAAATTATGGATAAGATAAAATGGGGAATTCTTGGCACAGCAAACATCGCGCGTTGGGCTACAATCCCCGGAATAAAGCTAGCAAAGAACGCAGAGCTTTACGCCATTGCAGGAAGGTCCTTGGAAAAGGCAAAGAGTTTTGCAGGTGAATACGGCTTTGAAAAATATTACGGAAGCTACGAAGAAATTTTACAGGACAAGGATGTGCAGGCAATTTACATTCCTCTTCCCAACGGCCTTCACAAGAAATGGGTCATAGAAGCACTCAAGGCAAAGAAGCATGTCCTTTGCGAAAAACCGCTCGCACTTAACGCGGCAGATGCAGAAGAAATGTTCAAGTGTGCAAAAGAAAACGGTGTAAACCTTATGGAAGCCTACGCATATCTCCACAGCCCATACATCAAGAGCCTAAAGGATGACGTGAATAGCGGAATAATTGGCCCCGTTGATTTTATAGACACGGCATTTGTAACACAAGGCTACAAGGAAGACATTCGCCTTTACAAGGATCTTGGCGGCGGTGCATTCTACGACTTGGGCTGCTATTGTTCCACAATGATTCTTTCTTTAATAGACTCTGATGTTGTAAGCGTAAAAGCTACAGCAGAATTTACGGACAAGGGCGTTGATGAAATGACGACAGGCTTTGCCCGCTTTGCAAACGGAGCCAGGGCATCGTTCAACGTGGGTATGATTTTTGGTCAGGAAAGTAATTCACGCTTTGACAGGCTCTACATCCACGGGACAAAGGGTTGCATCAAGTCTGATGTGGAATACAATCAAGCAGGAGATTTAAGCTACACTATTTTTACCGGCGGAAAAAGCATTGAACGCAAGATTCAAGTTCCCCAGAACTACTCTCTTGAAATTGAACAGCTGGGAAGATGCATTCTCTCTGGAGAAAAGCCTTTTGTAAGCCCAGAATTCTCAATCAAGAACTCAAAATTTCTGGATGCAGTTTTTAAGGAAATAGGCTACTAGCTTTTTGAAAAAAGAATATAATTGTGGTATAATATTGCCATGAAAATTTTAGTTGTAAATGAACTCTTTGAAGAAAAGCATTTGAATCTTATAAAAACTGCCGCTTCTTCTTATGGTGCACAAGTTTCTTTTTTCAAGAAAGAAGCAGAGATTCCGCAAAGCGATTACGATGCAGATATCATTTATGGTTTTGCACCAAGCATCGTAAACACAAGCAAAAAATTAAAGTGGCTTTGCGTTCCATGGGCAGGTGTTGATTCAATAATGAAGCCCAATTACTTTGCCAACGAAAAATGCCTTCTCACAAATTCTGCTGGAGCTTATGGTGTTTCCATTGCAGAACACATGATAGCAGTCTCGCTTATGATGATGAGAAGGCTGAATGAATTCTTTGCGGAAACCATGAATGGAAAGTGGCTTTACCCCAGACCGCAAAAATCCTTAAAGGATTGCAGAATAACCGTTTTGGGAACAGGCGACATAGGAACAAATTTTGCAAAGAGGGCAAAGGCTTTTGAACCAAAAATCATTACTGGAGTTTGCAGAAGCGGAAAATCAAAAGAAACAGTTTACGACAAAGTCCTAGGCATAGGCGACTTGGATAAAATCCTCCCTGAAACAGATTTACTTGCAATGAGTCTTCCTGGCACACCAGAAACAAAAGGAATTCTTTCCCGCCAAAGAATTTCATTGCTTCCAAACGGTGCCTACATTGTGAATGTTGGCAGGGGATCTGCAATAGACGAAGATGCCTTGGCAGACAATCTTGAAAGCGGACACTTGGCAGGAGCCGCATTGGATGTTTTCCAGACAGAACCTTTGCCGACAGGAAACAGACTCTGGAAAACAAAAAACCTTTTAATTACACCCCACGTAGCAGGAAACCTGACCCTTGCCTACACCAAAGACAAAAATGTCCAAATGTTTTTGGAGGACTTAAAAAACTTCATGGAAGAAAAGCCTCTTAAATATCTTGTTGACAAAAAACTTGGATACTGACAAACAAGTTTTCCGCAAGGAGTTTCTATGAAGGAATACACGGCACAAGTTTTTTCAAAAGAAAAATATTCTCTTGGAGAGTCACCATTTTATGACTCACGCACAAAGGCAATAAGCTGGGTGGACATTCCAAAGGGAATCATTTACACGCAGACAATTAACGGAAGAAAAGATTCCTTTTGCTTGGGACAGGCAATTGGTTCTGCAATTCCAGCAGAAAAAGAAGGAAGCTACATACTTGCGGCAAGGGATGGACTTTATCTTTTGGAAAAGGGAAATGCCACACTTATAAAAAGCCTAAAAGAGTTTTACAAAACCTACCAGCGGTCAAATGATGCAAAGGCAGATTCACTTGGCCGCCTGTGGTTTGGCTCTTCTGTTGATGACGACATTCACGAGGCAAGCGGAAACCTCTTTTTACTTGACGGAAAAAATGTTATCTGCAAAGAAGCCAACACAAAAATTTCCAACGGGATGGCATGGAGAAGCGACAATAAAAAATTTTATTTTTCCGACACACTGCAGCACGCAGTTTTTTCCTATGACTTTGATTTGGCCAGCGCAGAAATTTCAAACAAAAAAGTTCTGTTCAGTCCTACAGAAGGAAATGGTCTTACAGACGGAATGTGCATTGACGCAGAGGACAATCTTTGGGTTGCCTTTTGGGGCGGAAGCAGAATCGAAAAGAGAAGCGGAAAAGACGGCTCTCTCTTGGCCACTGTGCATGTAGACGCAAAGAATGTAACCTCATGCTGCTTTATGGGAGAAGATCTGGACACCCTCTTCATCACAACATCAGGAAATGGTTTAGCGGGTGAACATGACGGATGTCTTTTTACCTGCAAACTTGAAGAGCACGGAAAAGAATGCGACTACGTAAAGCTTTAGCAAATGCCTTCCTGCATCTGTAAAAAAATCTGCAAGTATGTTATACTTAACGCATGGTTTTAAACATACTAGGACAGATAATTGGTTTTGTTGGTTCATTGTGCCTCCTGCTTTTTGGAATGAATATGCTTTCCGACGGTATCCAAAAGGGTGCAGGAAGCGGGCTGCAAAAGCTTGTCTCAAAGATTACCAAGAACAGGCTTTTTGCCATTCTGACAGGAATTGGTGTTACTGCTTTAATACAAAGCTCCGGTGCTACAACGGTTATGGTCGTGAGCTTTGTAAACGCAGAAATTCTTTCACTTGAACAGGCAATCGGTGTAATCTTTGGTGCAAACATAGGTACAACAGTTACCGCATGGGTTGTGTCCACGTTCGGATTCAACTTTTCCGTATCGGCAGCAGCCATTCCAATCTTTGGATTTGGATTTGTCTTGAAGTACTTCAAGAAATTCAAGATTCATAACTTTGCAGAGTGCTTCATGGGATTTGCCCTGCTCTTTATGGGACTAGGCCTTTTAAAAGAAAGCCTTACCCTTGGCCCTGCGGCAACAAAAGCCTTCACCATGATTTCCGAACTTGGAATATGGGGAATTGTCATCGGAGTTTTAATCGGAGCAATAATCACAGCGCTCATCCACTCAAGCTCGGCAATGACCGCAATCGTCCTTACAATGGCTGCAAACGGCTCTTTAAGTTGGGCTCTTAGCGCGGCAATAGTTCTTGGAAGCAACATAGGCTCAACAATTGATGCTGTAATGTCAAGCTTTGGCGCAACAACAAACGCTAAGCGTACGGCATTTGTTCACGTTGCATTCAATGTAACAGGAACGCTGCTTGCACTCATAGTATTCAAGCCCTTCCTGGTTCTTGTTGACCTAATCATACCAGGCGCACCGGCAGACAACATCACAACACACATAGCAATGCTCCACACGATTTTTAACCTTTGTGCAACCCTGGTCTTTATTCCCTTTACAAACCAAATTGCAAGGCTTGCAAAAAAACTGGTTCCTGAATCACAAAAGGAAAAGGACGAGCATTACCACATGCCGGCTATCATTCCCCATTCAAGAATGAGCTCAGACTTGTACACCGTTCAGATTCAAGTGGAAATTTCAAAGATGGCCGCAAAAGTCATGGAGATGTACGACGAGATATGCAGTTGCTTTAACAATAGTGATAAAATTGAAGAATCAAACGAAACCATAAACAGACTGGAAAATTATATAGATGAAATGTGCGTTGCAATAAATGATTTCCTGCAGAAATGTTCCAGACTTCCAAATGCAAACGCCAACGACAGGCTGCATTTTTCAAAGCTCATCCACATTACTGATTCACTGGAAAACCTTAGCGACGAAACATGGTCAATAATGCATACGATAAAAAAGTTTATTGCCAACGAGGCCTACAATCAAGACGACGAAAGGACAAAAGAGATTACGGATTACCTTGAACTGATTCGTGTATTCTTTGAACAGGTCTGCATGTATTTTACAGTCGGCATAACAAAAGAGCAAAGGGATTCGGGAGAAAAATTCAGAGAGAAAAATGACGAGATAAAGCACAATCTTAACCAAGCCAGCCGCAAGCGCATTGAAGCAGGAATTGAAGTAAACAAGGAACTGCTCTACGTTGACATAATCAGGAAGATAGAACGCGCCGGATACAGCATCTGGTCAATCACCCAATCAATGTAATAGAAAAAGTCACAGGGGTAAAAATGGAAGCAAAGAATTCAAAGCTAGAATATTTTGACATAAAAAACCTTCCGCTTGTAGTAGACGTGGTTGTGCCGCTGTGGAGCCCGCCAATAGGAGACAAAGAATTTAAGCGCTTCAACGTTGAGTACATTGTAAGGATGAACATGTTTGACAACGACTTGAATTATCAGCTTGTTGATGCAGACAATGGGACTCTTCTTTCCTCCGCATTCCTGGCAAAAAAAGGAGATGCAAGCAAGGCCGAAGAGTGGTTTGCTGAAGCGTCAAAAAAATATCCCGACAATTTAAAAATTGCATCAAAGATGAGCCACGATTACATTGAACTTATGGACAAGCGGACTTTTTCCCTGATGAATGATGACGACATAAAACTTTCTCTTTTTGTAAGCAGAAAGCCCGGCTGCGGTTCTCTTATAATTGACCGGCTTTTACCCATGCTTCACAAGGAAGGATTTAAAAACCTTTACCTTTATACAGACTGCGACTGCAACTGGCAATGGTACGTAAAGCGGGGATTCACGCTTGTTCAAGAAGACATCTACAAGCCCTTTTGCGATGAGCATGAAAATTACAAGACATATATTTTCAAGAAAGAAATTCAAGGATAACAATAAAAAGGTACAGTTATGAGATTAAGAACTTTTTTACAGGATGATTTTCAGACAATCAAAAATTGGATTACAGATGAACGGACACACGCTATGTGGTGCGCAAACCTTATAAAATTCCCCTTGGAAAAAGAAAACTTTTTTAGCGTAATAAAGGATTTCGGCAGCAGGTTCGGTGACTCTCCCTTTCTGGTAACAGAAGACAACGGAAATGCAGTAGGTTTCTTCTTTTATTCACTGAACCTTGAAACAAACGAAGGAATGCTAAAATTTGTAATGGTAAATCCAGCAATGCGTGGAAAAGGTATTGGCGCAAAAGTTCTTTCTCTGGCAGCAAAATACGCATTTGACCTTACAAAGGCAGGCTCCCTCCAGCTGAACGTTTTTCCAGAAAACATTCCGGCTGTAAAATGCTACAAGCGTGCAGGCTTCATTGAGCGCAGCACCACTCCAGAGGCATTTTCCTTTAAAGATGAAAAATGGGGACGCTGCAATATGGTCAAAGTAAAAGAGGAAGTGAAAATTTGAAAAAACTAATATCTCTTTTTCTTCTTTGTATTATTTTTCTAACATCTCTTTGCGCCCAGGAATCAGAAGGCAAAAAAAATATTGTATCTATTTTTGACGCAGGCGGACTTTGCTTTGACGTAAATTTTACAAAACCAATTGTAGCAGAAAATCTTGACAAGGCTTACAATGGGCTTTCGTTACAAGCAGGATTTTTTTCTTCTTTCTACGGAGTAAAACTAGCCCTTGACTGGCAGTACATCAATGACACAAACTATTTGCCACTTGAGCTTGCTTTTAACCTTCATTTGCCTATATCATTTTTTAACGGAGCATTCCATTTTGACCCTTACGCCGGCATAGGTATAAATGAATGCTTGTGGAACGACAATCCCATATACGGCTTTTCGTGGACGGGAGGCCTAAGGATTTTAGTTCCAAACTACATACTGGGGGTAAATGCATTTTACAAACATTCCTATTATTTTCCAATAAGAAAAACAGACAGCAAGGTAGACGTAGGGAAAATAGGAATAGGTGCAACATTATTTATTGATAGCAGTGGGTTTTAATATATGAAAAAAAACAGCAAGAAATTTTTATTGGCTTTAATTATTTTAATGATGGCTCGGATGCTTTTTGCAGGAGAAATGAGAAGTGACGACCCTTCTAAAAAAGATGTCAGAATAAAAAAGACAGAAGAAGTTTGCAAAATATATAGAAACCTAAAAGGGACTGTTACAAAGGAAAGTGCCCTAAAATTTAAGGAATACCTTTCCGATGAATTTGCCAATAGCATTACGGCCACCCAATACAAGAACATCATAAAAATGTTTTCCTTGGATACGCCTCCCATTGATGAAAGCTCCTCCCTTGAAGAAAAGAAAGCTATTCTTTCATATTATCTTCTTGAAAAATACATGCCAAGAGATTTTAATTCTATATGGACAAAAAGTTCCCTTTCTGAAGGTAACGGCACCACCCCGCCCAGAACCGGAATTACAGATATGCAAGATGCAAATAACTTTTTCATAAGCTGGAAAAAAGAGAACGACGACTGGTACATTTTGGGGATGGAATATGACGAAGACTCTCCTTTACACATAAGGGAAAAGAAATATGATTTTAACAAAGACAAAGCAGCGAATGTTTTTATTGCTCAAAGGCACGAAGAACTTTTTCTATTGTGCGCAACTTTCCCCCTGCCACTTACCAAAGAAAATTTTGAACGTTACTATCCCGGCGGATATTTAAGATTTAGGGATGGACGGAATATTTATTTTACTGCAGGATGCAGCTGGCAGTTAACAGACATTGCGAATTATTTCTTTTTTGACGCAGGAGTAGAAGGCCGCTTTAACATTTTCTTTGGCGAGCATTTTTCCATATCTCCAGAATTAGCCGCAATCGGAAAATTGAATCTGGTTACAAGCGACCCTTCAGCAGGCATAGCAGGAGAAGGCAGCCTAACCTTTCACTTTATAAACAATTCCGGATGTGACTCGCTTGCAATAAAAACTTTTTATCAGCATTCCTTTATTTTTCCATTCAGAAAAGAGTCTGACCGCTTTGACATAGGAACAATTGGAGTGGGTTTCTATATTAATTTTTGACGGTATTTTTAAAAGGCCAAAGTCGAGTTTTTCACAAAATATGTCATTCCCGGGTTGTGCTTCGGCTACGATAACCAACAGCCTGGGAATGACATGTATTTGTAAAAACCTAAAATGAAGGCTATTTGCTCATCTTATAAATTTCCAGCATGTCTTCTTCTTTTAGGAATTTGGCAGAACCCTTTCCGCCGTTCACACCGACAGCGCATTTGTGGGCCATAAGCTTAAGGTCTTCTTCCGTTGCGGTAACACCCAACTCGCGGAGGTTTGTAGGCATCTTTATTTCGTGATAGAAGCTTTCCATGGCTTCAATTCCCTTGAGAGCAATTTCTTCATCACTTCCTGCATCTGGAGAAACTCCCATTACATTGATTGCAAACTTTTTAAAACGCGGCAGGCAGTTTTTATAAACATAGCGTGCCCAGCTTCCCCAAAGGGCGGCAAGTCCTGCACCGTGGGCAACGTCATAAAGGCCACCAAGCTCATGCTCCAGCTTGTGAGTCATCCAGTCTCCACCGTCGTTACCGCAGCCTGTAAGTCCGTTGTGAGCCAAGCTTCCTGCCCACATAACTTCTGCGCGTGCATCATAGTTCTTCGGGTCTTTTACAAGAATCTTTGCATTCTCTTTGACGGTTCTTAGAAGCGCCTCTGCCATTGAATCTGTAATTTCCATGTTTCCGCCGTTTGTAAAATAGCGTTCCATTGTGTGCATCATAATGTCTGTGCAACCACATGCAGTTTGATAGTCCGGCAGAGTCATGGTCAGTTCTGGATTCATAATAGCAAAACGTGGACGGCCAAAATCACTTGAATATCCGCGCTTAACAAGACCTTCCTCTTTTGTAATTACGGAGGAGTCACTCATTTCGCTTCCTGTAGCGGCAATTGTAAGAATTACGCCAAGAGGAAGACAGCCCTGCACCTTTCTTTTGTAATCATAGAAATCCCAGACGTCACCGCTGTTAACGACACCGTAGCCTATAGCCTTTGCCGAGTCAATGGCACTTCCTCCGCCAACAACAAGCAGAAAATCCACGCCTTCTTTTTTGCAGAGTTCGATTCCTTCGTAAACAAGACCAAGATGAGGATTTGGAACTGCCCCTCCAAGCTTAATGTAATTGATTCCAGCTTTGTCCAGGATGTCTGTTACGCGCTGCAGCAAGCCAGAGCGGACAACGCTTCCTCCGCCATAATGAATCAATACTTTTTTTCCGCCGAATTCCTTAATCAGGTCGGCAACTTTTGTTTCTGTGTTTTTTCCAAACACAACTTTTGTGGGTGTATAATAATTGAAGTCGAACATTTTTTCCTCCTGCATTTGGCGCATGGCCTAATATCTATATTCCATTGTATAAGCAAAATTGTAGGTTTACAAGAAAAATATTTTATATATGACACATCCATGTCATATTACTTCGCTATAATGAAATATAAGGAGAAGCAAAATGGCTTTTGACTATAAAAAGGAATTCAAGGAATTTTATCTTCCACCAAGGAAACCTCAAATTGTGCATGTTCCAAAAATGAACTTTGTTGCAGTTCGCGGAAACGGAAACCCAAATGATGAATGCGGCCAATACAAGGATGCCCTTGCCATCCAATATGCGCTTTCTTACACAATCAAAATGAGCAAAAAGGGTGAGCATAAAATTGACGGTTACTTTGATTTTGTTGTTCCCCCACTGGAAGGTTTCTGGTGGCAGGAGAAAGAGGGAAAAGTTCTTGCAGGTTTTGATTACGCAGACAAATCTTCATTCAACTGGATTTCCGTAATTCGCCTGCCTGATTTTGTGGGCAAAAATGATTTTGAATGGGCAAAGGAAGAAGCATCAAAAAAGAAAGAAATAGATTGTTCCAAAGCCGAACTGTTTACCTTGGAGGAAGGCGATTGTGTTCAAATCATGCATGTTGGAACTTACGACGAAGAGCCGGCAACAATAAAGCTGATGGATGACTATGCAGTTGCAAACGGCTACGTGCTTGATTTTTCTGCAGAACGGCTTCACCACGAAATATATCTGAGTGACCCGCGGAAAACCCCTGCTGAAAAACTAAAGACTGTAATCAGACATCCCGTGAAATAATGCTTAGGGAATGTCAATTCAATATTTTTGTAATTTCTTGAATCACTTTGTCCGTTGAAAAATAATCCTCGTGCTTGATTCCATGAAATATCTTGCAGTCTACGGATGGGCATTGGTCACAAGAGCTTCTTGCACAGCTATAGCAATCTGCAAGTTTTTGCTGGACTTTGGCACTTAAAACAGTGTCAGAGTCAGAAGCGAGGATTGTAACAGGACAAGTCGTAGTCTTTGCATATTGGTCAACACGGATATTGTTCTTGATGAAAACCTTGAGCGGCCCCCAAAATATGGGAAAAATCTTGTTGTACAAATCTGCGCAGGTCCTGTAGCCAGAGGCAAGTACAAGGTGCTTGCATTCCTTTACGCTTGCAAGGTAAGCCGCCATACCGCATCCGTAGCTGTGCCCTATAACATAGACATCTTTATTAGAATACCTATACCGGGTATAGGTATACAATTCTTCTGCCGACTGCTGCATTGTCGCCAAATTCATTTTTCCCTTGCTTTTCTGTGTTCCGTAGTAATCAACGCAAAGGAAAGGACAGTCAAACAAGCCGCCATACATTCCTACGCTATTGTAGGCAACATACATTGAACCACCAAAAAAGAGAATAACCTTGTCTGCTTGCGAATCCAAATTGTAACCGTAGCCAAAAAGGCCTTCTCCAATCTGGATTTCCTCAGGTTCGTATTTGACCGACTTAAACTGACGGTCACCTTTGTAGAAAGAATATGATATAAATTGCATGACAGCATCCGTTGCAAAGAATACCACCAATACAATCATGAGTGTTTTTAGAATGATGTATGTAATGCCCATATTTTTCAACTTCATTGTGTCGACTATATCCATTCACTTGCCTGCAAACAAAAAAACCGCCCGGTTTAGGGGCGGTCTTACAGAACAATTTTAGCTTAGGCTGAAGGTGCTTCTTCTGCAGCTGGAGCTTCTGCGGCTGGAGCGGCAGCAGCGGCGGCTTTCTTAGCAACCTTTGCTTCTGCACGGGCCTTGTTCTTCAAGTTAGCCTTACAGAATTTGCAAACCTTTACCTTCTTTCCGTCAACTTCCTGTTCGTAAAGAGTCTTGATCTGCTGTGCGCCGCAAATTGCGCAAACGCCACGGCCATGATTTGGTTCTTTACGGATACCTGTTCCACGATGTGCTTTAGACATGGCTTACTCCTTTGCAGCTTCAGCTTTTTCAGCCTTTGCTTTTTTTGTAGACTTTTTCTCGTTCTTGTCAGAATCTGTTTCTGGAAGCTTGTAATCTACCAGCTCAAGAATTACCATCTCGGCAGCATCACCCTGACGGAATCCCATCTTCAAAACGCGTGTGTAACCACCATTGCGTTCCTTCATGCGGGGACCAAGCTCTGTGAACAACTTGTTCAAGACTCTTTCGTCTGCGATAAATTTAGCTGCAATTCTTCTGTTGTGAACTGTATCAACCTTTGCACGAGTAATTAATTTTTCGGCAGCTCTGCGGGCTTCAGCAGCCTTTGCCTTTGTAGTAGTAATGCGTTCATACTTAAACAAAGAAGCTACCATATTGCGTAACATTGCACGGCGGTGTGCAGATGTGCGTGAAAGCGGATTAAATCCAATTTTATGATTCATTCGTTTCGTCCTTCTGTTTGCGTAACACAACATCCTTTACATGGCTGTAATCAGTCATGCCTAAAGACAAACCGCGCTCGGCCAATTTTTCCTTGATTTCCTCAAGGCTCTTTTTTCCAAAGTTACGGGTCTTTGTAATGTCGTCTTCCGTTTTCTTGGTTAATTCACCCAATGTGTGAATATTTGCGTTCTTAAGACAGTTTGAACTACGCACAGACAGCTCAAGGTCTTCCACCTTTGTATCGAGCAACTGGCGGATTCTTGTGTCACCTTCTTCACCATCATCGCTTGAAGAATATTCGCTTTCGTTAAAGTTAACAAAAATTGCGAAATAATCTTTTGCAATCTTTGCAGCATCAGCAAGAGCATCTTCTGGGCTGATAGTTCCGTCGGTCCAAATCTCAAGAATTAACTTGTCATAATCGTTGCGCTGTCCAACACGGCACGGTTCAATAGAATATTTTACCTTTGGTACCGGAGTAAAGATACAGTCCATCGGAATTGTTCCAACAATTTCCAGATAGCGTTCGTTTACTTCAGCAGGCACATATCCTCTGCCGCAATCAACCTGAATGTCAAATTCAAGATGTGCGCCTTCCATCATTGTAAAGAGCTCAAGTCCCTTTGTCATGATTTCAAGCTGGCCTTCTTTCTCAAGGTCTTCACTTTTTACGGTACCAGGGCCTTGAAATTCGTAATGAATCGTATCCTGTTCAACATCCCTAGGCAAACGCAAGCGTATTTGTTTTAAGCTGTTCAAGACTTCCAGCGTATCTTCGGAAATATTCGGAATTGCTTCGAATTCACCGGAGATAAGGTGTGGAACTCCATCTGCGTCACGAGAGCTAATCTGGACTGCGGAAATTGCGTATCCCTGAATAGAAGAGAGCAACACACGGCGCAAGGTATTACCTACCGTTGTACCGAAGCCCGGTTCAAAAGGATAAGCAGTAAACTTACCGTAGTTTGGATTCTGCTCCTGATGCTCAAATGTTATGCCTTTCGGTTTTTTAAACCCCTTAAGGAGATTTTTGCGAGCCATCTGAACTCCTTATTAATTGGGAAAGCTTTTGCCGGCCTTCCTTTTTTAAATCAGTGCTGCAATAAAGCCGGTTAAAGATTTACTGCATTCGCACTCATTAAGTTCATTCTGAATAACAGCAAGCTGAAAAGCAGCCGTTCTGCCGTATTCCCTAATTCAACACAAATCCTGATTACATGCGGCGCGTCTTGCGCGGGCGGCATCCATTGTGAGGAATGGGAGTAGTATCAGAGATAGACTTTACCTTAAGGCCTAAAGTTCCAAGAACACGAATCGCATTTTCACGACCGATTCCAGGTCCCTTTACAAACACATGAACTTCACGCAAACCGTAACCGGCTGCGCGCTGAACTGCAGTTTCTGCAACAGACTGTGCTGCAAACGGAGTAGACTTCTTTGCCCCGCGGAATCCCAAGCCACCAGAAGAAGCCCAAGCAATTGCGTTTCCGCGAAGGTCTGTAATTGTCACAATTGTGTTGTTGAAGGTTGCCTGAATATAAACATTACCTTCAAATACACTCTTTTTCTCTTTTCTCTTTTTAGTAGTATTTGTTGCTGCTGGCATTATTTACCTCCGCTTAAGCCTTCTTCTTGTTTGCAACTGTCTTCTTCTTACCCTTGCGAGTACGAGAATTTGTACGGGTACGCTGGCCGCGTACAGGAAGACCCTTGCGATGACGGCTGCCACGGTAGCTTCCGATGTCAATCAGGCGCTTAATGTTAAGACCAATCTCTGTGCGGAGACGACCTTCTGTCTTGTAATTGTCATCGATAGCCTTGCGGATTTTAGCCAGTTCGTCTTCTGACAAGTCGTTAATCATTCTTCCGGGTTCTGTACCGGTAAGTTCGCAGATGTGCAATGCCGCAGAACGGCCAATTCCGTAGATATAAGTCAAAGCAATCTTTATTTGCTTGTTTGGGAGGTCAACTCCCGCAATACGTGCCATCAGTTACTCCTCAACCCTGTCTCTGCTTGTGTTTTGGGTTTGAACAGATAATGCGGATAATACCGTTTCTCTTGATAACCTTACACTTGTCGCAAATGGGCTTTACACTGGTTCGTACTTTCATAAAAGTCCCCCTGGTAATAAAGTGATAGTTGTTTTATTGAATCATGGCAGTTCGAAGTAAAATTACTTCCTTTATAGAAGATTATTTACCATGAACTACAATCCAATACCACCGCTCCATTATAGAAGCGGTGTATTACTATAGCATATATTACCAAATTTAATCTAGTCCTAACCGCAGAATTCTTTAACTTTTTGCTAAAGTTTTCTATAAATTACGCGGTTTTAAGCCTTTCTTTGTAAATCCATCGTGATGATGCATCTTAAGCAAGGCTTCTACCTGGGCCATTGTATCAAGGTCAACGCCAACAATAATCAGCAACGAAGTACCACCCATAAGCATTGCAACTTCCTGGGGGAACTTGAACACAATCTGAATAATTGTAGGGATAACTGCAATCAATGCAAGATACAACGAACCGGGAAGTATCAGACGGTTCAACACCTTCTGAAGATATTCCTCAGTTTTGTCAGTTCTGATTCCTGGAATGGAACCACCGTTTTCGCGGATTTGCTTTGCGATTTCTGTGGGGTTCAGGGTTACCTGTGTGTAGAAGTATGCAAAGAAAATGATCAACAGAACTTCGATTACGTTATAAAGAATTCCGAGCGGATTGAGTGCAACAGAAACTTTGCTAAGCCATGTAGCCCTGCTTGCCATACCGGTTGCGAGCTGCAAAGGCAAAGTCAAGAATGCAGATGCAAAAATTATCGGAATTACTCCAGACGGATTGATTTTGAATGGTATATATGTACTCTGTCCGCCATACATCTTACGGCCAACAACACGCTTGGCGTAGTGCACGGGAATCTTGCGCTCACCGGACTGCTCATAAACGATCAGACCAATAATTGCAAGGTACATAAAGAAGGCAACAATTACGAATACGATGTTAACACCGTTTGTTTCTTCCCTAACCTGGTTAATCAAATCCCAAATTGCTCCAGGCATACGAGCCACAATACCGGCAAGAATCAAAACGGAAATACCGTTTCCAATTCCATGTGCAGTAATCTGGTCGCCTATCCAAACAGTTATCATAGAACCCGTTGTAACCGTAAGGATTGCCAGAACATTGAAATGAACTTTGTCCAGCACTATCACTCCAGGAACCTGCTGGTTGATAGAATCAGCATAAACAGTGATTACCGCAGACTGGATGATACAAACGAAAATTGTACCAATTCTAGTCCAAGCGGCAACCTTCTGCTGACCGCCTTCTTCCTGCGCGATTCTTTTGAGTGACGGAAAAATGACAAGCGCGAGCTGAAGGATAATCTGTGTAGAGATGTAAGGCATAACACCCAACATGAACACAGAGAAACGCTCAAACGCGCCGCCTGCAAAAAAGTCCATATAATTGGCAAAAGCGCTTTCCGCGGTATTTCCCAAACTTTCAAAATAACGCAGAAGCAAGGATGCGTTAATGCCCGGAATAGTCAAAACGCTTCCCAGGCGGAATATAGCCAGAATGAACAAAGTAAAGAGAAGCTTTGAACGCAACTCTTTAACTCTGAAAACATTTACTACAGGATTGCTTGCCATTTTTCACTCCACGCCTTATTTTGTTTCAGCTTTTGCTGCAGTGGCTTCTTCAGCAACCTTTACGCTGCCGCCAGCCTTTTCAATCTTCTCTTTTGCAGAAGCAGAAACTTTATCAACGTCAATATTAAGCTTCTTGGTAATGTCTCCATCACCCAAGATCTTAATAAGAGTCTTGTTTTTAGAGAGCAATCCCTTAGCCTTAAGAGACTCACGGTTTACCGTTTCTCCGTCAGCATACTTTTCTTCCAACTGCTTCAAGTTGAAAATAGAGAATTCCTTCTTAAAGCGAGCGTTAGAAAAGCCTCTGCGGGCAATGCGGCGGTACAAAGGCATCTGTCCGCCTTCAAAGCCAACATACGGAACTGCGCTACCGCTTCTTGACTGCTGGCCCTTGTTACCCTTACCGGCAGTAGAACCGAGTCCTGATGAAGAACCGCGGCCAACTCTGCGCTTAGGTCTATTGGCACCCTGAGGTGCATGCAACATAAAATCTGACATTAGTCAATCTCCTCACATTTTACAAGGTGTGCAACAGCACTAACCATGCCCCTTACAGAAGGATTGTCTTCATGCTCTACAACAGAATTAATCTTCTTAAGACCAAGACTGCGAACCGTGGCACGCTTATCAGGCTTCTGCCCGATAACGCTTCTAATCAATTCAATGCGTAATTTCTTTGCCATGATTAACCCCACATCTCTTTAAGAGTCTTTCCGCGGCTCTGGGCCACTTCACGGGCATTCATAAGCTTGCTTACTGCATCAAAAGTTGCACGGACAACGTTTACAGAAGTCCTTGATCCCTGTGACTTGGAGATAACATCAGTTACTCCTGCAGCATCCATTACGGCGCGAACTGCACCACCTGCGATAACTCCTGTACCAGGGCAAGCAGGCTTAAGCAAAACAGATGAACTCTTGTATTTTCCGATAATCTCGTGCGGAATTGTTCCGTTCTTCAAAGGAACCTTAGAAAGATTTGCCTTTGCACGGTCAATGCTCTTTCTAATAGCTTCCGTAACATCGTTAGCCTTTCCGAATCCGTAGCCAATGCGTCCTTTCTGGTCGCCTACGACAGTAAGGGCAGAGAAAGCCATGCGGCGTCCACCTTTTACGGTCTTTGAAGTGCGGTTCAACTTTACAAGTTTTTCAACGAATTCATCGGCCGGTTTTCTTTCAGCGCGTCTCTGGCGTTCGTTTTCCATAACCACTCCTAAAATTCAATCCCGGCTTTGCGGGTAGCGTCTGCAAGAGCTTTTACAACACCGTGATAGAGGTAACCATTGCGGTCGAACACAACTTTGCTTATGTTCTTATCCTTCAGGCGTGAACCAAAAGCTTCACCGAGTTTTGCTGCACTGTCGATGTTAGCCTTGAGTGCAATAAAATCCTTTTCCAATGTAGAGATGGAAGCAAGGGTCTTGCCTTCATCATCATTAATAGCCTGGACATAGAGGTTGCGTCCGCTCTTGTAAACTGTCATGCGAGGGCGTTCTGCAGTACCGTAAATAGTCTTGCGGATGTGAATCTTTCTGTGAAGGCGTCTTCTTTGTTTATCGCTTAATTTCTTGAACATATCAATTCACCTTATTTTACACCAGTCTTACCGACTTTACGTCTGATAACTTCTGTTTCATAGCGAATACCCTTACCCTTGTAAGGCTCAGGTCCACGAAGCTTGCGTATATCAGCGCTGAACTGACCAACGAGCTGCTTATCGATACCAGCGATAGTAACTTTTCCGTCCTTATCTGCTGTTACAGTAAGGCCTTCAGGAATGATTGCGATGAATTCATTGGAATATCCAAGGTTCATAACAAGTTCCTTGCCCTTAACTTCTGCACGATAACCAACACCAGTGATGATAAGTGTCTTTGAGAAACCGTTTGTTACGCCTGTTACCATGTTGGAAATGAGCCTCTGGTACAAACCGTGGGCTGCAGACGCATTCTTAGAGCCGTCAGAAGGATTAACAACAAGTTCAGAGCCTTTTACGTCAATCTTTACAAGGTTGTTGAACTTCTGCTTAAGTTCGCCTTTCGGTCCTTTAACAGATATAACATCACCGTCTACTTTTACAGTAACACCGCCAGGGATAGCGACAGGAAGTTTACCAATTTTTGAAGCCATTGTTTTCTCCTATTACCATACCGTGCAAATCAACTCGCCGCCGACCATCTTTTCAGATGCCTTTTTGCCAGTTGTAACACCAGTTGATGTTGAAATGATTAAAGTGCCGTAGCCGTTGTAAACACGGGGCAAATCCTTATAGCCTGAATACACGCGGCGACCAGGTGTAGAAATCTTCTTCATACCGTGGATTACCGGTGCATTTGAATCATCATATTTCAAGAATACGCGGATTACATTGCGGCCGTCATCATCCTGAACCTTCTTAAAGTTCTTGATGTATCCTTCTGTCTTAAGGATCTTGACGATCTCAAGTTTCATCTTTGAAGTCGGTACGTCAACCTTTTCGTGACCGGCTCTTGCCGCGTTCTGGACTTTAGAGAGCATATCTGCTACTGGGTCTGAAGCTGCCATTTCTTTCCTCCTGCCACTACCAAGATGACTTTGTGACGCCTGGTAAAAGGCCTTCACTTGCTAATTTGCGGAAACAGATACGACAAATCTTAAACTTCCGCAAATATCCGTGTGGACGACCGCAAATCTGACATCTATTATATTTTCTAGTGCTGTATTTCGGAGTCCGCTGACATTTGATAATCAATGATTTCTTAGCCATGAGCTTGTTCCTTATTTCCTAAACGGCATGCCGAACTTGTCAAGAAGGGCACGAGCTTCGCTGTCTGTGCGAGCGCTTGTTACTATACTGACGTTCATACCAGAAATCTTGACGATTTTATCAAAGTCGATTTCCGGGAAGATAATCTGTTCAGTAATACCAAGAGAGAAGTTTCCGTGTCCGTCAAAGCCTGTGGCCTTGATTCCGCGGAAGTCCTTAACGCGCGGGAGAGCTACGTTAATCAGGCGATCGAGGAATTCATACATGATGTTTCCGCGAAGAGTAACCATTGCACCGATTTCCTGTCCTGCACGAAGTTTGAAATTTGCAATACTTTTCTTAGCTCTTGTCTTAACAGCTTTCTGGCCGGTAATCTGAGTGAGATCCGTAACTGCAGCATCAAGAAGTTTCTTATTCGTGAGAGCTTCGCCAACACCCATGCTAACAACAATCTTTTTGATTGCCGGAATCTGCATAACTGATGTATAACCCAGTTCCTTAAACAGTTCGGGGGCGTACTTTTCCTTATAGACTTTCTTAAGCCGTGGTACGTAATTTTCCATTACAGTTTTTCTCCACACTTGCGGCATACACGAATTTTTGTATCGCCGTCAATTTTATATCCTGCTCTAACAGGCTTGCCGCACTTTTTGCAAACAAGCATCACGTTAGAAATATCCAACGGGGCTTCAACTTCAGCAATTCCACCGGCATCCTGCTGGCTTCTTCTTTTGATAGCCTTCTTTACAAGGTTTGCACCGCCAACAATAACGCGGCAGTGTTCGCCCTTTTCAAAGACACGCACGACTTCGCCGCGCTTGCCCTTGTCCTTTCCGGAAATGATTTCTACGTTGTCACCCTTATGAATCTTGCGGTTGATTTTCATGATTCACAAACTCCTTACAATACTTCCGGAGCAAGGGATATGATCTTCATGAAATCCATATCACGCAACTCACGGGCTACAGGTCCAAAAATACGTTTTCCCTTAGGATTCTTGTCTGCATCAACGATAACACATGCGTTATCATCGAAGCGGATGTAAGTTCCGTCTGGGCGGCGGTATTCCTTCGCAACACGAACGATAACCGCTTTCTGTACTGTTCCTTCTTTTATTGTAGATGTAGGAATGGCTTCCTTAACAGCTACCACAACGATGTCGCCAATACCTGCATAACGGCGGTGTGTTCCACCAAGAACCTTTATGCACTGAACCAATTTGGCTCCGGAGTTATCGGCAACAGTTAACTTTGACTGCATCTGAATCATAATCCAATACTCCTTAAAGCTTATTTGGCTCTTTCAATAACTTCAGCAAGGCGCCAGCACTTGTCTTTGCTGATAGGTGCGCATTCAACGATTCTTACTGTGTCGCCTTCGTGCGCATCATTCTTTTCATCGTGTGCCTTACATTTCTTTGTACGTGTAACGTACTTCTTGTAAAGGCTGTCCATTTTCTTTGTATCGATAGAAACAACGATGGTCTTATCCATTTTGTCACTAGTGACGATACCTACGAATGAACGTTTAGCACCTTTTGTCTTCTGTACTGTCTGTTCTTCCACGGGTCAGCTCCTAGTTTTTTGCAGCAATTGATTCAAGAGCAGCCTTTCTGAATTTCTCCAGATCCTGCTGATGAATGAAAGTATTCAAGCGTGCGATTTCGCGGCGCATTGTACGTTTCTGCACTGGATTTTCTACATGTCCAACAACCGCCTGGAAACGGAAGTCCATGTATTTTCTCTTAAGTTCATCCCGCTTAGCAACAAGTTCGTTGTAAGACAGTTCCTTGTCCTTCTTTTTTTCGGATTTAGCCATATCTTACTCCTTATTCCACTGTTGGGCGGAATGCAACTTTTGTCTTGATTGGCAGCTTGCTTGCTGCAAGGTGCATTGCCTTTTCAGCAAGTGTCTTTTCAATTCCACCAACTTCAAACAGAATCATACCTGGCTTAATAACGGCAGCCCAGAACTCTGGAGCTCCCTTACCCTTACCCATACGGGTATCAGCAGGCTTCTTAGAAACAGGCTTGTCCGGGAAAATACGGGTCCAAACCTGTCCCTGGCGGTTGATGCAACGGTTGATTGCAACATGGGCAGCTTCAATGTGCTTTGCCTGAAGCCATACCGGTTCCATAGCAACAAGTGCTACATCACCAAAATCTACATAATTATCACGGGTCGCATTTCCCTTCGGACGACCGCGCTGAACCTTGCGGTGAGCAACTCTTTTAGGACTAAGCATTTTCTACTTTTCCTCCATCAGATTTGGGAGCACGGCTTTTGCGTTCAGAAGCACCATTTGAGCGCTCGCGGCGTGGCTTCTTAACGATGTCGCCTGCATCTTCGTTCTGCTCATGACCGTAGTTCATTCCGTTGTAAACCCATACCTTCACACCGATTTTACCGTATGAAGTAAGAGCTTCAAAGAAACCGTAGTCAATATCAGCACGGAGTGTGTGCAGCGGAACTCTTCCTTCCTTGTGCTCTTCAGAGCGTCTCATTTCTGCTCCGCCGAGACGTCCAGAAAGACGAATCTTAATTCCCTGTGCTCCGCCCTTCATTGCATTGGAAGTAGCCTGCTTAAGAGCCTTGCGGTATGAACCACGGCCTACAAGCTGGCGTGCAATGTTCTGAGCGATAAGAGAAGCGTTGATTTCGGCACGTTTTACTTCCTTAATCTTAATCTGTACCTTCTGTGTCAACTGCTTCTGGATATCAGCGCTAATCTTTTCGATTGTAGCACCCTTTACACCAATAATAACACCCGGGCGTGCTGTGTGAATCACAATTGTAACACGCTGCGGATGACGAACAATTTCGATTTCGGCAATGTCTGCGTTCTTGCATTCAGGAAGACTGTTTACCAACTTACGGATTTTGATGTCTTCAAGAAAGAGATCTGCATATTCCCTTGGATCTGCATACCAACGGGACTGCCATGTCTTGTTTACTCCAAGACGTAAACCGATAGGACTAACTTTCTGACCCATGTTATTTACCCGCCTTTTCGTCAACGATTACAGTGATATGGCACATACGCCTAAGGAGCTGGTCTGCACGGCCGCGGCCACGGAACCAAACCCTCTTAAGACGGGGACCTTCGTCGATGCGAATTTCCCTTACATACAACATATCTTCATCCAACTTCTTGTTTGCATAAAGTGCATTTGCAACAGCAGACTTTAAAGTTCCGCTGATAAGACGTGCACCCTTCTGAGGCATAACATCAAGGATAGCAAGAGCTTCTGTTGTTGACTTGCTTCTTATTACATTGGCTACAGGACGAACCTTTGTAGGTGATGCAATAAGGAACTTGGTTGTAGCAACATAGCCGGGCTGTTCCGGTCTGTTAGCAGCGCGCACGCTTTTCTTAAGCCTGCGTTTTGTTTCTTTGTTCTCAGTTTCAGCCATAATCTTGCTCCTTATTTACCTGCAGATTTGTCTGTACCGCCGTGGCCCTTGAATGTACGTGTAGCAGCAAACTCGCCGAGCTTGTGGCCAACAAGGTTTTCTGTTATGTACACAGGAATCCAGGACTTGCCGTTATGAACGGAAATAGTGTTTCCAACCATTTCCGGGATAATTGTGGAGCAGCGGGAATATGTTTTAATCATCTTCTTGTCAGCTGCTGCCGCCTTATTCATTTCTGTTACCTTTTTGTAAAGTGATTTATCTACAAAAGGTCCTTTTTTTACAGATCTAGACACTTTCTACTCCTCGCTCTACTTCTTGCGGCGACTAATAATGAAGCGGTTGGAAGGCTTCCTCTTATTGCGCGTCTTGTAACCACGACAAGGCTGTCCCCAAGGAGTAACAGGCAAGTGTCCCTTACCTGCACCTTCACCACCACCAAGCGGATGGTCAACAGGGTTCATAGCCATACCACGAACTGTCGGGCGGATGCCTCTCCAGCGGTTGCGGCCTGCTTTACCCAGTTTTGTGTTCATGCGTTCTTCGTTGCCTACGATACCGATTGTAGCATAGCACTTGCCATGGATGCGGCGAAGTTCTCCAGAAGGCAACTTAATTGTTACGTAATCACCTTCTTTTGCAGCAATCAAAGCACCTGCACCGGCAGAGCGAACAAGCTGTCCACCACGTCCGAGCGTAAGTTCAATATTGTGTACTGTAAAACCAACAGGAATTACGGAAAGCGGAAGTGCGTTTCCTACTGTAGGTGTTGCATTCTCACCGGACATAATCTTCTGACCAACAGTCAAATTCTTTGGAGCGATGATGTAGCGCTTTTCACCGTCTGCATATGCAATCAAAGCAATGTTTGCACTGCGGAATGGATCGTATTCAATAGTTTTTACAGTTCCAGGAATACCGTGCTTGTCGCGCTTAAAGTCGATGTCACGATATCTTCTCTTGTGACCGCCACCCTGGTGACGAACAGAAATCCGTCCGCCTGCGCCACGGTCAGCATGAGCTTTAATACCGTGAGTAAGGCTTTTTTCGGGTTTATCGGCTGTCAGTTCTTCACGAACCAAATCAACACGGCCACGTGTACCTTTTGAATAAGGTTTGTATATCTTAAGAGCCATATGGTTCCCCTTAATTATCGTTCAAAGGCTTAAGCGCCTTCAAACACCTTGATTGTTTCGCCAGGAGCAAGCTTAACGATTGCTTTCTTCCAGCTAGCTGTTTTGCCAGGCTTACCACGAAGTCTTTTTGTCTTTCCCTTTACGTTGATTGTTGTGCAGTCCACAACCTTTACGTTAAAGAGTCTGCGTACAGCTTCCTTAATCTGAATCTTCGTAGAAGCAGGGTCTACTTTGAAAGTATACTTGTTTTCTTCACGAAGAAGTGTAGCTTTTTCAGAAAGAATAGGTTCAATAAGAACATCTTCGTATGTCATTATTCAGCCTCCACTTTTTCAAAGAATTCTGAAAGATTCTTTGCAGCACCTTCAAGCATAACAATCTTTCTTGCGTAGAAGAGGTCATGTGCGCGAAGGCGGTTGAAAGAAAGGAATGAAACATAAGGAAGGTTCCTACCAGCCTGCTTAATAAGCTTGTCATCGTCTTTCAACAAGATGACTGTGCGGTAATCTTCTGCCTTGTCGCCTTTCTTCTGATGAGTCTTGCCAGCACCAGTTCTAAGAACAGGTTCAAACTTTACAGGTGCATTCTTTGCAAGAGAGTCAAGAACCTTTACGAGATCCTTTGTCTTTCCGCTTTCAATGCTGAAGTCTTCAACAACTGTAAGTCTGTCATTCTGAGCCTGAAGGCTAAGAATCGTCTTCATTGCAAGGCGCTTCTCTTTCTTAGGGATATAATAGCTGTAGTCGCGCGGCTTCGGTCCAAAAATTGTACCGCCACCAACAGTAATAGGGGACTTCTTGTCACCACGGCGGGCGTTTCCTGTTCCCTTCTGCTTGTATGGCTTGGCATTGCTGCCATGAACTTCTGCGCGTGTCTTTGTACAAGCTGTTCCAACACGTTTATTTGCTAATTCGTTTGTGATGGCGTAATAGATAACGTCTTCGTTGACTGGGAGTCCGAAAATTTTATCGTCAAGATTAATAGTCCTGAGTTCTTTACCATCGGTTGAATAGACTTTCTTTTCCATACTATTCCTCGACCTTATTTCTTAACAGCAGCCTTAACAATAAGCGTGCTGTCTTTTGTCCCAGGAACTGCACCGCGTACCATTAAAACTTTAAGCTCAGGGTCTACTTTTACAACCTTGAGATTCTGAACTGTAACACGATCACAACCCATGTGGCCAGGCATCTTAATATTCTTAAGTGTGTGTCCCGGAGTTGTACAGCATCCAGTGCCGCCGGCTTCCCTATGGAACTTAGAACCGTGAGTTGCTCTACCACCATGGAAACCCCATCTCTTCATTACGCCCTGGAAACCCTTACCCTTAGAGGTAGCGGTTACATCAATAAAGCGCACCTTGTCAAAAAGCTCAACGCCAATCTGGTCGCCGACTTTTACTTCGCCTTCAAAATCGCGGAATTCTTTCAAGTGCCGCTTAGGCGTAACGTTTTCAGGGAACTGCTTTGCATAAGGCTTTGTAACATTCTTGGCCTTCATGTCTTCAAAACCAAGAACAACAGCGTTATAACCGCACTTTTCCTCTGTCTTTGTAGCAATGACCGTATTCGGTTCGACGCGGATCACGGTTACTGGTGTCAGATTTCCGTTTTCGTCAAAAACTTGGGTCATTCCCACTTTTTTTGCTATCAGACCTTTCATCTGAATACTCCTAACTAGGCCGCCATCCCGATCCAAGGGACCGTACCCTTTATTTCAATAATTAAATTATTGCTTGATTTCTACTGCAACACCTGCAGGAAGTTCCAACTTCATGAGTGAATCCATCACTTCTGAAGAAGGTTCGAAAATATCAATAAGGCGCTTGTGTGTGCGCATCTCAAACTGTTCGCGTGATTTTTTGTTAACAAAAACTGAACGCAACACAGTTACCTTGTTGATTCTTGTTGGAAGCGGGATTGGTCCTGAAACCTTTGCTCCTGCCTTCTGAACCTGCTGAACGATGTCTTTTGCACTCTGATCGATAAGCGCTACGTCAAAAGCGCGAAGGCTTACACGAATCTTGCCGTTTGCCATAATTACTCCTAAAAGCGGAACAGGGGAAATCCCCTGCCCCGTTTAATTCAAAAACTATTCGAGAACTTTTGTAACCTGGCCGGAAGCGATTGTGTGTCCGCCTTCACGGATAGCAAGCTTAAGACCTTCGTCCATAGCGATCGGGTGAATAAGTTCACCGATGATCTTTACGTTGTCGCCTGGTTTTACCATTTCTGTTCCGGCTTCAAGATTTACAGTACCTGTAATATCTGTTGTACGGAAGTAGAACTGTGGGCGGTAACCTGTAAAGAATGGGCTGTGGCGTCCGCCTTCTTCCTTTGAAAGAACGTAAATCTGAGCTTCGAACTTTGTGTGTGGGTGGATGCTTCCAGGAGCAGCGAGAACCTGACCACGGATAACGTCCTTCTTTTCAATACCACGGAGAAGGATACCAGCGTTGTCACCAGCCATACCTTCGTTCAAAGTCTTGTTGAACATTTCGATACCAGTAACAGTTGAAGACTGTGTCGGGCGGATACCAACCAATTCAACTGGGTCACCCATGTGGATAACACCGCGTTCGATACGGCCAGTAACAACTGTACCACGACCAGAGATTGTGAAGATGTCTTCGATTGGCATCAAGAATGGCTTCTGATCATCGCGAACAGGATCTTCGAACCATGAGTCCATTGTAGAAAGGAGCTCTTCGATGCACTTTGTGTTGTCTGGATTGTCAGATTCGTTGAGAGCCTTGAATGCAGAACCCTTTACGATTGGTGTTTCTTCAGAGAAACCGTAAGAGCTTACTGTATCCTTTACTTCTTCAACAACGAGTTCAAGAAGGTCTGGATCGTCAACAAGGTCAACCTTGTTAAGGAATACGATGATCTTCGGTACACCAACCTGGCGTGCCAAGAGCAAGTGTTCCTTTGTCTGAGGCATAACTGAGTCAGGAGCAGAAACAACGAGGATAGCACCGTCCATCTGTGCAGCACCAGTAATCATGTTCTTAACATAGTCTGCGTGTCCTGGGCAGTCAATGTGAGCGTAGTGACGCTTGTCTGACTGATACTCAAGGTGACGGCTGTTGATTGTGATACCACGTTCCTTTTCCTCTGGAGCATTGTCGATTTCGTCATACTTCAAGAGCTTATCACCATATTTCTTTGCACAATATGTTGTGATAGCTGCGGAAAGAGTGGTCTTACCATGGTCTACGTGACCGATGGTTCCAACGTTCATGTGAGGTTTAGTTCTTTTGAACTCTTCCTTTGCCATGATTTTCTCCTTGCCTTGCAGGTTTTACCTGTGGCATGTATAAAATTAATGTGCTGCACTTTAAGCCAGAAAAAGCTCCTTCCAAACAAGGAAAGGCATTTTCGCATACACACTTTAGAACCAAAATTGAGATGAGTATAATAGAAGGAAAGGACAACTTGCCATAAACCTGTTTCATCAATTCGGAACAGTTGGCCTACACCACCTATCATCATCCAACCGAAAACATTGTCTTCGGAATGACTGGTCTGGCATTCAAAGGGATTCAACCCAAGCCTTTCTTTAAGTCGGGACTCCTTAAACGCTTTCCAGTCGGCACAAACGCAACGCGCTCATGCTGCAAATAAGGGTGCCAAAGTCTGAACAATGCCACCCGGCACTGAACTTTACGACTTTAACCGGACAGCAAAACCGTCCGCCTGACTTCTCAAAGAACCCTTACAAACCTTGGTAGTACTTGGCTAAAGCCTACCGCAAGGTAATCCGATTACGGATATTCAAATAGTACGTAATTTATATACTATTTATAAAATTAAATCAAGGGGATTTCGGTCAAAATACCGCAAAATATTACAAAAATTTATAAAAAAAAATCCCCCGCCAAAAGACGAGGGACTCTGCACTGAAAAGCAGTGCGTTCAGAAGTTGGATTCTACCATCTGTAGTGGGCAAATGCCTTGTTGGCTTCTGCCATCTTGTGGGTGTCTTCCTTCTTCTTGTATGCTGTACCAGTATTGTTATAAGCATCCAAAAGTTCAGCAGCAAGAGTTTCTGCCATACCGTGGCCTGAGCGGTTGCGGGCAGCTGTAATCATCCAGCGCATTGCAAGAGCTTCGCGGCGTGTCTCACGGATTTCAATCGGAACCTGGTATGTAGCACCACCAACGCGGCGGCTCTTTACTTCTACCATTGGCTTTACGTTGTCCAAGGCCTTCATGAATACTTCAAGAGGATCCTTGTCTGTCTTTCCCTTGAGCTTGTCCAATGCATCGTAAACAATCTTTGTACAGATGGACTTCTTTCCGTCAAGCATCATGCGGGTAACAAACTTTGAGACAACAGTGCTGTTGTATTTTTCATCCGGCACAATCGGACGGTTAACTGATTTCTTATGTCTTCCCATAGTTCAAACCTCCTATTATGCCTTTGGTTTCTTTGCGCCGTACTTTGAGCGGGCTCTCTTGCGGCCTTCAACGCCAAGAGTATCTTTTGAACCGCGGATAATGTGATAGCGTACACCAGGAAGATCCTTTACACGACCACCACGGATCAATACTACTGAGTGTTCCTGCAAGTTATGTCCTTCACCAGGAATGTATGCAGTAACTTCGATTCCATTTGACAAACGAACACGAGCAATCTTGCGGAGAGCTGAGTTCGGCTTTTTAGGTGTCATTGTCATAACGCGTGTGCAAACACCACGTTTCTGCGGACAAGACTCAAGCGCGGGAGCTTTAGTTCTGTTTGCAGCAGAATGACGACCCTTACGAATTAATTGGTTTATTGTAGGCATCGGCCTATTCTCCTATTTTAACGCCGAGCAGCACCTCGGACAAAATAAACAAAAGTAAACATATTTTACCGAATTCACTTAATTCCAGTCAAGGGAATTTTGCTGAATTCGGTAAAATTCATGGTAAAAATTTAGTCTGCGTCTCCGCTTTCAACAGTTTCGCCAGGCATAACTTCTTCTGCCTGAAGGAGTTCCTTTTCCATAGCACGCTGGTCAAGGATTTCCTTCATCTTTGCGTCAAGGTCGGCATTGCTTGAGTCAAAAAGCTTAACGTTGTGGCACTGCCTCATACCGGTACCAGCCGGAATCATGTGGCCAATAATAACGTTTTCCTTAAGACCGCGCAAGTCATCCGTCTCTCCCTTGATAGCGGCGTTGGTAAGAACACGCGTTGTCTCCTGGAAGGAAGATGCAGAAATGAAGGAGTCTGTTGCCAAGGCTGCCTTTGTAATACCCTGGAACATGGGGCATGCAACAGCCTGCTGGCCGCCTTCAGCGATAATGCGCTCGTTCTCTTCGTGGAAGCGGTATTTGTCAACCTGCTCACCGTAGTAGAACTTTGTGTCGCCCACGCTAACGATTGACACCTTCTTAAGCATCTGGCGGATAATAGTACCAATGTGCTTGTCGTTGATGTCTACGCCCTGTGCGCGGTAAACAGACTGAATCTCATCCATAAGGAAGTTCTGCAGTGCATCCTCACCAAGAACGGAAAGTACGTCGTGTGCGTCAACTGAACCGTCGGAAAGCATTTCACCTGCTTCCACATGGTCACCGTCGCGGACAAGCAGACGCTTTGTCATTGGAATAAGGTGGTTGTATTCCTTGCCATAGTCATCCACAACGACAACTGAACGCTTGCCCTTTACAACCTTTCCGAATTTTACGACACCAGTAATCTGGGCGATAATGGCAGGGTTCTTTGGCTTGCGTGCTTCGAACAATTCGGATACGCGAGGAAGACCCAAGGTAATATCGTTTGCCTTCACGGCTGTCTTTGCAAGCTTTGCAAGGGTAAAACCAGCATCAACCTGCATACCATCCTCAAGCTCATTGCTCAAGACGGCACCTGCAGGAAGGTGATATGAAGCAAGCTCGTTACCAGCCTCGTCGCTGATAAGTACGCGTGGCTGATGTGTGTCCAAGTGAAGGTCGCTTATGCGGCGCTCAACTGCCTTTGTCTGGGGATCAGTGTGCTCTTCCAGAGTTGTACCCGGAATGATTTCGTTGTAGTGTACGTAGCCCGAAACTTCCGCAATAATAGGCTCGTTGAACTGGTCGTATTCACCAACCCAAATGTCCTTGTTCTTATTCTTGGAATCCTTGCTTTCTGCAACACAGTCGCCGTTTACGTAAGCCGCATAAATTACGGAACCGTTGGCAATTTCTATGTTCTGGTCGTTGCTTACAAGGTAAACCACTTTGTCGCGAACCAATACGCGTCCGTTTTCAGAAGCCTTAACCTCGTTCTTTCCGCGCCTGATGATTACGTTGCCTGTACGTACGCGTGAATTGTCCGCAACTGCAACTTCATCGCCAGACTCAAGCGGGAACTTGGCAAAGAGTTTTGTAACAACCATGGAACCGCGGCGGGTAAAGAGCCAGTCGCCGTTTTCCTTTACAACGTGAGTTCCGCTAACACTCTGAATGAAGACCGGATAGTTCATTGCAATGTGGTTGTCTTCCGTTGTCTTTTCAGCAGCACCACCAGTGTGGAAGGTACGGAGCGTAAGCTGTGTACCAGGCTGACCGATTGACTGGGCAGCGATTGTACCTACAGCTTCACCGATTTCTACGATTCTGTTGCGGGCAAGGTCTTTGCCGTAGCACTTCACGCAGATGCCGTACTTGCTTTCACAAGTCAAAACTGTGCGGATCTTTACCTTTTCAACACCGGCCTTGTCGATTTTTTCTGCAAGGGATTCATCGATGTATGTGTTAACGTCTGCAAGAAGCTCTCCTGAAACAGGGTCAAGAACGCGTTCGATTGTATAGTGTCCTGCAATGCGTGTTGCAAGAGGAACCTTTACTTCGTCTCCGTCCTTGATTGCAGTATAGTCAATACCGTTGATTGTACCGCAGTCCTCTTCGTTGATAACAACGTTCTGGGCTACGTCTACAAGGCGGCGGGTCATGTAACCAGCGTCTGCTGTCTTAAGAGCAGTATCTGACAAACCTTTGCGGGCACCGTTTGTAGAAATGAAGAATTCGATAACGGAAAGACCTTCCTTGAAGTTTGCCTTGATAGGAAGCTCAATGATGTCTCCGTTAGGCTTCTGCATAAGACCACGCATTGCGGCCAGCTGGGAAATCTGCTTCTTGGAACCACGGGCACCGGACTTTGCCATCATGTAGATTGTATTGAATCCGTCCTTGTCCTTTGCAAGCTTGTCCATCATTATGTCTGTAAGCTTGTCGTTGGTCTTACCCCAAACTTCTGTTGAGCGGTTGTAGCGCTCCTGCTCTGTGATTGCACCCTTTGACCACTGCTCAACAATTTTTTCTACTTCCTTGTTGGCTTCGTCAACCATTTCCTTCTTTTCCTCAGGAACAAGGATGTCTTCCATAGAAAGGGTTGCACCGTAGAAGGTTGCGTTCTTGTAACCAACAGCCTTGATTGCGTCAAGCATCTGGATTGTAAGCCAAGAGCGGTCATCTGTATAAAGCTTCTTTACGAAGTCGAATGCGGCAGAAGAGTTGTATTCATTAATTCTGTTCTGGATGTGGGAAAGTTCCTTAAGGAATTCCGCATTTGAACAGATTTTAAGGGCTTCTTCTTCATTGAACTTTTCAAAGCCGTATTTTTCCGCAAGCAGGGCCTTTATCCTCTTGTCTGATGACTGGTCTGTATGGTATACGTCCTCAATCATCTTCTTGAGTCCCTTGTCGCCAAGAAGCTCATTGTAGTAGTCAACCTGGTCTGGCATTGACTCGTTGAAGGCAAGACGGCCAGCGGAAGTAAGCAGGTACTTTGAATCCGGCTCAGCGTCGTTGTGAACGCACTTGCCGATTACATTCTTGTGAATCTTGATTTCTGCCTGCCACTCAATTGAACCGGATGTTGCGGCCATGCGGACTTCATCTGCAGAGCTGAAGAATTTGCCGGTCCCCTTTGCGTTGGGCTTAATGCTTGTCATATAGTAGATTCCCAGAACCATGTCCTGAGAAGGTCCAACGATTGTCTTTCCGTTTGCAGGGTCAAGAAGGTTGCGGGCAGAAAGCATAAGGTTCCAGCATTCCATCTGGGCGGCCTGTGTTAGAGGCACATGGATAGCCATCTGGTCACCGTCGAAGTCTGCGTTGAAAGCCTTACATGCAAGCGGGTGGAGCTTAAGAGCCTTTCCCGGAACAAGTACCGGCTCGAATGCCTGGATACCAAGGCGGTGCAAGGTAGGAGCACGGTTGAGCATAACAGGGTGTTCGCGGACAACTTCGTCAAGGATTTCGTAAACCTCGCGGTCTTCTGCTTCAACACGCATTTTTGCGCGCTTGATGTTAGTGTCAATTCCGCGGTCAACAAGCTTCTTCATGATGAAGGGCTTAAAGAGTTCAAGTGCCATCTTTTCAGGAAGACCGCACTGCCACAGCTTAAGCTCTGGACCTACTACGATTACGGAACGGCCAGAATAGTCTACGCGCTTACCGAGCAAGTTCTGGCGGAAACGTCCCTGCTTACCCTTGAGCATGTCGGAAATTGACTTGAGCGGACGGCTGGAAGCTCCCTTTACCACACGCTGCTTGCGCTTGCTGTTGTCAAAGAGTGAGTCAACTGATTCCTGCAGCATACGCTTTTCGTTGCGGATGATAATCTCCGGTGCGGAAAGGCTCTGAAGGCGGAGCAAACGGTTGTTGCGGTTGATTACGCGGCGGTAGAGGTCGTTCAAGTCGCTTGTTGCAAAGCGGCCACCTTCAAGCTGAACCATAGGACGCAAATCCGGCGGAATTACAGGAATTACGTCAAGAACCATCCAGCTTGCCTTATTGCCGGATGAACGGAAGCTTTCAACTATTTCGATGCGCTTAAGAGTGCGCTTGTCTACCTTGGGTCCCTTTTCCTTCATCTTTGCGCGGAGTTCTTCTGCCAAAGCGTCAAGGTCAAGGTTTTCAAGCAAAGTCTTGATTGCCTCTGCACCCATACCGGCAGTAAAGTTTCCGTTGCGGTTCTGAGCCTCAATGTATTCATCCTCTGTAAGAAGGTCGTTCTTCTTAAGGTCTGAGTCACCCGGATCAATTACGATGTACTTTTCATAGTAAAGTACTGAGCGCAGGGCTGCAACCTGAAGGTCAAGCAAAAGACCCATGCGGCTTGGAACCGAGTGGTAATACCAGATGTGGCTTACCGGGGCTGCAAGCTCAATGTGGCCTGTGCGTTCGCGGCGGACCTTAAAGTGGGTAACTTCTACACCACAGCGGTCGCAGATAACACCCTTGTAGCGGATGCTCTTGAACTTACCGCAGTAGCATTCCCATTCCTTTGTGGTACCGAAAATCTTTTCGCAGAAAAGACCTTCGCGCTCCGGACGGAGGGTTCTATAGTTAATTGTTTCCGGCTTTTTTACTTCACCGTATGACCAAGCACGGATTGTTTCCGGCGAGGCAAGTTTTATCTGAAGAGAGGCAAAATCCTGAATATCACGCATTTACGTTCTCCTTGTCAAAGCCCTGGCTGGACTTGTCGATTAATTCCTGATCACGTTCGGTAAGGGCAATCTGCTTACCCTTGTCGTCATAAATTGTAAAGTCAAGCGCAAGTCCACGGAGTTCCTGCACAAGAACGTTGAATGATTCCGGCACACCGATTGGGGCTGTCGGGTCCCCCTTAACGATTGACTCGTAAACCTTTGAGCGTCCGTTCATGTCGTCGGATTTGATTGTCATCATTTCCTGGAGAGTGTTTGCGGCACCATAAGCTTCGAGAGCCCAAACTTCCATTTCTCCAAGACGCTGGCCACCAAACTGGGCCTTACCACCCAACGGCTGCTGGGTAACAAGTGAGTAGGGACCTGTTGAACGGGCATGCATCTTATCATCAACCAAGTGGTGCAACTTCATGAAGTAGATTACACCGACAAAAATTGGGTTAACGAAAGGTTCGCCTGTAAATCCGTCGCGGACAATCTGCTTACAGTCGGGGGACAAACCTGCCTGCTTAAGTTTTTCCGCAATCTGTTCCTGGCTTGGAGTCTGGAATGCAGGAGAATTGTACCATTCACCAAGGAGCTGGCCTACGCGGCCAAGTTCGCTTTCCATAATCTGTCCAATGTTCATACGTGAAGGAACACCAAGCGGGTTCAAGCAGACGTCAAGAGGAGTACCGTCTTCCAGGTAAGGCATGTCTTCAACAGGAAGGATGCGGGCAACAACACCTTTGTTACCGTGGCGTCCTGCCATCTTGTCTCCAACACGGAGCTTTCTCTTGTCTGCAATAACAACCTTTACAATTTCGTCTACGCCTGGGCTAAGCTCATCACCCTGAGCCCTCTTAAGCCTTTCGATTGCAATAACGACACCTTCAACACCGTGGGGAAGCTTGAGTGAAGAATCACGCACTTCCTTTGCCTTTTCACCGAAGATTGAATTCAAAAGCTTGAATTCAGGGGTGTTCTCGGTTTCGCTCTTTGGAGTTACCTTTCCAACAAGGATGTCACCGCTTCTAACCTTTGCTCCAACGCGAACGATACCTTCTGCGTCAAGGCGGTCAAGGTTCTTTTCTGAAGTGTTTGGAACATCACGGGTAATCTTTTCGGGACCAAGCTTTGTCTCGCGGATTTCAGTCTGGAATTCGTGAATGTGGACGGAAGTATACATGTCTTCCTTAACAACGCGCTGGCTGATAAGAACGGCGTCTTCGTAGTTGTAGCCATTCCACGGTACGAATCCAACAAGAATGTTGCGGCCAAGAGCAAGTTCACCGTTAAAGGTTGCAGGACCGTCAGCAATAACATCACCCTTCTTTACCTTTTCACCAACCTGAACTGTAGGACGCTGGTGGTTAACAGTGTCAGAGTTTGTCTTCTGGTACTTGAGAAGAGTATATTCGTCAAGTTCGCCACCCTTTACGCCATCCGGCTTAATCTTGATAAGGTCGCTTTCTACCCATACAACTTCACCGGCACGCTTAGCCTTAACAAGAACGCCTGAATCGTAAGCGGTCTTTGCTTCCATACCGGTACCAACATGAGGTGGCTCCGGGAACAAAAGCGGAACTGCCTGTCTCTGCATGTTGCAGCCCATCAAAGCGCGGTTTGCGTCGTCGTGTTCAAGGAATGGAACCAAGGATGCAGATACGGAAATAACCTGGCGCGGAGAAACGTCCATGTACTGGATGTCTTTTACGGAACGGCTTGTATAGTCACCCTTGTGGCGGCAAGAAACAAGCTCTGTCGGGAAGGAACCGTCATCCTTCATGCCTTCTGTTACCTGTCCAACGTAGTACTTGTCTTCGTCGGTAGCTGTAAGATAGTCAACCTTGTTGGTAGCCTTTCCGTTTTCAACGCGGCGGTATGGCTCTTCAAGGAATCCGTATTCATTAACCTTTGTAAAGATTGCGAGAGAAACAATAAGACCGATGTTCGGACCTTCAGGAGTTTCAATCGGGCACATGCGTCCGTAGTGAGTATAGTGAACGTCGCGGACTTCAAAACCTGCCCTGTCGCGGCTAAGACCACCCGGTCCCAATGCGTTAAGGCGGCGTTTGTGTGTAAGTCCGGCAAGCGGGTTACACTGATCCATGAACTGAGAAAGCTGTGATGAACCAAAGAATTCCTTAAGACCTGAATTGATTGGCTTTATGGAAATCAAATCCTGCGGCTTAAGAGTCTCTGTCTCCTTAAGATTCATACGCTCTTTTGCAGTGCGCTCCATGCGGCTGAATGCAGTCTTGAACTGGTTTGTAAGGAGCTCGCCAACAGAACGAACGCGGCGGTTGCCCAAGTGGTCCTGATCATCCAAAGACTGATCGCCAATGTAAACTTCAATAAGGCGCTTCATCGTGTTGATGATGTCTTCCTGGGTAAGAACGGTGTTGTCCGTTGACTGGTCTTCATAGTCAAAAGCCTTGTTCAACTTGTAGCGGCCAACGCGGCCCAAGTCGTAGCGCTTTGGATTAAAGAAGATGCCTGTAATTTCCTTCTGTGCCTGCTCCGTAGAAATTGGGTCACCTGTCTGGATTACGGAGTAGACCTTTGCAAGACATGCGTCCTGTGAAGGCTCTTCGGAAACATCAGCTCCTTCCTTTGTAAAGATGATTTCCTCACGCTCAAAGCAGTTTACAATCATCTTGCTGTCCAAAGACGGATTCTTTTCATCCTTCTTGTTTGGATGCTGGCGTGCATTAAAGTTGATTACGCTGATTTCTTCTATTTTATTGGCAACGAGCTCGTCCAAGTCGTGCGGATGGATTTCGTCTCCTGCACGGAAGAGCCTCTTTTCCTCGCCGTTTTCATCCTTTATTACAACATTGGCAGAGAAAACCTTTCCAACAAGGCCTTCCCTTGCGTCTTTCTTGCTAGGAACCTTGATTGTCTCCGTCTGGTAGAAGCAGTTGATTATCATCTCGCGGGTTGTGTAGCCGAGAGCACGGAGGAAGATGGTACCAAGGATTTTCTTCTTGCGGTCAATCTTTGCGTAAATGAGTTCTTTCTTCTGGTCAATCTCAAATTCAAGCCATGAACCGCGGTAGGGAATTATGCGGCTTGAATATACGCCCTTTTCGTGCTTGAAGATAACGCCCGGGGAACGGTGAATCTGGCTTACGACGACACGCTCAGCACCGTTAATAACGAAAGTGCCGCGTTCTGTCATGAGCGGAATGTCACCCATGTAAATGTCTTTCTGCAAAATGGCGCCAGTGTCCTTAAAATTCAGGCTGATTCTGGCCTTAAGAGCTACGGAATAGGTAAGTCCCTTTCTTTTGCATTCAAGCTCACTGAATTTAATGTTCTTCTCATCCAATTCATAGTGGTCATACTCAAGGGACATATTGTTGTCCGGACCACCTTCAATAGGGAATGTGGAAGTGAAAACTTCCTGCAAACCTTGGTTCAAGAGCGGCTCGCCCTTGTCCAACCTTTCTTTCTGAATGAATTCTTCGTAAGATGAAGTCTGAATGTCGCTTAAATCAGGGATTTCCCAGAAATCTTTGATTTCCTTTCCAATGTACTGACGGACTATTTTTTTGCTTTTAGCAAACATCTGTTTCCCTCGCAGGTGTACGAAAACTGGTACGCCGGAGCCGCTACAAGCAAAAACTTTGCTCAGCACAAGAACCGGAGTCCTTAACGGGTGTTTAAAACCGTTATGCGGAGGGCGTCACGTTCACCGCATAAAGTTTGTTTCACGACGCATGGAATCGGGACTGGAAGGCAATGAAAATTCCCTGCCACCCCAATATTAATAGACGCTAAAAGCCTCAGAAAAGTCAGGTTTTCACCCGCTTTCCTGAAGCTCGTAAGTCAAAATGAATTTAGCTTATGTTGAACAACAATCCGCTATTCAAAATTATTTCTTGCTTGCCTTACCGCCAGCTGCAGCGATGTCAGCGATCATCTTGTCTGCATCTTCCTTAGAAACACCTTCCTTGAGTGTCTGAGGTGCGCCTTCAACAAGAGCCTTTGCTTCACCAAGACCAAGACCTGTGATTGCGCGAACAGCCTTGATAACTGCAATCTTCTTTGCTGCATCTACGCTGTCAAGAGTAACTGTGAATTCAGTCTGCTCTTCAGCTGCTGCTGCTGGGCCTGCTGCTGCAACTGCTACAGGAGCTGCTGCAGAAACGCCGAACTTTTCTTCCATTGCCTTTACAAGGTCAGCTGCCTGCTGAACTGTCATATTAGCGATTGCGTCTAAGATTTCATCATTTGAAAGTGCCATAATTGTCTTCTCCATAATCATCATTGTGATTAATTGTTTTACCTTGCGGAATAGAACAAACTGTTCTTTTTTGCCCGCTTGCGGTTATTTTCCGCAGACAGTAATCAGCACGTTGAAGCCTGACTGCGGTTTTGGCCATTCCAGCGAATGGAACGACCGGATTTCTGATTCAACGAGAACCAAGCAGACAGTAAAATACCCCTACTAGGCGCTCGGTGTTGCCTCTGCAGCCGGAGCTGCTTCAGCTGCTGGTGCTGCTGCAGGAGCTGCACCGCCTTCCTTTTCCAGCTTTTCCACATAAGCCTGCAAAGTACCAGCAAGTTTTCTTGCAGGACCGTTGATTGCAGACATAAGCATTGCGATAAGCTGCTTCTTTCCAGGAAGCTTTGAGAATGCCTCGATTTTTGCAGCATCATAAAGCTCATTGTCTACCCAAGCACCCTTAACAACAAGGTTAGGAGCGTCTTTTGTAAAGTCAAAGAGAACTTTTGCCGCTTCGTTGGCTTCATCCTTTATAAGAGTGATAGCTGTAGGTCCCTTGAGGTATTCTACAACTGCATCGTTCTTGAGCTCGTCAAAAGCAACGCGTGCGAAGTTGTTCTTGAAAACCTTGAGGGCTGCCTTGTGTTCAGCAAGGTTGTGGCGGAGCTTTGTAATCTGCTCCACAGTAAGTCCGCGGTAGTCAATGAAAACATAGTTCTGATATTCGCTCAGTGTCTTTTTTGCTTCTTCGATAGCTGCGGTCTTAGCAGGCTGAAGTTTTTTAGCCAATACTGCCATTATGCTTCCTCCTTATAATCGATCCAGACGCCAGGGCCCATTGTTGAGCTCAAGGAAACTGAACGTACAAAACCAGCCTTTGCATCAGCAGGCTTTTTGCGGCCAAGCTCAGCAAGGAATGTAGTTACGTTTTCTGCTGTGTCGCTTTCTGACATAGAAACCTTTCCAACAGGAATGTGGATTACTCCACCCTTGTCTGCGCGGAATTCTGTGCGTCCCTTCTTGAGTTCTGCAACAGCCTGTGCAATGTTGGGTGTAACAGTTCCTGTCTTTGGGTTAGGCATAAGACCTCTGCGGCCCAAAACCATACCAAGGCGACCAACGTCCTTCATCATGTCAGGTGTAGCAACTGCAACGTCAAATTCTGTCCAGCCACCCTTTACCTTGTCGATGTATTCTGTTGAACCTGCATAAGTTGCGCCGGCATCCAAAGCTTCCTGAACGCGGTCTTCCTTACAGAAAACCAAAACGCGCTTTTCACCGGTGAACTGGTGCGGGAATACCAAAGTGTCACGTACAGTCTGGTTCTTTTCAAGCTTCAAGGAAACTGAAAGCTCAACTGTTTCGTCAAACTTTGTGTAGTGAATGTCTTTTACGAGCTTGCATGCTTCGGCAATTTCGTATTTCTTTGCGGGGTCATACTTCTTAAGAGCCTCGTTATACTTCTTACCGTGCTTCATTACTTGCCCTCCACTTCTACGCCCATGCTGCGTGCAGTACCGGCGATGATTTTCTTTGCGGCTTCAAGGTCGTTTGCATTAAGATCAGGAAGCTTCTGCTTTGCAATTTCTTCCAAAGCCTTTGCTGAAAGCTTGCCAACCTTGTCGCGGAGAGGATTTCCAGAACCCTTTTTGATTCCTGCTGCCTTTGCAATAAGAACTGCTGCAGGCGGAGTCTTGAGGATGAATGTGTAAGATTTGTCCTGATAGACTGTAAGAACGACAGGGATAATAAGTCCCTTTTCCATCTTAGCTGTCTTGGCATTGAATTCCTGCACGAACTTTGGTGCAGAAACACCGTGAGGTCCAAGAGCAGGACCAATTGGTGGGGCCGGAGTAGCAGCACCAGCGGGGCACTGCAACTTAATAACAGCTGTTACCTTTTTTGTGGCCATAATATTACTCCTTGCATTGGTGTGGAATCCGCCTAAAAAACAGACGGTCCCTAGCGAAACGCCTATGTCCAACGGACTTGCGCTTCTCCCAAATCGGCATTCAAAAGAACGCCGGAGTTAAACCGTTTGCACGGCAAAACTATCCTATAAAAGAACAAGCTGCCCAACAAAGCCTAAGCCGGGGCAGCAAACGCGTATCAGACTACTTCTTTTTCTACCTGAAGGAAGTCAAGCTCAACAGGTGTTTCGCGGCCAAAGATCTGAACGCTAACACGAAGCTTGCTCTTGTCCAGAAGCACTTCTTCAACGATACCGCTAAAGGAAGCCATTGGGCCATCCTTAATCTTAACGTGGTCACCAACCTCGTAATTCTGCTTGATGCGGACTGTCTTTTCGCCCTTAATTTCACCGGACTGCTGAAGAAGGTTCTTTGCCTCGTCAGAAGAAATTGGACGGGGCCTTTCCTGCGGATTTGTACCAACAAAACCTGTTACGCCCTGAATATGGCGGATTGCATTGCAGACAGGCTTCCAGCCAACCTGGGGCAGGTCCATTTCCAGCATGATGTAGCTTGGCAAGAACTTATTACGCTTTACATACTTTTTATTGTTACGAATTTCAACAACTTCTTCGGTAGGAACCTTTATGTCGCAAAGGACATTTGAGTCCAACTGCTCACGCTCAAGCATTTCGCGGAGGGTTCTTTCAATCTTCTGCTCATAGCCTGTGAAAGTATGAATTATATACCAGCTTTTTGCCATAATCCTATCCTATTTAAAGAGCAAGCGCATACCTTCTACGAAGAGCCAGTCCAGGAATCCAAGGGTAACGGCAAGGAAGATAGTAGAAACGAGAACGACTTTTACAGAGGCAACAACTTCACTACGAGTTGGCCAGGTTACTTTCCTAAGTTCACCTACACATTCTTTGCAAAACTGAACAATCTTCATTTCCAACCTCTTCTAAATATTACGAAAAAAACAGGCCAGGCAGGACTCGAACCCGCGACAACCGGTTTTGGAGACCGGGACTCTACCAACTGAGCTACTGACCTAAGATTTTGGCCTAACCGGATACAGGCAGAACCTAAAAAGCCAACCTTAACAATTCCGGCAGAACCTTGGCAGCAAAACCGCAACAGCAAACGTAGGGCGAAAGCGCAACGGAAAACCGCCTATCTTAGCTGCACGAAAAATTCATGCAGACAAAAACCAAATTATTTTACCTTTGTTTCTTTGTGCAAGATTTCCTTGCGGCAGAAAGGACAGTACTTATTCTTTTCCATTTTGCCGGTGATGTTCTTGCGGTTCTTATATGTTGTATAGTTCTTGCGCTTGCATTCTGTGCACTGCAAAGCGATGATTTCCACGGCCGTCTTTTTCTTGCTTGCCATTTTATTAGCTCCTTACATTATTTAGAAAAGCTCCCGAGCGGAATCGGACCGCTGACCTCATCGTTACCAACGATGTGCTCTACCGACTGAGCTACAAGAGCAATCATGCGCAGTTATGTGATTGCGTTCTAAAAATATATAAAATTCAAAAGATTATGTCAAGCGGAATTTATGAATTTACACAAGCGAAAATTAAAAATTCCAACGGAATAATTCAATTTTCTTTCTGGACTATGAATTTTATGGACGAAGCCCTAATTGCTCTACCATTATATTCCTTGGCTAATCCGAGCGTCCATGCCTCTGCGCCACCGCCCTTCCGGGGTTCCGCCCTCCGGCTCCATTCCTTCGGAACGGGCTTGCGCCCGCCCCTCCACGGCGGCGTAGGTTGATGTGCCCAAATTCCCCAACAACAAATTCTTACAGGAAAAGCCTACATTCCCTTAAAGCAAAGGTCAACTTCAAAAGTACCGTGCTTTGTATAGAAGGGAACGGCTATGATCTTTGCAGACCGCGGCCAGGGAATAACGTGGTTTTCGCCATAGCGGATGTCCGGTGCGGAAACAGATATTTCCTTGTCCCTTATGGCAGAGACGGCATTACCCGTGATGATGTTTGCAAATTCGCTTACAAGGCCTTTTTCCATCTCCTCCAGTTCTTCCGGAGAGCTAACTTCCATGTTTGAAAGCTGAATCATCTTTGCGGCCAGAATCTTGTGCAGGCGAAAGGCGACTATTCCGGTCTCGTCACCAGATACAGCAACAAGCCCCGAAATTTCCCACGTATGCTGAGAAATTGGGTTAAGCAGGTAAGGCTGCTTGTGCTGAGGAACTATATTGAACATTGTAACAAAGGCTTCCTCGCATGCGCTGAGGAAAGGATTAAGAAAAGAAGCTTCCATAGCAAATATTATAAGCCTAATTTAAATATAATGCAAATTTGTAATGAAAATTATCAAGGGAGGGCCCTTGGACCCCTAACTTGGAGGGGCAACTTTTTTAACGTTAAAAAAGTTGTCTACTCGGAAGCGGGTTTTCTTCTTTCTTGCCAAGCAATATCGAGCCATGGAGGGCGGGTTAGCAGCGTGCAGAAGTGCAAAGCGCTTCTGCAATCCTTTCAAAAATCCATGGAGGGATTTTTGAAAGGATTGCACGGCTTAGGGGCCATATCGCTCAACGTTTCGCGATATGCCTAAGAACCCAACCTTTGTATTAAACAAACGTCTCTTTGCAGAATACAATTTTTTTTCTTTCTTGCCAATAATCATCAAGCCATGGATGCGTGGCTGTTTGAAAGGAAGACAAAATTTAGTGGGCGCTGCCGCTTTGGGTGAAGAGGGTATTCGGGGGGACGGATTTTGTTACCCAGGTGTTGCCGCCTATGGTACTGCCGGCTCCTATTACTGTTTCTCCGCCCAGAATTGTGGCGTTTGCGTAGATTGTTACGTTATCTTCTATAGTAGGGTGTCTTTTTTTGTCCATGAGCTCTTTTTTTACGCTAAGGGCACCTAGGGTTACGCCCTGGTAGATTTTTACGTTGTTGCCGATTACGCAGGTTTCGCCTATTACAACACCTGTTCCGTGGTCAATAAAGAAGCTTTCGCCAATTTCTGCACCGGGATTTATGTCTATTCCGGTTTTACCGTGGGCGTGTTCGCTCATGATTCTGGGGATTACCGGAACACCGGACTTGCAAAGGAAGTGGGCTATGCGGTAGGTTGAAATGGCTTCCAAGCAGGGGTAGGAAACAATTACCTCTTCCGTGGACTTTGCGGCAGGATCACCAATGTAGGCAGCCTGAACGTCAAGGCCTATCTTTCTGCGGAGCTCAGGAATTTCTTCTATTAAAGCGCGGCTTGTCTGTTCCGCAAGGGCAAAACAGTGGCTCTTTTTTACAAAGTCGTCCTGGATTACATAGACCAGAGCCTTTTTTATTTCGCGGGTAAGTATGGAAATTATGCGGTTAACGCGCTCACCGGTCACAAAGCGCAGGTTCTGGGAATCCAAGTCCTCTGCAACACGGAAGCCCGGAAAGATAAGGCTCTGAATGTCGCGCAGTACGTTAACAACGTTTTCGCGGTTGGGAAAGTCGTTGGCTTCTTCCAGATTTATTCCGCCATACTTTTTGTAGGATTCGAGTATATTGTCTATTGCGTTGTCTATTGAATTCATGGGATTCCCCTTGGCGTGTGATTCTTTTAATCTAATGATTTTGTTTGAAAAAGGCAAGAAGAAAGTTTTCTGGGTTGCAGTAGGCAAATGCAAATATTAAAACGAAAGCACTTCCATTCCCGGCAGGAACCGCGTCAAAAAAGCCAGCGCGCGGTAATAGGAATCTAGTCGCTACGCTCCCTCCCGCGCAAATGCTTTTTTGCCGCGAACCCTGCCTCCATTCCAGTGCTTTCTAAAATACAATACTTTTGCATTGCAACAAAGGGAAAGAGGAAAAAAGACAAAAAAAATAGGGGCTGAGAACGACAACGCGCCCGCAGCCCCTACGTCCAGAAATCTGGACATCGGAGAGAGTTTATCAGCTTATTTACAAGCTAATATTAAAATACTCCATTTTTATAAATATGTCAATAGAAAAATCAAAAAATCTCTAAAAAAAATGTAAACTCTAAAAAGTGGAAAAAGACTAGTTTTTTTTTGGGGAATGTTCCCTTCGACTAGCTCAGGGAACGTCTTTTTTCTTTCTTGCCAAGCAATATCAAGCCATGGAGGGCGGGTTAGCAGCGTGCAGAAGTGTTTTGCAACCTACGCCCGATTGGAAGGGTTGCCGCAGGCAAGACCGAAGGGCCGGAGCGTTAGCGTAGCCCTGGAAAGCGGGGAATGCAGCGGCATAAATTCCCGGTTGCAGCATTTTGACGAATGTAAAAGTTGGAATGCCGTCCATAAAATTCCCGTCCAGAAAAGAAAATGGCAAAAGAAGGCCTTGGGAATGTGACCATTGAAAGAAATGCGGAGAACTGGTAAAATACCGTATGTTTCAGACTAAAAAGAGGGTCGCCCTTATTTGCACAGGCGTTTTTCTCGCAGCCGCAAGTACAGCGGTGTTTTTTTCGTGCAAGAGCAAGTCGCAGAAAATCAGGGAAAAGACCTATGAATACAACCAGGAACAGCTGGGCAAAGTCCTGCTACAAGAAGATATTTCTGAAGAAACCCGTTTTGCAGTAATCAAAAACATTGCGCAGAACATGCTTTCACAGAAAGACTACCCAAACCTAATTCTCTTCCTTTCCGAATGGGTAGAAAACCATCCCGACGACCAGTACAATGCATACTGGCTTTTGGTAACGGCCAACACCTACCTGGAAATGGATTCCAATCCCCTTGCGGAATATTACTTTGAGCGAATCATAAACAACTACAACGACCTTATGATAAGCACAAATTCCGGCGAGAAAGTTTCCGTCCACTTTATGAGCCTGCAGCACCTTGTCCAGATAAGCCAAAACCCGGTGAACAGGATTTCCTATTTTAACCAGCTGATTACCCGCTTTCCTGACAAGGTTAAGGTAACAGAACTTTACGTCCGCCTTGCACTCGAATACGAAAAAGAAGGGGAATGGGCACTGGCACTAAGGGCATTCAGGCAGTTCCTTGCCCAAGACGACGCTTCAACAATCAGAATTTCTGACCTTCCAAACGCATTTGCAAACGCAAGGCAGTTCGTAGACTTCTACAATTCAAGCAAAAACTGGACCTTTGAAACCCTGGACGAGCTTGTTGCGGCGGTAAAAAAGGCAATTTCCACCTACAATCCTGGCCAGCTGGACAGCTACAAGTCCCGCGTGAATTTCTTTAACATATCATGGCGGCAAGACGAAAATTCAAGTAATCCGCAGGCAACTTTCTATGCGAGCGACTACATGAGGGGAAACAGAATCCGCTTTAGCGACACGCTGGACGAAATTTCCACTCCAACGGAAGCATACCTACGCACATGGGGATGGACAAATGCCAAGGTCTGGTATTTCTACTTCCGAAAGATAAATTTTCCTGTTGACCCAAAAGTTCACGGCCGTTGGGAATGGGCCGGAGTCTATTACGGAGATAAAATGTAATTATGAAGTTTTCTGTTCTTTCTTCTGAATTTTTTTCTTTTCTTTTTTCTGGACCGGCTTTTGTATGCAAACCGGCTTTCCAGGGTTCCGGGGGTCCCTCCCCCCTCCATTGCCTGGCGGCAACGGCTACGCCGCCCTTCCAATCCGGGGTAGGCTTGAACGGCAAGAACGGTGGAACTTCTTTGCCAACACGCAAAAACAAGAGCCACTTTATACGAAAGCTTGCACTTTTTGCCCTTTCATGCACAATGCTTATGTCTTCCTGCGCCACAGCCCAGGAACTTGCAGCCAGAGACAACGCATCTGCAAGCGCAGACGGTAAGGGCAGCGCGGAAAGCCAAGCCCTGCTGGACGCCTCCGACACCTACGCAAGCGAACAGGATCAGCTTCTGGAAAAAGAGATTCAGGAAGAGCTAAAAAAGAAGAAGAAAAAGTCCTCCAAAAGCAAAAAAAGCAAGGAAAAGGACAAGGTAACCCTTATAGAAGAAGAAGTTGCCGCCATGAAGTCCGGCGAAGAGACACAAAACGGTGTTCGCCGCAAGGAACTGGAGCTTCCCGGCATAGAGCACGAACTTTCGCAGAAATTCCTAAGGCAGTACCTTACCGCATCCGGCCAGAAGGTTCTTGTGCGCTCACTGGAAAACGCAGCCCCCTACCTGCCCTACATACTTGAACAGCTTAAGGAGCGCAACATGCCCCTTATCCTGCAGTACCTTCCTATTGTAGAGTCAAACTACCTGCCAAACGCTGTTTCCCGCTCAGGAGCAACCGGAATCTGGCAGTTCATGGCAAATTCCATGGCCCCCTACCTGGAAAAAGACAGCTGGTACGACGAAAGAAGGGACCCCTGGAAGTCAACCGACGCGGCCCTTTCCAAGCTGGAGTACAACTTCCGCTTCTTTGGAGACTGGGAGCTTGCCCTTGCCGCCTACAACTGCGGTGCCGGAGCAATGGGTAAATTCGTAAAGCAGAACCCCGGCAAAGACTTCTGGTACCTTGCCGAAAACGAAATCCTTAAGAAAGAGTCCATTTTGTACGTGCCCAAGCTTCTTGCCATAGCAGACATAATCGAAAATGCACACTACTACGGGGCAACAGGCATTGAAGAAGCCGTAAAAGCAATAGAAAACGTGGAACCGGAAAAATTCACCTACATAAAAACAGCCGGAATGTTCAGCTTTAACCAGATTTCAAAGGCAACAGGCGTTAGCAAAACCAAGGTAAAAACGCTGAATCCCGCACTTTTCCGTAACTGTACGCCCGCAAGAGAGGTTTACTCTTTAAGGCTACCCGGCGACATGCCAGAAGACACGGAGGAAAACCTAAAAAAGCAGGGTGTCGCCACCGATGCCATAATGTACACCGTAAAAGAGGGCGATTCCCTTTGGGGAATTTCCAGAAGGTACGGCATTACAGTGGAAGACCTTTGCGCTGTTAACGAAATAAGCGAAAAAAAGGTTTTATCTATTGGTAAAAAGCTAATTGTGCCGATATTCAATTAGGGGAAGTATACATGCAAAAGAAAGTATTGATTGCCGCAACCGGCTTGTTTTTTATATTTAGTCCTATTTGTGCGATGGCACAGGCCTCATCCGCAGACAGCCACGCAGAATTCAGGATGCAGGGCTTTACGGAAGAAGAAATAAGGGACGCAGAAGAGAAAGCCTACGCTGCCGCCAACGCATCCAGGGACAAGTCCATAATCAGCTCTGAAAGCAAGGTTGACTGGACAAAGAAGGCATTTATTTCCGACATTTCCATGAACGTGGTAAAGGCAGGAATCCCTATGCCAAGCGGAAAGTCTCTTGCCGTAAACAGAATCAAGATGGAGCTTCCAATCCTTGTAAAAGACCCCCTTCTTTCGCTCTACGTGGACGACACACGCACCATAGAAGACCTTGTGCGCGAAGGAACCCTTACGCTCGAAGCCCTTACCCACATCATAGACAAAAGCAAGCAGACCCCTGCCTACTTCCACAACGGAAGCAACAACTTAAAGACTACCAATACAATCCAGCTTCAGGACATAGGAACGCTCATAATCAAGCACAGAAAGCCTTACGTGCAGGAGCTTCCAATTGACCGCATAGCATCCCGCCCCTACACTGGAATCATTATAGATGCAAGAGGAGCCTTGCCCATACAGGGTGAATTCACCACAAGTTCGGTAAGCCCTTGCCTTTTCCCCCGCATCTGGGACGAAAACATGACTCTTGTATACGAGCGCAACATGGTAGAGCCGGAAATTGCAAAGACTGCCGGCATAGTTGAATACATGACCGCAACAGGCCCGCGCGGCAGTACCGAAAGGGCTGGAAAAGACCCGCTTTGGATTATGGCAAAGAAAGTGTACGGCGTTAACCGCTGCGACCCGGTAATTTCCTACGACGACTACCTCCGCATTGCAACAGTTCCCCAGAACCGAGAGCTTTTAAAGAACGGAAAGGTGGTCATTCTCTTGGGCGACAAAGAAATCTCCCGCGTTGTAACGGCACCAGAGCGCAACACAAAGTACTACCTTGACTACACAAAGATTCAGAAGGAACTTGAAAGGGTAAAGGACAACGGCCCCGAAATAACCTTGGAAGATTCACCTACAGGCGGAATGGAGCTTACCCTTACCATAAGCGACCTGCGCTTCATAGCAGACTCAACCGAGCTTTTGCCGGAGGAACGCCCCCGCGTAAGCCTGATTGCAAAGCAGATAAAGACCGCACTCGCAGACGGCGGCAAATATTCAATCATTGTAGAAGGACACACGGCAGACGTAAACAAGCCTACCGGCCAGATGACTCTTAGTATCCAGCGTGCACAGGCTGTAATAGAGGCCCTAAAGCAGGATGGAATAGACGGAAAGCTCTTCTCTTACAAGGGCTACGGTGGAACAAAACCTGTGGAAAGCAACAACACAGCTGCCGGCCGCGCAAAGAACCGCCGCGTAGTAATAAAGCTAGTCCCGCAAGACGCAGACGCCCAGCGCCGCTAGAAAAGCCCGACACCCGGCTACTAGCTACTATAACGGCAGGACATTACAGAATGGGACGTAGGAAAAAAGCAAGGAGGGACCCTTTAGGGAGGATTCCTTGATTTTTTCCGTTACTGGGACCCATTCTGTAATGTCCTGATCCAGTCATTACCTTGCACAGATTCCGGGTCAAGCCCGGAATGACGGCCACCGCATTACTCCAGCACATTAGACCAAATCTTACCGCGAACATGCGGATTCACCGAATAGCGCTTGAACAAATCCGGCACGGTAACAAAAGTAAAGCCCTGGTCAAGCAAAGCAGGAATTATCCGCTTAAGGGCTTCTACAGTCTTTGAATTTCCTTCCATATCGTGAAGCAAAAAAATCTGGCCTTCCTTTGCCGCATACAAAATCATCTTAACGCGCTCGTCACAAGAAACGCTGTCATCCCAGTCCTTGCAGTCAGCCCCGCAAATAAAAGGTTTTTCCACACTATTGAACAAAGTCTCGGAAAGGTCAATGTAGGGTGGCCTAAAAAACTCAGGAATCCGCCCGGTATGCTCAAGAATCACTTGGTCAGTCCTAGAAACCTCGCTCTTAATTTCTTCAGCGCCCATGCTCCCCATGTGGGGATGGGTCCAGGAATGGCACTCTACCGTACAGCCAAGGCTAAGCTGCCTCTTTATCATGGGAATGCTTTGCGGAGTAATATTCTGTCCGATTAAAAAAAACGAAGCCGTAACGCCAAAAGACTCAAGCACGTCAAGCACCTCTGCCGTGGTAGTGCAGTTGGGCCCGTCATCAAAAGAAAGAGCAAGATATTTTTTTTCCATAAAACGCCTTGTCAGATTTTAAGATATTTTCTCTGCCAAGAGGCAAACGCCTTCAACAATAGCCTCGTGTTCCTTAGGGGCAATCCTAGCGTAAAGGCTTTCCACACTATCGCCCTCCATAACAGGAACCCTCTTCTGCACAAGGATTTTTCCAGTGTCGCAGCCTGAATCCACAAGATGAACGGTACAGCCGCTTTCCTTTTCGCCAGAAGCAAGAACCGCCTGGTGAACATTGTCTCCCCACATTCCAACGCCGCCAAATTTCGGAAGCAAAGCCGGGTGAAGGTTTACAATACGGTCTTTGTATTCATCAATGATTGCACCCTTAAGAACAGAAAGATAGCCCGCAAGAACAATAGCCTCTGCCTTGTACTCCCTGCAAAGAGAAAGCATTGCATCGCTAACAGCCTCACGCTTTTGGTCGCGGTCAGCCCCAGCCGCCTTATCTGCCCCAAGAACAGAAACTGGGCTTCTTACAAAGGCAGGAATCCCCGCAAGCCGTGCCCTCTCTAGCGCGTAAGCTTTTTTTGTGTTTGAAGCCACAAGCACAATGTGGTAAGGGCAGCCAGCCGTATTCTTTTCGTAGTCAATAAGAGCCTGCAGGTTAGTTCCACCGCCGCTTACAAGAACAGCAACATTCATTTTTTCCTCTTAAGAGCCAAGAATCTGGACAACGTTGGACATTACGTCAGCGAATCCAGGATAAAGCAAAAGGTGAATAAGGTAATATTCCATTCCAAAGGCAAGCAGGAATGCAAAGACCTTGCACCAAACCGTCAGTTTTGAAGCACCGTTAGCCGCCTGCATAGCCCCGTAAAGAGCAAAGGCAAGTAAAACGAATACAATAAAAATCTTGTGCTCCTTAAGCACAGGAAGAAGGAAACATATAAGCACAAAGCCAATCATAAAGATAAAGCTCAGCTTCTTGTTTGCAGACTTGTTCTTAAGGATAAGCAGGGTACGTCCAATCAGGTAGAAAATCAGGAAGATAGCAAACACACAGTGGCTCTTGTCTATAAGGACCGTAACATAGTCGCTTCGGCTTTCTATCTCGGAAAGACCTGCAACTGCAACTGGATCCTTAACGCCAACAAAGAAAAGCTTTCCGATTTCTGCAAACACGCGGCCCATAGCGTTAAGGGGCTTGGCAACCGACTTTGCAAAAAGGATTGACTTTACGGCAAACAAAGAGGCCGTTGCGTAAACAAGAGTAACAAGGACATCCAGTATGTGATAGTGTATATTCTCAAGGAAACCGTGTTCCGAAACAGCCTGCTCCTGGGCTTCCAGCCTTACATCTTCATTCTCTGCCCTGGAATCATCATCATATTCATCCTCATCAGAAGCTTTCTGCATGGAAGCGGCATAGCGTTCTGCCTGCCTCTGGGCCTTTGCCCTCTTTTGCCGGATAAGCAGTGCCTTGAGCCTTCTTGAAACAATGCGGTTCCTGCGAGAAGACTTGCGCTCCTGGGAATCAGAAGCCTCCTCTGCCTCTTCATCCTCAGAATCATCATCCTGATCATCCTCTTCCTGGTCATCATAAGGCCTTGAATAAGACTGCTCACGGACGTACTCTCTTCCGGGTCCAGGCGGAACCTCTTCGGATTCGTCATATACTTCATTCTGGGCAGGAGAAGGTCTTTCATCTGAATAAGAAGGGCTTTCTGCCTCCCCTTCCCTGGAATCAGATTCTGCATAGCCCTGCTCGTCATACTGGCGGGGAGCTTCATTTTCCCTGGGCTCTACGTATGCCTCTTCTTCACGGGAAGCCTGCACTTCTTCATAAGACTGAACTTCGGGACGGCCTTCATCCTCAAAGCTTTCGTAGCCTTCAGAAGCATTGTCGCTTTCGTCGTAGTCCGTAATCTTTTCGTTGCGGGCTTCAATGTCCTGGCGGGTAGTAATGTACTTGTGCTGCCTCTTAAAGAAAGAGCCGCTCTTAAGGCACCAGAGAAAGTCCACCGCATCCTCTTTGTTTGCCCAAAGCTTGTCCATAAAAGACTTGTGCCTGGGTTCAGGAAGGGTTGACTCGTTTATGTACTGGGTAAAAATCTTCTTTAGCTTAAGGGCCTCATCGTAGGAAAGGCGAGCCGTGTCGTAGCGGATAAGACCAATGTGGGAAATAAGGGCAAAATAAAGGTACTTGCTGGTTGGAGAAGTCTTTTCCTTTTCCTTGCTGATAATCTTTACGGAAAGGCCGTTAACATTCTTTTCCATAATATTGGAAGGAAGCTTTACGTCCGTAACCTCCGAATTGCGCACTATGGAAGTCTTAATGTTCCAGTAAAAGCGCCTGTCGGTAAAAACAAAGCCCTTGCGCCCGCCGGAAAGCCAGATTGCATAAAGGACTTCTTCCCCGCTGTTAATCTGAAAATCGGCAAAGATTCTTTCAATTGTGTTCTGTGAAAATTTAGACTGAATATACATTTCTTTCTCTTAGCTAGCCATTACAGCCTTCGCAAGCTGATCCGCACATGAAGTGTTCTTTGCACCGCACAAGTTTCCAAGCAGTTTGCCTGCTATTTCCTTGGCAGTCATGCCCTCGCAAAGCTTTGCAATAGCCTTAAGATTCCCGTTGCAGCCGCCGTCAAAGCGGATGTTGGTTATTTTGTCGCCATCCTTCGCAAAATGAATGGCCTTAGAACAAGTGCCTGTAGTTTTGTAAGTGATTTCTTCCATTTTTATCCCCACGTCTTTTCAATTATACATTAAGTCATGGGATTTGTCCACAAATTTAAGCCACGTCTGAATTTTGCCCTGATTTTTGCAGTGATTTTTGCGGCACTTGCCTAGTTAAAGCAAATACAAAAAAAAGAACATCTTGCCATTTTTTACTTGTCCAACAAGCAGCGCCATGGAGGGCGCGTCAAATGTTTGCGCAGAAGTTCGCGTTTTTTTGCAAGAAAACCCGGGCTCAAAAATGGCAAGGAGGCCATTTTTATGGGCTTCCCGGGGTTCCGCGGGTCCCTTCCCGCTACATTACTCCACTTCGTTCCGCAACGGCTACGCCGCCCCTCCAATCCCGGCCGTGCTTGTATTTGCAACCTTTCCCCAGCTGGCCACGACATTTGTTGGCATAAAAAAAACAATCATGCCTATATTATCTTTTTCAGTTGGGTTGCAAGCACAGGCAAATCTTCTGTAATAGTTTCCCAAACAACTTTTAGATTTATTCCATCGTAATCGTGAATAATTTTGTTACGCATCCCATAAATTGCTTTCCAAGGAATCAGAGGATTACTTTTCTGAAATCCATCTTCCAACCTATGCGAAAGCTCACCAATTTGGCTAAAATTAAAAGCACAGGCTTCTACTATCATTTCATTCTTAGAAAAACTTTCATAATCCAAATCTTTTATGTATTCTTGGATTTTTTCAATGTGAAAAATCATCTTTGAAATCGTTACCAAATTATCCATAAATTCTTACTCCTGTAGAAGCAATTTCTTGCTGCACTTTTGAACCAGAATCTATATGGGTCACATCAAAGACATCTACTTCCTTTTGGTCAAGAGCTTCTCTTATATCTTCTATAAAGGCAAAAAAACGCAGCCCCCGCAAATTGCTGTCCACCATCAAATCAATATCACTTTTTTCGGTTGCGTTACCTTTTGCATAAGAGCCGAACAATATTGCAGAGGCAACATTATAACTTGAGAAAACAGGCTTCAACTTGTTTTTTATCGTTTCAACTTCAAACATTTTCCTACCCCCACAGCTTTATTATAGCACTTTTCCAGAAACGTTTTGTCTATCCTCTGAATCAAATACTCCTTAAAAAAATTATAACATGGGTTATAGCAAAAGTCATAAAAAACTTTGATACAGCAAAACCGCGTCCCCGCTAATTCTTCCCCTTCACCAGCTCCGGCACCACCTCGGCAAGAATTATGGCGAAAAAAATAAGGCCGCAGCCAAGGAGCATGCGTGGAGTAAGGGCTTCGTTAAGCAGCAGGGTGCTAAAAAGAACACCAAAAAGCGACTCAAGCGAAAGGAAAAGCGATGCCAGTGCCGGGGCAACATACTTTAGCCCCACGTTCTGAAGAACAAAGCAGACAAGCGTGCTCAAAAGCCCCAGGTAAAAAACAGAAAGCACCACGCGGGCATTTGCAAAAATTTTAAGCGGAAGTGCACCGTCCATGAACGGGGCACAAATCCAGCCAAGAAAAGCCGCCGCCGCAAACTGCAAAACGGTAAGCAAAAGAGGATCGTCATAGGCATTAAAATGCGACGTGAACAAAATATGCAGGGCGTAAAAAATACCGCAAGAAAGAGTAAGCACATCACCCTTGTTCATGCTAAGAATATTGCCCTCGTTCTTAAGAGCCAAAAGTCCAATCCCGCTAACAGACATAAGGGCAGCCACAAAAACATACCACTTGGGACGCTTCTTAAAAAGTGGCCATGCAAAAATAGGAACAAGAACAACGTAGACAGTAGTAAGAAAGGCATTCTTTCCGGCAGTAGTGAACTTGCACCCGATTGTCTGCAAAAGGTAAGCCATGAACAAAAATCCCCCCAAAAGCATTCCGCGCAGGAAGGTCTTTTTTGTAAGCCCAATAAATTTCTTATGCAGCAAAATTCCAAGGCAGACGGCAGCAATAGAAAACCTAAAGGCAATCATCCAGACAGGCCCAATGTAGTCAAGGCTGTCCTTTACCACAACAAATGCAAATCCCCAAATGGAAGCGCAAAGCACAAGCCCCACGCTGCAAAAAGCACCCAAACTCTTTTTTGTCATGCAATACTTTTACCAAAAAAACAGCCTTTATACAATCGATTTTTGATAAACCTGTCATTCCGAACTGCCCGTCACCCTGCCGAAGTACACGTCACCCTGAACTTGTTTCAGGGTCTGTACAAACATAACACCCTAACTTCCACAGATTCCGGGTCGGAGCCCGGAATGACGGCGTTTTTTTTACCCGGTATAACGGTAGTCACGACTTTAGTTGGCCGTGCGAACCACGCGGAAACCAATACCGGAGGCTTTATAGTAAGGACTATAATCATCGTATCGGAATGCAACAGAACAGTAAGACACGCTATCCCAACTATAACCGCCACGGAGTACGCGATTAGAGCCTGACGATACACCGCTAAAAGGAGTAGTGGAATTTAACGTGTCGCTGTACCAATCCCAACACCATTCACGTACGTTTCCACTCATGTCATAGAGCCCCAGGCTATTCGCTGTCTTTTTCTTTACTTCATGCGTCATTGAGTCGCTGTTGCTATCATACCATGCATAATTTCCCAAGCTCTCGCTGTCATCTGTTCCTGCATAGTCATTTGGGTTTGCTACCGCACAGCCATCCGCGCCCCCGCGTGCTGCAAATTCCCATTCTGCTTCCGTAGGCAGGCGATAGCCGTTGGCACTAAAGTTGCATGTTACGGCATCCCATGTTGCATTCTCGTTTTCCTGTACCGTAACATCCGGTACCGTAACACTACCAGAAAAATCCACTCCACTGACTGTGTAGCATGGCTCAAGGCCTTCCATTAGGCTCCTCTTGTTGCAGTAGGTTATGGCATGAAACCAGTTCAAATATTCCACCGGAAGCTTAGACAGGGTTTCTCCTGTCGCCACCTCACCGTACAATGCAGAGATACTTGGGTTTGTCCCCATAACTTCCTGATATTCAGCCTGCGTTACCTCATGGTCGCACATGTAGAATGATGAAAGTGTTACCGTACGGCCTGCTACAAACACTCCCTTAGCGTTGCTTTCTGTATATCCGCTCAGGATAAATTTATCGCCACCTGTCACCGTGCCACCAGAAACCAGAACAAATCCGTCTGTCGTTGTGCTTCCACTTTCCGCAACAGGGGCTTCATAGTCATCGGAGCTGCCCCCTCCGCCACCGCAAGAAATCAAAAGGCTAAGGGCGCAGGCTACAAGTACCCCCCCCCGACACCATACAGAAAACAAGTTTTTCTTCATAATGCTCTCCAAAACATTTTAAAATATTGCGGCAGCCCTAAAAAGCCGCCACTGCTGTAAATATAATTATTGCACAGGATTTGTCACTTTTCAATCATTATTTAAAGAAATAGCATTCAAAAAATCCCTCCTTGGATTTTTTGAATGATTGCAGAATTGCGCAGCAATTCTGCATGCTGCTAAGCCACCATCCTTGGCTTGATATTGATTGGCAAGGAAGAAAAGACATAAATATTTTTTTATCGAACAGTAAAACCGCATATAACTCATAGTTAAAGATTCATGCATCAAGTACGGGAATGGCATGTTCGGTATTTTTTTTTACATATAAAGCCTAGCCCCGATTGGAAGGGCGCGGAACGCGTTGCCGTTAGGCAATGGAGGGGGTAGGGCCCCCCGGAACCCTGGAAAGCGGGTAAAAATTGCATCCTTGCAATTTTTACCCGTCAGTTTTGTTTGCAAACAGGCAACGCCCCATCCGTGGGGCTACTTGTTTGCGAAGGGTAAAAATTGTAAGGATCTGGCCGGGCATGTAGTGGCCGGACACAGTTTGACCAAAAAGGTGGCTCCAGATAAAAATTCAGAAGAGGATTTAGCCTTCTACCAGTTTTGCGACCAATTCGGAGAGCAGGGGCACCAGCTGTTTTTTGCGGGAAACTACGTCCTTTAGGTAATAGGTGTGCTCTTCTGTTTTGGGGAAGCCCAGGATGCTTTCGAATGAAGGTTCGGAGGCTATTAGCATTATGCTGCTTAGCTGGGTTATGTCCGTTACCAAAAGGGCGTGGAAGAGTTTTCCGCCGGCACGTCTGCTTGCTTCCAAGTCCGCAAAGAATTCGTCCTTGCGCTTTAGTACTTCTCCCGGGTCGTCCACTTCTATTTGGCTTACGCTGTATTTTATTTTGCCGTCTTCGTATTCCTTTAGGTCCTGGCCTATTACGTCGCTTGCACTGCGGCCGCCTATTTTGCTTCCGTGGCGGATTATGTCGCTGCCAAGTTCCTTTATGTCCAGTTCCGTTATGCTGGCAAGGTATTGCGCCGTTGAGACGTCTATTTCCGTTGTGGTTGCAGACTGGAGGATTAGGGTGTCGCTAAGGATTCCGCACAAGAGCAGGCTTGCTACGTCTTTTGGTATGGAGACATGGTTTTCGCGGTAAAGGCTTGCGATTATTGTGCTTGTTGACCCCACCGGCTTGTTGATTAGCGTTATTGGGTAGCGGGTGGAGAAGGTGTTGATTCTGTGGTGGTCTATTATTTCCTGGATTACGTAGTGTTCAACTCCTTCTATTGCCTGTCTTGCTTCGTTGTGGTCTACAAGGATTACCTGTATGTTTGCTTCTTCCAAAAGGTCGCTTTCGCTAAGGGTTCCGATTACTTTGTTGTTGGCATCTATTACCGGCAGGCAGCGGGCTGTGCTTTCTGCAAGCAGGGGGCGGATTTTCTGTACGGTTTCGTCTTGGCGTACGGGTTTTGCCTTGGAGTCTGCCATTGCGCTTACCGGGGATGAAAATTCTATTAGCATGGCTGTGGTTGCGGTTGAATCATGCCCCGAAATTATTGAGACCCGGTTCTTTTTGGCAAGTTCGCGCAGTTCCTTGTTTATTATGTAGTCCCTTGTTACGATTAGGGCTTTTACTTTTGCCTCTATGCAAAGCCTTTGTATGTCTTCGCGGTCGCCTGTGATTACAATTATGTTTTCGCTTTTGCGCGCTTCCAGGAGCTTTTTGAATGTTGGCACGTCGTCGTCTGCAATCATTATGAAGCAGTTAAAATATGTGTCAGGGTCAAATTCCACGATTGGGGTGGCGTTTAGCGTTTTTTCTATTAGGCGCAGGCTTGCAAGGAAGATGTCACCGCGGTTGGGGTTCAGGAGCTTGTAGGAATTTAGGGCAAAGGCGTTGTAATTTAGGACACCCTTGTAGAGACCCTTTTCGTCCACGATGGGTAATATGGAAGAATTTGTGCCCATCATTTTGTCTACTGCCTTGCAAAGGGAAACGTCCTCTTTTACGGATTCGTAGTTTGTGTTCATGTAGAATTCAACTTTGGGGATAAGGTCGGCCATGTAGAGCGGCGGCTTTATCTTGAACCTTTTAAGGATGTATTCAGTCTGCGGGGAAAGGTGGCCGGCACGGGCTGCAATGTATTCGGGATGCCCCAAAAGCTGCTTGAGCCTTGCGTAGGAAATGGCTGCAACGATGGAGTCTGTGTCGGGATTTCTATGTCCAATGATGTAAACTTTCTTTGTCATGATGTTTTATTATACCACAAGTGTGCATTTCGTGCTATAATGGGGAGAAGAACACGTTAGTCTGTTTTGTGCTCCACTACCGGAAAAATTTGTCTGAAAAGCCACAGTTGCGCGTATTAGGTGTCCGACTCGCTACGCTCGCTCGCGCAAAGCGTCTTTTCAGCCAAGTTTTTACTCTCGTTGCGCACAAAACAGACTAACGTAACTTCAAAATAAATGTGGACCCGCCGCAAAAGATTTTTCTGGACGCGTAGCACAAAATAGATTCACACATATAAGGAACAAAATATGACAACTAACGACGAAAGCGCTGGTACTTACGAAGTACGCGATTATGTAAAATGGGACAACAAATACGCCATCGGCATTCCCGGAATAGATGCCCAGCACAAGAGGCTTATAGAACTCTGCAACGAAACATACAAAAAACTCATGCAGGGAGGCTCATCTTCTGAATCTGGAGCATGGAAGCCCCCGGTCAAGGAAGCGCTTACAGAATGTGTGGACTACGCAATAATACACTTTGGCACGGAAGAAAAGCTCATGGCAGAGGCAAACTACCCCGACCTGCCAAGGCACAAGAAGGAGCACGACAAGTTTACCCGCAAGGTACAGAAGGACTTTGAAGGCTTTGACGAAATGACCTTCACCAATGCGCTGCAGTTTGTAAAATTCCTCTACGACTGGATTCTTTCCCACGTAGCCCACGAAGACAAGCTTATTGCAAACTTCATTCAAAAATAGCCGCATCCTGTGGATGCCCATCTTGTGGCTTGTCACCCAGAGGATAGTCATCCAGCGAACGGTCAGTCTGCAAATGGCCATCTAAAGGAACCCCTTCCAAAGGCCCCCTTTCTTGGCCGTCGGATTTTTTTAGCATACCGTGCTCCAGAAAGCTAAAATAGGAGTCCTGGGTTATTATTATGTGGTCAAGCAAAGTAATGCCCAGAACCTCTCCCGCAAGCAAAAGCCTTGAAGTTACATTCATGTCCTCCCGGCTTGGCAGGCACTTTCCAAAGGGATGGTTGTGGCAGCATATTATACCCGAAGCATTCACCTTGACCGCATGCTTAAAAACTTCCCTTGGGTGAACCATTGTCCGCTTGGCAGTCCCAACGGAAACAACGTGCTCTTCTATTATTTCCCTGCTGCCGTTTAGGGCAATGCTAACAAAATGCTCCCTCTGCTCAAGGGAAAAATGCTTTACATAGGGAAGAATGTCCAAGGGGCTTGTAATAACGCTCTTTAGGTAGCCGTTACGCCTCCTGCCAATTTCCACCGCCGCCGCCAAAGCAAGAGCCTTAGCATAACCAATACCGTCTATGCGGGTAAGGTTATCCACCAAGTCTTCCTGGTTGCTGGTGTTTATAACCTTCATGGCCTTGTGGGCAAGCTGCTCAACCGGAGATTCCCTTGTGCCCTTGTTAAGAATTAGCATAAGAAGCTCTTCGTCGCTTGGGTAGCCCAGACCACGCTCTATCGTAAGCTCGCGGATATCCGGCTTTGTCTTTTGCGCTGCATAAAATTCATTTTCCATCACTTATATATGTGCCCTGAATTTTCAAAAACTAACAAGTTTGCGCAATTTTTTTTGATTTTTCTTTTGGACGGTACTTTTTTAGGCTCTACCATTTTATATCTTGGCTAACTCGACCGCCAATGCCCTTCGTCACCGCCCTTCCACCCTTCGCTAACGCTCATTGCCGCTGCGCGTCAACTTCGGGGTTCCACGGCGGCGTACGTTTATCCGAGGTTGCCAATCCCACCCGAACCACGGTTGGTGAGTCCTTCGACAAGCTCAGGAACCACCAGTCGAACCGCCAAGTACAGAAAGGACATCCTTTGCAAGCTCAAAGCGCTCCAGAGTAAAGTCGCATGAATATATTTTGTGTTCTTTTCCGTCTTTTTTGCCAAAAACAAGGAGAAGGTCGTTCTGGTCAGTAAGAATGGCCGTTCCCTTTGCAATGCCCATCACAGCCTTTGCTGCGGCAAAAGCCATCCCCTCTTCACCGGAAAGCGTGGCTTGTGAAGACTGTGCGTTTGGAAGCGGAGCCTCCAGCGGTATCTGCACATAATCAGAAAGGCTTTCACTACTGCCAAAGCGTCCAAAGCGGGCGCGCCGCCTCCTGTAGCGCCTTATCTCTGCGCCGTCAAGCTTAAGCGCCAAAAGCTTCTCCTTAGCATCGGCATCCGTAAAGTCAACCAACCACTTCATGTCGCGAACATTGAGTATTATAGAAAAAACTATTAGCACAAGAAAAAACGCCAGAACTGCAAGGGTTATGTATTCCACCATTCCACTCTAGCACGCATGCTTTTGTCTTGCAAGGGCACTGTTATATCTGAAAAAAAATTCCCTAAAGTCTTGCTGCGCTCGACTTCGGTTAATCAAATCAAACATAGGAGTGATTTATGGCAAAAACAACAGTAAGACCCGGAAACCCTTACATTGGCGAAGGTGGCAGAATGCACATTTCTATATTGTGTATTCCGTAAAGGGGGATGTTCGTTAGCCAACCGTCACGCCTAAAATCAGCCAAGGATGTACGGACGGAAAATTCGTTCTGCCACTTTTGATGAAAAGCCTTAAGACTTTTTGCCTGCAAGTTTTCGCTAGCCTTTACTTCAATGGGAACGACAAGGCTTTCAATCTGTGTGACAAAATCAATTTCACCTGATGAGTTGGGGGAAGAATAATAAAAGAGCTTCAAATCTGTTGACGACAAAAGTTATTGCAAAACGAACTGCTCCGTTAAAGCCCCCTTGAATTCCACAAAAAACGCATTTTCATCAAGAATTGTTTTTATGTCAGTTTCCCCCAAAGCACAAAGCAGGCCTATGTCATTCATGTAAATTTTAAATGCATCAAGTTCTTCGTAAGCTTTTAAAGGATAGCCCGGTTTTGAAAGTCCATGGACAAGATGAATAAGCCCGCAGTCAGAAAGCCATTGTATTGCAAGCGCAAAGTCTTTTGCCCGGCTGCCTTTTTTTATCTGCCCATATATGAATTTTTTGTTTTCCTTAGAAAGCTGGGCTGGTATGGAATTCCAAACGAGATTCAGCCTTGCGCAAAGTTCCGCACTTGCATATTTTGAAAAATCCTGCTGATAAACTTCAAGAAGTGTTTTCTGAATTTTTCTAACCTGATTCCAGTCCTGCTCATCAATAAAATTCTGTACGACTTGAGGCATTCCTCCAACATAAAAATATTCTTTCATTCTACGAATAAAGCGGGCTTTTAATGAGCAAATCAAATTCCAGTCACAGGATTGCAGAACAGAAATAAGCTGCTCGTTTTCCGTGGCCATTAAAAATTCAGTGAATGAAAGCGGATAAAGATTCAGCAAATCAACTTTGCCGACTGGAAAATTAGTCCCTTGGTGTAGCGCCACCCCCATCTGGCTTCCCGCAGCAATTACGGCATATTCAGGGGCGTCTTCGCAAAAATATTTCAGGCTTGAAAGTGCACGCGGAACTTCCTGAACCTCATCAAAGATAATTAAAGTTTCCCCTGCTTTTACAGAAATTCCAGTTTCCGCGCTGATGGCAAGAACAAGGCGGCTAATGTCAAAGTCACCTTCAAAAACAGTTTTCATCGCAGAATTATTGTCAAAATTAACATAGGCAACATTCTTAAAATAACGTTTTCCAAATTCCTTCATTACCCATGTTTTGCCAACCTGCCTTGCCCCCCTTAGGACAAGCGGCTTTCTTGCGGGAGAATTCTTCCACTGCTCCAGTTTTGAAAAAATAAGCCGTTCCATACCTAAATCTTACATTTTTCATGTGCACTTTTCAAGACATTACTACACTTTTCATGCACACTTTTTGACACAAAACACCACTTTTCAGGCGCACTTTGACAACTCATATAACAATTACCAAAAGTAGGTAGTTTTTGCTGAACGAGTTTCACAATTTTGCGGCACTTTTTTATGCACCCGCCCCTGCCGTTGAAGGAAGGTCTGTGCCATTTTGAAGGGGCTTTCCGGGGTTCCGCGGAACCAAATAGACGTAAAACAAGTAGCGCCATGGATGGCGCGTCTTTTGTTTAAATAAAGAAGCAGGTGAGTTTTCGCAGAAAACTCATGGTAAAAAATTGCATGGATGCAATTTTTTACCAACCGTACCTATCACTCTGCAAGAGCATCACAAAAAATGTAGATGGCGCCACACAAAATAATAAGGTGGCCAATTATTGCCTTTATAAAAACAAGTTTTTTGTGCCTTTCTTCTGCATCAGAATCCTTGTTTACAGAGCAAATTGTGAATATCTCGTCCACTATAGAAAAGACACGGTAGTAGCGGGCAGGAAGCAGTACAAACAGGCTTAAAATCATAGTCATGCAAAAGGGAAAGGCAAAAAGAAGCAGCCCCTTTGCGCTAAAAGTCTTTTCCACACCAAATTTACAGACTGCATAAATTGCAAAGCCTATGCCTATCACAAAAGAATAGATTGCAGAAAGAAGCAGAAGCTTTAGAAAACTCAAGTGGAAAAATTCTTCAACAAGATATTCAAAACTTCCTTTTTCATATTGATTGGCCTTGTTTTTTCGGGCAGGCTTTTTGTCCACAACGGCAGTTCCCGAAAGCTTCTTTTTGATTCCATTTATTTCTGTAAGGACTTCATCATAAATGTTTTCATCAACAAGAAGCTCAAAGTCTTCAAAAGTTTCATGGATTTGGCTTTCAAAACATTTATCTTCCAAATGCTTTTTTAAGGCTTCCACTTCTGTTCCATACTTAGACTCAAAGACTTTTTTCATATTACGGCTTCAGTTTACATTTTTCATGCTTGCTTTTCAAGATAGCACTACAGTCTTTAGCCAGGCTTTTGCATCAACAAGCCCTGAAAAAAATTTCCTAAAGTATACTTTAGGAAATGGAATTGACTAATTCCATTAAAAACGAAAACTTCGCTACGCTCGTTTTCGTTTTTAAAAAAGATTCTACACCTTTATGGAGGAGGATTTTATGCCAACTGGTAAGGGGAAAAAATGTCCATGGTGTCATAAGCAGACTGTGCACCAAATAGGAGCAGACATGTTAAAATGTAGTAATTGTACATATGAAGCACAACTCCTGAATGACAAATCTGGAAAAGGTCAGTATTGCCCTATTTGTAAACACTGGACAGTCTATAATGGAGTATGCACAAACGATTGCATAAGAGTTCCCTATCCTTGGCCTTAAATTATCAAATTAAGGATGGGCGTATTTACAGATTGCTCGCACCAAGCGCGGCAGGGATTGGAGCACCTTTAGTCCCGGCCGTAGGCTGGGATGAGCCGCGCAAGACGGCGAAGTGCGTAAAGCCCACACAAATGGCACAAGATGTTCTTTATTGCAACAAATTCGACTGCATACAAAAGCGCCGCAAAATCACCGCAGAAAATCAATTCCCCACACATTGCCCAGAGTTAAAAAATTCAATATAATGCTTCTATTGACTATCTAGTGTAAGGAGTTATCCAATGGCAGAAAAAGTTGCGGACACTATGCATCCGCTTGCAAAAAATCCAAACTGGAAGGGACGCAGGGGCCCTGTAGTTCTTGTTATTATGGACGGCGTAGGCTACGGCAAGTACGAAGAAGGAGACGCCGTAAAAGCTTCCAAGATGAAATACCTTGACTGGTTCACGGCAAACTGCCCCCACACAAAACTCAAAGCCCACGGAACAGCAGTAGGTCTTCCCTCAGACGACGACATGGGAAACAGCGAAGTTGGCCACAACGCAATGGGCTGCGGACGCGTATTTGCACAGGGCGCAAAACTCGTAGGAGAATCAATCACAAGCGGCACTTTGTATGAAGGCGCAACCTGGAAAAAACTTATAAAGAACGTAAAGGACAAGAATTCAACCTTCCACTTTATTGGCCTCGTTTCTGACGGCAACGTTCACAGCCACATAGACCACCTCAAGGGCATGGTTCAGCAGGCAAACAAAGAAGGAATCAAGAAAATCCGCGTACACGCACTTTTGGACGGACGCGACGTTCCACCAACAAGCGCACTCGAATACATTACACCCCTCGAAGAATTCCTTGCATCTTTTAAGGACGCAGACTACCGCATCGCATCGGGCGGCGGACGCATGTACATGACAATGGACCGCTACAACGCAGACTGGAGCATGGTTCAGCGCGGCTGGTACGCACACGTTCTTGGAGAAGGACGCCAGTTTGCAAGCGCAACAGAAGCAATCAAGACCTACCGCAGCGAAACACCCGACGTTCTTGACCAGGACATGCACGAATTTGTAATCGCAGAAGGCGGAAAGCCAGTTGGAACAATAGGCGACGGCGACAGTGTAATCTACTTTAACTTCCGCGGCGACCGCGCACTGGAAATTTCCGCTGCATTCGAGGGAGACTCTTCCTTTGACAAGTTCGACAGAAAGCGCGTTCCAGCAGTAGAATACGCAGGCATGATGGAATACGACGGCGACAACCACAAGCCAGCCCAGTACCTTGTAAACCCGCCAAGCATTGACCGCACCATGGATGAATACCTTACAAAGAGCGGCGTACACCTTATGGCAATTTCCGAAACCCAGAAGTACGGCCACGTAACCTACTTCTTTAACGGAAACCGCCCCGGCGAATTTGACAAGAACCTTGAAACTTACGAGGAAGTCCCAAGCGACGTAGTTCCTTTTGAGCAGCGCCCATGGATGAAGTGTGCAGAAATCACCGACAAGGTAATCGATGCAATCAAGAGCGGCAAGTACGACCACATCCGCCTTAACTACCCCAACGGAGACATGGTTGGCCACACAGGCGTATTCAATGCCGTTGTATGCTCAATGGAAGGAATGGACCTGCAGCTTGGAAGGCTTAAGGCTGCAATCGAAGAAGCCGGCGGAATCATGTGCATCACCGCTGACCACGGCAACAGTGACGACATGTACGAGCACAAAAAGGACGGCTCGGTTGCAAAAGACGCAAGCGGCGAACCAAAGGCAAAGACAAGCCACAGCCTTAACCCGGTACCAGGCATCATCTACGACCCTGAATACAAGGGCGAATACGACACCGAGCACCTTAACGAAGGACTTGGCATTTCTTCTTGGCCTGCAACCCTCATGACACTCATGGGCTTTGTACCGCCAACAGACTACGACAAGTCAATCATCAACTTAAAGTAGTGCCTATTAAAGCAGTACTCAGCTAAAAACAAAAAGGCCTGTCAGGAAACAGAAGCTATCTTCATTCCCGGCAGGCTTTTTTTATTTTTTTGGACGGTGCTTTTTTTAGTTCGTCCATGCATTCATTGGCTATAATCGGCTACCATGCCTATGCGCCACCGCCCTCGCTTGAAACTTCGCATGTTCATGCTCGTTGCGAAATCCGCCCTTCCCTAACGGTCATCCCGCCCTTACGGCCGGGACTAACGGGGCTCCATGGCGGCGTAGGTTCTTTTAAATAGCTGCCAAACCGCGGTCAATATCTTCTATAATATCATCAATATTTTCCAAACCGCAGCTGAACCTTACCATGCCACCGTCAATTCCAGCCGCAACAAGCTGCTCGTCCGTAAGCTGGCGGTGGGTTGCGCTAGCCGGATGAAGAACACAAGTGCGTATGTCCGCAACATGAACCTCGTCCGTGGCAAGTTTTAGCGCATCCATAAAACGCATAGCAGCATCACGGCCACCCTTTATGCTAATAGTAACAACACCGCTTGCGCCAAGCGGAAGATACTTCTTTGCAAGCTCATGATACTTGTCTCCCTCAAGCCCCGGATACTGAACGGAAGCAATCTTTGGAGAAGCCTTAAAATGCTTTGCAACCGCAAGTGCATTTGCGCAGTAAAGCGGCATTCTGGCAGAAAGAGTCTCAAGCCCCAAATTTAAAAGGAATGCGCTGTGTGCAGCAGGGTAACAGCCAAAGTCCCTCATCAGCTGGGTGCGTGCCTTTACAATATAAGCCGCCTTTCCAAAAGACTCAATGTAGTTAAGACCGTGGTAGCTTGGATCAGGCTCAACAATATCCGCAAAAAAGCCTGTCTTCTTGTTTGCAGCAACCCAGTCAAAGTTGCCCGAATCAACAATTGCACCGCCCCCCTGAACCGCATGGCCGTCCATGTATTTTGTAGTCGAATGGGTAACAATGTCACAGCCCCATTCAAATGGACGGCAAAGAACCGGAGTTGCAAAAGTATTGTCCACAATCAGAGGCACATTCTTTGAGTGTGCAACCTTGGCCCATTTTTCAAAATCAAAAACACCAAGGGCAGGATTTGCAATAGTCTCTCCAAAAACAAGCTTTGTGTTTGGCTTAAAAGCCTTTGCAATCTCTTCTTCCGAAGCGTCTTCCTTAACCCAAATGCACTCAATGCCAAGCTTCTTAAAGGTAAAGTTAAAAAGGTTCACCGTTCCGCCGTAAATACAGCTGCTGGCAATAAAACTGTCCCCCGCAGAACAAAGGTTAAGAACCGCCAGCATGTTTGCAGCCTGACCGCTGGAAGTAAGCATGCAGCCAACGCCGCCTTCCATATCCGCAATCTTTTTTTCTACCGCATCGCAGGTTGGGTTTGCAAAACGCGAATACATAAATTCCGTGGGCTTGTCAAAAAGAGCCGCCACGTGGTCGCAGGAATCAAATTTGTATGTCGTAGACTGAACAATCGGCACAACGCGCGGCTCACCGTTCTTTGGCTCATATCCAGAATGAAGGCATTTTGTCTCAATTTACATAATCTATCCTCTAGAGTTATAGTTTTTTTCTATAGTACAACTTTTTCAATCTTATGAAAATACACAGGATAGATTTTGAGCTTCTCTTTATTTTTCTTGCGGCAGTTTTTTTTGCTAAGGGTCTTCCGCCATTCCGCTCCCGCTCCAGCCTCTTCCCTCACTCCCTTGCGGTCGTTCAGTCCAGTGGCCGCCTTCGGCGTGGCTCCACCCCCTGCCGTGCCTGCTTGGGGAAAAAGAGGTATTTTTCCTTATAACTTGCGGATTTGCAGTGCAATTTTACGGAAAATTTGCTATAATAAGCACATGACACAAATCGAACAGCAGAAGTCGGCAAAAGAATTTGCGGAATTTTGGAAAAACAAGGGCGATGAAAAGCAACATACACAGCAATTCTGGACTTCACTCTTGAGAGATGTTTATGGAGTCTCATCACCAGAAAAAGTTATAGATTTTGAAAAGCGCGTAAAAATAAACGGAACAAAGTTTATCGATGGCTACATTTCAGACACAAGAGTTGCCATAGAGCAAAAAGGTGCAAAAATCGATTTGGACAAAACCGAGAAACAAAGTGATGGTAAAGAACTAACACCTTTTGAACAGGCAAAACGCTACAACGACAATTTACCTTACTCAGAAAAGTGCCGTTGGATTGTTGTTTCAAATTTTACAGAGTTCCGTATTTACGATATGGAAAGAATTGAACCAGAAAAAGAATTTGAAACAATAAAGCTTTGTGATTTGCCCAAAGAGTTTTACCGCTTGCAGTTCCTTGTTGACCAGAAAAACGAAAACATACGCCGCGAAGAAGAACTTAGCTTAAAGGCCGGTGAACTTGTAGGCAAGCTTTATGATGCGCTGATAAAACAGTATATAGATCCGGATGAGAAAAGCCTGCGCTCATTGAATATTCTTTGTGTCAGAATTGTTTTCTGCCTTTATGCTGAAGATGCAGGTCTTTTTGACAGCAAAACAGCTTTTGAAGATTACGTAAAATCATTTGCACTTGAAAATTTGCGTGCAGGAATAATCGCATTGTTCAAAGCATTGGACACAAAACTTTCTGACCGTGACAAATACGATCTTAAATTAAAGCCTTTTCCGTATGTGAATGGAGGTTTGTTCCGTGACGAGCAGATTGAAATTCCGAACTTTACGCAAGAAATAGTTGATGTAATCGTGAACCATTGTGCTCCGTTCAACTGGAGCGACATAAGCCCGACAATTTTTGGTGCGGTCTTTGAAAGCACATTGAACCCAGAAACACGGCGTAAAGGCGGAATGCACTATACAAGCATTCAGAACATTCATAAAGTGATAGATCCGCTTTTTATGGATGACCTGAACGCTGAATTTGAATCAATCTGCGCAACAAAAACGGCAAGGCAAAAGACCGAAAAGCTGCACGATTTTCAGACAAAGCTTGGTTCGCTCAAATTTCTAGACCCTGCTTGTGGCTCTGGCAACTTTCTTACAGAGACTTATATTTCTCTCCGCCGTCTTGAAAACAAGGTTATTTCTATTCTGTTTAGAGGCGATAAACTTCTTGGCTTTGACGAGTTCATTAAGGTTCATATTGACCAGTTTTACGGCATCGAAATTAACGACTTTGCTGTTACTGTTGCAAAAACCGCCCTTTGGATTGCAGAAAGCCAAATGGTTGCCGAAACAGAAGCAATAATCAGCCAGACGATTGACTTTTTACCCTTAAAGACAGGCGCGAATATTGTTGAAGGCAACGCACTGCGCTTGGACTGGGCAACACTTGCCGAAGAAAAACAGACGGGATTCCTTTTTGTTGACAAGCTGAACCTGTATGATGAAGCAGATTTTGATAGCGCAAGCGAAGTCCATTCACCAGAAATAGAGCCGCGTTCGCTTTACGGAAACCACATGGAAGAACTGAATGCCCGAGTGCGCAAAGTGGAAAAGAAAAAGCCCTCAAAAGAAAAAGCTGAGCCGATTGAATATGATTACATCATCGGAAATCCGCCTTTCTCTGGCGCAAGAATAATGCGTAAAGAAAGCGAGCAAAAGAAAGACATTGCTGATACATTTGCTGGTGTAAAAGGCGCTGGCAACCTTGATTATGTTTGCTGCTGGTACAAAATAGCTGCCGAATACATGAAAGGCAAAAAGACAAAAAGTGCTCTTGTTTCTACGAATTCAATCTGTCAGGGAGAGCATGTTTCTATTCTATGGAAATTAATTTTCGGGATAGGAATCAAAATTGATTTTGCTTACCGCACATTTAGATGGTATTCGGAAAGCTCTGATATGGCACATGTTCATTGTGTTATTGTTGGATTCTCTGATAAAGATTCTTTACAGAAGCAGAAATTCATCTTTGACCAAAACGGCAACAAGCAGATTGTTCAGAATATAAATGGCTATCTGCTTGACCTACCTAACGTATGTATCGAAAGCCGGCAACACCCGTTGTGTGATGTCCCAGAAATAGGAATAGGAAACAAGCCTATCGATGGAGGTTTTTATCTGTTCGGTGAAACAGAAATGAAAGCATTCATCAAAAAGGAGCCAAAATCTAAAAAATATTTTCACCAGTGGATGGGAAGTGATGAATTCATCAATGGAAATAAACGTTGGTGCTTGTGGCTTGGTGACCTTTCTCCCGCTGAATTACTCAAAATGCCCGAATGTATGAAGCGCGTAAAAGCCGTGCGTGAATACCGCTTAAAAAGCACAAGTGCTCCAACTGTAAAACTCGCAGAAAAGCCTACACGTTTTCATGTGGAAAACTTTCCAAAAGGAAATTATCTTTTGATTCCTCGAGTATCATCTGGAAGACGCAAGTACATACCCATGGGATTTTTGCAACCAGAGATTATTTCATCAGATTCTGTGCACATAATTCCTGATGCGACATTATTTCACTTTGGAGTACTTAGTTCATGTATTCATAATACATGGATGCGAACAGTTGGAGGTCGACTGAAAAGTGATTATCGCTACAGTAAAGATATTGTCTACAACAATTTTCCGTGGTGTACGCCTACAGAAGAACAAAAAGCTAAGATTGAAGCAACAGCACAAGCGATACTTGATGCAAGGGCAAAATACGCAGACTGTACGCTTGCCCAACTCTACGGTGAAAATCCATATCTGTTTCCTGAACTCGATAAGGCTCATCAAGCCAACGACCGAGCTGTTATGGCAGCCTATGGATTCAAACAGAGTATGACGGAATCAGAAATAGTTGCAGAACTTTTTAAAATATACCAGGCTATGGTAAAATCTTCTTTTGGTACAATGACCAACTGACAACACGGTTACCATAACAATTCTGAATTGACAAACATTTTTCTTAGTGCCAGCACAAGCAAAAAGGGCAGAGCTATGAGGATTACATTCCCCAAAGCCCTGCCCCAATTTTAAGCTACATTATTCAAATGCAGAAAGCATGGGCTTTTCGTCTTTTCCGTGGATTATGCGCTTAATGTAGTTTGCGGTGATGCGGGCTACAAGAGGCGAAAGGGAAAGGACTCCTATAAGGTTTGGAATCATCATGAGGCCGTTAAAGGTGTCGCTAAGGTCCCATGCAAGGTCAAGCTTCATGATGCAGCCAAAGAAAATCATGGCAACAAAGAGGCCCTTGTAGATGAACTGGGTCTTTTCGCCAAAGATGTACTGCCATGCAGTTGCACCGTAGTGGCTCCAGCCCAAGGTTGTGGAAAAGGCAAAAAGCAGGATTGCAATGGCAATGAACTTTGAACCGCCGGAACCAAAGACAGTTCCAAAGGCTTCTCCTACAAGGCCAGCCCCTGCACTCTTGGCAATGACCGCACCGCTTTCCAAATCAACGCAGCCGGAAGAAAGGACAACAAGGGCTGTCAAAGTACAAACGATTATTGTATCTGCAAAGACTTCAAAGATTCCCCACATTCCCTGCTGAACAGGTTCCTTTACGTTGGAACTTGAATGAACCATTACGGAAGAACCAAGGCCAGCTTCGTTGCTAAAAGCACCGCGCTTAAAGCCCCAGGTTATAGCCTTCTGGACCCCGTAGCCAACAAGTCCGCCGCCAGCCGCACGCAAGGCAAATGCCCCCTTGAATATAGAAGCAAACACCTGCGGAACAGCAGACGCATTAGAAATGATTACCACAAGAGCGCCAATCATATACAAAAGTGCCATAAAAGGAACAAGCTTTTCAGAAACACTTGCAACTCTCTTTAAACCGCCAAGGATAACCAAGGCCGCAATAATAACAAGTACAATTCCAGTAACCCAAGCAGGCACGCTGAATGCGCTGGTCATATTTCCCGCAATGGAGTTAACCTGGCTCATGTTTCCAATGCCAAAGCTTGCCAAAAGGCAGAAGAGGCAGAAAAGGAAGGCAAGGACGCAGCCAATTTTCTTCATTCCCTTATAGCCGCCAAGTCCGTCCTTTAGGTAGTACATTGCACCGCCGCGCCATTCGCCAGTGGCACTCTTTCTTCTAAAGTATATGCCAAGCACGTTTTCTGAATAATTTGTCATCATGCCAAAAATGGCCATAACCCACATCCAGAAAATTGCTCCGGGACCACCAGCGATTATTGCTGTTGCAACACCAACAATATTGCCGGTTCCAATCGTGGCAGCCATAGCCGTGCAAAGGCTCTGGAACTGCGAGATAGCCTTATTGTCTTTTGCAGTATGAGCCGTTATGTGGCGGTCAGTAAAAATAGCGCCAATTGTCTTTTTAATCCAATGGGCAAAGTGCGTAAACTGAAAGCCCTTGTTCACAAGGGTCATGATTATTCCGGCCGCAAAAAGCAATACAATTCCGAAAACACCCCAAACAACGCCGTTAACCGCGCCGTTCACCTTTGCTATGACATCAATCATAAGCACCTCCGCATAAAAAAAAGGCACAGAATTATGACAAGTCTTATGACAAGTCATAACGCTGCGCCTTTGCTACTATGGATAGTATTGCATAAAAACACAATCTTGTCTACAGGTCTGTTTGCCGTCATATCAATATGGATTTTTCCGCTAAAAAGTAGTATATATGGAGGAATACAAAAAAAATAATGCCTTGGGAGGAAACATGAAAGCTTTAGTTATAAACTGCAGTCCTGTAAGAAACGGTGCAACGGCAGAAATCGTCAATATCGTAAAAGAAGAATTAAAGAATAGCTTTGACGTAAAAACAATCTGCATTGATGATTACAAGTTTGAATTCTGCAAGGGATGCAGGTCTTGCCACAAAACAGCAAAGTGCAAGCTCCAGGACGACTTTGTCCTTGCCGTCCAAGAATTTGAAAAGGCAGACATAATTGTTTCCTGCGCACCCTCCTACTGGGCAGACGTTCCCGGGCAGTACAAGGCATTCATTGACCGCTGGACTCCATGGTGCAACACCCACGACCCCCATGCAAAATTAACCACCGGCAAAAAAGGCTACTCCATCGTTCAGCGGACGGGACCCGGCATGCATGAATGCGACAGGCTAATACAAACAATAGAACATTTCTACGGCCACCTTGAAATTGAAAGCGCAGACAGAATAGGCTTTACCTCCGTTGAAAACAAAGAAGACCTGCTTTCCCACAAGGAAGAAATTGTTGCCTTTTGCAAAAAGATTGCAGGCGGTAAAAACACATGTATGTAATCAACTCGGAAGCATTAAAAAGCTTGATTTTTTAAGAGTCTATTACACACGGGACTGCATGCAAAACGGTTGGCTACCAGCCCCAAGTATTGTTCTGGTCGCTAACATTTTTCGTATACGGAGAATCCTTAAAGGAATAGTAAACTTTTGTTACGCCAGAATGGTCGGGGTTTGTAAAAGTGTTTCCGCTAAAGTCTATGTTGCGGCACTTGTTAAAGACTATTACAGCACAATTGCGACCGTAACCTGTGTTTGTACCAGTGTTGTTTGTAAACCTAACATTCTGCACCCAGCCAAGTTCCTTTCTGTATCCTCCGCAATGCCAAACTCCGTGGTCAAAGTCATCCACAGAATTTCCTTCAATTAAAATGTCACCGGTGGAATAGTTTTCGTTTTTTGGAACCTGTTCCGATCCTGTGCTGAATCCGGTCTGGCCGTTGGAAAGGTGGTTGTTCCTTATGATTATATGCTGACCACCGTCGCAGTATATGCTTCCTGCAGTAGCATTTGGTGAGACGCAGTTTATTACCGTGTTGTCATATATGTAAATGTAGCGGGCAAAGTCTTTTGAAGGGTCGTCGCAGTAACCGTAGTTTCCGCCAACGTCTATGCCTATGTTGCCTGTTGTGTCAATCGTGTTGCTTATAAGGTTTACGTATTCAACGTTTGCGGTTACGGTAAGGCATTCAGCCCAGCCTGTTGCCATGTTGCTAAAAGAGTTGTTGCTGATGAATATGTCGTGGATGGTATCTGTGGTGGAATTTCCGTAGACAATGATTCCGTTTGTTGTACCGTGGTCCGTCTCGTGAGTTGTCATTAGGTTTGTAAAGGTGCAGCTGTCGATTACTATGTGGTTTGCAGGAGGATACACTCCTATGCCGCCACCACCGTTTTTTGTATTCACATGGTCTTTAAAAGTAAGGCCTTCAATCTTTAGGTAGGAGCAATCTTCTATCTTAAGGATTTTGTTGTTGTTTTCACTGATTTCCTCGCCGGAAAGTGCCGCACCGGTTTCACCCTTGATTGTTATGTAATTGCCGGCGTTTCCATGAATGGAAGAAAGCTTTATCCTTTCTGGATTTTTGAATGTTCCCTGTATAATAAGCGTGTCACCTGGCTGCAAATGCCTTGCCGCCTCCGTAAATGTCTTGAAGGGACTTGAGCTTGTACCGCTTCCTTCGCTTGAAACATTTGCAGAAAGATAATATGTAGTTCCGTTGCAGGGGACATTGGGGCTTGAAAGGTCTCCCATGTAGCCGGTCAGTATGCCGTCCAGAACAGGCGTTGTAAATTCATAGCCGAGGGCACCCTCATCATCATCGCTGCCACTATCACCACCGCCGCCACCGCATCCCATTAGCAGGGAAAGAAGGGCCAATACAGACATTGCAAGTGCCAGCACATTCTTTTTAGAAAACAACTTCTCCAACTCTTTTGTCAAACTTAAAAACTGAAAATCTCTCATGGCACTTTTATACTAAAATAAAATGAAAAATACAACACTTTTTTTTAGTACAAAATACCTTAAAAATTACATAAATCAGGAAAAAAAAATGCCGGACGGCAAGTACCATCCGGCATTCTTACGAATCTTACACTAAGTAAGACTGATTATTTGTTTGTGATGAGCAAAGTCTTTGGATCAAGCTTGAGGACTGAATCAACAGCACCCTTCTTTCCCATCTTAAGGATTTTTACCTGTGTTCCGTGAGCCTTAGAAGCAACAAGGTGAACAACAGCTGTAAAATAAGGAAGAATAGCCTTTGGAGCCTGGTCTTCAAGATCCTCGCTGTTTGATGTAGCGCTAATCCAAACCTTTACCTTTGCAGCCTTTGCATAGCTTGCAACAGAC